>CASIAP010000017.1 GCA_949372645.1 Candidatus Poseidoniaceae archaeon | reverse complement strand
CTACTTGTCGGTGTTGGGGTGGTTTGAACCGATGTACCTCCGTTACCTAACCGTCCTTCAGCGCCATTGTTTCCCCAGCAGGAGACGGCTCCATTGTCGAGAATGGCACATGTATGATATGATCCGGAAGAGATTGCTACTGCAATCCTTCCTGGTCCAAGACTTGATGTCTGAGTGGGAGTATTCTTTTCAGTAAACGAGCCGATTCCAAGTTGACCAACACTATTAGCCCCCCAACAGCTTACAGAGCCATCGTCAAGAATAGCGCAGTTATGATGGTCTCCCGAAGAAATTGCTACTGCAATCCTTCCATTTCCAAAACTTGAGGTGAGGATTGGATTAGATTGTTCAGTGTTAGCCCCTGAACTCCCATAACCAAGTTGACCATTACTGTTTCTTCCCCAACAACTTGCTGAACCATTGTCAAGAAGGGCACAAGTGTGCTCGCTTCCGGAAGTAATTACAACTGCTGTTCTTCCCGCTCCTAGGCTGCTAGTCTGAATTGGAGTTGTCATCGGTGAGGTTCCCCCGTATCCTAGTTGACCATAATCCCCTTGTCCCCAACAACTTACAGAACCATCGTCAAGGATGGCGCAGGTGTGGTATTGTCCAGATGAGAGAGCGACTGTTGTACGACCTGCTCCAAGACTGCTGGTCAAGGTGGGTGAGTTGTGATTATACTCTAATCCGTTGCCGAGTTGGCCAGAGGTTCCTTTTCCCCAGCATGAGACAGAACCGTTGTCAAGTATGGCGCAGGTGTGACTCTCGTCCGGCATGAAAGCGTGGTGTCTGTGTAAATCGAGCCTTCTTGGAAGCCAGGGACATTCCTTTGAGGAAGTGGATTTGGTGGGTTGGTAGTTGGTGGGTAAGGCGTGCTGTCAAAAATATTCAAAATTCCATCACCATCGAGATCACGTTCTGAGAGAGCCACCGTTCTTCCAGCACCTAAACTGCTGGTCAAGGTGGGTGATTTTTGATTCCAGTTACCTCCGCTGCCCATTTGACCAACGCCGCCACTTCCCCAACAAGAGACAAAACCGTTGTCAAGAATGGCGCAGGTGTGTTGGCTTCCAGAAGAAAGTGCAACCGCAGTACGACCTGCTCCAAGGCTGTTGGTCAAGGTGGGAGGGTATTGCTGTGATGTGCCTCCATTGCCCAGTTGGCCAGCGCCTCCAGCACCCCAACAAGAAACTGAATCGTCATCAAGAATGGCGCAGGTGTGGTGTTGTCCAGAAGAAAGCGCCACTGCCGTACGATTTGTTCCAAGGCTGCTGGTCAAGGTGGGCGTCAATTTATATGCTGTGCCTCCGTTGCCTAATTGGCCATAGATTGAATCACCCCAACAAGAGACAGAACCGTTGTCAAGAATGGCGCAGGTGTGGTAGCCTCCCGAAGAGAGAGCGACCGCTGTACGACCTGCTCCAAGACTGCTGGTCAAGCTGGGTGAGTTGTGATTAGACCCTAATCCGTTGCCGAGTTGTCCGTAAGTTCCATATCCCCAACAGGAGACTGAACCGTTGTCAAGAACAGCGCAGGTGTGTTGACCTCCAGAAGAGAGAGCGACCGCTGTACGACCTGTTCCAAGGCTGCTGGTCAAGGTGGGCGTTGATTTGTCCGATGTGCCTCCGTTGCCCAGTTGTCCGTAATTTCCATATCCCCAACAGGAGACTGAACCGTTGTCAAGAATGGCGCAGGTGTGGGATTCTCCAGAAGAGAGAGCGACCGCTGTACGACCTGTTCCAAGGCTGCTGGTCAAGGTGGGTGTGTTTTGATTTGATGTACCTCCGTTGCCCAGTTGGCCATTGGCTCCATCACCCCAACAAGAGACTGAACCGTTGTCAAGAATGGCGCAGGTGTGGTATTGTCCAGAAGAGAGAGCAACTGCTGAACGACCCGTTCCAAGGCTGCTGGTCAAGGTAGGTGTCGATTTGACTGATGTACCTCCGTTGCCCAGTTGGCCATTGGCTCCATCACCCCAACAGGAGACAGAACCGTTGTCAAGTATGGCGCAGGTGTGAGATCCTCCAGAAGCGAGCGTCTGATTCGTGAAAATCGAACCTTCTTGGAAGCCAGCAACGTTTGCTTGAGCAAGAGGTACGATGACTTCCATCGAACTCTGTTCATTGGCGAGTGCCGTGTTGAGGTCTCCTTTGTTGATGGATAAAACAACCAAAGAAAGACTCGAAAAAAGAAGCAGAAGAACGAACAGCACTGCAGTACGGGCACTCTTCATACTCAAGTGAAAGAGGGGTTGGCTAATCAATGTTGAGGAAGATGAAGGATTCAAGCAGAAATCAATTCAATTAGGTTCGCTTCGTATCCCTGAGTGACCAGTTTTTTCGTGATAATCCTTCGAGTGCAACTCCAGTCAGAGCCCCCCAAACATAAGGAGCATCGTAACCAAGTGCAGCGAGCACTGCCATTGCGATGGCTGAAAGAATCCAATGATGTACCCAAATCCCTTTCATTCGGAGATGGAAATTCGTTTGTTCGGTGACGAAACGCGTGAATGCATAACCAAGTATTAACGATAATGAATAGAAGACGAACTCCATGTTCTGCCCAACGCTCACAGGTATTTGTGATGTTCCTCTTTGAAGTGGAGGTGCAGTCACATTATCTGGGAGAGAATGCGGTGAAGAATCACGTGAGGACTTCGAGCAATCGATCTTGCTCAGCAGCCATTCGCAATTCCATTGCAATACGACGTCCACTGGACATCGGTTTTCTCCAGGTTGCGTTTCCATACGGATGTCCAACACTGACGTGAACATTTGTTCCTCCACCCAAACGAGGGGCGACGTCATAAATGTAGTAATTCATGTCCTTGTCAATACACGTTTGTAAGCAGAACGGACCGATGATTCCAGGGTCGTAATGTTCCTTGCTGGCAGTAATGAATCGTTCTCCCAATTCAAACGCCTTCTCCAACAATGATTCACGGATGGTTGCTGTGTTATGACCAACGACAGTCATTTCTGGAATTTGTTGGTGAGCTGGCATGGTCATTTGTTGCGGAGCTGGCAATCGAACATGCCCATCAAGTGATGACTCGAAACGCCAATCAACACCGAGTAATTCGAGTTTTTCACCCTCTTCAGCAAGCGGACTATAGAAAAAGTTGAGATTGAAAACAGGACCAATCACATAGCGTTCAATACGAGCACCGGCCAATGATTCTTCATCGATGACACCTTCAGCGAGAAGTGTTTGGGATTTCTCTTGGTATTCTGCATACGAAGCACAGGTGAAGAATCCACGTTCAAGTTTCTTCTGAGCATGGTGCAATTTGACAATGACCAAACAGTCAATGTCTTGTGGGTCTGCAATCGCTTCAGGATATGGTAGACCTGCTTTGTCAAGAATCCAATAATAATCCTGTTCTTCGGTTCGCTCTTCCATTCGGAGCATGTTTCGAGATCCGAACAAAGGTACTTTGAATGTATTTTCAACATCTTCAATAGAAGAGTAAGATGTAAAGGAACGGTTTGGAATGTAGATCACATTTCGCTTTCTCATTTCTTCTTGCATCTCTGGCTTCATGACATCGTCAAAAGATGGCATCACAATGGCTTTGTCAACCATTCCACGAACGACTCGTCCAGAAGAAGAGCGATGGGCCTTGAAGTAATTCGCATAAGTTTTGTGTCGGCCTTCTTTACAATAAGCGACCGTAGGGAACCCTTCTTCAATAGCTCCATCACAAATATCCAATGCCGAATGGGATGCAGTCATCCCGATACGAAGTTTCATTCGATCGTAATCATCAACAATGGCCGCAATTTCTTCTTTCGACAACATTGGATTCCCTCGGTAGTGGTGGTTTAGAAGGCGGGGTCTTTCATCTCATCGGAGTGACAAACATCAGTCATAACGCTGAAGTTGCATCAATTCATCAGTAGTCAGTGTCGCACCGGACATCAATTTACTCATCAAGTCTTGAACTTCAACACGAGCCGAAGGTCGTTGACCTGCGCCTGCATTTGCTCCACGCATAGCACGGAGAATGTCTTGAATCGAGTGCAAACAACGGAGCGAAACAATGTAGGCTCGGTGATTTTTATCTGCATCTTTCTTGGAACCACGGAGTTTTCGGTGAGCGGACTCTGCCTTTTCTCGTTGGTTGTCGACTTCCTTATTCCATTGAAGCATCAAATCGTGAGCTTCTTGGGCGGCTTCTGCTGCTTGTTCAACAGCACCGTGTGCGGTTTCTTGAGCTTCCATTGCGATTCGCAATGTTTCTCGTGATTCTTTGAGATCGGTATTGGAATCTTCAGACATCTTCATCTTCTTGATTTGAGCACTGATTTCCTTCATGCGCTTCATCACTTTGGTTTCGTTTTTACCAGTGTGGCGTCCCATCTCGAATTCATTTTCCAAACGGATAAGTTCGCGCTTGAGTGAATGAACGGTATCAGGGCGGTCTCGACGTCCACGTCGGCCATCATCACGTTGTTCTTGGACCGCTTCTGGTCCCTTGGCGAGATTCAAAGCATCTTTTGATTCACGAACCATCTTGTTTGCTTCTTGACGAACAGCCTTTTTGTCACGAACTATTTCGTTCATTTGTTCTCGAATTTCACGTTGTTCACGAACTTGAACAATCAGTTCACGGACTTCGCCATTCATTTCATTTCGAGTGATGGTAAACTTCTTCGAGTTATCATTACATTCATCACGAAGGATTCGGTATTTAGTTGCTTTTTCATCAACCATCTTTCGTCGTTCTTCGAGTTGAATCTTGAGTTCATCCATTCGTATCTCGCCTGGTCAGTGGAAGATTCCCATCTTCTCACCGGACTTGCGACCGACCCTTCCCATTTAATCTCTTCACTGGACAATTTAGATTCTCTACCGATGAAGAACGGTCTCCGAGCAACCAAAGTAAGGCATCTCAGGGCTGGAGGGCATTCAATTGTGAAGTGGCGGTATCGAGAACCTGACGTATACGACCGAGATTTGACGAAACTTCACAACGGAGTACCAAAACCTTCTGACCAAGTAACTCTTGAACCAAAACAGTACCCTTCTCACCGTTTAAGGTGACACGACCTGAGGAACACTTCGGATCGAGTAAAGCAATGGCTTTACCCAAATTTTGAACCGAATCATCATGTTGAGGTTCTGTGAACAAAACAAAGCCATCACCGTCGAGTAAGGCAACACCGGTAATACCGCGTTGTGCTGCTATTTCTCCAAGCAAACGCTGTTCCACATGCTCTGCTAGAGATGGGGGAGCATAACCTTTGACCCTTATATGAACCGTCATCAGCAAAAGAGGAAGAGTCACAAAGGCCCTTTCATTTCATACCCAACACCTGATTTATAATAGTGAGGAATATGTCGAACAACTTCTAAACCCCTTGATTTATAGAAACCTTGAGCACGGGTGTTTTCGGCTTTAACTTCTAATTGAATGGTCGTTTTACCCATTGAACGAGAAATCGCAATCAAATGCTCCCAAGCGTTCCCACCCCAGCCACAAGACTGATGGGTTCGCTCAAGAACAAAAGCTGCAATACGGACACCGTTTACCTCATGGGGTAGGGCCCAAAGAACCCCTAAGATCGATTCGGGTGCAGGATATTGTTGTTGGTCGATAAGCAGCATGTTCCCACTCCATTTTGGAATAGGGAGGTTCGAAAGTGATTCAAGTGTGTATTCTTCACCGGTTTCATTGAGAAACAAGGTACGAATTCTCTCTTTCAAGTCAATTGGAAGATTTTTTGGCTCCTCACCATACATCCACTGGATGTTACTCATTGACTCGCCTCACTGCTTGTGTCCCTTTTTGGATTGGGAACGCTCACCGCGCTGGGCCGTAAGTTGGCGTGCTGTGCTTTGCTTCTTTTTACGTTCAGCACGTCGGCTTGATTTGGGGGTGGGTTTGGATTTGTTGACCGATGCCAAGCCACCACTGTTCAACAAAACATCAAGATCTGAAAGTGAGAGTGTTCCCCCTGCTGCTGCCCGCTGTTGAACTTCTTCTGGTTTTGGACCTTTGTTACGTGGCTTCCAATCGGCTTGACCAGACTTGGAATTCCGGTCTTTTTGTCCGCCTCTTGGTTTAGAATCACGAGATGGACTGCTGCGTGAGGATACTCGCACCCAAGCTTCAATACGACCTTTCTCTCGACGCAAACGACGAAGTTCTTTGCGTCGTTCTTGAATTACTTTGTTTAATGAATGTGCATTTTGATCGAATTGCCTCGCTTCACTGAATTCAGTGGTGATGTTGGCAAGAATAGGTTCAGATTCAATCATTTCTGCTCGGATTTGAGTTTGTTTATTCTCCGTAATTTTCAAATCTTTAACGGCTTTCTTTTGCTCACGAACTAACAGAATGAAGTCTTTGTGAGCAGTATCTGCCTTGAGAGCTACTGCATGCATAGCTTGCAATTCGAAGAACCATGCGAATTGTTCATCTTCTCTCTGCAACGATGGAACATGGAAGAAATCAATATCGCCTGTAAGATTAGTGTATACTTCAACCAGTAATTCACGTATTCGATACAAAGGGATACCTATCTTTTGGTTATAGCCATCACGTTCCTTTTGCAAAAGGTCCATTTTCTCACTACGGGGGCGGAGACTTCGGACCAGTGTTCTGTGTTCATTACGAAGTCCACTTGTTTCTTCAAACAATCCTCGAAGAGCTTGTGAAATCTTAATGTTATTCTGACGCTCGCCGTGAAGAGCTTCAATTCGTTCTTCTAAGTCGGAGTGCTGAACCGCATTTTCCTTCAACATCGTGTCAATGGTTGACTTTGGAAGGGTTCGTAAATCTTCAAACAAGTCCTTTTCTTCTATCACTTGAATACGTTCTGGATTCTTCAGTTCACACAATTGCTCCAAGGATTTGCCGTCATTGAGGCCAATCCAAAATCGGAATAATTCTTCTTGAATATCTAAAGCTCCTTCAGGACGTACAACTCGGCTGAGGTCATGCTCATGATTGAAAGGGTCTTCAATAGGGAATGAATGCAATCCCAATCGACTCTTTCCTTCCATCACAACAGCCTTGTCTGCATGCGGTTTAGCGTATTTCCACTTTTTCTCTTTACGAGTCATTGGTTTTCCGTTACGAATTGAAAGAACATGGGCATCCCATGGTCGGTCTAAGACCAATTGGCGGAAGAAATGAGTCATCAATTCTCCGAGCGATTGAGTGTTGGTCTCTTTAAGGAGCTTTTCCGGTTCATCCGCCATGGTCAGATCGTACTCGATTCCATCCACTTTCAAATGGGTGCGTTCCTTACCAGATTGGATATTAGGAGCAACGCTTGGGGTTGTGGTTTGCAATGCTTGGAGCATGATAAGAGTCCATGCGTAGGAAGAGAGAGTACCTTTGGCAGCATCACATACATCACGCTGAGATGCCCAATATTTGATGCCGAGAATACATTGTCGAATTCGCTCATCTGTCTCTGCATAACGCTTTAGCAAGGTCGTGTTATGGAGAGCCAAGGTATTGTTAATCGAAATATCGACTGGGATTTTTGTTCGTTCGTCAACAAACTTGATGATTGGAACTTTTGCAGAAGTAATCACTTGAATATCTTCCATTTCTTGGAATCGAAGAGTGCTTGAAATCGAACGAAGAACTTTCTTTGGATTTTGACCATCAAACAAGAGACATAAGTCCAAATCTCCTTGAGCGAGAGAAAGACCGGATTCAGAGGAACCAAAAAGGCGCAATGAACTGCCTTTGAACCTTTTCTCAATGCTTCTCTTCAGATGCTCATAGAGTCCATCTCTCTTTTTGAGTGCTGATTTATTCGGACTTTGAGCTTTGAGAATATTTTCTAAATCTTGCGAGAATTGTTCCAATGCTTCAGACGAGATGGTGTCACCGTTCGGCAATTCTAGTTTTTTGCACAGATGCTGGTGGACCAAAGGCCAACGAAGTTGTTGCTCCGGATTGAATCCAGTGATTTCACATTCATCACTCATTCCTCCTCACCTCGTACGGGTTGCTTCTTCTTATGCCGAGAAGAAGCAGGTTTCTTTTCTTTAGGAGATTTCTTTTGGCGTCTTCGTGCATGGCTTGAAGCCTCGCCATTTTCAACACGTTTTGAATTGGCGAGTAATTTGTCAAAACCTTCATCGATGAGCTTTTGCCAGTGCTCTATGCCTCTTTGGCTGCTGTCGAGGGCCTGGGCAAGGCGTTTGGTTCTTGCATCTGCACGTCGACGATGAGCTTCTTGTTCCAGATAGGTGTTGTGAAAGTATTCATTCTCTGATGCATGGTCGAGAAGGGCTTGATGGGCCTTTTCAGCAACTTCGAGAGACTTTCTTGCTTCAGAATATTTGGTTTTCATAAGCGAATGCTCTTCTTGATTATTGCTTCGCTTCCCGACCCATTCCTCATGTTGACGGATTTGGGATTTCATCTCCGTGAGAAACTTCTGTTCAGTTTTATGATCGCCCCAATTTGTTTCAAGTTCATGTTCAAGAGCTTTTAACTTGTCATTGAGTTTATTCTGAGCCCATTCGGGGTTGGCCTTTTGAACGCCACCTGAAGAAGATATTTTGTCACGCAGTTCTCCACCTTCTTGAAACAGTTTTTGAGCAGTCACACGTGCCGAATTCCGTTCCTTTTTCAAATTGGCAACTTTAGCGTTGAGTCCATCGCGTTGTTCCTTTGCACTTCGAGCAAGTGGTTCTGCTGCTCGCAGTTCTTCTTGCCGAGCATCCAGTTGCTCAGGGATGGTTTCAGCAAGGCGTTCGCGACGATGCAAAATGGACTTTGCCAGTAAGGCAGGAGTCATTTCAAGCAACTCTTCCGGACGCATACAAGGTGCGCCACCCTGCAACCTTGAATAAACATGGCGTAGTGACTTCTTTCGGCGTGAAAGTGAAGAACCCCCATGTAGAGGGGTTCGTATGGGCAGGGGTCACGAAGGCAATTCGAAGGTCTCGGCCTTCTGTATATCTGCTCTGTTTCTCACCATCCTTTTACCGCTCGCAAGTGCGAATGGTGGAGGGGCAGTCATCGATGTAAGCACTTTCTCACTTCAAGAACTCACCACCACTGAGCAATCATCCTACGACTTGGAATTCAGCATCGTGGAAGTACTTTCGAGTGATGCTGATGTTGAAGCACGGGTGGTTCTCTCAACCCTTGATGGTACCATTTTCGATTCGATGAGTCAAAACTTTACCCTTGCAGCGGATACAAGCCAACTTCTACAATTTAACTTGACATCGCTTCCGTTTGGATATACGGCGGTGGGTGTCGAGTTGATTGGTGAACTGGGTTCGCCAAATTCTACACAAGCACTTTCATTGAACAGAACGTTACACAGACTGCAACCGATTGAAATCTCTTTGGCCGCTGAAGGCCAGATACTCTTGAACGGCCTTACACCAGAAGGTGTGCTCACAGGAAATATTTCACTACATGATGGAGATTATTTGCAAAGTGAAATTGCAGTCATTAATGATGGTGATTTTGCTTGGGCGGGTATCCTTACTTCCTCTCTCCTTTCAAATGGAGTGTATGACAATCAAACCTCGCCACTGATCACTGTTGCACCTCTTTCAAGCACCATTGTTCAGGTCAACAGTACGATTCGCCTTTCGGAGGGCAGCACAACTCTCGTATTGCACTTGAATAATTCAGGTGACGGCAATACTGCCGATGAATCACGTCAAGTAGTCTTTGAAGTCTCACCTCCACCACTCCCAGTACTCGTAATGACCCTCGAACTTCACACTCCCGACGTTCTTGCCGGTGAAGAAATAACTTGGAACCTTAGTATTTCAAATTCCGGTTTAATCGACTTCAACGGGCTGCTTCTCTGCTCTTTCGGCAGCCAAATTCTTTTCGATGGCCAAATACAGGTCTCTCATGAATCCTCTCGAATAGAATCACTCGTCTCAACTTCTCGGCCAGATCAACTCGTATGTTCCGCCAGTGGTATGCGCATCAGCGAGAATTCAATAGCAACCCTTTCACTTGAATATGATGTTGAATCAGCTGCATTTGAATCAGCGGGTTCGAGCATTCCAGCCCTCCTCAATGGACCTTGGCACAAAGGTGACATGGCTGTATTTTCAATGTTGATTCGAAACCATGGAGATTTACCAGGTTCAGTTGCACTTGTCTGTGAAACCAACGGTATCGTGTATTCCAGTACCGAACTGGTGCTTGAGGTCAATGCTGCGGGTGAAGTAACAGTCAATGTACCGCTTTCAATTGAGGGGCAACAAGTGGTTAACTGGTCACTCAGCTCACCAGATGGCTCCATCAATCAAGGCCTGAATGGCACGTTTATTGTTCCAGTAGCAGTACAACAATCGCTCACTCCGAAAATCACATCAGTCACGTGGGATGCGGAACATGGGATTCAGTTTTCATGGACTCTTGAGATGGATGAAGGTATCGATCGACCTGTTCGAATACGACTTGGATATATGGACTCTGGATTAGAATCCTATCCGCTTGATTATCTGGTTACCCTCTCCCCAGGACTGTCAACTGGAAATCACACCCTTGGTTTTGTGAATGCTGAACGCGTCTCTATTCGGGCGACTTCTGTAAACTGGACGACTGGCTTCAGCTTTTCGAGCCATAGCCTGAGCGTACCCGATGAGCGCCCATCCTATTCCGTTCAATTCGAACTTATCTCGATTCCAAATCGCCCCGTTCCTGGCGACTCTGGCTCCGTCAAAGTACTCGTCGCTAATTCAGCCGATGTCGATGGAAGGGCGGGATATCTTGTATTATCGACATTAGAGGGGGCATTCTTAGGTGAAAAACCAACACTTGCTATTTCCTCTGAATCACAAGAAGAGTATTCCTTCACTTTTGTATGGCCCGATGATCAAGCGGTATCCTTCAAAGTAACATGGATTGTTGGAGATGAGAGTTTTGTGGCTAAAAATACCTTCCAATCTGGTGAAGTTGTCGTCGAAGAAGTCTCTTTTTCAATACCTTGGGTCGGTATTTTGGGAGGATTAATGTCGGCAGTAGCGATTGGTGCTTTAATTCGAATCTATCAAAATCGACAAATTGGAACTCCAACCATAAAGTCATCAAAGGAGTCATCAAAGGAGTCAACAAAGTCGAAATCAAACGCTAAGAGTCGTTCAGAACCGGTCGAGAAGATTCAGGTCGGTTGTCCGGAATGTGCTCGTCAGTTACGTGTCCCATCGGATTATGGTGGCAACATCCGTTGCCCAGATTGCACTCATCGGTTTGAGGTCTCTCCTCGTATCGACTCCTCTCGAGACCAGGTTGAAGAAGAAGAAAAAGAAGAAGTTCAAGAAGAATCACATGATGGGAAAATTGAGCTCCATTGCCCAGAATGTGACCAATCACTTCGCATTCCGGGAACCTACACTGGCTCCGTTCGTTGTCCTGCCTGTGAGGAAGTCTTTTCAGCAGAACAGCAGAGTGTCGATTAATACGTGGAGGCCAAGACATGAATGGACATTTCCGAGAGTTTGAAGATGAGTATCTTGAAACGATGTATGAGTTCTTCGAAAAACAGCCATCTCAACGTGTACGCAATGGTGATCTCGCCAAGGCTTTGGGCGTATCTCCGGCATCGGCAACTGAAATGATTCAGCGATTGGCAGGCAAAGGCATGGTTGATTATCTCCCCTACAAAGGCGCATTACTTACCGATATAGGAATGGTGCATGGGCAGAAAATGAAACGACGGCACCGTTTAGCTGAAGTCTTTCTTGAAACCATCTCCTTTCAAGGTAATGCACATGCTACAGCATGCCGACTCGAACACGCAATTGATGATGATTTAGAAGTGGCCTTATCGCTGCTGCTCGGCCAACCTCAATTGGACCCAAGTGGGCGAGATATTCCTCAAGCAACCTCCGAAATTTCATCACGCATACGAGCATCACAAACTCAATTAATCTCACTCGAACTTTTAGAGAAGGGTTCAACTGGAAAGCTTGAAGCAATGTTTACTGACTCTGACGAAACTGAATTTATGAATCAAAATGGTGTTCTCATCGGGACTTCAATTACTCGAACTGCAAATGGATTTGGGATTGAAGGTGCTTCCGAAGCAATGTTTTCCTCTGACTTAGCATCAAAACTCCTTGTTCGCATCTCTCGTGCTACTGATTGATGGAAGACTTTAGTGTGAGTAATTCTTGGGCAATCTATGGTCGATGAAGAATCGGACGATACACCACTTCATGAAAATGAAGAAATTCCGAAGGAGAATCTCTTCACTTCAGAACGATTATGGTATGCGGTTGACCGACAGTTGCTCGGTTCTGGCCTTCGTCTGATACTGATCTTACCGGCTTTTTCGATTCTTACCTCGTTCGGCGCTCTTGCCTATTCATCGAATTCACCCGAATGGTGGGCTAACATCGAACCAACGGTCGGTATGAGTTTCGCCATGACATTGACGGGATTGACGTTCATTATCCTCCTTGGCTATATATTGGTACAGATCTTTCACCGTCACCGAGTTGAACTCTCGATTATGAATTTTGAAAAGGAAGTTGAACGATTAAACAGAGAACATCTCTCAGTGCAATCATTACATGGATATGAGGGTCTAGCAGACCTGTTAAATAATGCACGATCGAAACATTCGTGGGCGCTTTCGTTTGGAATTATGTCGAGTTTCTTGCTGGGAGGCATCTTTGTATTCGACATCTCTTCAATCAATGGTCGCATTCTCCTTCTGCTTTCTTTTTCCACGCTCTTGCTCTCACTTGGTCAGCACATTCCAACACGTTCACGACCGTTCAACATGGATGAGCGTACGGGGCTCTTGAAAGCGTACACACCACCGATTCACCCTTCAACATTAGAAATGGTGTTCAGTGATTTAGTAAAAACACACATGGACCCTCTTCTCCGTTCAGAATATGAAGTTTTTTCGAAGGAAATTGAGGCATGTTTCGAAAAGAAAATCGACCCAAAATTTGCCCGTGAAAAGATATTGATGACCCTTTACCGACACTCAAAAGGGCTCGATTTCAAAACGATGGAGGCTGAGTTGTCGGAAGTCCTCACTGAACAAGGGATGGAATTGGTACAAAAGCATCCAATTTTTACGATGGAAGAATGGCTTTCAATTCTCCAGCATATCGAGGAGTCTTGTCCTGCCTTCTTCCGAATGATTGGACGTATCGAAGAAGATCTTAGCGCTGGTCGCTCGAGTACCACATCAGGAATTGTGTTTGAAGTCGATATGGAGAATGTTGTTCACGAACGAGCAAACTTGTTCACCCTAATTCACAATCTTTCGGAAACACCTCGAAACATTGTCCTACGCGTTCAATCTCCAGATTTCCGCCCACATGATCTGGCCATGACCTACCGTTTGAATCCTGGAGAACGTCATTGGTGGTCATCAAAAGCTCTACCTTTGGCAGCTGAAGGTGATGAGGATGTTCTTGGTTTGATGTCAGGCTTACTACGGGATGGGACAGTAGCATGGCAATCACTTCTTCCTGAACGCTTTGGAGAAGCAACGGTCTCCGTTCGACTTGAAGAACAAAGTGGAGATTTGATTATTGGTCGTCAAATCAATGTTCGTGTTCGAACAAAGTATCTTGAACGTATTCGAAACTTTAGTTCCATCACGACAAGCCTCATTGGAATCTTAGGAATCTCACTTGGAATCTTCATTAAAGTCCGTGATATCTTCGGAAATATCGGTGCTTAAATCACTTCAGACGATGGGTAGATTTGAAATGGATAACTCTGTGCACGATGTATGCGCGGAAGACCTGATGAAGCGACCCCGAGTCAAGATTCTGAACTCCAAGAAGAACTCCAGGGCATGGAAGCACGTGTCCGAAAGATGAGAAATACCCGGAATTCATTCAGTGACCAGGCTCGAACAATTGCAGATAAACGCAATACAGTTCAAGGCCAGTACAAGGAACATCGAGAGAAGATTGACCTTGTGATGGCAGAGATGAAAGCGATTCGGGCAGAAATAAAAATTTTAAAAGAAAAGCGTAATGCTATTCAACAACAACTTCGTGAAATTATCAATCAGGCAAAAGGTCGACGTGATGAAAAAGGAGAAAAGAAATCTGCAACAGCGGAATATGCTAAACTTCGACACGATGTTCGATCTCTTGAAACGACCTTCGAAACCTCTTCAGTTGGTCAAAAGAAGGAAAAAGAAATGATTAAGCAAATCAAGGAAATGACACTCCGAATTAAAGAACTTGCCCCAGAAGTCACCCATTTCGAAATGATTAACGTCGACCTTTCCGACATGGATTCTGCGATCAAAATTTTGCGCTCAGAAGCGGATGCTGCTCACAAGGAAATGCTTGAAGCAGTCGCTCGAGCAGATCTTTTGTCTCCAGAAGTAGATGAAGCCTTTTCTCACCGAGATTTCTTGAAGGCTGAAGGTGACAGACTCCACACGGAATTCCTCGAACTTCGTCAAAAATCTGACGACATGCATAACAAAATCACTGAACTCATGGTTGATGTGAACAAAGTTCGAGACAAGTTGAACATGGCCCGTGATGAACGGAAATCATGGATGACTGATCACAATGCTTTAGTCAAGGCTGAAATGAAGACTGGAGCTGAATCTCCTGAAGTAGCTGATGGTTTGGTTTCGACCCTTTTGGAATCTGGCGGAATCACCTTCGGCGGAATTGGCCAAGGTGACAGCGGCTCTTCAAGTAAGAGAAAGGCCAAGTCCGGTAAGAAGAAGTCGATGCGTAAACTCGACATGACTGCAAGTCGACGACGTTGAGGTGTTTTCTTGTTCGGTGTCATTATGGCGGGGGGCCAAGGTTCCCGACTTCGGCCATTGACACTTACTCGACCAAAACCGATGGTTGAAGTCCTTGGTCGTCCCGTCATTGATTTTGTTAAGGATGCAATGCAGGATGCTTCAATTGATACGATTGTTGTCACAACAGGTTACCGTGGTGAACAACTCGAACAACATGTTGAATCTTGGAATACTCTTTCAAATCCGATTGATGCCTGGGTAAATCAGGAATCTACACCGATGGGTACTGCAGGAAGTGTACGACTTTTAGCAGAACATTTGACCGAGACTTTTGTTGTCGGATCTGGCGATTCAGTCGCCTCTTTTGATATCGGTGCGTTGTTGTCAGCACATCGTCAAAGCGGTGCGAAAGTCACCATGGCCCTCTGGGAAGTTGAGGACCCTACTGAATTTGGAATCGTAGGGCTTTCAGCAGATCACAATGGGACTCTTGATGGTCAATTACGTGAAGGTTATATTTGTCGATTTAAGGAAAAACCAACAGCTGCTGAAGCCTTTAGTAATGTCATTAATGCTGGACTCTATATCATTGAACCAGAGGTATTGGCACTTGTCCCTGAAGGAGAAAAATTCGATTTCAGTAAGCAACTGTTCCCCCTCGTCCTCGAAAAGGGCTGGCCAATGTATGCGAAAACCATCGATGGTGTCTGGTTTGATGTCGGCCATCCTTCGGAATTAATTCGAGCGCAACATACGCTCATAACGCAACGTCAATCATTACCATTCCCGTTACCAAAAGGAACGTTTGAAGGCAAGAGTTTTGTTGCAGAAAGTGCAGTTGTGAACGGAACTTTGGAAGGAACGGTCGTATCAGCACAGAGTGTGGTTGGCTCAGGAAGTCACCTTCAGGATGTACTCGTCATGTCTGAATGCTCGATTGGAGAGAACTGTATGTTGCAAAATACTGTACTTGGTCAAGGCGTTTCAATTGGTTCTGGTTCAGTTTTGAACAATGTGATTCTTGGTGATGGGACGGCTTTGGAACCAAACAGTTCTTTCGGAAATTGCCGAATTCCGGCACCAGAGTAATCATTTCAGCGTTTGAATCAAATACCACGGACATTGGGCCCCAACTGAAAACCATGCCAGCTGATGCCACTCCTCGCCGTAGTTACAACCGTTCTTGGGAAGAAATTGAAGAAATGCTTAACCGGGCAGAGCTCAAGCGTAAGGAATGGAAATCCTGGTTCGAAGAATGTCGAAAGAATGAAGACAGAGACGGCATGAAAGAGGCTGCTCGAAATCACAAGGCTCTCGACGGCGTGGTGAAAACTTTCAAGTGGACACTTGGGGAAGAAGGCGTTGGCAACCCTTTGGACTGATTACCAACCACGTTGGTCATATCGAACTTCAAGGGTTTCCATCTCATCGCCTTTCATTGGTTTACCCAACATCATAGCCATGGCTTCTGTCACCTTTTCAGCATTGTCGAAGTGCGCTGTGGCCAAAACAATTGCATCAGCCATTGTCTTTGGATCAGAAGATTTGAAAATTCCAGAGCCGACAAAGATTCCATCCATACCCATTCGCATCATGTGAGATGCATCAGCAGGTGTTGCAATTCCACCAGCGGAGAAGGTAACAACGGGTAGGCGTCCCATTTCTTTGACATCAAGGAGAATGGATTGAATTCCATTGCTCATGGATTCATCAATTGGTCCGAAAGGCGTCATTGGATGAAGACCGGGAAGTTCTGAAGCATCGGCAAGAACCTGATACCGTTGAAGAATCATTTGGGCAACCTTTTCAATTCCACTTTCATCAAGAGATTGAACTTGTCTGATTTCTTGGTCGATAAGTCGAGCATGGGTCACAGCAGCGACGAGATTTCCGGTCCCTGCCTCACCCTTGGTACGAATCATAGAAGCGCCTTCGTAAATACGACGAACTGCTTCACCTAATCCTGTGGCTCCACAAACAAATGGAATGGAATAATCACTCTTTTTGATGTGAAAAAACGGATCGGCAGGAGTGAGAACTTCTGATTCATCGACCATGTCAACGCCCATTGATTCGAGAACTCGTGCTTCGCCTTCGTGGCCAATACGAGCTTTGGCCATAACTGGGATTGAAGTGCAATCTAAAATCCCTTGAATCATATCGGGATGACTCATTCTGGCAACTCCACCGTCACGACGGATGTCAGCGGGAACTCGTTCAAGAGCCATGACAGCTACAGCGCCAGCATCTTCAGCGATAGCAGCTTGGTCAGGGTCAACAACGTCCATAATGACGCCACCTTGCTGCATTCGAGCAAAGCCACGCTTAAGCAAATCACTGCCGTTTCGGAGTTGAGTAAAGTCTGTTCGAACCATGCCAATCATTCCTCCCTAGTACGCACCCTTCATGAACATTGGTTTGTATCAATAGACCGAGCAAAACTAATTCTGAGTGTGAGAGATTAGTCAGAAGCCAGAACAGGAGTATCCCCTTCTGCAATTTCTGCATCGATTGATTCATCCGCATTACGGTCAATCCATGCTTCTTCTTCATCAGGAACATCAGTGTCAGCAAAAATAGCATCAACAGGGCATTCTGGAATACAGGCGCCACAATCAATACATTCATCAGGGTCGATGACCAGATATCGATCGGCTTCTCGGAATGCTTCTACAGGGCAAACTGCAACGCATTCTTGATACTTGTGATCGACGCAAGCGGTTGTAACTACGTGTGTCATGTTAATTCCTCAAGTTACTCCAAACAGTCGCTCTACATGAAGTCTTTGAAATAATCAAAGACTTATCTTTTTGCTTCAAGCCACTGTTGGCCATAAAAATTCCATTGTTCCATGCTCCACCCTTCCGGCAATCCTTCAGCAGGCAAAGGAGGCGGAGTAGGCTGTTTTGGTTGAACATCAGGCGCTGGTTCAAACGGTAGATCGAGGGCAGGCAAATCAATCATTGAACTGACTTGAGAAAACTGAGCCGTCGAATCTTGGATTCCAGATTCACCGAAAAAGAGAGAGTGAGTTTTTGGCTCCTCCTGAGCCTGGTTGGAAAAGAGACGTTGGCTCACCAAATAGAACAACAGCCATGCTCCAGAGAACATCAAAATAAACGAGAGAACCAATTGTGGAGTCATCCTTGAAGTACCCGTATTCGAGTCGACTTCTGTTGATGGTTTTATCTCATCGAGATTCGCATCACCGGGCAGAAAATCTGAACTGTCATTGGCAGCCTGAGAGGTATTCTCAATGCCATTATCCGTTGTATTTCCCGAGGAAGTACCGGTTGTATTTGTAGAATTCTCAGAGTGTGTATCGGTCGTGTTGGTTGCAGTATCGCTTCCATCTGGTGTGTCATCACATCCGTCGGGAACGCCATCATTATCGCTGTCAATCAAATCATCAAAGCCTTCACAAATATCGAGTTCATTGGCAATTCCGTCAAAGTCATTGTCCACCAAATCATCACAATTATCAGGAATTAAATCATTATCAACATCCAAGTTATCATCGAATCCAGGACATTGATCAAGAACATCAGAAATCATATCAAAGTCGCTATCAATCAGAGGGTCGCATCCATCTGAAATAGAATCATTATCCAAATCGAGGAGGTCGTCAAATCCAGGACAGGAATCTATAGTATCATCCACTCCGTCGCCATCTGTGTCGATAAGGGAATCACAGCCATCCGGAAGAGAGTCATTGTCGATATCGATGGCATCGTCGTATCCTTCACACTGATCATCGGGGTCATTGACAGAGTCTCCATCCGAATCGTCGATGCATCCATCACCGTCAATATCCCATGGGATTGATTCTTCACTTGGGCAAAGGTCAGTCCATGTTTCGAGATAATCAGTAGGCGTCATGTCTTTGTCCGTGAAAGCAGAAAAGTCTTCAGCATACCTTCGCACCTTAAAGACGGCATTAGCCGTAGTACCGGCATTATTTCCTGCAGGAATTTCATCTCCCTGAGTGAGCATACCTTGATTGGTGATTGGATTAATGTATTTCCATACAATTTCACCGTTCAAATCAACTTCATACAGCGTTCCTTTCGTACCGTAGGTTACCAACGTGTTTCCATTCGATAATCGTTCAGCTCCGGAAATAGATTGTGCATACATCTGTTCCCCAAGATCCCATGACCAGCTTGGTGCATTTGGACCCCATGTTCCATTTGCTTGAAGTGGGTAATTCCCGTTGATTGAAGAGGGCTGAATGACATCGACAGACGATACACTCGGCGAGCGCCCAACACCGTTGTTGAACAGTAACAAGTCTCCTGAACCTGTTCTTCCCTCCTCAATCCATTGAACATCATGTTGTCCGAACAATTGCTGGTCACTTGAAAGTCCTGAATCATAGGCCTGTGGATTTCCCCATCGGTAGAGTAAATCTCCACCTTTACCTGAATTTCCACCGGTATGGCCTGCTGCTTCTGCCGTAGTCGTACTGTGGTCAATGATGTAGATCTCGTTCATGTTCTTGCATGACAAAACAATTTGGTCCAGAACAGCGTTGTAGTCAATGCCGTTACAATGCATCCAATCAGCCCGACCTGCTTGGTTTCCTGTTGCGCCGATAAAATTGATATCGAGGAGTTCAGGATGGTCTGCAACGACACCATAGTTATCGACCGATGCATCGTAGTCCTGAATCAAATGATCCCAAGCATTCCATTGCCAGACAATATTGGCTTGATTATTGGCTAAAGGTTCAATTTCGATAATGTGGTCAGGCCAGACATTACTGCTTCCGCCGGGTGCATCGCTGGCAATGGCGGGATTACGACCTGCTTGAGCAGCTTCTATCTCGGATTTGTCCTCCCATGCTATGGCGAGAATATTTCCATTTGGCATCGGTTCCAAATCATGATGTGTGATGTAATCCATCGAAGAGTATTCCCATGACCATTCAGCAGTACCATCCCACCCTATTCGTTCAATCTTACCTGCAATACCTCCACCACTGAAATCTCCAACGGCCTGTTGGGCAAGGTTCGCAGCACGAAGTAAATCTCCGTCTTCCAAAAGATATGAAGAAAGTCCAGGTCGATGCCCACCAGGTGATTCCCAAGAATGGACTTCTCTTCCTTGTTGATCAATCAAGTAGCTTGTTGTTGAGGGCATGGGTGAAAACAGAGTGTAGCCGGGGCTGGTTGAATTGGTACACGAAATCAAACCCACGGTCCAAGTATCGTTTCTATCTGCATGACAATTTGGAGGTTGATTGATGCTTTTGCCTTCCGAAGTAGAACCAGATGAGAGAACTGTCAAACAGCTCAACATCATCATACTGAGTATGATGGCGCGTAACTGGATATTCATGTCCTCTGCTCCTTCAACTAGGTATTCAACTTAGTGTATTGCCGACCCGTGTCCACAAATTAGACTTCAGATTTTGCTTTTTCGAACGCTGCCTTCAAGATATTTTTACATTCCTCAATGGCAACTTGTCCCGGATACACTTCGATTTTCATATGGCATTTGATGGTTGGAGTATGACCGACTGGGGCTAAAAGGACTTCGCCATTGATGAAGGCATCAAAGTCGATACGGAAATAAAAGTTGTTACTTTCATCAAAACGAACTTCGACTTCATCCAGTAAAGACTGGAGGCATTCTGTTCCAATTCGCGACAAGGACTTGAGAGAGTGTGCTTTCTTTTTACACACACCAGTCACCATATGGAGTTTGGAGCCATGGTAGGAAGTTGTCGGTTCGATCTCGACCAATTCCGGGTCTCCAACCAGCCATGCAATGGCATCGGCCACAACTGTTTCGTCTGCAACGCCGCTCGCCGTCGCTCGCCAGGTGATGTGATGGAGGCCCACAGCCATCGGGTTGACTTCATGCTCATGAGTTTACCGAATCGATGCGTTGATATGAAAGGAAATTCTTGAAATACCGAATTGGGTGAAGAGGCTTCTTCAAATAGGGGTGGTGAGTGGCCGACTTGCAAGTGGGGTAGCCCCCGCAAGACAACATCCCGAGATGATACAATGGCAAAAAAAATCAGTGTGAAGGCACGTGCAGCAGCACGGAAGCAGCGAGACAAGTGGAAGAACAAGATTTGGTACACTATTCGTGCGCCTCGAACACCCTGGGATTTTAAGAAAATTGGAGAAACTTTGGGAGAGTCTGATGAACACATTCTCGGCCGTGTCTATGAAATGACACAACAAGAATTCAGTGGCGATTTTACCAAGATGCATGTTATTCTTCGTTTCCGTGTCCATGAGTGCGTCGGTCAAGATGCTCTTACGACCTTTATCGGACACCACCACCAAACCGATCACATCCGCCGTCAAATCCGCCGTTACCGTGGCAAGGTTGACGACGTTGTTGATGTTGTCTCGACCGATGGATACCTTATCCGTCTCAAGCCTCTTATCATTACTCAAAAGCGTGTACAGACTTCGGTCAAGCAAGCAATGCGAGCTAAGGCCCGTGACATGATCGTTAGTTTTGCTTCCAAAGCAACCTACGCTAAGATTCAGACACAAATCCTTGATGGAACTTTGGAAGAAGAAATCCGCAAGGCTGTCAAGCCGATTTACCCGGTAAAATCTGTCGCAATTCGCAAGAGTCAACTGCTTCAAGCAGGTGTTGTCGCTGGCAACGGAAAAACGCTTGATGAAATTCACTCTGAAGAAGCTCGAAGTGAAGCAGAAATCAAAGCCAAGAAGGCAGCAGCACTTGCTACAGCTATGGATAATGAAGAAGAAGAGGATGTTTCCACTCCTTCCATCATCGATGCTGCTGAAGCAATGGAACCTGCGTCTGAAAAGGCACCTGTCGCTAAAGAAGCACCTGTCGAAGAAGCACCTGCTGAAGAAGCTGCACCAAGTGCAGATTACGCTTCGATGAAGGTTGCTGAACTCAAGGAACTTTTGAAGGCTGCAGGAAAACCTGTTTCCGGTAAGAAGGCAGACTTGATTGCTCGTCTTAACGAGTGAACAGTCGAGAACATCGTTCTCTTTGAATACCAGCGAAAGCAAGGTATCGCTTACGGTTCAGCCGTAGGTTTGACATGCAGTGAACGCGAGGAAGGGACATGAAACGACTCGGAGTGATTGGCGGAACCGGACTCATCAGCATGACCGTTGGTGAAGAGCTGGAGCAATCAGGCCTCACCTTGATTCGACGCGATGATGTTACCGTCGAAACTCCATGGGGCGATGTCCCTCTCACCTGTATGATGCTCAATGCTGATGGTGAAGAAAAAGAGTTGTTCTTTTTGCAGCGCCACCATAACGGCGACCAAGCCAGTAAACCACCTCACAAAATTGAGCATCGTGCCAATATCCGTGCTCTTTTTGATGCGGGCTGTGAAGCAGTCATAGCGGTATGTTCTGTCGGTGCAATACCTTTAGATTTCCCGCCTGGAAAGGTGGGATTGGCGGAACAATACATTGATTTCACCGGAGTAGAATCGACCTTCCATGATGACTCAGCCGTCTTTACTTCTGTCACAGAACCTTTTGACACGTCGCTCAATTCTCGATTGAGTGTTGTTTTGCGAACTGTTCAAGGATTCTCAGCCGATGAGCGCATGTTCTACACCTATTGGCTTGCTCAAGGTCCTCACTTTGAAACCAAAGCAGAAATTGATGCGATTGATACTCTGGGTGGCCACATGGTTGGAATGACCATGCCAAGAGAAGCAAAACTTGCCCGTGAACTCAACCTACCTTATGCAGCAATCTGCATCTCTTCAAATTGGGCTGCAGGCCGTGAGCCTGGCGATGCTGGTGCTGATTTAGATCACCATTCGGTCTCCTCACAAGCGAACCAGAAGTTGATGCCAGTTTGGGCCTGTTTGATTGAATTGCTTTAATCGTACGAGTCATCAGTTCCAAGCTTTACAGGAATACTCACTATACTTGTCCTTCTTGGTGCTGTTTTCATTTATCGCGATGAGTGAAACTACGGCGAAATACTGATTGGTAAAGGATTAACAAACTCTTCGATTGAACACTTACACCTCATCCTTGTGCTTCGAAACCCATGTCGTCCTGAAAACTCGTTGCAACCCTTGTACACCCTT
>CASIAP010000016.1 GCA_949372645.1 Candidatus Poseidoniaceae archaeon | reverse complement strand
ACGGGTGAAGTCGGCACTTGGAGCATCGGCTCAAGAGCTTGGGTTGCTGCTCAATCAATCACATGCTTCGCTGCAAAAACTTGGTGTGAGCCTTACACACATGGATGAACAGGTCGCTTCACTGCAACGTACAACCGGTGTATTTGGTGCTCGTATGATGGGTGGTGGGTATGGTGGCATGATTCTGGTCTTGGTGGAGAGTTCCGAAACCCTACCCGACGCTCAATGTTTTCACCCTTCACAGGGTGGCTTTGTTGAGGAATTCTTCGAGTGAAGCAAGTCGTTCAGGTGTCCCCATATCCCAAAATTTAGTATTGTCGAGATGTGTTACGGCCTTTCCTGAAAGGGCGGGATAGACGGTCTCTTCCCAGCTCCATTTTCCTTCATGACCGTATTTGAGTAAAGTAGATTTTTCGACAACACTGGTTCCAGCTTCATAGCCATTCAATGTTTGAGATGATTTTGTATTTTTGTCATATTCAAGTAACCGTCCATCTTTGTGATGGAGGTTCATTGAAGAATGGGCTTCAGTCACAGTTATGGTTAATGGGGAATCCGTGGATTGATGAAGTACCAACAAAGATTTGTATTCAACTGGATGTAAATCATCCCCCCATACGAGGATGAAACGCTCTTCGAGTAGATCTCTTGCATTCCAAAGGGCACCCCCGGTTCCGAGTGGCTCTGATTCTTGACGAAACGTCAGTGCCATTCCAGGATGAGTGATTCCTTCGAACTGTTCTCCGAGATGGCCTGTGAGAACCAATGCATGCATGCACCCTTGCCCTTGAGCCCAATCAAGGATATGATGAAGCATTGGTTTGTCACCAACTTCAATCAAAGATTTTGGTGTATTTTCAGTCATCTTTCCCAAGCGTGTACCCAGGCCACCGGCCATGACGACCAATTGGGGTGATGTATGTGATTTGACAATGGTGGCGTATTCTTTTCCACTTGCCTTTAGAGTTCGCTTTTTACTTTCAAAATCAACATGATAGAGTCCAAATCGTTGATCATAACCTTCAGCCCATTCGAAATTATCCATTAAACTCCAGTGGTAAAATCCACGCACGTCAATGCCATCTGCAATTGCTTCAGCAGTAATCAGCAGATGTCTTCGTATGTGTTCGGGGCGCATATCATCATCGTCATCGGCAACACCATTTTCAGTGACATGGATCGGTATATTGAGATTCGTAACCATTTCAAAGGCCCGTCGAAGTCCTTCAGCATACATTGGATATCGGAAATCAGTTCGCTGTTCCCATGGGCGAATTAATGGGTCAATTTCCACTTTTGTTGGCATAAACGGTGTAGTCAATAAGTGAGTATAATAGTTGACACCAATAAAATCACTGCTGCCTTTGAGTCCTTCAATGGGTTTTGAAAAGAGAGCAGATGGCGGCCTAAATCGTCCATTTCTAAGGCCTTTCAACCAGCACTTGTTGAACATTCCATCAAGTATTTTGGCTTGAATCCAATGAAGAGGATTCCACCGGCGGTACGGGTCAAAAATATTGATGTTCTTGACCAGTCCAATCTGACATTTCTCTCCATTCTTCATCGTTTTGAGAGTGCGATAACATCGGGCATGAGCTCGCATCAAATTGAGCGCAACACGCCGTGTTCTCTTGAATGAACGAACTCCAGGTGGAAATTCACCAAGCACATATCCCATGGTCGCATAGACTGCTGGCTCATTGATTGTACACCACCATTCTACTCGGTCACTGAGTTGTTCAAACATTTTTGAGCAGAAAGTAATCCAATCGCTGATGTTTTCTTCTTTTTCAAAACCCCCACGATCATCCCACCAGAGTGGTTGGGTGAAATGATGTAATGTTACCATTGGTTGAATTCCTTGGGCCAGTAACCCGTCAACCAAATCAGAGTACCATTGAATTGCCTGCAGATCCCATTGGCCTGGAGATGGTTCGATTCTTGACCATTCAATCGAGAAACGATAATGGGACACTCCGAGGTTCTTGATGAGTGTTATATCTTCAGCTCTACGATTCCAATGGTCGCATGCATCCCCGCTCAATTGCTTACTCTTTGAACGTGGTTCAAAGGCTGACCAATTATTGGTATTACCGCCTTCAATTTGATGAGATGCTGTAGCCACGCCCCACATGAAATCTTTCGGAAAAGCACTTCCATCTTTCAGAGAACTGTAATCTACAGTATCCCATTGACGGTGTTCTTCGGTCCACACATGCTTTCCAATGCTGCAAAAGACATGAGGTTTTGGTTCATGACTGCGCCTACAAAGAGCACATTACCGAGGTGCGGATAGCGGGAGTCGAACCCGCGACAAGAGGTTGGAAACCTCCTATGTTACCACTACACCATATCCGCTCGATGTATTATTCCTGCCGAGCAGCCTCTCCTCTTTGAGTGAATCGGTCTTTCAATTACCAATTCAAGGCATAGGTGGCCGAGGTGGTGGCGGAGGAGGAACTCTTCCGTTCACTCCAAACGATTGTCGAAGGTTACCAGTTGGAGGGTCATTTATCCGAAGCATGCGTGCAGTAAGTACTTCTCGTGCATGTTCCACTCGTTCTTCTGCAATCCGAGCTTTGGAGGCATTTCCTCGTATAATCAACATTCCCATGAGGAAGAAGAGTACAATTCCACCGAATAAGGCCTGAACAATTGGCATATCTAGAACTGCGCTTAATGCATTGCTTTCATCAACCACTCCTTCATCATCATCGATAATCCTTGAATCGGATACGGCCAAGTTGACTGTATCTGAATCCATTGCACCCTCTACACCGGGTTCTTTGATGGTCACATATAATTCATAATTTCCAAGGTTTCGTGCTTCTCCACTGAAGAATATGGTTTGTGTCAAACCAGTTGTTTCAGTAAAGGACAGAATCTGTATTTGTTCTGAAGCGATAATTGAAGTGATTGGTTGCCATTCTACTCGGACAGTAATATCGTTGAGTTCACTTGTTACAGTACAACTGAAAGAGAAATAATCTTCACCGGCAAGGTCGAGTTGAATATCTGCAGGCGTGCAGATGAGTTCAGCCTCAGCGACGTTACGAGTTGGGTCATTGATCCAGTGGTCAGGTCTTGAAGCTCCTGATGATTGGTTATCACCAAACCCATCTCCATCTTCATCGACCCATTGGGTTGGTTCATTCGGGAAGGTATCATCGGAGTCAGCATAGCCGTCTCTATCATTATCGATACATCCTGGAGCATTCCCGAGTGAAGCAATTCCGTATACTGAAGGACAAACATCTCCATCAGTGCCTTGCGGGTTATCGCCGAATCCATCACCATCAGTATCGAACCATTGAGATGAATCATTGGCCCACAAGTCATTGATGTCACTTGCCCCATCGCCATCCGAATCTGGGCATCCAAAGACGTCACGCAGAGATGTTCCAACGACCGTCGTACAATTGTCTGGTTGTGTTCCGTTTGGATTGTCGCCATATCCATCGCCATCGATGTCAGACCATTGCGTTGGGTCATCAGGGAATGCGTCACCGTTTTGTGATGAGCCATCGTTATCTTCATCCGGACATCCGAAGATGTCGAGATTCGAGTATCCTTCTTCAGAAGGGCAAGAGTCGGGTTGTATTCCTGATGCATTGTCACCGTATCCATCACCGTCACTGTCGTTCCATTGTGTTGGATTGAGTGGAAGTGCGTCGGCACCGTTTGAACTGTTCCAACCAGTTCCATTTCCAATTGGGAATGAAGGGTCAGAATATCCGTCGCCATCGGTATCTGGGCATGCATTTCGGTCAACAGTTGAATTCCCTGCTAAAGCGATACAATCGTCTTCGAGGTCGTCAAAGCCATCGCCATCAGTATCTTGAGTACGGGTTGGGTCATTCGGGAAAGCATCGCTTTCATTTGACATACCATCACCATCATCATCGACACATCCGTATCGATCAATGGTTGAATTCCCAGGTGTGCCCGGGCAAGCATCAGGTTGTGGACCGGTTGCATTGTCACCATATCCATCATTGTCTTGGTCAAGCCACTGATTCGCCAGATTTGGCAGTTTGTCGATCACATCGTCCCACCCATCACCATCGGTGTCAGGGCAGCCTAAGCGGTTACCAAGAGTAGAGTTTCCAGCTAGACTTGGACATTTATCAGGTGTTGTACCACCGATGTTATCACCAAACCCATCGCCATCAATATCGGACCATTGAGTTGAATCATTGGCTTGAGCATCTTCTTGATCTGCCCAACCATCGAGATCCGTATCGATGCATCCAAGGGTATTGTTTTGCCATGACTCTCCTGAGATTAATGGACAATCATCGGCGAGATTCCCACTGGCATTATCGCCGTATCCATCGCCATCTGTATCATTCCATTGTGTTGGATCTGTTTTGAATGCATCTGAACCATTGTCAGCGGGTGTCCAATTTGGTTCGGGGTCGGAGTATCCATCCCCGTCAATATCGGGGCAGCCCATACGGTCGATGGTGGAACTTCCTCTCCAAGCGAATTCGCCAACAGCGTTGTAATTTGGACAATCATCATCAATTTGGTCTGAAATACCATCGCCATCGCTGTCTGACCAACGAAGTGGGTCGTTTGGAGCGACGTCGGCTCCATTTGCAATCGTGAATATAAGGTCCGGATTGGAATACGTATCACCGTCAGAATCGGGACATCCGTATCGGTCACTGGTTGAGTTGCCACTCACAGTAATGCAGTTGTCGGGGAATACGCCGTTTGGATTATCTCCATAGCCATCAGCATCCGTATCAGCCCATTGGGTCGGTTCATTTAGCCATGCATCTGCCAGTCCAAGAGGATGGGCAACCCAAACTGACCCGTTGTTTCCAAGCGGGTCGGGGTCCGAATAGCCATCGGCATCTGCATCTGGGCAACCGAATCGGTCGTGAGAAGAAGTTCCGACAGCGGTGAGGCAAGCGTCAGGATAGACACCGAGTGCTTCATCTCCAAATCCATCAGCATCCGTATCGTTCCATTGTGAGTCTGTGATTGGGAATGCATCGGCAGAACCAATTGGATGAGCAGGCCAATTTGCATCCGCATCAGAATATCCGTCACCATCACTGTCAGGGCAACCAAAACGGTCTATGGACGAGCGGTTTCCAATGCCAAGGTCATTGACACATGCATCTGGGTTTGTACCATTTGGATTATCTCCGTATCCATCCCCATCGGAATCGAGCCACTGTGTGCTATCACTTGGGAAGGCATCAGCCGTTCCAGTTGGATGGGCTAACCAATGAACGTCAGCATCAGAATAGCCATCACCATCGGTATCTATGCAGCCGGTTCGGTCTTGAGATGAGGTGCCTGCAATGGTTGGGCATGCATCACTTGCCAGGGCAGGTGGTGGATTATCGCCGTATCCATCGCCATCGGTATCAATCCATTGGGTGGCGTCTCCCAAGAACGCATCAGCGCCATTTGATGTAAGCCAAACTGAACCATTGGTTCCGCTTGGGTCAGGATCACTGTAGCCGTCTCCGTCCTCATCAGGGCACCCGTTCCGGTCTTGATTCGATGTACCTGTGACGGTGTCACAACTATCAGCACCTTGGAAACTGGTCCAATTGCCATCAGGAGAGGAATACGTGTCGTTGTCCGGATCTAAACAGCCATAGCGGTCCGCTGTGGATGTCCCAACGATTGAAAGGCAACTGTCTGGTGTGACGCCAGCGATGTTGTCACCGTAGCCGTCCGTGTCTGAATCCCTCCATTGAGTTGCTTCGTTGATGAACACATCAGCACCGTTGGCAATGGTCCAATTGCTCGATGGGTCGGAATAGCCGTCACCGTCTGTATCAGGGCATCCAACACGATCGTTTATTGAAATTCCAAAAGTGAAAGCGCAATCATCAGAACTGTCCTCTGTTCCGTCAAAGTCAGCATCTTCTGTTAGGTTGACGAGGAGGTATTCTGCATTAAGGGCAAGTGAGAAGAATTGAGGGCCACTTGGGACGGATGTGCCGAGAACATGGACTTCCCAAGTGCCTTGAGCAGGCGAATCAAAGTTGAGGACGCGAAGGTTATTCAGATTGTCAGACAAGTTGGACCATGTTCCATCAGGGCGCTTGACAGCAAAATCAAGATCATTGATCAGGTTTGTTGCAGCACCTACTGCGGAGGCATCTTCAGTGTAGGAAAGACCAAGCTGCAGTTTCGGTGCTGATGCGGGGACTACGAAACTCCAACCGCGTTCTTCGTTGGTGGAAAGGGATTCATTGTCGACGAATGAGGCGTTCAATGCCGACCACATATCCAATCGTCCATATCCTTCATGCGTGTTCGGTATTGCTTCACCTGCGCCATTTGTTGACGAACTGTATTGGCCCATCATGTCATGAGCGGTGGCTGCATAAATTGCCTTGACCAAAGCAGAGGATGGGGTGTGATTGCGATTTCCGATAAGGTGTTGAAGCAGCAGGGCAGTGGATCCTGCAGCGAGTGGTGTGGCCATGCTTGTTCCACTCATTGAAGTGTAATTTCCACTCCCGCCAGAATATCGGGACTTTGTTGACCAGATATTTGTTCCAGGGGATACAAAGTCAGGCTTCACACGTCCATCATCTGTTGGTCCTCTCGATGAGAAATAAGCCATCCCTGAGCTGTTGTCGGATAATGAGCCCCATGTTGGGCGGTTGTTCTCTGATGCCCCAATGGTGATTGCGCTTTTGGCAGTCGCAGGAGATCCGAGGCTGTCATCATCGATTTCTCCATCACCGTTTGAATCTGAGCCATCGTTTCCTGCAGCGAACATGATCACGAGATCTTGATGTTTGTAAGCACCCGAGTCAACTGCTGCCGAATTCGTAGTGTAGGCTCCATAGTATGGTGCACCCCACGAATTGGTGTGGATTTGACTGCCGTTCTCAACTGCTAAATCAAAAATCTCGACGAGATCGTAAGGGATTCCACATCCAAAACACCCATTCTGTTGCCAGGCGTGGAACAATAATTGGGCTTCAGGGGCAGTGCCGAAAACGCTTGAGTCAAGTGTTCCATCACCAAGTACCGATCCTGAGACGTGAGTTCCATGCCCATCATCATCCTCAGCTCCATCATCACAAGGCCCTGGGTCACTCGGAGAAGTGTACGTACAGCCTTTAGCAGGCCAAGATTGAATGCCTTTGATGTGGTCGGCAAAGTCAGGATGCATTGTTGAGTCGTTCACACCGCTGTCAATGCCGGTGTCGCCGACAGTGACGATGATTCCGGTTCCATTCAGTCCGATCCATGAACTGTTTGCGTTGGCCATAGCCGTGGCATTTCCCAGGTCGTCTGCATGCAGGATCTTTCCACCTTCGACATTGATTGGCAAGAACCAATCCATTGTCTCAATCCATTCGATTTCGCCTTGTTCTGCCAACCAAACAAAGCCGCTGGTTTCTACGACGGCTTTGACATATCTGCCGCTGACAGACTTAAGCGAAATATCGGTTCGTTGATCGATGTTTTCTGGAAGTGTCTCTCCTGACAAAATCATGCTCACCAGTGCCTGGCCCTCTTCTGCGTGAGGGTTTGGGAAATCTGGTTGGACGCCAGTTAGGCTGCGGACGAGGTCTTCCCGGATTTTGTCGACTGGATCAAGTTGGACGATGCCTTCGACATTCAACGCGCTGAGGTCCCGCGTTGTGTGGCCGTTGAGTTCACATTGGAACCCATTGGGCGGTAGGTATGAGAAGCATTCAATGCCCTTGTCTTCGAGTTCGTAAAACCATTCGGTAGGGACAGGGAATTCGTGAGTGAGGATGTACCAGCCGTTCAGTGTTGAGCCTTGGCCAGTCCAGTCGGTCCAATCATTGACGCCAACAACACCCATGTCACGGAATAAAAGATTGATTTCTCCAACGCCCTCGTCAGGATTGAACCAGCCATTGGCCATATCGCGGCTCGGATTTAAGCCAACAGAATTTAACAGTTCCAAATCGATATCCGTTTCAACGATTACTTCTGGGCCTGAAGGTGAGGCTGCATAGGTAATCGGTGCAAGAACCTGTATAAGCATCAATGCTGAGAAAGCGATTGCTCGCATACGTCGTTCTGTCTTCATAAGTTCTTGCTGTCGCGGGACCTTCATGAATCATTTGCTTGTGCGTACACGTGCAGCAAGTACTTTTCGTGCATGTTCCACTCGTTCTTCTGCAATCCGAGCTTTGGAGGCATTTCCTCGTATAATCAACATTCCCATGAGGAAGAAGAGAATAATTCCACCGAATATAGCCTGAACAATTGGCATTTCCAAAAGATTGCTCAGATCATCTTTTTCATCAGCGGCAACACCACTCTCATCGATAATCCTTGAATCGGATACGGCCAAGTTGACTGTATCTGAATCCATTGCACCCTCTACACCGGGTTCTTTGATGGTCACATATAATTCATAATTTCCAAGGTTTCGTGCTTCTCCACTGAAGAATATGGTTTGTGTCAAACCAGTTGTTTCAGTAAAGGACAGAATCTGTATTTGTTCTGAAGCGATAATTGAAGTGATTGGTTGCCATTCTACTCGGACAGTAATATCGTTGAGTTCACTTGTTACAGTACAACTGAAAGAGAAATAATCTTCACCGGCAAGGTCGAGTTGAATATCTGCAGGCGTGCAGATGAGTTCAGCCTCAGCGACGTTACGAGTTGGGTCATTGATCCAGTGGTCAGGTCTTGAAGCTCCTGATGATTGGTTATCACCAAACCCATCTCCATCTTCATCGACCCATTGGGTTGGTTCATTCGGGAAGGTATCATCGGAGTCAGCATAGCCGTCTCTATCATTATCGATACATCCTGGAGCATTCCCGAGTGAAGCAATTCCGTATACTGAAGGACAAACATCTCCATCAGTGCCTTGCGGGTTATCGCCGAATCCATCACCATCAGTATCGAACCATTGAGATGAATCATTGGCCCACAAGTCATTGATGTCACTTGCCCCATCGCCATCCGAATCTGGGCATCCAAAGACGTCACGCAGAGATGTTCCAACGACCGTCGTACAATTGTCTGGTTGTGTTCCGTTTGGATTGTCGCCATATCCATCGCCATCGATGTCAGACCATTGCGTTGGGTCATCAGGGAATGCGTCACCGTTTTGTGATGAGCCATCGTTATCTTCATCCGGACATCCGAAGATGTCGAGATTCGAGTATCCTTCTTCAGAAGGGCAAGAGTCGGGTTGTATTCCTGATGCATTGTCACCGTATCCATCACCGTCACTGTCGTTCCATTGTGTTGGATTGAGTGGAAGTGCGTCGGCACCGTTTGAACTGTTCCAACCAGTTCCATTTCCAATTGGGAATGAAGGGTCAGAATATCCGTCGCCATCGGTATCTGGGCATGCATTTCGGTCAACAGTTGAATTCCCTGCTAAAGCGATACAATCGTCTTCGAGGTCGTCAAAGCCATCGCCATCAGTATCTTGAGTACGGGTTGGGTCATTCGGGAAAGCATCGCTTTCATTTGACATACCATCACCATCATCATCGACACATCCGTATCGATCAATGGTTGAATTCCCAGGTGTGCCCGGGCAAGCATCAGGTTGTGGACCGGTTGCATTGTCACCATATCCATCATTGTCTTGGTCAAGCCACTGATTCGCCAGATTTGGCAGTTTGTCGATCACATCGTCCCACCCATCACCATCGGTGTCAGGGCAGCCTAAGCGGTTACCAAGAGTAGAGTTTCCAGCTAGACTTGGACATTTATCAGGTGCTGTACCACCGATGTTATCACCAAACCCATCGCCATCAATATCGGACCATTGAGTTGAATCATTGGCTTGAGCATCTTCTTGATCTGCCCAACCATCGAGATCCGTATCGATGCATCCAAGGGTATTGTTTTGCCATGACTCTCCTGAGATTAATGGACAATCATCGGCGAGATTCCCACTGGCATTATCGCCGTATCCATCGCCATCTGTATCATTCCATTGTGTTGGATCTGTTTTGAATGCATCTGAACCATTGTCAGCGGGTGTCCAATTTGGTTCGGGGTCGGAGTATCCATCCCCGTCAATATCGGGGCAGCCCATACGGTCGATGGTGGAACTTCCTCTCCAAGCGAATTCGCCAACAGCGTTGTAATTTGGACAATCATCATCAATTTGGTCTGAAATACCATCGCCATCGCTGTCTGACCAACGAAGTGGGTCGTTTGGAGCGACGTCGGCTCCATTTGCAATCGTGAATATAAGGTCCGGATTGGAATACGTATCACCGTCAGAATCGGGACATCCGTATCGGTCACTGGTTGAGTTGCCACTCACAGTAATGCAGTTGTCGGGGAATACGCCGTTTGGATTATCTCCATAGCCATCAGCATCCGTATCAGCCCATTGGGTCGGTTCATTTAGCCATGCATCTGCCAGTCCAAGAGGATGGGCAACCCAAACTGACCCGTTGTTTCCAAGCGGGTCGGGGTCCGAATAGCCATCGGCATCTGCATCTGGGCAACCGAATCGGTCGTGAGAAGAAGTTCCGACAGCGGTGAGGCAAGCGTCAGGATAGACACCGAGTGCTTCATCTCCAAATCCATCAGCATCCGTATCGTTCCATTGTGAGTCTGTGATTGGGAATGCATCGGCAGAACCAATTGGATGAGCAGGCCAATTTGCATCCGCATCAGAATATCCGTCACCATCACTGTCAGGGCAACCAAAACGGTCTATGGACGAGCGGTTTCCAATGCCAAGGTCATTGACACATGCATCTGGGTTTGTACCATTTGGATTATCTCCGTATCCATCCCCATCGGAATCGAGCCACTGTGTGCTATCACTTGGGAAGGCATCAGCCGTTCCAGTTGGATGGGCTAACCAATGAACGTCAGCATCAGAATAGCCATCACCATCGGTATCTATGCAGCCGGTTCGGTCTTGAGATGAGGTGCCTGCAATGGTTGGGCATGCATCACTTGCCAGGGCAGGTGGTGGATTATCGCCGTATCCATCGCCATCGGTATCGTTCCATTGCGTACTGTCTCCCAAGAACGCATCAGCGCCATTTGATGTAAGCCAAACTGAACCATTGGTTCCGCTTGGGTCAGGATCACTGTAGCCGTCTCCGTCCTCATCAGGGCACCCGTTGCGGTCGGCATTTGAAGTTCCAAGCACGATGACGCATGCATCTGCACCTTGAGCAGTTGTCCAAAGAACGTCAGGGTTCGAGAACGTATCCATATCGCCGTCAGGACAACCAAATCGGTCGCCAGATGAAGTTCCAACGATTGAAAGGCAACTGTCTGGATTGAGTCCTATCGAATTATCTCCGTATCCATCATCATCTTGGTCAGCCCATTGTGTGATTTCATTCATGAAAGCATCAGCACCGTTGGCAACCAACCACGTACTGTTTGGGTCCGAATATCCATCTCCATCGGTGTCGGGGCATCCTGAGCGATCTTGGGATGATGTTCCTGGAACGGCAATACAATCATCAACATCGTCTTCAATGCCGTCGAAGTCCATATCTTGTGTCAAGTTTACGAGATTGGTGTCAATGTTTAACGCCAATGCGAAATGTTGAGGTCCAGTTGGAATGCTTGTTCCCAATACATGAACTTCCCAACTCCCTTGTGCAGGGGAAGAAAAACTTAATCCTCGTAAATTATCGAGGTTGTTTGACAGGTTAGTCCATGTGCCAGATGGGTCTTTGACCGCTAGGTCAAGGTCATTGACGAGGTTTGTAGCAGCAGCGGGTGTGCTTGCAGGGTCCGTCCATGAGAGTACGACACGCAAATCAGGGGATGCGGCAGGTACGATAAAACTCCACCCTCTCTCTTCGGTAGTTTGGACGGAATCTCCATCAATCCATGTTGAGTTCACTGCACTTCGTAAATCGACCATGCCCCACCCTTCGTGAATGTTAGGAGCGGTCTCTCCAGCACCGTTCGTAGCTGATGAATATTGACCTTGCATATCCCTTGCCGAAGCAGTAAAAATCGCTTTGACCAGCGATGAATTGGGGTTTGAATGGCCCTCATTGTCGATGAGGTGTTGTGTGAGCAATGCAGCAGCACCCGCTGTAAGGGGGCATGACATGCTCGTTCCGCCCATGAATGTGTAATTTGAATTGCCAGAGTATGCACCCCACCCAACTTGGGATGTGGAGCGTGATTTCGTCGAGAGAATAAAGCTGCCAGGTGCAGTGATGTCAGGTTTCATTCGCCCATCGTCTGTCGGTCCACGGCTTGAGAAGGCGGCAAGTCCTTCTGAATTATTAGCCATTCTGTCATTACTTATTGGTGAAGCGGGGAAATCACTTGGCCACCAACCACCCCATTGCGAGGATATTGAAGGACGGTCATTTTCGCCTGCTGCAACCGAGATTACATTTTTGCCTGTAGCGGGAGAACCGAGAGAACCATCATCGACTTCGCCATCGCTGTTGGAATCTTCGCCACTGTTCCCTGCGGAAAAGAGGATGGTCATGTTTTGGAAGGTACGGGCACTGGAATCCGCCTGCATTGTGCCAGTTCGATATTCTCCGAAGGCATTACTTCCCCACGAGTTCGTGTGAACCCGACTCCCGTTGTCCCAAGCAGGCTGGAACAGAGTTGTGTAATCTGAAGGGAGCCCAACCAAAACAAAGCCGTTCGTCTGTGGATCGTTTCTTTGATTGTAGCAGTATTGTTCAGTCGCTTGCATGTAGAGTCGTGCTTCTGGTGCTGCACCGCGAATTACACCGCCAGTATTGGTTCCATCTCCAAGAACCGACCCGGCAACGTGAGTGCCATGGCCACTTGCAGTGTCAGAGGGACCATCGTCGTTCGAAGATGCGCCGCACCAGCTCTGTGTTCCCGATGACATTGGAAACGATACGATGTCTACGATATGATCTCGTAGGTCAGGGTGCATTGCACTGTTATTCACACCATTGTCGAGTCCAGTATCGGCAACGGCAACGATGATGCCAGAACCATCTAAACCAGCCCAATTCGCATCGATTCCAGACATAAGTGTAGAATTCCACACTTGATCTGAGCGCATAATCGAATCGGCTACATCGTTGTGAAGGAAGTGCCATGGACGCTCTTCAATCCACTCGATTTCATCTTGTGCTGCAAGCCAAGATATTGCAGTTGGCTTGATGATTGCAGTCGCATAGCGTTCGTTGTGGTATTCGACGACGATATCATCACGAGATTCGATTCCATCCGGAAGTTCAACACCACTCAATACAATATTTGCAGAGGCAACACCTTCACGGACGTAGAGGTTTTCAGCGTTCATTTCCAATCCTGTGATGCCACGAATAAGGTCTTCACGAACCTTATCGGCTCCATCAAACTGAACGATTCCTTCAACATCTAAGGATTCCAATTGCTCCACGCTATGGCCTTGCAGTTCACAATGGAATCCGTTTGGAGGTAGGAATGAAAAACAATCAATTCCCGCACCCTCGAGTTCATAGAACCATTCAGAAGGAACCGGATATTCATGTGTGAGTACATACCAGCCATTTAATTTTGAACTTTGACCAGTCCATTCTGACCAATCTCCGACACCCACAACACTCATGTCACGGAATAAAAGATTGATTTCTCCAACACCAGCATCTGGATTGAACCATCCGTTAGCCAGTTTTCCACTCGGCGTCAAGTCAACAGTACTCAAGAGGCCCAAATCGACTTCAGTTTCAATGTATGTTTCAGTCTCCAAAGAGGGTGCTGCATACGTGATTGGCGCCATGACCTGGAGCAGCATCAAAGCTGAGAATATTACAGCACGCATACGTCGTATACTCGTCATGTTCGATGATAAACGCGACTCCCACATGAATGATTTGTTTGTGCGACTAGCAGGTGCGCCACTTGAGAGGGTTCAAGAAGCACGAATTCTGCGCTTGAGTTATGTCAGGGCATGGTAGGGGGAGTGGGAAGGTTCAATCACTTGAACCCGAGCAAATCAATGAGGGTGCTCAAGTACTCGGAAGTCAAGTTTGGAGAGTTGTACCGTATGCTTTCAGATACCCTCGACGTTTAGTTGCAGGATTTCTTGGAAATGCCTGTGCTCGAGTTGTCGATTTAGTTCCCTTTGTAGCCATTGGATGGGCGGTTGATTACTTCACTTCCGATATCATGGTCGGGCCGATGTTTGTTCAAGATACAATCAACGCAATTCATTCCGAACCGGCCATTGGCTATGGTGTCATGATTTTTACTGGGTTTGCAATGCTCGCCTTTTTCCAAGGTATTTCGGAATATTCATGGCAAACACTTGGTTACAACATTCAACACGATTTACGAATGGATGCAACCCGTTCGCTCATCGCCATGGAAGCCTCTTATTATGACATGCGACAAACAGGGCAACTGATGTCGATTCTCTCAAGTGACGTTAACCAATTAGAAGATGTGGTATCTGACTCATCAACATCTATTATCCGGATCGTCTTTACCTTCCTTACTGCATTCGTAATCCTGGCTTCAATGTCGTTCAAATTAGCTGGAATCTTATTCGGCCCTATTCTCCTCATCATTCCGTGCGTGTATTGGTTTTCAACTCGAGTTCAGCGCAAATATCGGAAACAACGCGAATCGACTGGCGATATTAATGCGGTTTTAGAAAACCTCATTTCAGGAATCTCTGTTGTTCAAGCATACAATGCACAAACATGGGAATCTGAACGAGTCGCTCGTGAGTCAGGTAATTATCGAGACCAAGCTATGGGTGCAAGTCGTGATCGGAACAGGTTTTTACCAATGATTTACGTCATTGCAGGAATTGCGTTTGGATTGTTGGTTACTGCAGGTGGATATTTAGCCGGTGAAGGTGAAATCTCAACAGGAGAACTGGTGACCTTTTTACTCATTAGCACCAGAATGACCATGCCTATGTTCATATTTGGAATTCTTATCAACCAACTTCAGCGTGGTGAAGCAGCCGCAAAGCGTGTCTTTGCTACCATCGATTTAGAACCGACTATCTTCGATAAACCCGACGCTATTGAGTTGGATGAAGCGATTGTTTCTGTAGAATTCAAGGATGTTCATTTTACCTATCCTGGCACCTCAGTCAAGGTTTTGAGCGGAATCTCATTCAAGGCAGAAGGTGGTGACTTCCTTGGAGTTATGGGACACACTGGTGCAGGTAAAACTACGATCCTCAAACTTTTGATGAGTTACTACGTACCGGACAGTGGAGACGTTTTGATCAATGGCCAATCACTCAATGATTTCACCCTTCATTCTGTTCGTGATAAAATTGGATTCGTTAGCCAAGAGCCGTTCTTGTTCTATGGGACTATAAGTGACAATGTGAGATACAATCAAGAATCAACCGATGAAGAACTCGATACAGCTCTCAAACTTGCAGGTGCTTGGGATTTCATTCAAGAGCTGGAAAACGGTTTGGATACGATGGTTGGAGACCGAGGAGCAAAACTCAGTGGTGGTCAACGCGCTCGGGTTTCGCTCGCTCGTGCACTTCTGAAGCAACCGAGTTTATTGATTCTCGACGAAGCTTCCAGTGCGCTTGATGCTGAAACTGAACGTAGAATCCAAGAGAACCTCCTTGCGAGTGGTAGTGATCGAGCGACCATCGCAGTCGCTCACCGTTTGAGTACTATTCGTAATGCCAATGAGATTCTTTCCATGGTTGATGGAGCGGTTGTCGAACGCGGAGTCCATGACGACTTGGTTGCAGCGAATGGCGTCTATGCCAGCCAATGGACGATTCAAACTGGTGACATGGCAGGACTTTCTCTCGATGAAGACGAATCCTAGACGCGTTCCTGAATTGGACGTAGTACTGCTGTTTCTTCATCAGTAACAGCCTGCTTTTTGATGATGCGGTCTCCCAATACGATTCCCCACGAGATGAGGATAAACAAAGGAATTCCAATAATGAGGGCCCACAACGCCATTGACAAATTAGAGATGTAATAACTTTCCATCAGTTCCGATATGGCGATGATGGCAACAAAAAGTACGATTCGTATGATGACCAGGCTCAGTCGAATCAATGACCATATTTCCTCTTCATCAGTCGCATGGTCGGGTGTATCTAATTCTGCCAATCGGTTTTGGAATCGACCGGCCATATCTCGACTTTATCTCAATCAACCAAATGCCTTCCCCCTTTTTTTGGGGTGGATGTGCACTTTTCGCAGGATGTCTGTTTATGCCGTGCGTACACGGTCATCAATCTGTGCACCTTCGCCGGCTTTACCGCCAGTTCGACGAATCTCTCTCCATGCTTTGATGACGCCTTGACCATACGCCCATTGCGCTAAAAATACAAAGAGAGGCGCAAAGAATACCGTCCCAATTGAGCGATGAGGGGATGTACCAATTGCAGCGCCAAGCCAACAGATTCCAAGATACAGGCAAATCAACCCCAGGGGAATATGGAAGGCGATACGTGAAAGATTCCAATCACCAGAAAGTGTGAACCAGAGTTCAGCCTCTGCCCCACCGGAGAGTGCGCCATAAACCATGGCAAGCAAAGCAACAACAACCAGTGCAGGGAAGAAACCGATAGCAGTATGTGACCATTCCGAAATTTCCGGCCATCGTTTATTTGCAACCATTCGTGTGTAGCCATAGTTTCGCATTTGTTTCATGTAAGGTCTGAATGGGCGTCGCCGACGGTGAGGCATGACGTTTGAAGGGTCGATGAAAAGTTTGTGCCCAGCACGTTGAATTTTAGCATCGAGCACAACATCCTCAGCACCGATGCATCCCGGTTCAAAGAAGTCAACTTCTCGCAGATTCGCCATTCTGTGGGCGCAATTAACGCCAGGGTTGTGTGTGATGGGGACAAGATCGCCTTTCGGTTGAGCGCCGTATCGAGTTCCAGCGGTCATAAATTTCGTGCAAAAGGCAACATCGGCGCATTTTGCTCCGAATGGATCTTCATCAGGCGCAAAATTCGGTCCACCAACAGCTCCCACTTCAGGATCTTTGAACCAACGAACCAATTTCTCAACCCAATCGAGTGGTGGAATGGTGTCATCATCAGTGAACAGGACCAACTCATGGTCCATTTGGCGAAGTACGAAATTGCAGGCATCTGCCCGATTCCGAGAAGGATCTTCAATCCAAGTTGCTCCATATTTTCCGCAGACTTCTTTGGTATGGTCTTTTGATTTTGAATCAGAAATGATTACTTCAAAATGCGGATAGGTTTGCTTTGAGAGCCGCTCAAGCACAATGTCGAGTTCATCTGCATTGTTGATGGTTGGAATCAATACAGCGATTTTGAACGCTTCACCGTCTTCTTTGAGCAGTGGAGTCACGGAACCAGATGATTCGCCCATGTTTCGATGCAAGAAGGCCGCGCATATCAATCCGAGGGAGATTTACTTTGTCAAATGAATCAGTCTCGTCTACTTGTCGGATACTTGGACGGTCATGCGCGGAAAGTAATGATTTTGAAAAATACCGCGCCCGACGCCCCACATTTTATGCTCGATAGATGTTAAGTTCATAAGCCGTCGAAAGTGAAGAGCAACTGGAGAGGGGTGTATCTCATGTTGAACGTCACGGCCCGACAGGACTTGATGAGCAAGATTATTGAAACGTTAGGAGTTGTAGTAGAAGATGCGAGATTTGATTTTGGCGAGAACGGATTAGAAGTCCGAGTCGTTGATCCTTCGCACGTTGCTATGATTCAGATGAACATTGACTCAGCTGCGTTTGATACTTGGGAGCTCGATGAAACTAAACTTGGTCTCGAGCTTCGTAAAATTAAGGAATTAGTCAGTCTTGGTGGACCGACCGATATGATTGAAATGGCCTATGGCGACGAATCTGGTGTCTTGACAGTGAACCTTGGAAAGATTGACCGTAACATCCGACCACTGGATAACACGACCATGAACCCGCCAACTCTTCCTGAACTGAATCTTCCTTGTAAAGTGACGATTTCAGGCTCAGATTTCACTCAAGCTTTGAAGGCAGCTCGTCAAGTTGGCGATCTGGTGAATTTCAGCATTGATGAAAATACATTTACAGTTCACGTCCTTGGTTCAACCGATTCAGTCACCGTTGCTTTCAACAAAGATGAACTTCAACATCTGGAATGCGAAGGGCCTGCTCGAAGTCAATACTCATTGACCTATCTGGTTCCTTTGTCGAAGATTTTTGGAAACCTTGAATCCGTCAACATCGGCTTTGGAGAGAACTATCCTCTCTCAATGTCTTTTAATTTCCATGAAGGTGCTGCTGAAGTTCAATACTTCTTGGCTCCACGAGTTGAAAACGACTTTTGAGTCGTCAATACTTTGATGACCACTCGTATTGATACGAGTTTGAAATGGTATCCATTATTCCAAGCGTAATGCTTGGAAATCGCTTCCACATTTTTTTTCTTGAGTTTAGCGCCTCAGTATTCGCGCCATCCTTTGCCACAATCTTTGCACGTGAGCATTCTTGTCTCAGGTTCATCGGAAGAACGTGTTTGTTCAAGGTATGAGAATACATAGATGCTGTTACACTTCTGAGACGGGCACATGTAGGTGCCGGTAGTGAGGACACCGTGGCGTTTGTCAGAATCTTTGATGACATCATATACACGAGCCTTCGATTCTGTGCTCGAGGTGGCTTGAGAAAGGTCGACTTCTTTGCCATCTGTTCCCTTGATGACGACATTTGCAGGACCATTGTAGCCGCATTTGTAATTGGTACAGGCGATCTCACCTTTGGGGTTAGGGAATGACAGAGTTCCACATTCGGGGCAAAACATAGCAACAGGTCATGGAAGCATTACTTAGCCTTGTCGGAGATAATGGTTGCATCGAAATAGACATTTGTGCGGTGTATATTCAACGAAATAGCAAAACAGGTTCGGAGGGAAGGGTGAATACAGGGCGCCCAATCGGAGAAGCATGTGGCTTTGGTATGACTGGCGTGCAGCAGCGATTGCCGATGCCAATGGTTCGATAGTCGATGATGAACAATGGGATGGTTTCTACGACCAGAGAAGTATCGTATCTCGTCTTGAATGCATTGCAGAAGGTGGACTTACCCCTGAGGCACTGGTCTTATTGGAACGGTTCCCTGAGGCACAACCTCGTGTCCATGGTGAACTCGATTTACCTGACGCAGATTGGCCATTACCTGATGATGATGCACAACAAGCTGCTGATGAAGCCGCGATTGCTTTGGCAACACGAGGCGTTGCACAAGCTGCTGGTGACCCCGACCGTCGTCTTGAACATTTGATGCGAGCCAGTGATGAGATGCGGAGCACCTTCATCACCATGGAAGCCCGCTTGGTCGAATGGGTTGGCTTATTTTTACCTGAAGCGCGATTTGGCCAAGACCGTTCAAGTCTCGGAAAAACAGTTGGTGAAGCCGAATCATTGGAACATCTCTCGAAAACTCTTGAAGTAACCCTTCCTCCAGTCGGTCCTGGTAAGCCTGAATGGAAAGCACTCAAAGAATGGGGACAAAGCGTATCTGTATTCCGAGGTCAACTGGACCGTTTGGAAAATGGCATTCGCCATTTAACACTTGAACACCTTCCATCTCTCTCAGCTCTTTTAGGACCGTTGCTTGCCGCTCGGCTTTGTGTTGAAGCGCACGGCCGTATGCGTCTTGCCCGTCTTCCAGCGGGTACTGTTCAAGTTCTTGGTGCTGAAAAAGCGTTTTTCAATCATCTCAAAACAGGTGCACCACCTCCAAAACACGGACATATCTTCATGCATCCATGGATTTCGCGCTCTCCTCGTTGGGTTCGTGGTAAAATTTCTCGAACCGTTGCCGCCAAAGCGAGTATTGCAGCGAAAATTGATGCCTTTGAAGGTGAACCTTGGGGCGAAGATGAAATGAAAGAGCTCGAACAAAGGGTGGAAGCGATTTGCCAAGCATTCCCTTCACCGCCTTCTCGGCGAAAATGAGGTTTCGGTATGGGCAAAAACAACAATCGCCGTCGTCAGACCATGTTATCTTGGGGAGTGATGAAAGATGGACGTGCATTGTGGTCAATCAACGCAGTACCAAAACATGCCGTCTATGGTGAATCACTTCGTTCTTTTTCAGGAACAGAATTCCGTCGATGGGATCCTTCTCGCTCCAAACTTGGTGCAGCGATAATGCGAACCGAACGCGACCCATCCTGGTTATTACCTGTTGAAGGAACAACAGTACTCTACCTTGGAGCTGGACATGGGACTTCAATCAGTCACTTGCATGACCATTTGTGTGGTCAAGATAACGATTTACGAGGACGTTTAGTCGCAGTCGACCTTGCTCCACGATGTCTACGAGAACTCACACACATGGCCAAAAGTCGACCAGGATTGGTTCCAGTGTTAGGCGATGCAAGAAAACATGCAGCTTGGGGAGTCTTACTCCCTCGTAAAGTCGATTGGCTGTTCCAAGATGTGGCTCAAGCTGGTCAAGTCGATATTTTCATTGGAGCATGTCGCCGTTTCCTCAATCGGGATGGAACAGGTCTTCTTTCACTCAAAGCCGCCAGTGAACGGTGGACTGGGGAAGGAGAGTCAGCCTTGTTTGACAAGGTAGAACACCAACTTAGTCGTTCAGGTTTTGAAGTCGAAGAGCGTATTTCCTTGACCGGATATGAAGATAATCACGTTCTTTTCGCCGTTCGAAAGATGGAGTGATTCAATGCCTGAATTGCCTGAAGTTGAGACTGTACGAACTGGCTTAGAACAAGCTTGGGTCGGTCGAACCATCACGCAAGTCACGCTTCGTAGAGCAGGTTTGCGATTTCCATTCCCAGACCGTATGGAGCAGCGATTGACCGGCCAAACCATCGCTCAAGTCCGACGTCGAGCGAAGTATCTTCTCATCGACACCACCGATGGCCTTGTTTTTCTTTCACATCTTGGGATGTCGGGTCGTTATACCCTTATCACGCCCTTGGAAGTCCCTCGATACAGCGAGGTTGATGCAAGTTCAAAGCATTCGAAGTTTGGAGAACTCACCGGTTTTGAGGGGCGTCATGACCACATGGAATTCTGTTTTGATGATGGTTCAGTTGCCGTATATACCGATCCACGAAGATTTGGTATTGCCGATTTGTTTGAACGGGCAGAGGAACCAATTCAGTCGCTACTTGAACATCTTGGCCCAGAGCCTCTTGAGAATTGGACCGCACAAGATGCTGCAGTTCGATGTCAAGGAAAGCGTTCACCGATTAAGACCACCTTACTCGATCAGCGATTTGTTGTAGGCGTTGGAAATATCTATGCCTGTGAGGCTTTGCATCGTTCAGGAATTTCGCCGACGCTTCCAACCCACAAACTGGTACGTAAAGACGGTAAGCCGACAAAAGCTCTCAGCGATTTAGTTGAGCACATCAAAGATGTTCTCAAAGCAGCTATTGCCGTAGGTGGCTCAACACTCAACGATTTCGCTGCAGTCGATGGAACCCTCGGGTATTTTGGCCATCATTTTCAAGTGTATGGCCGTGAAGATGGCCCTTGCCTCAAAGAGGGTTGTAATGGTACCATTGAACGTATTGTGCAAAGTAATCGTTCGACCTTTTTGTGCCCTCGCTGTCAGAAGTAATTACACCAGACTCCAGGTCACTGAGCCTGCAAAAAACCACAGTGCAACAGCAGTTAGTTTGTAGACGATTTCACCCTTTTCTCGTAATTTTTCTAACACAGGAGTGCCGGTTAACACGATCGCCACAATCATGTACCATCCCATATCGATGGTCATTCCAAGCAATCCAATTGCGACTTTTGTTTCGATTCCCATACCTGGTTTGAGTACCTGTGCCAATACTGCTACCAAAAAGAGAGCAATCTTTGGATTAAAGAAGGCGATGGCAAACCCTTCGGAAAAACCTTGACGGTCTCTGCTAAAAGATTCAGTATCGGCCTCTTGCAAGGTGTTAATGTCAGCCCTCCACATAACGATTCCATACCATACCAAAAGCACCACGCCAATGATTTGCAGTACGAGGAATACATTGGGCGCGTTTTCCAACAGCAAGATAAGGCCGAATACTGCACTTCCAGCATAGATTCCAAACCCAACGCCATGACCAACAGCACAGGCAACACCTTGCCGCCGCCCACCAATGAGCGTATTGCGTAAGACCACAATCAAACTCGGCCCAGGAGATGTGGCCCCGAGTACAAAGAAGACACCTGCAGCAAGAATTGCTTCCCAAGCGATGGTCTCCATGGCCAGTCGAGATGGGCGATAGACATCAACGCTTCTCAAGAGGGGCCATCACCTCTCCGCAACGGAGGTAAATGCAAGGAAGCAGAGAGGTGAGGCTTTGAGTCGACTTATAATCCGTAAAAGAACATGGTTGATGGGCGATCTTTCGCCATTCGTTCTTCCATTTCTTTTGAAACGCGTAAGAAATCATGGTGAACACTACGCCGTTTCACAACACGAATGTATGCAAAGCGAAGGCTGTCCAAGGTCGTCGGCTGGATTTTGTTTCGTTCCCGGTGGTCCATGTTTTAACCAATATCGTACTCCCTCTTGAAGGTTCGCTTTCCTGCATCATACACTCATTTTAGGTATGCTTTCCAGTGAATATGGCAGTTATTGGTATTATTTCGGTATTTTCGGTTCTTTTCTTGGTCAATTCACCAGCATACATGGTCGGTATGGGATTCTGGCCCTGTGCTTGAAAGTCATCTTTTTCAAAGCCTCATGGTAAACATTCTTGTGCAACCTACGTATGTAGTCAATTATGGCAGGGCTCCCTGAGTCTTGTTTTTTGGTGAGATTATGAAGACTACATTCAAATTGATGGGAATTGCTGACTTCATTACGCTTGCGAACGGACTCTTAGGTGCTGCTGCGATTATGTTCATTATACTCGCAGTGGAAACTCTTCAAAACCCCTTTTTCGATGAAGGTGTAAAATCAAATTATGTTTGGTTAGCCATGGGCTGTATTCTGCTTTCTGCTATTGGAGACATTATTGATGGGCCAATCGCAAGAAAATACTCGAAGCGAAAGTTACTCGGAGGCACATTGGATGTCATGTCCGATTGTATTTCCTTTTGCGTAGCACCTGCATTGTTGATGTTTGTGATGTTCGGACGATGGGGCGAGGCATCACCGCTTTGGTCCATCTCTTTGGGTATTGCCTGCTGCTGGATTATTGTCACAGGAATGCTTCGACTGGCGCGCTTTCAATATGAAGACGGGTCGGATAAAAATTACTTCCATGGCCTTGCATCTCCAGGCAATGCAATGATTTTGTTAACTGTTGCAGCACTCATTTGGCTTCAACCATCTTCTGGCTTTGGACCAGATGTTTCGACTTCATGCATTTTCTGTTTTGAATCGACCAGCAGCCTCCATGAGAAGCCGTACTTTGACTTCCTTATCCTTCCGGTGATGTTCATCTCTGGTGGACTCATGATTTCGGATCGTAAACTATCGAAGGCGAAGAGAGGAATTCCATTGAAGCTTTCAGGCTTACAACTTCTTTTTATTACCACAGCCACAATCCTTTCAATTCTTCATTCCACAGAAGTCGCTGAAGACCTCACCAACACAACACCTCAATTTATCCTCTACAGTCTTTCTGCAGTACTGTTAGTTGTCTATATTGTAGCGGGTCCGAAAATTTCGGAGATGCAAAGCATTGAAACTGACGAATCAGAATAATCAAACTGTTTCCGCAATCGGAACATTTCGGTGTTCACGATATGAAGAAATCAGTATGTGGCTCATCATTGCAAGGAGTCCCAATGCAAAGATAATGTCCCAGGATATCTTAAAAATGAACCTTGGTAGATTTGGTGCCAATGAAAGTTGTAGACTGATCAAACTGATTCTCAAGACCAACAGCAATGCTACATAGTGAACTGGCCAGTTGTTTTTATGGAACAAACTCCACCAAAGTACAGTCATGGCAACAGGCGGTCCACCGCCCATGAATCCGACCCATGCATTACTCGGAGAGAACCGGTCTCCAATGTATCCCCCATTGAGGAAGAGGTTTCCAGGGTCAACATCCCTTGGATGACCGATGCCATCGATTTGTCCTAATGCTGCCCACCAGGTGAACCAAGTGACCAATGGAAGCAGCGTAACAAGAACAATTCTTGCAAACTCTTGATGAATTGAATCATATTTCTGATGTAACACTGTCCACTCTTTCTGAAGGAACGATTCAACAGCTGCATACATCACCATTGAGGCAGCTAGAACCCAGCCGCCCCAACTCATTGCTAACCAGAAAAACACTGCGAGTGGAATCAAATCAGATGCTTGTTCAGGTTTTGTATACTTCAATACGAATCCATAGATGACAGTACCGAGAATACCGAGAAGAAGAATCCAGTCAACCACGTTATTTTCAAGTGACATGAGAATTGGAATTGAGGTAAAACCTAAGGTTACTGCAGCACGGTGAGATTGCTTCTGTATGGTTTTATTTCGTGTAACGAATATGTATGTAGCACTCATCATGAAGCAGCTGCTGTAGACAATCGATGCTAACGTAACTTTGAACGAAAAGAAAGTCATCATTCGAGGAAGTGAAAAACCAATACCTCGATAGTGCGACAAAAAGATTGCAGGTATCAATACAAGAACAAAAACAAGTTTTAACACTCGAGACGTTTGCTTCTCACGAGCTACTTTTGTGAACATGGGGAGGAATAACATCACCAGTAAAATGAGCCCAAGTGAAGAGAACCTCGATTCGATAAACGTCAACATAAGCACAATTGAGGCAAGCAACGCGTAGACAATTCCCCGAGTATGTTTTTCGTTTTTATTGATGAGAAGGTAGAGTGAAAAGCCGACCACAAAATACGGCGTAATCAGTCCCATTGGATAATAAAGATCATCAAGAGCAGTCGATTGATTGTATGCAATGATTGTGGAAACGGCTGTTACAGCAGTAATCACCGCCCCACTTCCTAAGGAGAGGCCAAGGCTCAGACCGTTTTTACGAAGCAAGTACATGATGGATATACATATCATTACGAAAAAGAGTCCAGAGAGTACGAGATCAGCAGTTCGAAGGCCCATTTTTTCAGATGAAATCTTTTCCCATTCAATGACTTCACTCGAAAGCCCTTCGATGGAGTGGTGGCCATTGTCTTCCATCCATTGGTTTCGCTCGACAGTAGCATTCCAATTCCACTGGTCAAGTACTTGCTTTTCCTCTTCAGACACATTAAGAGCATCCAATGGGAACTTAGCATGAATTGCGTGAGGTAGGGGAAGTGACAGCAGGAGAGAGGGTAAGGTTGCAAGGTCTCTTTGATCGATTTGTTTCTCGACAACATGTGATTGTTTGATGTTTGGGCCCCACATCCATGCTCCTACTTCTCGAATCACTTCATCTGGTGATCCGTGTTGTCCACTGTCTGTAAGGCCGTGGTCAGCAGTAACGACGACCGTCCAGTTCTCTGGAACCTTGGCAAAAAGTTCAGTGAATTTCCCATCCAGCCAAAGTAATTTATCCTCATATTCCGGTGAATCCTTCGAACCGTACCGATGTCCAGTACTGTCGAGTCCTGACAAATGGGCAACAATTACGTTTGGAGTTCGGTCAAAAGTAACTCCTTCTTTGGTATTGCTTTCGGGGATTTCACCATCGAACCAGCTGTTCATGGTTTCAAAGGACTCCGTATCTCCCTGCATGTAATCCGAATGACCATAACGGTGTTTCATGAAATTAATATCATCATTATCTGCATACAAATCGCCCCAAACATAATCCCCAACAATGGCAAATTCATTATCGGCAATACCATCTCCATCTCCATCATACGAACTTGCTAAAGTCCATCCATCTGGTGTTCCTGGATGTTCAGGGTGGAAATTATTCAAACCTTCATTTGGTCGTGATGGAATCCCAGTTGCCATTTCTTTCACACAAGAAGCAGTCATGGTAAGAGGGCCGGTTAATACATCGATGTAGGTTCCTTTTTCGTCAACCATGGCGTTGAGATTTGGCATGAAACTCGAATCTTTCATCATATCTTTCCGGCTACCGTCAAGGACGATGAACAGAAGTCCTTCACTGAGTCGCTGGTCCGGATTTGGAGCTGGCTCTAACCCTTCCTTTGGTGCAGGTGCATCGGATACGATGTAAGATCCAGTATAGAGTAAGGAGGGAATCGATAACAGCGCAACGATTCCTATAATTTGGAAGATAAGCGTCTTAGTGACAGTAAATTGACTCTCGCCATTACTTCCCATACTCTCCAAAAGGTTGACTGCTACTTAATATAAATCCCGTTGGTGAGTTCCTTGGAAAGGTTTTCACTCCATGAAAGGAAAGCCAAATGGAAGTTTTCATTTATCGATACATCGCTTTGAGAAAGCCTCAAGTCAAACGCCCCGAGTAGGCAATCGATGGCTCAACGCTTGTACCACAGTTCACTCTTGGTACTGCTGATGCTGCTAGCGTCTTGTCTACCGGGTAACTTAGCAAAAACCGAGGCTCAAATTGAGGAGCCACCCGCTTGGCCTGAAGGCGAGTACTGCCTACGATAACATGGTTAGCATGACGCGAATTCGGTTACCGACAAATCGATACAGCAGCCAACGAAAACAGTCGCAATTGGATCGCCAGTGAACTTGAAAGCATGGGCTATGAGGTTGAACGTCAATCGTTCACCACTGAAGTCTGCACCAATTGCCAAAACATTGTTGTCACCATCAATGGAACTTTGGAAGATGATTGGCGCGTAGTTGGCGCACACCACGATGCCATCTGTTACTCTCCTCCACCGCTGATTGGTGTTACCTATCCAACCTGTACCAGCAGTGGAGCATACGATGACGGAACAGGCTCAGGCGCGTTGCTTGAACTTGCACGAACCTTCTCTGAATGGAACGGAACGCCCTTGCACACCTGGAAATTAGCATGGTGGGATTACGAAGAATGGCAAGGCAGCGGTAGCCCAGAGGGAGGAGGCAAAGGAAGTCTGCATTTTGTTGAACAACAGATTCCTGACAACATCAACGTGACCTATGTCAATTTGGATATGTTTGCGCTTAACTGGCCTGTCCCTACACCTTTTGCCAGTCAAGCAGCTGGTTGCGATGAAGACTTTTGGACACTCTACATGTTTACCTCCCCGGTCGATGATTGGTCGTATTACGAAAACAATGGATTGGAAGTCACTGAAGAAATGCAAAGCAATGCTGAATGGTTTCAAAGTCATTTGAAAGAGATCAATTCGAATCTGTCACATCCTGAAGAATGGGTTCGAGTGATTGACGATACCAAAGGCAATTCCGACCATTATAATTTCATCATGAACAACCATACGGCAACGTGGTTACGCGGACAGCATCAGTACATCTTGGAAGAAGGCGATGCGTGTGAGCAAACGCCGAAGCATGCACAAACAGACTCAGTAACCACCATCAACACGATGGCGGGTGGAAGAGAGAACGTTGAGGCTGGGCTGCAAACGGGGCTTGACATTGTAGCGACCATGGTATGGTGGGATTGGCAGACGCCAGAGATGCTTGAGGCTCAAGAGCAAGAAGCGAGTTCGCAAAGCGAGACGAGCACCCAACTCTCGACGCTTCTCATTCCGTTGTTTTTGCTCATACTTGTGCCGGCAATTTTCTTCCTCGTTAAGAACACTAAAAAACCTAAAAAATAAACATGGTAATCTCAGTTGTGAATTTCAGGCGTTGAAACTCGTGAGATACAATTAAAAAAGATTAACTGTAATTCTAATTGAGGAGCATGAGTTCTACAATCGATCTTGAACAATTCGATTTCCGGGGCCGATGGAGTTTCTCAAATACAATATATCCAACTCAAGAGAATTTCCACGGTATTATTTCTCAACTCATATGCCATCATGGGCGTAAAATCACACTTGACGAGGTTGACCAAATTAATTTTAAGCATTACCAGATTTCTGGCAATGACACTGGCTTTGAAGTTTTCCTAGCGCAGTATTCTACAGTATTCCACATGTGGGGCTTATACTATCTCGATTCAAATGGCATATTTTTTATTACTCCGCTCGCTCTTCAATTTTTCAAGGGTGAAATCGACTATCAAAAAATGAACATTATATTCAGTGCAAGAACACAATTTCCAAAACCGCAAGTTTTCCGACAACCAGATGGCCCATTACGGCCAGTGATTGCTTTGATACGTGTGTTCAAATCTCTCGCAGCCAAAGGAAAAGATGAATGGTTAACTGATTTCGAAGTCAATCTCTTTGGGTGTTATATTAATGCCGATGATAAAGTAGAAGAATTTGTCGCAGTTTTACTCTTGTACAGAGCGGATAATTCTTTGATTCCTAAAGATGCAGTTCCCAGCAACCATCCTAGTAATGGAATTTCCGGGATATTACGCATTGCTAAAGTTGCTAATATTATTGAAAAACAAAGCGGTTGTTATCAGTTGGTGAGAATATGAGTGCAAACATAAACGAAATACGAGAAAATAGGCCAGAGTATATGCTGGCAGTAATACTTTTTGAAGAACACATCATGAACTTGAAGAAAAAAGATACAGGTGAAGTATACAAAACTCCCCCAACACATATTGTAAAATTACTCGCTTCAAGTACGGCACGGCGCGTGGGTTGGAGCGCGATGGAAAGTAAAAGGTTGAATTGGTGGCGAACGTTCCTCGCTAATGTCCGTACAGTCCGAGTTGGAGGCAATTTTACTGGTGGTGATAATAAGCGGATACAAACCTGCATCGACTATTATTCCAACGTCGACACAAAGGAAGACGCTCGAAGGATTTCCTATCGAGCGTTTTTCAAAACCGAATCTATTGATAATCGTTTGACTCTATTGGGCATGATGAATTGTATCAACGATGAAGAACAAGCCTCAGCCGAGAAAGTAATTGCACTTCATGGAATGACCTACCCTTCCTATACCAAAGATTTTGATGATCTCGATACAGAAGACTTACTCGTAACATCTGATACTCCCAATGCGGATTTAGCCCTTCAAATATCTGAGGAACACCTTGGCCGTTGGCAAGATGAAGTTAGAGAAGTCTGCTCACCGTCTTGGGCTCAATTTATTTCTGATTCGTTTGTCTCATCTGCTTCAAGTCCACTCTATTCTGTGTCCACTAATACTCCCCTGCAACACAATAGAATACTTTACGGTGCACCGGGGACTGGTAAAAGTTACAGACTTAAGGAAGAAAGGAAAGCCATTAACGGAACGTTTGAACGAATCACGTTTCATCCTGAATACGGATACGCTGAATTTATCGGTATATACAGGCCACTTCCTATATATTCCGATGATGGCCGAGAGTATACTTATGAAAATGGAGACAAAGTCATATCAACAGGTTCGCCGAATGTAATTTATCAGTTTGAACCGGGAATCTTTATTAAAATGTTGAAAAGAGCCTACGATTCTATACGAAACGGCGACTCTCTCAATCATCTTCTCATCATTGAGGAAATCAATCGTTCTAATGTCTCAGCGACCTTTGGAGAAATCTTTCAATTATTAGATCGAGATAAACTTGGAAACAGTACGTACGAGGTGTCTTTGCATGAAGAAATATTACGATATTTATCGGACGAGAATGATGAAACACAAATGACAGAGATTCGAATACCGGGAAATCTCTACTTGTGGGCAACAATGAACACAACAGATGACGGCGTCTATCCAATGGATTCAGCCTTCAAACGTAGATGGTCTTTCGAGCACATAGGAATTGATGAAGGTGAGCACGTGATTGCCCCATTAATGCTGCCAAAATCAATCGGGTGGTTGACTGGTATATCTTGGAATCAGTTGCGCAAATCAATC
>CASIAP010000015.1 GCA_949372645.1 Candidatus Poseidoniaceae archaeon | reverse complement strand
ATGGCAATCAGAATTGGAACAACACAACGTTAGATTATTATCAATTTAGTACTAACTTGAACAACAGTATCGGAAATGAAATGTACTTTACCTTTGATGAGACAAGCACTTCTGGTGAATACATAGCCCAATTCTATATTGGAGATGCATCAAACAGAATTGGCTGGGTTCAGTGGAATTTTACAGTATATGGTGATGATGACAACGATGGAGTAAATGACCAAGCGGACAATTGTGTTGGGATGTTTAATCCAAATCAAACAGACATGAACTCGAACGGTGTTGGAGATGCATGTGACCTCGATATCGATGGAGATGGTATCGATAATCAAGATGACATATTCCCAAATGATGGAAACGAAACCATGGACACAGATGGTGACGGTTTGGGTGACAATGCGGATTCTGATGATGATGGAGATGGTATGGCTGACTTTGATGATGCATTCCCACTTAATCCAACTGAACAAGCAGACCTTGATGGAGATGGTGTTGGCGATAACCTCGATGCTGATGATGATGCTGATGGAATTACTGATGTGACTGATAATTGCCCATTGATTGCGAATGCTGATCAAGCAGATTTGGATGGCGACGGTATTGGCTCCCTATGTGATGGAATGGAATTGACGGTCAGTGAAAATGGAACGATTGAAGAAAACGGCAACGCTATTCCTTCGATTGGAATGGTCGGCACGGTTGTTGCGATCAGTGCTGGATTCTTCATTGCGATTCGTCGTGAAGATGAAGAATAGACTCATGTAGGGTCTTCACTTCCATTGATGTATGGACATTGGAGCACAACTGGCAGAGGCGGCACAACGCCTGTCAGTAATTTGCGATGCTGCAATTCCAGTGCTTGAGAAAAAGACCATTGTCGCTCATGCGACCAATCCACTCAACTATGCTTGGCCACATCATGAGCAATATTTGCTCAAATGGGGAAACCGAGGAGGCCATACCTTGCTGCTTGGGATGAATCCTGGACCGTGGGGCATGGCGCAAACCGGTGTTCCTTTCGGCGCAACCGGAGTGGCTCAATCGTTCTTACAGATCGAAGCACGAGAACTGGAGACACCATCAAACGCTCATCCTAAACGCCCGATAGAAGGCATGGCTCTCGAGCGGCAAGAAGTCTCAGGTACTCGACTATGGAATCTCATGGAAACTCATTTTGGTTCAGTCGAAGAGACGTTTGACAACATCTTTGTTGTCAACCATTGCCCGCTCTTGTTGCTTGGTGAGACTGGAAAGAACCTCACGCCCAACAACCTTCCTGCTGCAATTATGGCACCGGTTTTGAAAGCATGCGATGAGCATTTGCTCGACGTCATCGACATTATGGGTGTAACTCGAGTGATTGGAATTGGAAAATACGCTGAGCAACGGGCACGACTCGCACTGGGTGCTGGAAAATCGGGACCCGGGACAAGTCGGGATGGGCGGAGTATTGGAATTGATACCTGCTGGCATCCAAGTCCCGCCAGCCCCTTAGCCAATCGAAATGATGGAGCAGATTGGCGGATAAACGTCATTAATTGTCTTCAAAACTAAATTATTCCCATTGAAAAGCCGGCGAACTATTCAAGTGCTTTGTGCAACACTTAGTGCACATGGCAGAACTGCAAATGGCTTGGGAAAGACAACCGGATGACCGACAATGGGTACAACCTGAAGGGGACGACCCTCGAACATTGTACCAAATGCTGATGACCAGCGTTGGACGATTTGGCGACATGAATTGCTTTGGATATATTCCGGCAAAAGGGGCTGCACGTGTCCATTTAACGTATAATGAATTTGGAGAACTTGCCACTTCAGTCGGTCAACAATTAGCCGATGTCGGTGTCGCAGCTGGTGAACGAATTGCTTTGATTCTTGACAACAGTGTCGAATGGGCTGCGCTCTCATACGGTGCAAACGGAATCGGTGCTGCTTACACTGCAATGTATACGCACCAACACGGTGATGAATGGGCTTACATTCTCAACGACTCAACTCCATCACTGTTGGCAGTTGCGAACACGACTGTGCTTGACAAACTCGTCAAGCACCTTCCTGCTGATGCTGCGGCTTGGCCTCGATGCGGAATTCTTCTGCTCGGTGATGACCCAGCAAACGAAATTCCTCCAGAAGGCATTGAAGTTCACGCATGGACTGACTTTGTAGCTGCTGGCCGGGCGAGTAAGAATTCGTTCGAAGTAACTGACGATCCATTTGCCCTCAACACGCTCATCTACACCTCGGGAACAACTGGAAACCCAAAGGGTGTCATGTTGACCAACTGGAATACACTCTCCAATGTTTTGTGTGTTCAATCCGCCTTCAAGGTCTATGTTGGCGATAAAAACGCTGCATTCCTTCCATGGGCCCACTCCTTTGGAAGCACCTTTGATTTGCACTGGATGCTGCGATGCGGTGTTCACATCAACCTCATCTCTGAACTTACCCGAATTGCTGATGAATGTATTGAAATTAAACCTGCAGTTCTTCTCGCTGTACCTCGTGTCTGGAACAAGTTCTACGATCGGGTGAACAGTCAATTCGAAGCGGCAACGGGCCTCAAGAAGATCCTCATTGGTAAGGCCAAGAAATCCGCTGCTAAGCGTATTGCAAAGGCTGGCGTTGAATGTGACGCTGTTCAACCGACCAAGTTCTTTGACAAACTCTACGACAAGTTGGTTTGGTCCAAGGTCCGTGCTCGATTCGGTGGAAACATTCGATTCTGTATGTCGGGTGCTGCTGCACTTTCTCCAGACGTTGCTGCTTTCATCCAACAAGTTGGATTCAGTTGCTATGAAGGATACGGTCTTACCGAAACTTCACCACTTGTCTCTGCCAATGGATGGGCAGGACCAGGAACTTCGAAACTTCGATGCGTTGGCCGTGTTGCTAACGGTGTCAAAGTTACCATCGACACCAGTGCTTGGGATGGAGAAGACAAGGAAGAAGGCGAAATCATTGTTCACGGTCCAAACGTCATGCAAGGCTATTGGAATAATGAAAAGGCTACCAAGGAAGTCATCGTTGAACCTGGCGTCTTCCGAACAGGAGATTTGGGTAAGTTGTCTGCAGACGGCTTCCTTTCCATCACTGGCCGTGTCAAGAGTCAATTCAAACTCGAAAACGGAAAGTATGTCTCACCAGCACCTCTTGAAGAGAATCTCAAACTCTCACCTTTGGTTGAGCAAGCGGTTCTTGACGGTCGTAACATGTTGCGAACTTACCTCATTGTCCATCCAAACATGGATGCACTCAAACCAGCACTCACCAGTGCTGGCGTCGATGCCTCAGGTACGAACGCAGAGATCTGTGGCCGTGCATCAACCCGTGATTGGTTACTTGCTGAACTCAAAGCTAAGAACATGCAAGAACCAACTTGGAAAGGCTATGAGCGTGCAGCAAATCTCATCCTCGACCCTGTTGAGTGGACAACTGACAACGATATGTTGACCCCATCGATGAAGGTCAAGCTACGAAACCTTCTCACACTTCACGATGAAACCATCAAAACATTTTGATTTCATCATCAAAAAGCACCATGATACGAGTTATGTCTTGGCTTGACGCGTCTTGAATCGGAATCTCCGGCAAAGAGACTATAATCCGTCATGTGTAACTGCTTTACAATGACGATGAGCCTTGGTGATGAGTTTTCCTTAGCGGAATCGAAGAATAAAGGTTCACTTTATGGCTCCAGACTGTTACCTCAAGTCATGCAAAAGCCAATCGGAATCGGGAGTTTTGTCGGGCTTCTCACAGGAGTTGCAAATTCGCTGATCCTTTCCATACCTCTGCTGTTCTCAGTTCCTGCCGGTGTTCTTCTTGGGGTTACTGTCTGCATAATTGCCTGTCCTGGTATGCGGAATAATTTAGCCCAATTCAAGGAAGTTCAGCGGCAAAAACATCAACAATTGCTTGCTCGTGAGGGTCGTAAGAATGCTTTCACCATGTATGAATGAAGTAGGAAAATACGCCACCATGTATCAAATGCCAATGTATGGTGTTTATGAGGGGTTGACGGGGGCCGTGAAATGGGGAGAACATGCCACGCCAACTCATCAACATCGAAGGTGTCGACCGTAGTTTCGGCCCTGTTGACGTTTTGCTTGATATCAACCTGTTAGTCCAAGACGGAGACCGTATTGGAATCGTCGGCCACAACGGTGCTGGAAAGACAACACTGCTCAATACAATTAGTGAACAATCGCAAGATGTTGGCGAGATCGAATTCGCACCAGGAATCCGTATTGCTTACCTCACTCAGATTCGTGATCTTGAGGCAGACTCGACGATTGAAGAAGAACTGAGCCGCAAAGGCCGTCAATTTCAAGAATTAGAGCATGAAATCGCAAAGATTGAAGCTCAAATGATTGAACCTGAATTCTATGATGGGGATTGGGAAAGCGTCATGGAACGTTATTCCGGACTTCAACAAACACTCGGAGAAAGCGGTGGCGGAAACGTAGCCAACATCGCGAAGGCAACTTTGACTCGCTTGGGATTGGATAAGCATCCAATGGACATGAAAGTCGCCAAACTTTCCGGTGGAGAAAAAGCAAAACTCGCTCTTGCCCGACAACTGGTCGGACTGTCTGGAGTCGACGTCATGTTCCTTGACGAGCCAACCAATCACTTGGACATTGAAACGACCGAATGGCTCGAAGCCTTCCTCAAAGAATTCGAAGGCGCTCAACTCATCGTATCTCACGACCGATACTTCCTCGACCAAGTGTGTACTCGAATTGTCGAAGTTGACAATCTCCGTGCTTGGCCATGGAAGGGTAATTACAGCCAATTTTTACGCCAAAAGGTAGCGACTGAAGCTGCATTAGGCGATATGATCAACACCGTTGAAAAGAAGATTGATGCAACCACAGGAGCGCTCAAACAAATGAAGCGTGCCAATAAGTTCGACAAGTCGATTTCTGCCAAACAGAAGATGATTGAACGCATGCAAAAGGAACTCAAACTTCTCAAAGCCCGTGTTCCAAAAAAGCGAAAGCCACTGATTCTTACTCTCGAGGCCGTCGATAAGGCAAGCATGGATGTGTTCCAACTCGATGGAGCAACCAAGGTGTTTGAAGGACTTGACCGGCCTATTCTCGATAACCAAGATTTAGAAGTTCGAAAGGGTGACAGAATCGGAATCGTTGGCGGCAATGGACAAGGAAAGACGACCTTACTCAAACTCATCAACGGGGATGAAAAACTCACCAGCGGTACTCGTGACCTTGCACCGGGTTGTGAAATCGGATATTTCCACCAAGACCACGGAACGCTTGATTTCAACCTCAATCCAGTTGAACAAATTCAGAAACTTCGACCTGATTTCCAATACGGCGATATTCGAGCTGCATTAGGCCGATTCCAATTCTCTGGTGACCAAGTGACGACCAAACTCTCACAACTCTCTGGAGGAGAACGCGCTCGAGTTGCACTGCTCAAACTCCTGCTTGAAGAAAACAACTTGTTACTCATGGACGAGCCGACCAATCACTTGGACATGGATTCAAAAGATACCTTAGAAGAAGCACTCAAAGGCTACGAAGGTTCTCTCATTACCGTTTCACACGACCGCTGGTTCCTCGACCAAGTGGTCAACCGCATCTGGGAATTGCAAGACGGTATCGTTACCGTCTACTTCGGTAATTACACCGACTACATTCGTGCCAAGAAGGGCCTACCACCTTTGGCTGAAGGCGAAGTCTCCGATGTTTGAGCCCTCAACTTCGAGGGGCTGATTTGATGAACCAACAACCTGTAGCATCGGCATGGCCGATGAAGACCCTGTGTTTGAAACGACGACCGGACCGGTTCGTGTGATCACCGCAGCCTCCTTGTTTGACGGTCATGATGCAGCCATCAACGTCATGCGCAGACTGATTCAATCCTCTGGCGCCGAAGTCATTCACTTGGGCCATGACCAATCGGCACAAGCTGTGGTTGATTGTGCGGTGCAGGAAGATGCCCATGCCATTGCTTTGACCTCTTACCAAGGCGGTCACGTTGAATATTTCACCTACATTCGCCAACTGCTCGATGAAGCAGGTTGCGAACATGTCCGAATCTTCGGCGGTGGTGGTGGAACCATTACCCCACCTGAAATCCGTACCCTTCACCAATCAGGTATTACCAAAATCTACTCGCCTGATGACGGGCGAAGCATGGGTTTGATGGGAATGATTCACCACTTGATGGGTCTTGCTGCTGAAGTCGATTTGATCGGCGAAGCACGACTTGCATCCCTGAATGGACCGGTGACCGTTGATGACATGGCGAAGGTTGGAATGTTGATGACCTTGTCAGAAAGTGCTGATGATGCAACCTTCAAAGCGGCCATCGAAACTGCTCGTTCTTCAGAAAAGGACGTCCCAGTGATTGGCTTCACTGGAACTGGTGGAGCTGGAAAGTCAAGTCTTCTCGATGAATTGATGCTGCGTATCCAGAGAGACAATCCCGGCAAGAAGGTCTGTCTGTTGTGCGTTGACCCAACTCGAAAACGAACCGGTGGTGCGCTTCTTGGCGACCGGATTCGAATGAATTCACTCTCCAATAACGATTTGTTCATGCGCAGCCTTGCCAGTCGAGGCTCTGGTTCTGAAATCAGTGCAAACCTTGACCGAGCCATCGAAGTTGCCAAAGCAGTTGGCTTTGACATGATTTTCTGTGAAACAAGTGGAATTGGTCAAGGCAGCGATGCCATCACTTCTGTTGCCGACCATTCACTGTATGTCATGACCGCTGAATTCGGAGCACATACCCAACTTGAGAAGATTGAGATGCTCGATGTCGCAGATGTTGTTGTCCTCAACAAATACGAGAAGCGAGGCAGTGAAGATGCTCTAAGAGCAATTCGTAAGCAAGTTCGTCGCAACCGTAACATGTTCGATGTTGTGGATGAAGAACTGCCTGTCGTCGCTACCATTGCCAGCCAATTCGCTGACGGTGGAGTTGACCGGTTGTGGTGCAAGTTATCTGCCATCGTTGGCTTTGAAGCCAGTGAACCCATTGATGAAATGGGTGTTCGCAAGGGCGTTATTCCTCCAGAGCGCATCTATTACTTGTCTGAAATTGCGGCAGTACAGTTCGTGAATACCATGCAGGAAATGATGCTGTTTCAGAACAGCTTACGATTGTGCCAGCACCTTGAGACAGCGGCAAACCACGCAACAGAGCGTGGAGCAAAGAAGGTCGCAGCAGACCTTCAAACTCAGATTGATGAAATTCTCGAAACCGTTGAATCGGCTCGAAAGGATTTGGTCGAGTTCCGCAGTTTAGCAGAACAATACTCCAGTGGAGAATTCACCTACTATGTCCGAGGCAAGCCGTTCACGGTTCAAACCACAACCGAATCCTTAGCGCATTCCGATATTCCTCGTGTCGCTCTGCCGACTTTTGCTGATGATGGAGAATTGTATTCCTTCATCAAGCGAGAGAACGCACCAGGCCATTTCCCTTACACTGCTGGTGTGTTCCCGTTCAAGCGAACCGATGAATTGTCAGCTCGTATGTTTGCTGGAGAAGGAGAACCTGAGCGCACTAACCGCCGATTCCACTACCTCAGTCAAGGCCAAGACTACGTTCGATTGTCAACTGCTTTTGATTCGGTGACGCTTGTACGGTCGCGACCCTGCTCGCCGCCCTGATATCTGGGGCAAGGTTGGGAACTCTGGCGTCAGTATTGCAACCTGCGATGATGCAAAGCGATTGTATTCTGGATTCGACTTGTGCGATCCGAACACTTCGGTCAGCATGACCATTAACGGACCTGCTCCAATCATCTTGGCGTTCTTCCTCAATGCTGCTATCGACCAACAAGTCGAGGCACATCTTGTCAAAGAAGGAAAGAAACTCGAATTGAGCGATGCTGCTTACCGAGGCGATTTACCCGAAGGCCACAATGCGTTTGGACTTGCCAGTGTTGGACGACGTGGTGATGAAATGGTTGACGCTGCGACCTATGCAGAGATCAAAGCACGAACACTGCAGACGGTTCGTGGAACGGTTCAAGCTGATATTCTCAAAGAAGACCAGGCACAAAACACCTGTATTTTCTCGACTCCGTTCGCACTCAAAATGATGGGTGATGTTCAACAATACTACATCGATAATGGCGTGCGAAACCACTACTCAGTCTCTATTTCCGGCTACCACATTGCTGAGGCTGGCGCAAATCCAATTACGCAATTAGCACTGACACTTGCGAACGGATTCACCTATGTTGAATACTACCGAAGTCGAGGCATGGACATCAACAAGTTCGCACCGAACCTGTCGTTCTTCTTCAGTAACGGGCTTGACCCTGAATACACCGTCATTGGCCGAGTTGCTCGACGGATTTGGGCTGTCACCATGCGAGACTTGTATGATGC
>CASIAP010000014.1 GCA_949372645.1 Candidatus Poseidoniaceae archaeon | reverse complement strand
TATCAAGGCGACGGAGCAACTGCAAAAGTCTTCAATTCCGATACAGGTGTACTGATTGACACATTCAGCGGTCCCCGGCCCGGCGGCTGCACAAGCGGCGGCAACGGCAACAACTGTGGGTCAATCTACGGTCTTGCATGGAGCCCGGACAGCACTCATATTGTAACCACCCATGGCCGAAACGACGAAGGGGTCTACTACTGGTTTGCAGATTTCGATGAAGATAACGACGGCTACAACACTACCGATCAAGGCGATGGCGTCGTCGATGCCTTCCCAAGTGAAGGTAGCCAATGGGCAGATGCCGATGGCGACGGATACGGCGACAACCCTGCTCCGGCTTACCAACCCGATGCTTGCTTGACTGTAGCGGGGACTTCAACACAAGATCGATTTGGATGCCCAGACGGTGACGGCGATGGCTGGTCTGATGATGGCGACTTCTACCCTGCAGACCCTCTGCAATGGGCAGACTCGGATGGTGATGGATATGGAGATAACTATTATTTCGATATCAACGGCGCTCAACTTCATTTGAATCAAACAGGCGATGCATTCCCAGATGATGCTACGCAGTGGAACGATACCGATGGCGATGACCATGGTGACAATTACCAAAACGCTTCATGGGATAATTTCCGCGCCCCAGAATGGCCAGGTCTTCTTTTACCTCTTGCCAACAATTCAGACACTTTCCCGCTTGACCGAACACAATGGGATGATACTGATGGCGATTGGGTTGGCGATGAACAAATGAGCGACCGATCAGATGCTTGCCCCACAATTTGGGGCAACTCTCAGTATGACCGCCTCGGATGTGTTGACACAGACGGCGATGGGTGGTCTGACCCAGATGCCGGATGGCCAGCGAGAACTGATTGCTATGGAGCAGACGCCTTCCCAAGTGACCCGACACAATGGTGTGATGAAGACAATGACGGTTTTGGAAGTAATCAAACCGGAAACAATCCTGACGAATGTCCAAATCAAGCAGGATCTTCCAGCGAAGACCGAATCGGTTGTGCTGACCGGGATGGAGATGGGTATTCCAATGCTGGCGACCCATTCCCCGATGATTCCAGCCAATGGGCTGACCGCGATGGCGACAACCGTGGCGATAATGCATCCGGCAACAATGCCGATATTTTCCCCGACGATTCATCGCAATGGAAAGACACCGACGGTGACGGCTACGGCGATAACCAAGGCGGATTCAACGGCGATGCATTCCCGAACAACCCGAATCAATGGGACGATACCGACGGTGATGGTTATGGAGATAATTTTGTTGATGAAGACAACGATGGAGTCTCTGAAGGGATGTCTGATGTGTGCCCACTTGTCTCTGGAAACTCCATGGACTCTGCAACACGAGGTTGCACAGATTCAGACAGCGATGGTTTTGTCGACCCCGTTGATGTATTTCCAATAGACCCGTTCCAATGGGCGGATGCAGATGGTGATGGTTTTGGCGATAATACGGCAGTCCCAAGTGGCGATGATTGCGTAGATGTCTACGGCAAGTCCTACGAGAACAATCGACAGGGGTGTCCAGATGCCGATTTTGACGGCTGGGCGGATATTGATGATGCCTTCCCGAATGACACGCTTCAATGGAAAGATACCGATGGCGACGGTTGGGGAGATAATTACGATTGGTTTAATGAAACCATTCAAGACCTTGACAGCCTTGGTCAAACGTTTACGATCCGTAATCAATCTGGAGATGCTTTCCCACTTATCGATGACCAGTGGTCAGATATGGACGGTGATGGCTGGGGCGATAACCAAACCAGCTTCTTCCAACCCGATTCGTTCCCATTCGAACCTTCTCAATGGAACGACTTCGATGGCGATGGCTATGGCGACAACAGCGTCTTTGACCCCGATGGTGAAGAAGGACCTCTCGGCCCGGAAAGTGCATTTGAATTCGACACTTGTCCTAAAGAATATGGCGAATCTAACCTTAACGAATTTGGGTGCCTCGATAGCGATGAAGATGGCCGTGCTGATGTGTATGATCCATGCCCATGGGACCCATCTATCACTAATGGCGTTTTGACCGGGCCAAATGCAGTGACCTGTTCGATTACTTCGAATCCAAACTCAAACACAGGTGGGGAAGAGGAAGGGCTTGGTTTTTCTTCGATTTCGACGACTTACCTTGCGATGGGCGGTTCCATTGTGTTCCTCCTTGCATTGATTTTTGTTGCACAACTTGCGAAGACTTCATCGAAGCGTAAATCTTCAGCCGAACGAGCACTTGAACGAATGTCGGATATTGCTTTCTCTGAAGAAGAGGAACGACGCCTGGCATGGATTGACCATTACGTTGCAGCAGGCCAACTCGACGAAGCTCGGGCACTTGGTTGGGTTGAAGAACAAGCGACACCACAATGGAAACAATATGAAATGCAGCAACAAGCCTCAGATGACGCAGCTGTACCGACAATGCTTGATCTCAATCAACTTTGAATTCTGGTCCATTGTTACGCATCGTTTGCACCGCTGGCCTTTCAAGTAATGAGGGGCAATGCTTGTTCATGGCCGGCGACACGCGTAGCACCGTTGTACTTCTCGCGTCGCTCCTCCTTCTCTCATCTCTTCCATACCTTTCAGTTGCGGAAACTACAGATCTTGCTTTCACGATTGAAGAAACGTCCTCATACTTGGAATGGTATGTGGCAGGGGACACGGTTGAACTCACAGCCATGTTCACCAATAATGGGCCATCGACAACGATTGTAAACGACCCGTCCTGCGGTGTTGTTTTACAAGTTTTCAACGCCATAGGCACTCTTCTCATCGACGATTCCTCTACATGTAGAGGTCAGACTCAAAATCTGGATTTGGCTGAAAGCGAAACACATCAGTTTGATAAGTTAACTTGGGACCTCAAACTTGAAGAAAACGTATTCGTAGAGCCTGGAGAATATACTGTTTCAGCATACCATTCGGGTACACAATCGATTGCTTCCAAAGTGATTCATGTGCAAACCCCCGTTGCAGTATCTCTTGAACTTGATTTGGTTCTTGAACTCAGCAGTCGATTAAATACGATTCAACAGAATGAAGAAGTAATACTTACAGTGATGCTTTATAATCCAACAAATCAAGCGATTCCTCATCCAGAGAACAGTAGTTGCCTGATAGAATTGAATATTAATTCCGCATCTTCTTTAGGAATGCCTTGCTTTGCCAGTAATGGTACTCTTCAGCAATATGAACAAACAGTGCTTGGCCATATGCTCCTTGAAGATGGTTCTTTGAATCAAGGTCTTAATACAATTCAAGCTCGTTTCCCATCCCAAACTATAATGCAATCAATTTCTTTTACCATTGATGAAGTAGATTCCATTGACACCTCTCTCCAAAGTGTCCTTTCAACCCAGATTCTTTTGCCAACGAATGGAGTAGGTTTGGAGACTCAACAGAACGCCCTTTCCCCTCGCCTCACCTTGACAAATGATGGAGTTGAAACAGTATCTCTTCAGTTCACAGACTCATGCCGTGCAGAAATGTGGGTTTTAAATGAGAGGGGAGAAGTTGTATTTGACAGTCGAATGCTGAAGAATTGTAACGCTTTAGAAATTGATTACCTTATTCCTCCGAATGAACAAATACAATTCAATTTACCAGATTGGACTTTTACTGACCTTGATGGGTGTGAAGTCCCATCCGGAAAATATACACTTGTAGCAGAAATTCCTGAATTCCATCTTTCAAATATTCAGACGATCCGATATGAACAAGTAGCATTATCGGACTGTAAAAGTCCACTCAATATCGAATTGCACCCCAAAGTTTCTGAAAGTGATAATGGATTCGATTTGAACCTTGGAATAATCCCTCTTGATGAAAACATAGCGTTGTATTGGGCAACTCAGTGTGCGGTATTCGTATCAATCATTGATCTTTCAACAGTTGAGGAAGTATATTTCAAACCATTATTGTGCGATACCTATTCTTATCGGAGTAGTGTTCTTCCTTCAAGAGACAGTGGTGAAGCGTTTACATTATCACTTGGACAAATTGACATGATTGACTTGGAATCTCAACCACTCCCAGAAGGTCAATATCAGATGGTCTTTATTATTGAAACAAATCCACAGATCAAAGTCGGTTTTTCCCTATCATGGCCAATTGTAAACGACGACACAATGGAAGAAGTCACCGAAGTTGTAGTTATTGAACCAAAATCACGCCTCATTAGTGGAACTTGGTCTGGGTTACAAACTGAGCAGGGTACCTGTTGGATGTTGGAATCTCTAAACGAGGGTCAACTCTTACTTTCAAGTGCTACCCTTGGTCAATGGCTCCCCCGACAAGGGCAGAGCGGTACTTACGAAATCGTTGATGCCCAAACGCATCCAGCATGCGAAAATTTCCAAGCACCATCATTCCAAGTGCGCGGCATAGAGATTGAATCGCAACAGGATATACCCACTCCAATCACTGAAGTCTCAGAATCGGAAGTGAAATTAAGTGTTCAGGAACAGGCTATAACATCCATACCCACAGCCCTTGTAGTGGTTACAACAGGTTCTATTCTGTCTCTTCTGGTCACCTTTGTGTTGAGCAATGAGTCCCTTCGAATCCCTTCGACTGCTGCTGGCTTGTGGTTCTTGGGCCTGCTTGGCCGAACGCATGAAACAACAGATGGTCGTTACCAAAGAGGACGTTTGATGGGTTATCTCACTGCGAACCCTGGGTGCCACTTCCGCGCTCTCATGGCTGCTCTTGAGATGAGTAATGGCCAAATCACCCACCACTTGAGAATTCTCGAATCCGAAGAAGGTATTTGGCGCAGAAAAGATGGCCGTTTAATGCGCTATTACCCCTTCACAAATTCACTTTATCCAAGTATGAACGAGGACGATTTACCAGTCCCTCCACTTTCACCAGATCCGAACAGCCTACAAGGCAAGATTCTCACTCTCCTTGATCATGACGGGCCGTTGGGCGAATTCCCAACACAAGCAGAATTAGCAGTACGATTGGAAAAGAGCCAGCAACTCGTATCACATCATTTACGAACGTTGCAGAAGTTTGGTTTAGTTGAGAAAAGAAAAATGGGTGTTAAAAACCGTTACAAATTAACCCGTGAAGCGATTTTCCTCTTAGAATCGAACACCGACTTCACTCGTGAAGATTAACTTCACGCTGAATCCCTTGAGGTTCAACAGCCCATTTGATTTCAGTCCAACCCTGTTGCTTGGCTAGTTGGTATACCTTCTCTCGATTGTATCCATCGTTGAAGAGGACTCCAACAACACCCCCGGCACCAGCCCCCATCACTTTCCAAGCCATGATGGAATGCTCAAGTTGTAAGGGTTCAAGATACCTCTCAAAAGGGGCGTTAAATCCGGCCCCTAATTGATTGACACCCCAGTTCCCTCGAGACATGCTGTGTGCAAAGCGTTCTTTCGACTCGCCTTCAATTGCTTCCAGCATTTCTCCCGTCATATTGCGAATACGGTCTAAACCATCTCGAACATTCTGATCTCCGTTGTTGAACTTTAACCAAACTTCCTTGTGGAGTTCTCCAGATACATGGGAGATGCCGCTATCAAATAATACGAGATTCCTCTCAATCCATGAAATATATTCAGGTGAGGGGTTCAACGGGGTCGCAGTTACCGAACCCCCTTCAAATTCAAGATGATGTATTCCCCCAAGGGCGCTTGCCCATTGGTCTTGCCGCCCCCCCGTATTACCAAGTAAAGCCTCGAATTGGAAAGCCAGTTCTGCAATCTCTTGAGGGGTTCGGTTATCGCCGGAAATCACTGATAAGAAAGCGACATTCATCGCCCCTGAAGTTCCAAGGCCTGAACCAATCGGCATATCAGAACTGTATTTCACCATGATGCGGCGTTCATCATCGATGTGCATTTCTGCAGTAATATAACGGTTGATTGCGATATTAATGACTTCACCCTTATTTGTCGAACAATAGGCAGGCACATCGGTCCATCCCCCAGTTAGGTCGATCCGGACAGGAACCCGAACGGTGACAGTCTTGGCCATGAATACCCGATAATTTCCACCCTCATGAAGAGTGGCATTCAAGTCAAATGGTTGATTCGGAGGTTTGTCTCGCAAGACATTTGGTGTCAATATGGCCAAGGAATACACTCCCGTCGACGAAGTTGCATGGCAACAGAAGTGGGATGAAGCCAAAATCTTTGAGAGTCAAATACGCACAGATCGTCCAAAATTCTACTGTTTGGAAATGTATCCTTACCCATCAGGCAAAATGCACATGGGACACGTCCGAAACTATTCGATTGGAGACGCAGTCGCCCGATACAAGCGAATGATGGGATTCGATGTTCTGTATCCGATTGGTTTTGATTCATTTGGAATGCCTGCTGAAAATGCAGCTATGGATGAAGGCGGTCACCCCCACGAGATTACTGAGCGCAACATGGCCTCAATTACAAAGCAAATCAAGCGGATGGGGTTCTCCTACGACTGGAAACGGCAGGTCAAGAGCCATGACCCGCGTTACTACAAATGGAATCAATACTTTTTCACTAAATTCTTTGAAAATGGTCTTGCTTATCGAGAACATGCACCAGTCAATTGGTGTGTGCAATGTGAAACAGTTCTTGCCAATGAGCAGGTCAAAGCAGGCCGATGCTGGCGTTGTAATGGGCCAGTCACTCAAAAAGAGATGAATCAATGGTTCCTCGATATCAACAAATATGCACAAGAACTTGTCGACGGATTGGACACAATTGCTTTCCCCGAGAATGTTAAATCTTTACAACGCGATTGGCTTGGACGTTCAGAAGGCGCTCAAATTAGTTTCAAAGTAGCAGGATCGGAGGCAATTATTGAGGTATTCACAACGCGACCCGATACCTTGTTTGGCTCAACATTTGTCACCCTTGCTCCTGAACATCCGATGGCTGAAGAACTCGTCAAAGGTACAGAATTTGAACCCGCTTGGCAAGAACTCTACGATGAAGTGTCCATTCTCACTGAATTTGACCGAATTCGCAACATGAAGAAGAAAAAGGGTGTACCATCTGGACGCTTTGCACTCCATCCTTTAACGGGTGAAGAAATACCAATTTGGATTGGTAATTTTGTTATTGCTTCGTATGGTACAGGTGCGGTAATGGCGGTCCCAGGTCACGATGAGCGTGACTTTGATTTTGCTCAAGTGTTTGACATTCCCATCAAACGGGCCTTGGTCATGAAGGAAGATGGAGATGCCAATACACCACTTGACTCTGCCGAGACCGAGTACGGTTGGATGGTCAACTCTCCAATCGAAGGTTTTGATGGCTTGTACGGTGAAGCTGCAAAAACCGCAATTGCTGATGCATTGGAATCAAAAGGACTTGGTAAACAGACTATCAATTGGAAAATTCGACCTTGGCTTGTTTCTCGCCAACGATACTGGGGTACCCCAATTCCAATGATTCATTGTGTGGGCTGCGGCGTTGTAGCGGTTCCTGAACACGATTTACCTGTTGAATTGCCGACCGATGTGGAATTTGGTCAGGGCAATCCTTTGGAAACCTCGGAAGCATTCCTCAATGTTGATTGTCCGACCTGTGGCAAAGGGGCTCGTCGTGAAACTGATACAATGGATACTTTTGTCGATTCATCATGGTATTTCATGCGTTATACGGACCCTCTCAATGACGAGATGTGTTTCAATCCAGAACTGATGAATCACTTCATGAATGTCGACTTTTATTGTGGTGGTATTGAGCACGCCCAAATGCATCTTATTTACGCCCGTTTCTATACGAAAGCCCTTCGCGATTTAGGCTTGCATTCAATTGATGAGCCGTTCAATGAATTGCTGTGTCAAGGCATGGTTAATGCTCCAGCGCCTTGGTGTGAATCATGCCAATTGACTCTTTCAGTTGCCCATGCAGGCTCGCCCTGCCCGCATTGCCAATCGCCTTTATCAGAACGCTCTGCTAAAATGAGTAAATCACTTGGGAACACCGTTTCTCCAGAAAATATGATCGAGAAATATGGCGCAGATACCGTTCGATTGTTCATTCTCTTTTCAGCCAATCCAACTGCAGGAATGGATTGGTCGGATTCAGCAATTGCTTCAAATCATCGCGTCATGATGCAAATGGCAACTATGCCGGACCGTCTTCTCGAATGGAACGGAAGTGCTTCATCAATGGATACTTGGATGCTCGGTCGTTTGAAACAACGTTGTGAAGAGTTCCAACTTTCAATGGACAATTTTGATTTGCGACGGGCTGTTGAGATCTCACACTACGAGCTCATCAAAGATATCAATTGGTATGTGCGAAGAGGTGGTGAGAATCCACAACTTGGCTTGCAGATTCTTAATTCATGGACACACCTTGTCTCGGTATCAACACCTCACTTAGCCGAGGAATGGTGGCAAACGATTGGTATGGAAGGTCTCGTTTGTGGAACCGAAATGGAACAACTTCCTTCAATCACAATATCAGAACAAACTGCTTTGGACTGTGAAACTTTATTGCGCGGAGTGCTTGATTCGGCTCGTCGAATTAAGGATGTTGCTGAACGACATCTCGATGGGCCAGCACAATCTGCTACGATTGTTGTATCTCCAACTTGGAAGCGTACAATGGCTGTGGAAGCACTCGAATATCTCGAACAGGGAGGTAGCCCGAAAAAGTTCGTAGCTCATCTGTCACAAATGGACATCGCTCAAGGTGATCGCAAAGGCGAAATTATTGGTTACTGGGGTAAGAAAATGTTACCTCAAGTTTTCAAATGGGACGATGCATCAAGAATCCTTCTTCGAAGTTCACTCGATGAAGTACAAGCCTTGTCAGACCGCACCTCGTTTATGGCTCAGGAATTAGGCCTTCATTCTGTTCAAGTTGTGTTAGGTGAGTCGCCAGAAGATGATACTGGGCGCTCAGGTGGTTCTCTTCCACTTGCACCAGCGATTGTCTACGCTTAATCAGCGCTTTTGCCATTCAGTTCCAGTCCACCAGTAGTTTGAACCATCATCCATGGATCTCCAAGTGTAGCCTGTCTCATCGGTCCATTGTCGTAGAACGGTTGGTTCTGCAACAGCCACAGGTTGTTCGATAACCGGTTGTTGGACGACCGAAACTGGTTGCTGATATGCTTGTTGAGCATGAGTTGGCATTGCTTGCTGTATGAACTCTTTTGATGGTGCATCATCATCAGCTTTTCGCTTACGAATGAAGAGAACAGCTCCAGCTCCTCCAGTGAGGAGTAGAACGATAACCAAGACAATGGTGATCATGGTATTTTGAGCAGCCTTCTCTTCTGCTGCCTGTTCAGCAGCGAGGTTTTCTGCAATAAGTTGTGCATTATCTCCAACTCCATCACCATCAGTGTCGAGTGTCTCCTTTGGATTCAGAGGGAAGGCATCCGCATTATCTCCAACAGTGTCATTATCCGAATCGAGAGTTTCATTTGGATTTAGAGGGAAGGCATCGGAATTGTCTCCAACGTCGTCATTATCCGAATCGAGAGTTTCATTCGGATTTAGAGGGAAAGCATCAGGGTTCGTTCCAGTTAGGTTATCTCCATATCCATCACCATCAGTATCTTTCCATTGGGTTGGATCTGCGGTAAAAGCATCCGAATTATTCCCTGTTTGATTATCTCCGTATCCATCACCATCTTGATCAGCCCATTGGGTTGAATCTAAAGGTAATGCATCAGGGTTATTCCCTGTTTGGTTATCTCCATATCCATCACCATCTTGGTCAGCCCATTGGGTTGAATCCGAATCGAATTGATCTGCATTATCTCCGTATCCATCGCCATCGGTATCTTGCCATTCCGTAGAATCAGTTGGAAAAGCATCAGGGTTCGTTCCTGTCGGATTATCTCCGTATCCATCACCATCTTGATCGGCCCATTGGGTTGAATCTAAAGGTAATGCATCAGGGTTCGTTCCTGTCGGATTATCTCCGTATCCATCACCATCTTGATCAGCCCATTGAGTTGAATCTAAAGGTAATGCATCAGGGTTATTCCCTGTTTGGTTATCTCCATATCCATCACCATCTTGGTCAGCCCATTGGGTTGAATCCGAATCGAATTGATCTGTATTATCTCCGTATCCATCGCCATCGGTATCTTGCCATTCTGAAGGATCAGTTGGAAATGCATCAGGGTTCGTTCCTGCCGGATTATCTCCGTATGTATCACCATCTTGGTCAGCCCATTGGGTTGAATCCAAATCGAATTGATCTGCATTATCTCCGTATCCATCGCCATCGGTATCTTGCCATTCTGAAGGGTCAGTTGGAAATGCATCAGGGTTCGTTCCTGCTGGGTTATCTCCGTATCCATCACCGTCTTGGTCAGCCGATTGAGTTGCATCTTGAGGGAATGCATCCTCACTGTCTACGACGCCATCGAAATCGCTGTCGATGTCAACGATTACAGCGTCATCAGGGCAAGTTTCTGTAGTCCCCAGGTCCATCCCATCATTCGGAGTAACTGTCACAGTCCACGTATCGCCTACAGAAGTAGCAGATGCCGGCAAAACCATCTGGTCGTTATAGGCCGTTTCAAGTGTGCCATTCTTTGACCAGCGGATCTGAGAATTAGATTCCGAATCACCGTCAGCATCGTCAAAAACATATGAAAACATGATTGGTTGATCAACGGGGGTCTCGCCTCCGGGTGAGAGGAACAATTGGGAAGCAGTCGGCGGGGTGTTGGAAGGTGCAGCACCTTCTGCGACCGTCCACGAATTAGTACCCCAGTTGTCGTTAGAATTTTGAGAATTACCGTTTGCATAGAGAACTGCAAGATTGAAGGTAACATCTCCAGTTCCTGCAGCAGGTGCAACCCAATCAGCAGTCCATGACCGTTGTAAATCTGAGCTGTGGGTTAATTCCCCATTCTGCGCTTTGACTCGAGTACCTAGATTGGACCATGTACCGCCATTAGCATCGAGGTTAAATCCACCTTCACCATTCGATGACATTCCGCTTCCAGTCCAAGTAACTGAGTATGTTGCACCCGGAGTATAGGTTGAAGGCAATCCAGTCATTGTCGGCATGATCATAGCATCAGTTGAATGGCAATTGCATCCACCAGTACTTGAGCCAGTTTTACCAGATGAGTTTGCATCGATGGCAGGTAGGCTTGCAAGTAAAACCAAAATGAGCACTGAAAAGGCAGAGCGTAAGTAAGGCGACATACTGTTTACAACGAATGTTCATTTATATGTTGAATGGTTGATTGGTTTGAGGAATTCAAATATGGCTCCTTAGAGTACAGGATAGAGAGTCTCATTCCTCTTCGGAAGTGACCGAAGTAACAGTATCGATTCCAGGGAAATTTTTCGGACGCGATGGTGGTTGCTGTGAAACCGTATCACTTGCCGGTTGATTCTTGAAGAAGGTCACAAAGATGGCTGCTCCAATGAGTAATGCAGTGAAGAAATACAATACAGAAGTCATGGACAATCCACCGTTCGAAGAGGCGTCATCCGAAACCGAGTTCTCCGAGATTATTTTACATCCTGCTAAATCGACGTTCCTACCTGGTGCCGTATTTTGGCACAAATCAATAGCATTGGGAATCCCATCAAGGTCATCATCAAGCTGATATTGACTGCATCCAGTAATTCCGACTTGCCGTTCAAGGATCGTTCGTGGACACAAATCATTGGTATCAAGCACTCCATCATCATCATCATCAATGTCTTCAACACTGTCGATACAACCATCTCCATCATAGTCTTGCCCTGGTGCAGCAACCCCTCTTAGGCCCGTTTGACAATTATCAATGGAATCGGGTACATCATCACGATCATCGTCCTCATCTTCAGTGATGTCTTGACATCCATCGCCATCATAATCAGTGGAAATATTCGAAGACCAGAGAATTTCTCCGCGTGGACAGGAATCCTCCGCATCCCCTATACCATCCTCATCATCATCAAAGTCGGTAAGAGAATCATGACATCCATCTTGGTCATAGTCGTTAATCGTTGTCGAACTCCAAAGTGGAAAGTCTTGGGGGCAGTTATCCATCGGGATGGCGATACCATCACCGTCTTCATCAAGATCACAAATATCTCCAATAGCATCCACATCTAAATCCAGTTGGTCAATGTTTTCGGCATCCGGACAATTATCCATTTGATCAACCCAACCGTCACCATCGGTATCGATGTCAGCACATCCATCGCGCTCAGCATCCAATTCAGGGGTTGATATCCAACCCACTGGGCCTAAAGGACACAAATCATTGGTATCAAGCACTCCGTCTTCATCATCATCGTAATCTTCAGTGGCATCGTTGCATCCATCACGGTCATGGTCGGTCGAGGTTTCTGAAAACCATCCGATATCTCCATTGGGGCAATCATCATCTTCATCCAACAGATTGTCATTATCATCATCTTCATCACAAACATCACCGTAAAGATCATCATCAAGATTGCTTTGATCGGCATTTGAGATACGTGGGCAATTATCTTCTCCATCCAGCACGCCATCGTTGTCACGGTCAGTTTGGTAGAGCCAAACGCCTACATCATACGCACCCTGGCTAGGGGTAGAGGATGAATCCGTCTCAAATGTACCAGAGTATACCAAAGAGACCAGTGGAGAACCGTCGAGTCCAAGCGAGAGTGCAGTTGGATATCCATCTCTGTCACCACCAGCTTGAACCGCCCATCCCCATGAGTTATTGACCAGTAATTCAGCCAAGAAAATATCATTGTATGAACCGTCATCGAGCCCATCTAAATCCTGTAGAACATCTTCACCCAGGGTCAAACCAGCAGAGCTGCTACCTGTAATGTATATGCTGCCTTGCTTCGAATGAATCACTGAGGTCGCGCGATCAAGACCGGGACCTCCTGCATGAATCAGGTCAACCCATCCACCCGTTGAAGACACTTCGCTAATGAAAAAATCAATACCGGATGACTGTGAAGTATACAGAGCACCAAAAGAAGCATTGCCCGTAAATTCACCAACGACCTTCATTCCAGAAGTTGCTTTACCATCACAATCCCATGCCTTATCGTCTCCATGACCTCCAGCAGAAATAGCCCAATCCCACCCTGCTTGAGAAAAACTGGCTATGGCTAAATCCGTCGAACCCAGAGCATCGAGCCGAAATTCTCCAAAATCAACCGATCCAATAAAAGTGATAGCAATATACATCCGCCCAGCCCCGTCGTAACAAAGCCCTCCACTTTTCTCGAAACCATCTGATTCAGCCACTAAATGTGAAAGATATTGGCCATTTTCCTCATATGTGACGATCAGCAAATCCGGTGAATTGAATGACGAAAATAGAGTTTCATTTAGAGAGATCTCTCCACTGAATATAAGGGCTAAATGAATTTCACTTGAACTCGAAACCATAATGTCGATTATCTCAAACCCATAGGGACTGTGAATTGATGTAGCCCATAACCATGTGGCGTTTGGCCCTAGACGAGCAACAAAGGCGTCACCCTCATCGTCTTCATCCTCCTTAGTTAGAGAATCAAGTTCTCCGAGGGCAAGTTCACAATCTGCATCATCAGTTTCTCCACAATAGGTCCCTGCAACAACAAGGTCGCCATTTGGCATTAAGGCGATTGTATCAATGGTATCAATACCGGAAGATCCGGCACTTATGCCAGAAGTCACACTTCCATTTTCATCGATCCATACGATAAAGACATCAATATCTCTACTTCCTCCATCTTCATCACCGAGGGAATCAATCACATTAGGGAATCCGAGGCTTCCTTGAAACCAACCTGCAGATACAGTTCGACCATCATCATAAGCGAAACTATCAACCACATAATCTTCTAAAGTGCCCCCAAATAGAGACGCCCAACCGAGTACCGTTGAATTGTTTCCATCGACCGATGCAGAATTCTTCTCTTCACCATAGAACTCATTGGTATCGATTGGAATCGAAAAAGCACTTCCCAAAACAAATAAAGCAACGAAAACTTTGCAAATATTGCTTCTGCGCATACTTAACGGAAGATAGTGCAGCATTTGAAACCGTGTGCTTTTTGTCCCACAAGTTCATGATGCGATTCTCAGTGGATATCACATGGATACTCCCCAAGGCGTCTGGCGACATGCTCTTGAGCCTATCCAATCTATCCAGGCGGGAGAAAACCTGCTTAATCTTGACACTTGGCCCTCTTGGAACAGTTCTGCTCAAAGGGTGTTATCGTCGACCACGGGTCTACTTCTCGAAGGCCAACGGTTTGATTTACATCGCATTGAACGTCAGCGGTTGGTTGAAGAATTGTGGATTGTCAAATCGATTCGAACCGGGGTAAACCCAGACTTTAGTGAAATTGAATTTGAATGGTTAGGGCAACAAAGAGAAGGAAAAACGCTCGGAACCGTTCTGAAATCATTACGGATGTCGGTCACAGTACTTTGCGAAGAAGAAGGGGGAGTTGAAATTGCAGCATGGTGGAAAACTCCTTTGTGGGCGAGGATTTTCCGAGGCAGCGTCAATGCCCAAGCCAAGTCCTTTGCGACTCAATGGCTCAACGACCTTGTAACTGGAGGCGTTGAATCTTATGCCGAATCTCAACCTTTCTCTTTCACAGCCCCCAAAGGCGAGGATTCAAAGACGGTCGGCGCCGACGATGTTTGATGAGCCAACCTAACCGTGGAAAAAAACCTCATTCCCGGGACAATCGCGGTGGGAATCGACAAAGCCGTACGCGCCGGTATGGCAGTACAGCCAAAAAGACCCTTGAAGAGCGAAATGCTACCATAATTCTTGAGATGGAAGCGCAAGCACGGGGGCGATTTGACAAAACACCGACTCCAATGGGGTTTCCAGACGACTTAGTGGAGCCAAAAACATTCAAATTTGAGTGGGACATCTCCCCAGTGCCATTGAAAGATGAAGAAACAATGGCTGGAAAAGTGATGCGGAAAGGTGAATTTGGTTGGTTAGATGACGAACGGGTCGACGAAATTGCGGTCATCGCAAAAGATTACAAAATGACACTTGAGCAAGCTCTTTCCCTTCGGTCAGCTCTTTTACAACAAAAAACAGTGTACGGGCATGGACGACTACGATCTCAGGGCAAAACGATGTTACGCCTTTACAAGGAAGGTGTAAGCGTTGTTGATTTATCTACCCGTTTTGATTTCCCTCCAATGAATATTTTCAGAATTATTCTTACCGAAATGCGCTGGTCGAAGTCAAAAATCAAGGAAAGCTTACGCCAGCCAAGCCGCTTAACTGAACGTGAACGAACTGAGTTTGAAGCTGCCGAGGCTGCCGATAGAGTCTCCAATGTAGACCAAGGCGAATCTCAAGAGCGGGCTGATTTATTCGAGGATATTTTAGCCGATTGGTTTGAAGAACAGGGTGTTCGATTACGCCGTCAGCCCGAAATGGTGAAAGAGCAAAAACAAGATTTAGGTCGTCCAGTCCGGACTCCAGATTTACTCTTCCTCGACCATGTAGAGATCAATGGTAAGCCAGTAGCATGGATAGATGCAAAGCATTTCTATGGAGCAGATGTCGATTTCCAACGTAAAAAAATGGCGAAACAAATGGCTCGCTATATTGAGGAATGGGGGAGTGGCGCCGTTGTCTACCGACATGGCTTTTCTCAGAACCTCTTTATGCCAGGTTGCACATTACTCGATGCGAATGTTCTCGATTTAAGTAAATTAGGCTCGGGCGAGTAATCATTGTATTCTTGTATCTCGAACTCCAAGGCCCATCGTTCGAAACGCATCAGCGATAGTTTTCAATTCATTCGTGAGAAGTGGACTATCTAACCTCCTAGGCAGTATTACAACGGAAACGCCGAGCATGCATAATCGAACATTCACTCGAGCTTGAAAGTCGAGGCGTAAGATTTCTTTTTGAACCCTTGAGAGTAACTTTTTACGAGCTTCCTCATCCAGTAATCCGGAAGCATCAGCAAAGTTTCTTGATTCAAGCATTAGGTCCGACCACCGTTCAAACGACCATTCCTTTAAACGTAAACGAGACACTGAACGTTCTCCAGCTTTAGAAATTGAGCGTTGCCATTTGACATCATCAATATATTTTGAGGTGTGCCGACTCTCTTCGGGTTGCCAAACGACGAGAATTGGTTGATTGGTAGAAAAACTAACAACTTTCCCTCCAGAACCAGGTGCACCTGGCTCAAGTCGTAATTCTACCCCTTTGGCAGAGATCCCAAGGACATCTCCAAGGCCAGAACCATGCATCCGTTCAATTCGGTGAGCAAGACGCAAATATTGTTGCTCTGTACCCTTTCTGGTGAGCGCTTGAAATGCTCGAGCAACCGCCACGAGTCCGGCGGCCGACATTCCAAAACCCTGGCTTGTAGGTAATTCCAATTCTACTCGAATACGATAGGAATCTTCACGCTTAAGTAAACGAGAAATTCTCAACTCTTCTACAAGGTCGATATAGATCTTTTCAGAATCAAGCATCTTCATTCCATCCATTCCAAAGATTTCAATCTGTATATCTCCATCTTTTGTTGGTCCTGCCGGCGTATCCAACTGAGAACCTGAAGACAATTTTGCCTCTTGTTCAGGTTGATTAGTGGCAAGGTATTCAACCGATACTTCCACCCCCGCAGCCAGATTTATCCCAGCACCGCGGCTGCCCTGTAAACGTGCAAGATGGGATTCCTTCCAAATTGAAAATAAGAGCGTTATATGCCCTCCACATCGTTCGACTACCATGATGTTCGAACCAACCATTGGGTGCAGAGTCATGAACTCTCGCCCGATACCACTTCGATTCATACTTCTTTTGTCATTGCATGTTTAATGACACCAAAAATGCCTTGGCACACAGGCCGTACTACACTACAGTGTTCAATGTCAACACATGAGTTTTTTCAAACATAGCTGTTGAACCGAACATATATTCAATCAAATTGTATTATTCTTTCAAGCGAAGAGTTTTGAATCACGGCTCTCTCAACGATTCTATGACCCTACATATCGGAGACACAGCCCCAGCATTTGAACTTCAAAATTCGAATGAATCTCAAGGGCATTCCATGATGACTCTTGATACCTCTCGTCGAGGGAATGGCTTGATTATCGTCTTTGAGTGTAACCATTGCCCCTATGTAATCGGCAGTATCTCACGTCTAGAAGCGATGGCAGGTAAAGTCAATGGCCTTGATATTGGTTTTGTTGGAATTAATTCAAACGACCCCACTACCTATCCAAATGACTCGTTTGAACATATGCAACACAGAGCCGAGGGCATGTCGTACCCATACCTGCACGATGCAACCCAAGATGTTGCCCATGCGTATGATGCCAAAAGAACACCAGAGTTTTTCCTTTTCGATAACGAACTCAAATTGGTATACAAAGGGCGAATGGATGACTCTCCACAAGACCCTACGCGAGTTCAAATGACTGAATTAGATGATGCAGTACAAGCTATGTTGGCCGGAACTGCTCCAGAAATATCGGTCACCGACTCGATTGGTTGCTCTGTCAAGTGGAAGATGTGAGTGTGAGATGATGTCTGGTTGTCGCCGCCAATGTGATTGGGATAAGAACATGGTCTGCAGAAGTTGCGGAATTGATTACGGCCTTCCAGATGAAAGCGTCAAGAAAGAAGTAACCACTCCTCCGACTGAAGAAGAATAATCAGTATTGTTCGAGAACTAATTCTGTTGTTGTTGAAGCAATTTCGTTTGGAGCGGCAAGCCACATTTTGTCGAGTAATGTTCGCAGAGACATGGTATCATCAACGTGGACCAGTGCGACCAGATCAGCACTTCCAGAAACTTCGTAAATAATTTCAATCCCCTCCCATCCAGTTACTTCAGAGGCAAAGGAACCAATTTCAGCTCCAGGTGATACTTTGATACGAACAAGAGCGGTTAATCCAACCCCTCCTTCACGGACAGTGTAGCCACGAATAGTTCCATCCTCTTCCATTTTTCGAACATGTGTTCGAACAGTTCGTTCTGATGCCCCGACTTCTTTGGCCAGTTCAACATAGGACATTCGTCCATTGGTTCGAAGTTGAGCAAGAATAGCGCGATCGATTTCTGCAACACGAGGCATGAACAGGCCTACGGTTTAGAGTATATCAATCCATCTTCATGCCCTTTTACGGCCTTCACATGAGTGATGCTACCGGAAAGTGGAAGATTCGGAGTTAAATATTTACATCTATCTTTTTGAGATGTTTCTCCGTTTCATTCAAAGGTCGCCATGGATTGGGGTGAAATGGGGAAGTCAATGTCAGGACATATCACCGGTCTCGATGCTCGAATGATTCTCGACAGTCGCGGAAATCCAACCGTCGAAGTCGATTGTTATGTTGATGGAAATTTACTCGGACGTGCAGCGGTACCTTCAGGTGCCTCCACAGGCGCCTATGAATCGCTCGAAATGAGGGACGGAGATACAACGAAGTATCTCGGAAAAGGTGTATCTCGTGCAGTCAATAACGTGACCGAGCGTATCGAAGAGGCTCTTCTTGGAATGCCGGTCGATGAGCAACGGATGCTCGACGAACTGATGATTGAATTGGATGGAACTCCAAACAAAGCAGAACTTGGAGCAAACGCCATGCTTGGAGTATCTCTTGCCTGCCTACATGCCGGTGCAGCTTCTCATGAGTTGCCACTTTGGAAATACATTGGCGGAGTTGCTGGCGGATTAATGCCCGTTCCAATGCTGAATATTCTCAACGGGGGTGCCCATGCTGCAACCAACGTCGATGTCCAAGAATTCATGGTTATGCCACATGGCTTTGACACCTTTGAAGAAGGACTTCGAGCAGGTGTGGAGACCTACCATGCCCTCAAAAAAGAACTCAGGACAGATGGACTGCTCGGGGGAGTTGGAGATGAAGGAGGATTTGCTCCAAACCTACCTGCCAATGAAGAGGGGCTCAAGTACATGGTTCGAGCGATCGAAAGTGCAGGATACTCTGTTGATGAAATGGGTATTGCTTTGGACGTTGCAGCCACAGAATTCCACAAAGAGGACGGATATCACATGGATGGGAAAGTTCTGTCGAGTGAAGAACTGGCCAATGTCTATTCAGGTTGGCTTGATGACTATCCCATTCTCTCAATTGAAGATGGATTTGGGGAAGATGACTGGCGAGGGTGGACGAACTTTACCAAGCGAGAAGGTCATCGCGTACAATCCGTTGGTGATGATTTGTTTGTCACTCAGTCTGAACGCTTAGCGCAAGGAATTGAACTTGGTGCGGCTAACGCCATGCTTGTCAAATTGAATCAAGTTGGAACCGTAACCGAAACACTCGAAGCTATGGACCTTGCAACTTCAAACGGATACAATAATGTCATTTCGCATCGCAGTGGAGAAACTGAAGACGTAACGATTGCTGACCTTGCTGTTGGAACCCGTGCCGGCCAAATCAAAACCGGTGCACCAGCGCGAAGCGACCGAGTGGCCAAGTACAATCAACTGCTTCGCATTGCTGAAGACGTGGATGAGTATCGTTCTCCGTTTTGATTGTCCAAGCGTAATTTACAGCCCTTTAAGTAGGGGCTGAGAATCTATGCCTCCATGAAGCGTATCTTAGCATCCCTCATACTAGCCAGCCTCGTCATGACTACTCTCCCGCTCAACGCAACTGCGGCTGAAACCGATGATATTCCAACGAATGCCGCAGCCACTGGAGTCCATGATTCATTGGTCGCCGCTCTTGCACATGCCGATTTAGTGACGACATTAGAGGGCACCGGCCCATTCACAGTCTTCGCTCCTACCGACGATGCGTTTGCAGCAGCAGGCATCAATCTGGCAGATTTTGACACTGCTGAAGAGAACGCTACTCTCAGCGACATCCTCCTTTACCACGTTTACTCTGGCGCAGTCGCATCCAGCGATGTTACTGATGGAATGACTGTAGGCATGGCCAACGATGGTGATGCCACTTTCACCGTCGCTACTGACGGAACAGTTATGATTGGTGACGCAACCGTCACGACCGCAGATGTCCAATCCAGTAACGGTGTGATTCACATTATTGACAAGGTCTTGATGCCTCCACAACCACTTAGTGACATTCCAACAGTCGCAACCAGCACAGGCGTACATACCGCTCTTGTTGCAGCACTTTCCCAAGCAGGCTTGGTCGAAACGCTCCAAGGTGTTGGTCCATTTACAGTGTTTGCTCCAACAGATGCAGCTTTCACAGCAGCAGGAATTGATCTCTCTGAACTCACAACTGAAGCAGGACTTGCAACACTAACAGATATTCTACTCTACCACGTGGTTGCAGGTCAAGTGAACGCAGCAGATGTGACCGACGGACTGGTTGCAACGGCAGAGAACGGTGACAACCTCACCTTTGCAGTTTCAAACGGAACAGTAACTGTAAACGGTGCAAACGTCACATCCGCAGATGTTGCCACCAGCAATGGTGTCATCCATGTCATCGATGCAGTCTTGATGCCTCCGGCAGGCCCACCAGGAGAAATTTGCTACAATCTCAACACCCACATGATTGTGGCTGGAGCTGATGAAGCCACCTGTGGTGCTTACATGTATGTCGAAAACTATTCGATGAACGGGCAAGAGATTACTGGTTGTTACAACTCCATCACCCATGCAGTCTCGAACGTGAGTCAAGCAGTGTGTGAATCCTACATGTGGACTCCATCCGTTGACATCGCAATGACAGCAGGCGCAACTGGAATCCATACTTCACTCGTTGCTGCATTGGCCAAAGCCAATCTCGTTGCTACGCTCCAAGGCGATGGACCCTTCACCGTGTTCGCACCTTCTGATGCAGCATTCACCGCAGCAGGCATTAACCTCGATGACTTCACAACCGATGCACAAATTGCCGCATTGGCTGACATTTTGCTGTTCCACGTGGTCTCAGGCCAAGTCAATGCTGCAGATGTTACCGATGGATTGGTTGCAGCAGCAGTCAACGGTGACAACCTCACCTTTGTTGTTGCAAATGGAACAGTAACCGTCAACGGTGCAACTGTTACCCTTGCAGATGTCCCAGCCAGCAACGGCGTGATTCACGTGATCGATGCAGTCTTGATGCCTCCAACAGATGTTGTCGAGCCTGTATTGCCAGATTGTGACGTTACCGTTACCATTGCTCCAAGTGGTCTCAAATTCAGCCCATCAGAATTAACCGTTACCGTTGGCCAAACAGTGTGCTGGCAATGGGAAGATGAATCAATGGCCCACAATGTTCGAGAAGTAGATGGAGATGAATCAACAACCTATGCTGCAGATGGTATTACCTCTGGTGCTGCTGCTACAACGGTTGATTTCCGTCATACCTTCGATGTTGACAGCACTTCCTTCTATTACGCCTGTGAACCTCACCTGGCATCAGGAATGTTCGGCAAGGTCGTCGTAGGAGACGGCGGAATTGTTGTAGTTCCAGATAACGACATGGACTCCGATGAAGAATCCGTTCCTGGATTCCTCGGTGTGATGGCTACAGTCGCTCTTGCGGGAGCAGCATTTGTTTCATCCCGCCGTGATGAGTGAATTCACTCTTCAGATGAAGTCTCTTGAGGCTGTTCATCCGGCATCATTGTCCAAACGATGATCGCTGCAAGAATGGCTACAGCGGCTGTGATGTAGCATGAACCTACCATGCCTTCGACGAACGCATCTTGTGCTGAAGCGATGAGCAATGCTCCATCTGCTCGGTTCTCAGCTTCAGCTCCGATACGCATTGCTGAAGGGAAGGAATTCATCACAACGTCTTTGAAGGACATGAGTGATTCAGGAATCACTAATGCCGACTGATAGATCTGGTTGAGAATACTGCCACCTATTGCGATTCCTAATGCACCGCCAATTTCACGGCTTGCATCATTAGTTGCACTTCCAACACCGGCTTTGTTGTGCGGAATTGCTTCCATAATCGCAGTTGTTGATGGAGCCATAGTAAGCCCCATTCCGAGCCCAAGCAAGGCGAACGTCACTGCGATTTGTGCATATGCTGTGCCTCTGTCTACCAATGCAAACAGCATCATACCAACTGCGACGAGACAAAGACCGAACGTGATGACTTTTCTGCGTCCAAATTTGGCTACAAATTTGTCACTGTTCGCTGCAGCCGGCATGAGACCAAGCGGTAAGGGGAAGAATCGAATAGCAGCTTCCAAAGGTGAAAGACCTCGAACCAACTGGAAGTGCAGCATCTGCATGAACATAAACGAGAACATCACAAACATGGCCAACACAATAGCCATCAAACCGATGCTGTACTGCCGTTGAGAGAAAAACTCCATTGGTAATAATGGGTGTTCAGTCTTCAATTGCCATTGAACAAATGCCACACCACTAGTGAAAAAGATTACGAAAGCGGTGAGAACATTGAGATCACTCCATCCAAGGCTTGGGCCTTCAATGATGCCGTAAAGTAAGGAGGCCAGGGCAATGACGGAAAGCAATGCTCCCATCCAATCGAGTGGTTTTCCAGTTGCATCCTTGGAACGAGGCACGAGTATGGCGCCCAAAATGAGGGCAGCAACGATTACAGGGGCGTTGATCAAGAAAACCATTTGCCAATCATAATTTTCGACAGCCCATCCTCCAACAAGTAAACCAATGGGTGCTCCAATTCCAGCCATTGCCGCCCAAATACCAATTGCTTTTCCACGTTCATCAGGAGGGAATACGACCAACACTACCGACAGTGTAGAAGGCATCACAAGTGCCGCACCTAAGCCCATTACGGCACGTGCAAAAATAACTTGATTGGAAGTTTGAGCATACAATGCCGTCCATACTGAAGCACAGGCGACAATGACTAAACCAATCTGTAGTGCGCCTTTTCGCCCAAACCTGTCCCCAAGCGCGCCCATGAGTAACAAAGTACCTCCAAAAACAAGTGCATAGGAATCCATAATCCATTGTAATTGACTGTTATTCGCCTTGAGGTCCTTGGAAAGTTCAGGGAGAGCAACATTCAATGTGACGTTATTCAACATCACAATGACCAGGCTGAGACTCATCACACCGAGAATCATCCATCTGTTGTCGGGGTAATTTGTTTCATGTTCCATATTCCTCGCTTTTGCTTGCGCTTTTCAATCCCATGGATAAATGCCTTGATTGCATCTCGTTTCGTTCATCTTTTCAACCAAGGGTGCGGCATATCCAAGAACAAGTGCAGGCTACAGAACATGAACAGCATGAGCGACTCCCCCCGAAAAAGCCGTGATCTTGACCATTTGATGGAACAGAATTCGACCGAGTTAGATTTCCTTTCTGCCTATGGGGGGTCTTCCTCTGAGGGTGATGGGGTAGCCCTTTTTGCAGCATTACGGCGTTTTCTTAAAGCCGGCAGTGTAGCCTTTACCCTCAACAAAAAGGAGACTTCAATGACTTTTCATTTCGGCAAAGCATCCATCGAAGACAACGGTTGTTTGATATCTTTCAAAGGAAAGAAGTTGCCACTTGTGGCAAGTGATTTACAACAAGCAGGATTTGCTCAAGGGAACTTAACCAAGGCCAAAACTTCTTGTAAGGTCACGATGGTAGAATGGGGCATTGAACAACGAAGATTTGTCGAACGCATGGTTGAATATCTCAATCACGGCGAATGAGTACGGTTGCCATCACAAGGCTTGTAGTTGCTAAAGCAAAGCCGAACCCAGGCATTGCATCATCTGAGTCGACATCACATGCTCCATCCTTGTAATCAACACCGTCCCATCCTGTATCTTGTTGAAAATAACATGAAGACCAGGTTTTGTACCAATCACCATTTGGATAGTTCGTGTAGGAATCATCACTGTAAATTGCTTTGACTCTCCAATTCACATAGGTGTGGTCTGAAGGTGGCGTTACAGTAACTGAATGGATTTTATTATCGATAGAGGCGTCCATTAAGACCGGAGGATCACACACGCCGTTGTTCGTACACACTTGGGTCGTGATTTGAAAACTGGTTCCGTTTTCATAGACGTCATCATCCATTACAACGGTGAGCGCCCATGTTTCACCATCGACTGAAGGAGAAGTACGTTTGGATATCGAAAAGGGGACCTCTTCCTCAGAAGGAGAGACATCTTTTCCGGCAACAACTTCACCACCCATAGCTGTTAATGGGATCATCATGATGGTCACGACAAGTAATACAATGATGTTGCGGATACGCATAGACTTACCACATCGATGTCGTATTTAGGTGTAAGGTGAAAAAGCCCTCAATTACGGTTCCATATCCCAAAGTTCATCACCAACCCAATGGAGAGTTTTGATGCCCTTTCCTTTTGACAAATTCGTGAGATCATCAGCGTTCATTGTTGACCACCCGATAGCGAGTGGACGTTTATGTTTCATATCACGAATCCACACGAGGTCGCCAACTTCGATACTTGCATCTGCAGCATGAACGCCAGCGACCATACAATCCGCACCCTTCATCAAAAAAGGAATGGCACCGTGATCTACTTCGACCCACTTTGCCGCATCATCATGTTCAAGGAATCCACGGAGAGTGAGGAAAACAAAGCGTTTATTCTCTTCATTTGTCACTTCGATCGCTTTGGCTATTTTGTTCACTAAAACCATTGACCATGGTCCGTATTCGGCCATTTCAAGAAACGCGCCATCGACTTGAAGGTCGATGCCGAGGGCTTCTTCAAGCGTTGTGAGAAGAGGAGCGACTTTCTTTCGACGAACAGGCCGTCGTTTTTTCATACTCCAATCACGGGTCATGAACCTCACAGGCAACCTCTCTTTTTGACGCTTGGCTAAACCCAGTGCTTGATGAAGGGGAAACGCTTGGTCCGGATATGGCCCTCTGGTGTACCATCCGAACCTTCGCCAAACATGCTGCTGAATTAGGTAACCAACAACCGGAAACACCAATTTTCTTTGTCAAGCCAAATAATTGTCTTCAACGAACAGGGCCCATTTCGGTCACTTCACACCCTGGTGAAGTCCATCACGAAATCGAATGTGTTGTACGCTTGAATGAACATGCACAACCTGAAGCGGTCGCAGTTGGGCTTGACCTCACCGATCGCTTAACGCAAGGTGATCTACGAATGGAACAATTGCCATGGACGAAAGGAAAGTGTTTCCGCGGCAGTGCTTATGTTGGAGGATTTGTTCAATGGGAGCGTCCTTTTGAATCTTTAAACGATGAAAAACAAAGTCTCTGTCTGAACCTTTGGGTGAACGACGTACTCGTTCAATCAGCTTGCCTCTCGGAAATGACGCTTTCACCAATGATGCAAATCGAAGAACTCCTCACTTGGGCTCCGGTTTCAGCAGGTGATTATCTGTTTACAGGAACGCCAGCAGGTGTTGGTCAACTCCATCCAAATGACCGAGTTTATGCGACACTTGAATCGCAAGATGGTACCGTCTTATCGTTTATTGAAACACAATGTGAGTAGGGTTGCTTTCTTATATGCCCTGTTGGTGGCTTTGACTGCAAGGTGGCATAATTATGGCTCAATGGCATGGTATCTCTCGACGTAAACCTAGTGGCGGACGCAAAGTACAGGCTCGTAGCAAGCGTTCTACCGAAATCTCTTCTGAGAAGCAAATGGCTCTCGTTGGAGAATCTAAGCGCAAGATTTACCGCCGAACCGGTGGAAACACCCTCGTTCGCGTTATGTCCGAAAACCGTGTCTCAATTAACAATCCAAAGAAGGGAACCACAACCATCGGAACCATTCACAATGTCATCGAAAACGAATCGGACCCGAACTACGTCCGACGAAACATTCTGGTGAAAGGCGCAGTTATCGAAACCGACCAAGGTCGTGTCCGAATTACTTCTCGACCTGGCAAGGATGGCGTTATCAACGGCATTCTCCTTGACTGAAGTCGTTCCGCAGGGTTCAAGTCATTCCCGCTCTTCGGTGCAAATGGTGAATTTATATGGACCACAATCCTGACCGAATTTGTGTTTGGCCGGGATATTTTGATACCCGTTCTTCTCGCAGAAGCGGCCGGAGAGTTCCGAAGGATTCTTCAGTCATTAAACCAGACATCGAAGGGCTCTTTCTGGCATCCCGCAAACTCGGTCTGAAAAAAATCAAGCGTGATGAAGGCGTATCTCACCCCTCACGCCCGCACCTCAAAGAAGGACGGATGTGGGTCTCTCGTGCAGGTTCCAAACAATCGGTCGGCGCTAATTCGAAAGAAGAACTCCTCCAACTCATTGGCGCCCAGTGGCGCCAAATGCAACGTGAACAAAAGGATGCATCGAATGACCGTATTGCCAAAGGACCTCAAGCAGGAGACCGAAGAGCTCGTTCGCAACGAAAAACACAAACGAAAGATTCGACTTCAAGCAAGCCAAGTTTCAAGAAACGTTCCGGTTTCAAGAAGCGATGAATCATTGTGGAATTTCGTGCAACCATCCGAAGAGATCTTCTTCAGTCTCATTTTGAATGCCGACAAGGTGATTGTATAATTGCTCAGTTATTGGCCCTGGCTTCTGATCCCCATAGGTTGCCTTCTTCTCGCCTTTGGTGATCGAACCGATCGGTGAGATGACAGCGGCAGTACCGCAACAAAACGCTTCATCAGCAGCCATAGCAAACTCAGCAGAAACCTTCGTTTCGATGACTTCGTAGCCGTGATGTCGTGCTAATTCCATAATGGATTGTCGAGTGATTCCAGGGAGAATAGTTCCGGTAAGTTCAGGAGTGTAAAGGACATTGTCTTTGACGCAGAAGAAGTTAGCAGCTCCCACTTCCTCAATGTAGGTGTGCGTTTCAGCATCAAGGTAGATGACTTCTGCAAACCCTGCATCCTTTGCTTTGCGACTTGGCATCATTCCTGGAGCATAGTTTCCTATTGCTTTCACGCCACCAGAACCACCAGGTGCAGCACGATGGTATTCTTCTGAAATGAGCAAGTCAATTGCAGAAACGCCGCCTTTGAAATAGGGCCCAACAGGTGTGACATACACCAAAAAGGTGTACGATGGGGCAGGGGCTACACCCAAAATAGGCCCTGATCCCATGAGTAATGGCCTGACATACATGGCGCCTTTCCCTGTTGGAGGCACCCATCGCAAATTAGCTTGAACGCATTGTTCAACAGCATCGATGAAAATTGATTCAGGGACCGGCGGCATCTTCAATCGGTCTGCACCACGTTGCATACGTCGAGCATTTTCTTCTGGACGGAAGAATACAACACGATTTTTTGAAGTTCGAAACGCTTTCATTCCTTCAAACAACCCTTGTCCATAATTCAGAACTCCAGATGCAGGAGACATTTCGATTGGCCCATAAGGCCGTAGTGTGCCCGGCATCCAAGGTTCTGTAGAACTTGTTTCAGTGAGATACATCGTATCCGTTGGGGTAAGTGAAAATGTAAGGCCGTCCCAATCAATTTCTTCTGACATCATGAGCACCTTGCCTTAGCATTTCGTCCAAGGGGCTCGGGCTTTCAATCATTCCTCTCGCAAAGCATGGGTAATAGGCGTGTTTTTCGACGGTTAGACCTCATTTCCGCCTTGTGCATCCGAAGGCAAGACCCTTAGAGTGGGTCACAGTCCTTCCTCTTGAGGTGAAATGATGACGTACAAAGGAGACATTGGAGTCGTCAATGGCCGCTATCATTCGGTTGAAGCGAATAAGGAGAGCGGCACTTCTGAGAAAACAGTCTTAGAGATATTTGGCCGCAGTAAAAATGGTGAATCTGTCTGCCTCCTTGTTTCCGGCCTTCAACCATCGTTTGAGATCACTCCATTGAGTGCTTGGCGAGCTGATATGGAAATCAGTGATTTCATTCTCGACCGAATAAAAAGCGTAGAGAGTATGGATGATGTCATTCGAGTCACTGGCCCGGTAATGAAGCTCACCGACCTTGGTCAAAGACCGGTTTGGTCAGTTACAGCTCGACAACCCTATTTGGTTCCAAATTTGCGCAAAACCCTTGCTAAACAATCATGGCAAATATATTCCGGGGATATTCCGTTTCTCAATCGATTGTTTCTTGATTATGACTTAGGGATGCATATTTCAGTCCAAGGTACCGTCGTCGATCGGAGAAATGAACCCGATGAAAACCTCGAACGAACGCATGCAGTTATCCAAGCAGGTGGTTCCGGTCGGTATGCAGTTGATGTGACGGTTGCTTGTGATGTCACACAACTTGAAGATTGTCAACCATTCCCTGCCCCTTTCCGTGTCTTCTCGTTTGATTTAGAGACCAGCATTGAACATGAAACCATTCTCTGCGCTGCTGCTTGGGTCGAAGATATGGGTACCGGAACTCGCCAAGAGTATTCATTTAGAGGAGATGAAGCCAGCATCATGGAAAATTTGACCTTAGTTGTTCGCAGTATGGATCCCGACATTATCACAGGTTACAACATCGATAATTTCGATTTACCGCGATTAAATGACCGCATGCAGGTACAAGCGAAATCCAAAGAGTGGAGGAAACGCGCTCAATTGTTTGGATGGGGGAGAGTTGAACAGAGTGAATCTGAGTCGAAAAGAAACCGTTCCGGACTCTTTCCAAAACGTCAGTCATCGCGTGCTTGGAATCTTGCAGGTCGAAGCGTTGTTGATGCTTGGTGGCAAGCTCGAATGGCTTTGAAGCCTCAGCGTGAAACTCTTTCCTTCATCAGCAACTTGCTCTTTCCTGATGATGAAGACAAACATAAAATGGATGTTGATGCATCGAAAATGGACATGGAATGGGCGAATCGCCCAGACGAAGTCATGGAATATTGTATTCGCGATGCAGCATTACCCCTCGACATTCTGAATGCTTTACAGGTAATTCGTCGTAAAGAAGCGGTTGCAGCAGTTGCCAAAGTCACGTTTGATTCTGCCGCCATTGGAAGTACAAGTCAACTGGTCGATTCATTAGTCATACGTTTAGCCGATGCAGAAAACGTCGCCGTTCCATTAACAGGCTCTGCTGAAGCCAAAGAAGGACAAATCACAGGCGGCTATGTTCACGAAGTCGATGCTGGACTTCATCCTTGGATTGCAGTCTTGGACTTCAAGAGCATGTATCCTTCCATTATGATCGGTCAAAACATATGTTACACCACTCGAATTGACCCAGCACAACCTGATCAACCAAAAGACGGTGAACCTGTACATACAGCACCTACTGGTGCCCGTTTCCGCCATCAATCGGTTCGTAAAGGTCTTGTTCCACGCCTTCTTGAGAATTTGATGGAACAGCGGGATGTTCACAAGGCCGCTCTTAAGAATGCCCAAAAAGCAGGCGATAGCGCCAGAGAAGCGTTCCATGATTCGATGCAGTATGCGGTTAAAATCCTCATGAATACCTTTTATGGCGTCTTTGCCAGTGGTTTTTACCGATTCACTCATCGTGACCTCGGTTCTTCCATTACCGCCTGGGCCCGTCATAACATCAAAGCCATCATCGCTCAATTGGAGGAAGAAGGCCATGGAGTTGTTTATTCAGATACCGATTCGATTTTCGTCCGTTCCCCGGTTGCCCAGAACTCACCTTCATCGTTACGAGAGGAAGAAATTCTTGCCGCTAAAAATGGAGAGCAAGAGGCGGTTGAGAAAATTGAGAAATGGGAAATTGCCAAACAATCCATGATTGATTTTGGCCTTGAGATTGCAGAACGTTACAGCCGTGATTCTGCTGTTCTTGAATTTGAAAAAGGGCTTTCCGTTTTTTTCAGCCATGGGGCAAAAAAGCGCTATGTCGGACAAGTTGTTTGGCCGGTAGAGGAAATGCTGATCCGCGGGTACGAAACGCAACGAACAGATTCGTTCAACTATCTTACATCTACAATGAAGCGTATGTTCAGCCATGCCCTTTCTGATGAAGGTGATGAGTTGGTGAAATTTGCACTTGCTCGGGTGAAAGCACTCAAAAATGCTGAAGTTGATGCAGGTGACCTCATTCTTGCCAAATCATGCAAAGGCCGAGTTTCTTCGAATGGAAGTATTGATTTCACCAAAGATTACGCCAACCCCGAGAGTATGGCTCAAGTTCGCATTGCTAAAGCCAGAATTGCCCTTGGCCTTGGCTTTACTTCTGGCATGAAGGTGTCTTACATCGTTGCCGATGCAACTCAACGACCTATGCGGGTCGTGCCTTGGTTGGAGAATGAGGAAAACGGCGGTATTTTGACCTACGATGGCCAATTTTACGCTGAACGTCTAGCAGCAGCATTAGGGAGAATTACTGAAGCCTTTGGCTGGACAGCCAAAGAATTAGTCTCTGGTAACAAACAAACATCGCTGTTTTCCTTCTAATACGGCTCGAAAGAAGGAAGACCTTTTCATGAAGGCGCCTCCAACAGTGCCTATGAAGTCGGCTTCTATGCCCGTTCTCCTCGCTCTTCTCATGGTAATTTCCAGTCTTGCTGGTTGTACTGCCATAAACGGCGATAGCGATTCTGATGGCGAGATGCTTGCTGTTTTCAGCTATTCCCCATCCTCAAACATTCGAACAGGAGACACCGTTGTCTTTGATGCCTCAAGTTCGACCCCCAGCAATGGTTTGACCTACCGCTGGGACTTTGACGCCGATGGTTCCATCGATGAAACGGGTCGTTCTGCTGAGTGGCAATTTGATTCAACAGGTGTAAAAACCATTGAATTGACGGTTTCTGATGGTTCAAAGTCCTCTTCACAGACCAAGGAAATCACGATTGCTGATGCAACAGCCCTGCCACCAAATGCACAAATCACTCAATATGCAGACGAAGAAGATTGTTCTGATGACGACCTTGATGAAAATACTCATATTGTTTTGTGGATTTGCGAAATGGATAAATCAATGACAGACCGCGACATCTCTGAAACCACAACGGTCACCTTAGATGCAACAACTTCCGAAGCGGGAGATTCCAGTCAATACATTACAGAATGGAACTGGGACCTTGATCCAGATACCGACAAAGATAACGACGGTGATTCTGAAAATGATGTTGACTTCTCGGGTGAGACGATTGACTGGTCCAATGTAGCCCCTGGAGAATACGAAATAAACCTCAATATCGTTAACAGTGCAGGTTTGACTGATTCTGATTCCATCAAAGTCTATGTCAGCTATGCTGGAAAATGGTCAGATTTCGAAATGGGCGGCAACACCTCTGGAAATGCTCAAACGCTTGATTTCGATGTGAACATCGTCTATGATAAAGATAAAGGCAACACTATTCGTAAAGCCGTTGGTGAACTCACTTACCCCCAAATAGACGAAGATTGTAATACTATTCCAGGTGCTACAAACTGCCGAGCCCAACTCGACATTTATGCCATCAATGAAGAGGATGAAGAAGCGAGTAACACCTCTGAAAGGGGCTTAGACCAGCGTACGGATGGGGATTGTGATGAAGACAACAACGACTGCGTCCATCTCACACTCAGTTCCTATATGTTCACCGATACCGAATCTACCTATGGTGATGGAGAATGGATTTTCCAAATCCGAAATGATAAAGTCAATGACTTGCAAGTTGAATCGTTTGTGATTCGGCTTCATTACCGTTAAAGCAGTATATCTGTGGAGATAGATGTTTAACTCTATGCAACTGAGGACTTACCATGCGCAGAACACGAATTGTAGCAACCATCGGGCCTGCTTGTGATGATGAGGAAACATTACTCTCTCTGCTTCAAGCAGGAGTCAATGTATGTCGCCTCAATTACTCTCATGGCGTTCCGGACGACAAGACGTCTTTGTACCAACGCATACGTTCAATGGAAGAGAAATTGGGCAGGCCAACATGCATTCTGGCTGATTTACCGGGTCCAAAGCTTCGGCTGGGTCGTTTTTCAGGCATTGTGCTCCTCGAACGAGGTGCTTCGGTTCAACTTCATTGCGGGCAGAAATCAATGGAGAACGTCGATTCAGATAATATTCCAGTGGAATACGAAGGATTATCTGCAGAATTAAACGATGGTGACCCCGTACTTATTGCCGATGGGTTGATTCGATTGAAGGTAATTCATTCACCGGGAAAACCCAATGGCATCGTCGATTGTCTTGTCGAAGATGGAGGGATGGTAAGTGAGCGAAAAGGCGTCAATGTTCCAGGGACAATGGTGGACCTCCCGGCGATTGGTCCAAACGACGAAGCAGCCTTAGCCCATGCACTCAAAGCAGGAGCCGATTACATTGCTGTCAGTTATGTGCGAACTGCCAAAGACCTCGAACCTGCTCACAAAGCAATACGTGAAGCTGGCCTACACGTTCCTTTGATTGCAAAAATAGAGCACCCCGTAGCACTTGAACACCTTGAAGAAATCCTCGATTCAGCAGATGCGGTCATGGTTGCTCGAGGAGATTTGGGGGTCGAGATTCCTCTGGAAGATGTCCCTGAAGCACAACAACGAATCATCGATGGAGCACTTACACGAGGAAAGATCGTCATTGTTGCGACTCAAATGCTTGAGTCTATGACATTACAACCACGCCCAACACGAGCAGAAGTCAGTGATGTATCAGGCGCTATTCGCCATGGAGCTACAGCCGTGATGCTTTCAGGAGAAACGGCATTAGGCCAATTCCCTCTAGCTGCGGTTGAAACAATGGCTAAAATCGCTGTAGCGAGTGAAAAAGGCCTGAACTCATCCGAACAACGCCCAAGCGGCTTGGCGAGATTTGTTTCAACACGTTCAGTGGCACACGCTGGTGTCGAACTTGCTAAAATTTCCAAAGCCACACGAATCGTTGTAGCCACGCAACATGGGAACGCAGCTCGTTTGGTTGCAGGCTATTGCCCAGGCATTCCGGTTACAGCGGTGAGTAACCGAATTCGAGCTATGCGTCGGTTACAATTGATCCCAGGTGTTGAGGGTTTGATGGTTGAAGAGTATGAGCGTGGTTCTCAGACCATGCAAGCATCACTTCTTTCACTTCTCGAGGCAGGAACCATTGATATTGGTGACCGAATTGTTGCAATCTCAGGCAGTCCAAAGGCAATTTCGGGTGCGACCAGTACCATCCGTCTGTATAAAATTGCAGAGGACGGCTCGATTCACGGTGCAGAATGAAACGAAGCGGAAAAAGTATTAAAATTCCCATCTGGATGAGTGTAAAGAGAGAATAGCGCTACATTTGTACATATTCTTCTATGTGTTGGCGCGTCGCGCTTTTCAAATAGGGGTGGTTGTTCGGAGGACTCGCTAAGGAGTAATTACCATGGGAAGTCAATGGGAAGATAAGAGCAAGCCTCACCTAAATATCGTGTTCATCGGACACGTCGATCACGGAAAGTCAACAACTGTCGGACGTCTACTTTTGGACTCCGGTCATATTGAAGGCCACGTTATTGAAAAGAATGAAAAACTCGCTGCTGAAGCTGGTAAAGCCGGTTTCGGTCTTGCTTACGTCATGGACGGACTCAAGGAAGAGCGCGAACGTGGTATTACCATCGACGTTGCTCACAAAGAATTCTTCACACCGAACTACTACTGGACTGTTATTGACGCTCCAGGTCACCGGGATTTCGTTAAGAACATGATTACTGGTGCTTCTCAAGCTGACGCAGCGGTTCTCCTCTGTGCTGCTAACGACGGTGTCAACGCTCAAACCAAGGAACACGCTTTCCTTGCAAAGGTGCTTGGAGTTAAGCAAATCATCGTCCACGTCAACAAAATGGATATTTCAGGTGTTGACTGGTCTGAAGAAAAGTACAAGACTGCCTGTGCTGAAGTTGGTAACCTTCTCAAGATGGCTGGATTCAAGCCGGATGATATCCCAATGATCCCTGCTTCTTCTTTGCTCGGAGACAACGTGTATGAAAAGTCCGACAAGTGTTCTTGGTACAAAGGTCCTACACTTTTCGAAGCTATCGACAAACTCACCATGCCAAGCAAGCCAATCAACAAGCCTCTCCGTTTGCCAATTCAGGATGTCTACAAAATCTCCGGTATCGGAACAGTGCCTGTCGGTAAAATTGAAACTGGAACCTTGAATGTTGGTAAGACAGTCGTCTTCAACCCTTCTCAAAAGTCTGCTGAAGTCAAGTCGATCGAAATGCACCACACAATGGTCCCTAAGGCTGAGCCTGGAGACAACGTTGGTTTCAACGTCCGTGGTCTAGCTCAAGTCGACATCCGCCGTGGCGACGTTGCAGGATACACTGACAACGAACCTATGTTCGTTCGTCACGACGAAACTTTCGTTGGACAAATTCAGCTTATGGACATTCCAAAGGCTGTTTCCGTCGGATACACTCCTGTTTTCCACGCACACACCGCACAAGTTGCAGTCCGTTTCCTCGAACTTCTCGAGAAGACGAACAAAGCTGGTAAGGAAGCTAACCCGTCTTTCCTCAAGACTGGTGACGCATGTCTCATCCGTTTCCAACCTAACAAACCAATGGCAATTGAGCAAATGGACACGTTCCCTGAACTCTCTCGCTTCGCTATCCGTGACATGGGTAAGACCGTTGCAGCTGGCGTTTGTTTGAAGATTGACAAGAAGTGATTTTCACTTAAAATCGGAAGGAATCGGAAGGTATCACTATGGCAGCAGTAACAATCATCAAACTTACGGGACAAAACCACCGTGATATCGATACAGTTGCAAGCCAAATAAAAACAATTTGTGATAGTGGTGGTATTTCACTTCGCGGACCGATCCCATTGCCTACACGACACCTGGTTGTTCCTGTTCGCAAAGCACCTGATGGTGAAGGCGTTGAGACATACGATCACTGGGAACTACGTGTCCACAAGCGTTTGCTTGAAATGGACATCACCTCCGGAAAGGGCGAATCAGCTCTTCGACAAGTGACTCGTATTTCCATCCCTGATACTGTGAGCATTGAACTTTCAATGCGCTCTGTCAACTGATTCGTTTGACGAATTGACTTTACAATAAATGTAGGGCCGTAAGGCTGTTCTCAATAGAACAGTCACACTTCCTTCCAATAAATACCGACTGTTGATTGTACATTTGTTCAAAGCGGTGCAGCTTCTGCAACACCCGAATCAATAAGCCACTGGGCAGTCTCTGAATCGACAAAGTGTATATCGCCTTCTTCGAGAGTAAGTTCTTCACCATTTTTAGTCGCAATGGGTTCTGGACTTGCCATTAACACACGAATACGCTCAAGTTCAGCTTCACCAGAAACAACTTCTTTCGGTTTCTCAAGTACCACTTCTTCCTCCATCTCAAACATTTCAATACGAGGGGAAGCATTCTTTGAAGGGGCTAATTCTAAAGCAGCTGCATGTTTTACATTTGAGTCGACAGATTTTACTTCACTGACAGCTTCCACTTTCTTCGAAACATCTTCGGCTAAATCAGCATGAATATATTCATCCAAGTCTGGCCATTCCTCATCGATGAAGCGCTCTTCTTCATCTGCAGTTGAGTCGAATGCTTCAGTAGGAGGTTCTCTGTCTTCAAATGCCAAATCTGGAGGGGCAGAACCAGTGAGATTTGTTTCGATGAAGGAATCGAGTTGAACCGTACCTGGTGCATGCCGAGTTTGTCCTTGAATCGTTTCCCCAGCGATTCCATTTTGCATCGAATTCCAATCGACTTCCATTTTGAACCGATCAATTTGAACTTGCATCATGTGATAAATTGCTTTCTCTGCCGGATCGTGACGCTGCCAGTCGAGTGCGGGCAAATCTTGAGTAATACCTGGCTGAGTGGATGTTCGTAACGATTGAGATGATACGTGCTGCATCAATGCGACTAACCGCTTACGAGCTAACTCGGATGCGATGAGCCGAATGTTTGCTTGTCGCTTTTGTAAATTCTGTAAACGCATACCAGTCATGCCTTTCATCAACATATTTTGGATTTCGGAATCTAAACTCTTAAGCAATTGGTGAACCATACTCCAAAAATCCTGACGCGGGAGTGGGACGGGTACATGACGGTTTATTTGCAACCGGTGGGTGGCAAATAACTGCTCTTCGACCTCACGCGACTGAGCACTGTCAAGGTCGCCGAGGTTGGACATCGTTCACTCCTATGGCCGACATACTTTGAACCCTTCATCGGTGAATTATCAAACATCAAGCGCGCTGATTGATAATCCATGGCCGATTCTCGCGGAGCGAGGTGTTTTCCCAGTGCTGAAAAAATTCGGTTCATCCAGCGACCTTCGGCGCTCGTCATGTACTGCTTTTTTATTGGCTTTTTTAATGCTAAGTGGGATGCTTGGTGCTGCCACGGATGCATCTTTTTCCTCGACCTTACTTCCTGAGCCCAATCAAGATACGACAGGTGACCTTTTTTTTCACCCGGGGCTGAATCAATCAAGCGTCAATACCAGTTTATCTTCGACCATTTTGGTTCCTTCAAATCAAACTTTCTTGAATGGAAGTCTTGATGTTGAACCTCTTTGGAACGTCTCAACTAGTAATGGAACTCAATACGGTGTTTCAGCATCAAATCAATGGAATGGGACGCATCATTTGACCAACGGTATAGGACATGGAGGCAAGCTCACTTTAGCTACAAATTCATCACTTGGAACCATCACGGACTTTGAATCATCGGTTGTCGTAGCACCTGGATGGTTAGGGACTGGTAGTGACCATGAAGTGTGGTCCATCCAACAACCAAGTATTGTTCCTTTTTCATCGAATTCGGGTATGCCTGTTCCGACCAATGGTTCGAATTCGATTGGCTTTTTATCGACATATGCACAAGGTGACCTTGGACCAGATATGGAAGGATGCCTTCGCTCACCATCTATTACGACTCCAACCTTTGTGAATAATTATTCTCTTACCTTTGAACATTGGACGGCTCTCTTTGATGATGATGCCGCATGGATCGAAATGAGAACTACAAATGGGTCTTGGGATTTACTTTCACCTTTGAGTGGTTATTCCTCATTTTCAAATTTAACCCATTCACCTCCAACTGTTTGGAATGGGCAAGACAGTAATTGGGGTCATTCACGATTCCAACTTGATGATTATGTAACAGATATGCAGACGACCGTTCAATTTCGACTCTGCTTCCAGACCAGTTCCACTCTTGGAGCGAGAGGAGGATGGTTTGTGGATAATTTCGTAGTGTACAATCAAGGTGATGATTCAGGGGCATGGTTTCATGGTAACTTGACCGGAGATTATTCTGCGAATGCAAATGGTGTCTTGATACTCCCTGTCAACCTTTCAAACATGACTGGTCAAAATGTCGAATTAGAGGTTTGGGCCAATTGGGATATTCAAGGTGGGGCAACAGATTCTCTCAGTGCATGGCTTTCACTCAACAATGGCTCGAGTTATACTCCAATTTCGACCTATCCAGGTCATCCATCAATGGGTGCAATTTGCAGTGGTCGCTGGTTTAATGGCGCAGATTCATCAAATGAATGGTGCCCAGTGCGTTATTCACTCCCATGGACAATCAACGCTCCACAAAATGCAAGCCAGGCACTTCTTCGGTTCAGTGTCGAAACGGATTCGCAAATCAATTACGGTGGAACAGCCTCGACAGGTTGGGAAGGAATTGCTCTTGATGATGTGAGTGTTTGGACCAATCGTGGAACTTCGAGTGAAGTCATACACCGCCTGAAAAACTTCACAAATACTCCAACTGGAGTCAACGGTTCTATCGATGGTTGGATCGAAAGTTTTGCAGTTCCAAATGAATGGCAATGGCTTTCACAATTCGAACATAATGTTCCTAAAACCACAACCTATGATTTTGATTCAGGTGATGCATTACCTGCGGGTTGGTCATTATGGGCACAATCAAATCGACGTTGGGAAGTAGGTTCGACCAGTAATTCGTCTGGTTTTGGCCCTGGTGTTTGGCACTCTGGAATGAACGGTGCTGGTATCTATTTGGATGATGAATATCGAAGTGATATGTGGACTGATTTGTACTCACCAGAATATACCATCCCAGAGAATTCGACTTCTCGACTCACTTTCCGAAGTTGGATTTGTACTGAACCGGACTGGGACGGTGGCACAGTGTCCCTTTCAACGGATGGTGGCGAGTCGTGGTGGTTTATACCGCCAAGTTTTGGCACGTTCCATGACCAGTTGTCGACAGTGAACAGTTTCTCTCCCTTTTTCAACCAAGGAATTTTTGACGGTTCAACTGTTGTTGGTGGGTGCCATAATGTTCAACGAGGCTTTGATCTTAAAGAATACGATTTATCGAACCTCACAGGTTCTACCGTTCGTGCCAAATTCAGCTTTTTCTCAGATCAACTGGTCGAGTTGGATGGTTGGTACATTGATGACGCTGGAATCGAAATTGATGTGTATGAGCCTGCAGGTACTTGGACCTCTGAGCTTTTGAATCCCGACCCACTCTTCGGATGGGGGCAATTGGATGGGTTTGTTCATGAACCAGAGAATACAACTGTACGATTTGATATTCTCGATATAAATGGTACTCCGATTGTAGGCTATCAAAATCAAACGCTACCTCTTGATTTACCCTTTGATGTAACTCAATTCCCTCACTTGTATGTCCGCGCTCATATGGTGAGCCTTGATCGCTTGGTTACGCCCTATATCGAGCGATTATCTATTGGGACACTGACCTTCTTTGATGGCTATCACCTCTCATACCTTGGAGAATACAGCGGTTCAAATCTTCACGATCTCCAACTGGATAGTGATAATGCGATTGTATCCCAAGCAACAACGAATCTGGTCTCTTTACTTTGGACTACAAACGCAATCTGCCCATTTCAAAAAGCAGAATTCCAAACCATTGCCGGTAATCTCACCACAACACATGGACAATATTCGGTAATTTCCAGCCAATGGGATGAAACCTATCGTCCAACCTTAACCCAAAAAATCGAACGGCAAGGTCGGCCTCAATTAGCTACAGATTTTTCATTGACATGGTTCCCGGGAGACTCCCTCACAGGATTCCTCTTCGAGCCTCTTTGTGCTAGTGCACCAATTCAACCTGTGATTGAATTGGGTATTGAGCACACTGAAGTATTTTCTTGGCCTGAATCTAATGCCAGTCATGATTTTGGATTAAATCGTAATTTCTTCACTATTGATACCTTGGATTCAAACCCTATTACTGGCAACCAATCGCTTGTTTTTACTCATGCAGAGGGGCTAACGATTGCTAATCTGACAGTACTTATTGCTCGTGGTGAAGAAACAGGACAAACCGTTTCATCATATGATCTCAGTTTCTTGATGGCAGTTGAAACAGACGGTACTCCTGCTTGGATACGACACGTCCCGTTTACTCAAGGTGAGTCATTTGAGGAGGTATTACCGATTCAATATCAAAGAATACAAACAACAGGAACATGCCATAGTCAAATACAACTCACCGCCCATTTAGATACATGTGTCATTCAATTACAATTGAAAGGAAACTTTACAGCTATATTCACGCAATTACAATTCATTCCTCATCATCAATCCTTGACCACTCAACTTTCTCACCAAACACTGAACAGTATTCTTCAATATGCCTACAACACATCTCCAGCACCGATCTTAGATATTCCAATCAAGGTTCAGACCTCCATAGGTTCAGTGTTGGTCAATTTAACCTATTCAACGCAAACAAAACTGGTTGACCAGATAGTGCCTCCAACTCACACGCGTTGGCTCCCTGGACAAACCATCATTTTTGAGACTCAACATTGGAGAGGTAGTGCCCATTCTTTAGATTGGGATGCCCCTGATTTATCATCGATTCTTTTCACTCTCTCTTCATCGGATTCATATGGGGACTACTTTGTTGAAGTAGAAGCATATAACCTCGATACATCACCTCAATTTCGTCAACTCTACGGTGTTGGCTTCGCTTCGATAATTGAAAACCAATCCACAATACAATGTACTCAAAACACATGTTCGGTGGAATGGGCTTTTACAAGTCATTGGCTGATGGATGATGTTGATGATATCTACATCTTTGCCAAAGGTACTGATGTTGATGGTTTTTCAACCGGTCCGACACATCTCTTCCGACAAACCTCGTTTAACGAAATTGAGAATGACTTAGAAGTCATTGATTTCAATGTCATCGATGATTCGAATCGTATACTGAGTGATTGGTCAAATCCTCAATGGCCATTCCATCTCAACGCAAGCCAAAATATGCTAGCGACCGGTAAAGTCCGGTTCGAAGGAGTATCTGACGCCTTCATTGGCTTAGGGGATGCTCAAATACGGATTGATGCAACAGCAGTACCTCCACTCAATTTGAGCGGTGGACCAGACCAATGGCCAAATGAACACATTGACTGGAACTCATCATGGTACGTCGACGTTGACTCAAATGGGGGTTTCTCGGTTTCAATCCAAGCCCCTGCAGATACTGAGGACCTGCCAAGTAATACTCGCATCTTGCTCTCACCTCATGTTGAACGTCCTGGTCCGCTAACAGAAAACACCTCGACCAGTTCAGATCAAACAAACCCATTACAAAATATTGAATTCCTCTTTGATAAAATTCAACCTATGGCGACAACTTTACTCATCTTAGATTCAGGTGTTTCAACACCAGCTGATGATTATATTTGGACTGCACAGCAAGACGTGGCATTGAGATTAATGCTTCAAGATTCTGAAGGATTGTCAAATTCCATTCAATTCTATTATTGGCTTGAGGCAAGTCATGATTCAAATGGAAACGGAGAGATGGAAGAACAGGAATATGTGAGCCAAACGATTCCCTTTAATTCGGGATTGACTTCAGCAGAAATAGACCTTCCACTTCTCTCATGGCAAGAAATTCTACCTGCAGGGCGTCCCTCTGGAAAAGCAAGCATCGTTGTCGTAGGTTTTGATTTGGCTGGAAACAGTCTTCTTGGTGGAGGTGGATTCGGAGAGCAACACGATTTAGCCACCTTCCAAATCCAAGAACGATATGACACACTGATTGATACTGAAACGCTTACCTTTGATCTTCATAATTCGTCTCTTCTCATTGGGAATGAGCATACTTTTTCATTTACTCTTACCGATGGAAACGGTATTTCATCACTTGATTATGTAGAATTGGCTCTTCTCAGTCGTGAACAAAGCGAAGACTGTTCAATCAAATATTCTCCTCGATTCGGCGATGTTCTTTTCGATACCACATGCTTTGAAACCCCTCCATTCATCCAGATATCAAAAATACCGTTACAGGCAAAGTGGCAGATCGATATCAAATTCCGCATTGCATGGAATGTAGCCAATGCCTCAAGTTTGACAGGTACCCCCTCATTGAAAATTTTTGATGAAGGTCAAAACCTCGGGTTGGGTTTATCGCGCCTAACCGTCTTTGATTGGGAGTTGTCTACTGAACTTTATCTTGGTCCAATTGAAATGACTGATAGAACCGAACCATCGGGCACTCTAGCCCCCACTGAACTGTGGGTCCATGCCGATGATGATGTACTCATCCAAACCACTCTCTACCATGCAAATACTACGATTCCAGCACAATATCTGCCAGCGTCAGTATACCTACAAGCCACTCTTTCTGACACAGAGCGTACAGTTCTACAAAATACCAGCTTCTTACCTACAGGAAATCTTTCCATGTTACTTCATTTCAATTCCTCGATTCTTAAGTATGAACTGGCTTCATTAGACTTGGAAGTAATTGGACTCCCAGGATTCACCTTTTCCCATACCTTTGACATTCACTTTGACCAAGAGAACCCAATCTTATCCATACCACCTGGAATACTTTCGTATATCAATTCGAATTCATATGATGAAGAAGTGATCATAATCATTAGTGATGAAGTTGGAATGAATAAAAATTCAGTGGAAATGTATTGGCATTTCACTCGAGATGGAATAAAAGTGGAAAATTCAGCAGGATCAGCAAACCTTGATTATTTCAGTGAAACAGGTTCAGCGTATACCTTTTCATCGAGAGTGAACCTTCAGCCATCAAATGAGTCGTTACTTGTTCGTGATGATCAATTAGTGGTTTGGTTTAACGGTAGCGACATATCAGGGAGATCAATCTTAGGATTTGGAACCGAAGGATCACCACTAACACCTCAGTTTCGTTGGATGGCCTTTGAGCCACAGTTTGAAGACATTATTGTGACTCCATATAGGCCTGAAGTCGGTGAACTACTCTCAATCTTTGTTCGAGTTTCTAATGTTGGAGTCCTTTCAGGAAACATGACGGTTGAATGTTACGATGATCTCGGACGCGTTTTAGCATCGAATTCGAGCATGATTGAAGGAGGCTCTTGGGTTGATTTTGAATGGAAAGTTGAGGCTTGGAAGACTGGTCGTTTGGGCATTACAGTAAAAATTATCAATTTTACGGGTAATGTTCCCGCTCCTGTTGCTGATGTTCAAATCGAACAACAGAAAAGCAGTCAATCTGTTACAAGCCTTGGTTTTGCAGGGCTTGTTTTCCTTCTCTCAAGTGGAGTTTTTGTAGCTGCACTTCTTCATCGGCGGGAAAAAAATAATCAATTCACGACACATCAAGTCCATTCTGCAATGGACCATCGAACTCAACCTCCCCCTCGTCCGAAGGATTTAGTTGATTTAACTCAAGAGGAATAGTCAAAAACAGTTGGTTCTACCCTCAACAATAAGCCGGGGTTCCCGAGCGGTCAAAGGGGGTGGACTCAAGATCCTCTGCGTAAAGCTTCGCAGGTTCGAATCCTGCCCCCGGCA
>CASIAP010000013.1 GCA_949372645.1 Candidatus Poseidoniaceae archaeon | reverse complement strand
ACAATGCCAATGAAACTATGGATTCTGATGGCGATGGAGTAGGAAACAACGCCGATGCTTTTCCGAACGATGGCAACGAGACTTCTGATTCAGACGGGGATGGCGTTGGCGACAATGGTGATTCCTTCCCGAACGACGGCAACGAGACTTCAGATTCAGACGGGGATGGTGTTGGCGATAACGCCGATGTATTCCCAGAAGATTCCGAAGAAAGCGTCGACTCTGACGATGACGGCGTAGGTGATAACGCCGATGCGTTCCCTGACAATTCCAATGAAACCGCTGATTCCGACAATGACGGTTTGGGAGACAACGAAGATGACTACCCCTTCATCAACAACTTCATCGATTCAGATGGGGATGAAATTCCAGATTTATTCGATGATTTCATCAACGATCCAACACAATGGAGTGATTACGATGGAGACGGTTACGGTGATTACTCTGAAGGAAACAATTCTGACGCATTCATCAACAACGCCACCCAATGGTCTGATACCGATGGTGACGGCTATGGTGACAACTGGGGCAACTCAACATGGAACACCACACGACTCTTCATCTGGCCAGGACAATTTGTCACAGGTGCTGAACTGGCAGACCACTGCCCAACTGAATTTGGCAACTCTTCTGCTGATGGCTATTTCGGCTGTCTTGATGTTGATGGTGATGGTATTGCCGACATGTATGACGACTTGATTCAAAATGACTCTCAATCCAATGAGACGAATGGACTGAATGAAACAAATGAAACAGCATCGATTGATTCGGACGCAGATGGAGTCGATGATCTGTACGACCTCTGCCCGAACACTGTTGCTTGATGGCTATGTTGACATTGATGGATGTTTATTCGACCAAGACGGGGATGGTGTGGATGACCTCAAAGACGCCTGTCCCGATACCAAAGCTGAAGTTTCTGTGAACGTCAACGGTTGTGTGGTTGAGAATGAAGAAGGGCAAAGTTTCCTGGATTCGCTGAGTTCTGGTGATCAAGGAGCCATTCTTCAAACTGTTGGGGTTGGTGCGATTGTTATTGCTCTGCTTGGATTCCTTCAAACCAATATGATAGCGGCTTTATTACCGGATTCGGTACGCTGGCTTCGAGTGTTTAAGGGGAATTCCAAACTCAACAAGGAGGAAATACGAGAGTTAGAATACCTCAAATCACTGGTTCAAACGTATTATCAAGACACTGAAGTCTTGGTAGAGGAGTTGTTCCAACTCAAATCGGAATTGACGGCGCGTTATACCAACAGCGAAATTAAGAAAGTGACACGAGAGAAATTAAACACGCTCATTACCGACCTCTTGGAAATGGGTTCAGAGGAAAGAAGCAGAATTGCACACAGTGATGCCTTCTTCGGACTTGGTGGTGCGCTTGATACCAAAGAACGTTCAGAATATCTGTCCCAAGACATACTTATGCGAACTGAAGACTCAGACTCGTCCTTGGAAATTGTGGGAACTGTTGCACATGAACAGCCTGCTACTCCTTCTCCAAGCGTCATACCTACGCCCAGTAAGACCATTTCAGGTGAAGTGAACCAAGAAGATGGTTATGAATATCTTGAATCCCCTCCAGGAAGCAAGATCTGGTTTGTTCGTGAGAATTCAACAAGCGAATGGACTCGATGGGTTCAATGAAAGAGTCTTTACTGAATATGCCGACAGGGGATGGAAACAATCAACAGCAGTATCTACTGAGAGAACTGCATGGAGCCAGTCGATTACTTCCGCTATTCGTTTTTGGGCTTTGCAGATCCGGTGAGCAGTTGGACTCATCTCCTGGCAGCTTGCGTTTCTCTTTTCCTCGGAGTGCGGCTTTGCGCACGCTTTAGAGGACCTCTCCTCCATAGATTCGGTTTGATCATCTTTGTCATATGTACAGTCTTCATGCTTTCGATGAGTGGTGTCTATCATCTGCTTGCACATAATGGCACTGGGCGCTATGTGATGCAACACCTTGACTATGCATCGATATGTTTGATGATCGCTGGTACTTTCACACCCATTCATCTTCTCCTGTTTGAGGGTTGGAAGAGATGGGGGGTTCTGATATTTATCTGGGTAATCGCGATTAACGGGGTTGTTTTCATGACAGTATTCTTTGACGTCTTCCCCGAATGGTTAGCTCTGGTATTCTTCCTCGCCATGGGTTGGGCGGGTGCTTACTCTGGAGTATTGGCCATGAGGGAATACGATTGGGAACTTGTTCGGCTTCTCGCTTATGGTGGAATCGCTTACAGCATGGGTGCGATTCTTGACGTCTTTGATTCACTGACGTTCATCCCGGGCATTCTTGGCACCCATGAGCTGTTTCATTTTGCCATTATCATTGGAATTATGTACCATTGGCGATTCATTGAACAGGCAATCCTCTACTCAAAAGTAGAATACATGAGCCTTAGTGAAAGTGAATGAAAGCCAGTGAAAGGCACCTCTCAGTCCAACAAGGGGCATTTAGCGGAGCAAAGTTACTTTATTTGAGTGAGCCCTTCTTTGAAATTAAGATTTACCTTGATTCTTGCAAATAATGTAACATTTCAGCCGAATAATTCATAAGGCAGTTCGCTGAGCGACAGCTATGCAACCCCAAGATGCACAAATGATGGGCCAAGTAGCCCCAGCCGGACAACAAGTGATTATTATGCAAAATAAAAGTGGTGGACCGAAAGTTTTCGGAATCATTGCTATTCTTCTTGGTGGCCTCGGATTTATCTTTGGAGTTATGTCCTTTGGAACCGATACTGAAGGGTTTGGAGATACCGCTGTGATGGTGGTTTATCTTACCGCCTTCATGAACGTCGCCTCTTCTGGTCTGTTTTTCTATTCTGGACTTCTCTTGATGAAATACAAGAGAAGCGGAGTTTGGTTTGGATTCGGAGCAGTTGGTATTGCAGTTTTGAGTACCGTTATCAACGTGCTCATTGTCGCTGCAGAAACCGAAAAGGTATTTGGAGAAGACGCTGCTGGCTTTGTTGCCGGTTTCGGAATGATTTACGCTGGAATCCAAGCTGTCTGTTGTAGCATGATCATCGTCCTTCCTCTTATCATGAATGGCGCTGACCTTGACTGAACACATCGACGTATTCACTGAGATACCTCTTGCAGGTATCGAACGAGACACAGATCTTTGAGTGTAAACTTTGGACGAAAGCCTCTGTGGGATGAGCAACACACTGTTCACTCCCACAGAGGTCTCCAATCGTCTTTGAACGCTCTTTTGAACAGTTTTGTGCACCCCTCTGGTGACTTGAATCAAAGCGATTGAACGACTGTTGAATCTTCAAAGACCATGAGATGGTGGAGAGAAATCCTTTCATTGGAAAGGTTACTATTCTAACCTGAACAAATGTTCATGTCGATTCTTCTGCTGGTTCATGATGGTTGTTCTTGCATAACATTGATCCATCGGTATTGTTCTCACACACACTCTTAATTTGTCTCTTGGTTAAGAATTGAATTGAGTGAGATTTTTTCAGTCTTCTGCTCAATGAAGGTCAAATGTTGAGAACATTGTAACCGTTTTGCATCCAGTGGAATCCTTTAACGACCCATTCTAACAGCTGATCTACATGTTGTGAGGTTAGTCCTGCTGCGGTAGCCACCTGAAGGAGCACAGCCCGCTCAGAAGCGACGATTTCTCTGTCAACCATCGTCATCAAGCAGATATCTCGCAATGCCAACTTAATTGTGCGTGGCTTCATGATTTTCAAATGCGCACCTAAGTCGATTGTCTGACCCATTCCTTCCCGGAGTTGTTGCTTACGCTCTGGTGAAAGGAGGGTTGCTCCCAACCGTTGTTCAAAAAAAGCCATTTCGACTTTCGAGATACTGTTGTCAACACTTGCTAAATGAGCCAGAAGTTTGGCGTAGAGAAAACGTTCAGCCGGTTCCAATTCATGGATGATGTCGTGAAGCATGAACACTCGTTCTCTCTCTTATTGATGAGCGTTGGGGTCAAGAAAGTATAGAAAATTAACATAAGGGTGATTTGAGCAGCCCACCATGGGGAGTCAAAATGAACAACCGTCGAATTTCCGTCTTTTTGATATTACTTATGCTCGTCCCTTTCATTCCCCCTGCCCAAGCAGATGGAGTCGATGAACCGTACCTTGAGGCGAAAAACCTTCAGGCCACAGTTGATACTGACAATGAAACAGTCACCCTTTCTTGGCATAATATTAACACGACTAATTTCATCATGTTGGAGAATTTGAAAACGACCAATTACTCACTTTATCGCTCTGATGAACCATTGAACAGTTCGAACTATCAACAAGCTGAATTAGTCCGTGACCAAATTCAAGCCTGCCTGGAATCAGATGCTTTGGCCACATGTCAAAGCCGAGAACACACCGTAGTCTACACGATTCCACCAACGACGAATGGTAACTTTTACTACGGAATCATCAGCACATTCGAAAATGGTTCAGTCACGGATAACTTTTCATCAGGGAATGCTGCTTTACAGCAACCAGTTCATGAGTTCGGGTCTCCAATCACCTCCCCATACAGTCTTCAAGCGGTTTACAATGTTGAGAACACAACCACGCATTTGAGCTGGATTGATGTATCTCGAGTAAACCCTTCAATGGATTCAAACCATACTACATCCATTTGGAGTCATAGTGTTCAAGCGAACCAAAGTAACTGGGAGCAGATAAATAAAACTCAACTTGGAACCACAATGGCCTCAAGTGTCAATTCGTTTGAGATTCTCCACCCTTCAAGCCTTAGTCGTTCGATTTATTATACAGTCATGCACTCTTTTGGAGGTCTTGAAGATACCAGATTCCTTTCAAGCAACACCTTGAACCAAGCCCTAGTTGAGGATAATGTTGGTTCCTTGATTACTGGAACGTTACAACTGCAATTTAATGCATCAAGTGCTCAAACATCAATGAGTTGGACCGGTTCAGTCATCGAAGACGCCAATCACTCCTTACATATCTGGCGCAGTGTTTCACCAATCTCCGACCTTCATGCTGAAGGAGTCGAACAAATCGCACAACTCCCTGGCAATTCAACACACTACAACTTCACAGTATCTTCTGGATTTAACGTTGATTCGTATTACCTCATTACCCTTTCAGATCAATTGGGTAACCATCAGACAAATCTAACCGCAGCACCCGCCGCCCATGTTTTTGAATTCACCTTGTCGGAGAATCAAAACATCATCACAGATCTATCCGCATCCCATTCAAAGGGTGTAACGCACTTGACATGGACTGATTTAGTCAACCATTCAGAAGCCAGCTACCAAATTTGGCGCTCTTTGACTGGTCAAATCACATCGACTACTTTTGGCAGTTCAGCCGTGGCTCTTTTGGCAACGGTTGATGCAGGCAATGAACATTATAACCACACGTTAGCGGACGGAGTTTCGGTTGATGCTTGGTATGCTGTTACCGCTGTTGCTTCTTTTGGAACGCAAAACATAACTCTTCAACAAACCAATATTTCTGTTTCACTGAATTCACTTCTTAATGCAGTTCTTGAAGATACCAAAAGTCCTCTCTCTCCAGCAGTGTTGAGCGCCGTCTACCACGTCAATGGTTCGACAGAACTCAGTTGGGCTGGTGACGCTCTTGAGCAAGGAACAACATGGGAGATTTATCGAAACCTCTACACAGAGATGAATGAAGAATCGCACTGGACCTTGGTTGGATTGATGGAAAACAGTGGCACATCCCAGCACACGGTTTTCGTAACAACTGTTGCTAAAATCGGAGAAACATTTACTCCAGTTTACGCCATATCTGGCACCGATGCCTTTGATAATTCCATGGCATTTGAGGATTGGACATTAAGCGCTTCAGTTCTTGAAGACCGAAGATCTCCGAATGTTCAAATGAAACTCTACGATTCAGAAATGAACGTTGAAACAAGTCGATGGTTCGATGGAGGGGATACGGCTACGTTCTCGAATTTAGCTGGTGGAGCCTATACCATCAATTTCACAGTTCTTGATGATGCAGTCACCATCGATTACATTCTTTCGACAAATTCTGCATCAAAGCAACTCAATTTGATTCAAGACCTCGCAACCATCGACCTTCTTCTTACCGAACAAATGGAGAACATCACCGTTTCTTTCATCTTCACCGATGCGACCGGAAATACAGCAATCTTCAGCACACTGTTTTGTACGACCTGTTTGATTCCAGAAGACACAGTCGAACAAAACCTCGAACAAAACAATGAGACCAATGTGGTCGTTGAACTTGAAAGCGAGGATGAAACAAATTCCAACACCATCGTATTGGTCGGAATCATCATCGCACTTCTTGTTGCGATTCTCTTCCTCGTGACGCGAAGTCCAAAACAGAAGGAAGAACTTTCTGGACTTCCTTCGAAATTAGAAGATCAATGGGTCTCAAAGTACATCAGCGAAAAGTGAACCTCAATTTCGATGTAAATGTCATAAACATTCATTGATAAATGGGTCGTGTCCGGCACTGTTCATGGAATCGTCGACTGACGCTCGAATGTTCGAAGGCCGAGCCTTTTACAAACTCGGTGAATTCACTCATGATTACCGAAAACAAGTCCTTGCGTTTGGTATTCTTGCCTGTTTAGGGATGGCTTCCTTGATGGCTATGGGACCTGATTGGTCTGAGGCTTGGGGAGAAGGAGATCTTGAATCGGTTGAAGCAATTTCGACCATGAACGATGCTTTTAGCGAGGATGGAGGCGATTCTGAAAGTGCTCAAGGTTTTGTTTATCTTGTTCGCCATTCAACCTTGAATGATACTTCTGAAGTATGGCAACAAGAAGTACAAGACGCCCTTGCTGGTTTTGCAGAATTGGCAGATGTTTCTATCGAATACTCCTGGGATACGGAAGGTGATGAGCGTAATGAATTCACTCTCGAGCGTGAAGATGGATTTTGGGCACAGAACAAGGTCGTGTTCAACATGTCACGCAAAGATGCCAAAATACTCTATTCTGAACATTGGGAATCGGTAGAAATCGATAGCCAGTTTGATGCATGGAGGACTGATAAAACGGCCATTGAATTCACTTTTGATAACCGAATTCAAAAAGACCTTGTCAAAGCAGAACTCGTATCTGGTCCACTTTCACTCATTATTCTCGCCATCGTTTTCGGAACACTTATCGCAGCCCTTCTCCCTGTTGGAGTCGGTATTCTCACCGTAGTCTCTGCCATGGGCGTTACGATTTGGTTGTCAAATGTCACGGATGTAACTCAATATGCAGTCAATATCATTTCACTGATTGGAATTGGTGTCTCGATTGATTATTCCCTTTTCCTTGTTAATCGATTCAGAGAAGAGATGGGGCGTAACCCGGATGATATCCGCACAGCTACTGCAATGACGGTTGCCACTGCCGGTAAAGCAGTGTTTTTCAGCGGTGTAACTGTTGCTATCGGATTGATGGGAATGTTGTTCTTTACCAATACCAGTTTGCCAAGCCTGGGCATTGGTGGAACTTTAGCCGTCACTATTGCAATGATCTATTCACTCCTGGTTTTACCTGCAGTTCTCGCAATTCTTGGCCCTCGACTCAATACAGGTCGTAAACTCCCCTTTTCATTCAAGATTGAAGAAAACGGTGAGGATGGCATCTGGTCTCGTATCGCAAACACAGTGATGGACCGACCATGGGCAGTCTTGATTCCAACGCTCATCATCTTGCTTGGTGCAGGGTTACCCTTCTTCCAAGCTGAGTTCTCTCTTGCGAACCGTGATGCTCTTCCACCGGATGATGAATCACGGCTTGGCCTCGACCATATCGACTCTCTGTGGCCACAAAGCACCTCCAATGCTGCTATTGTCGTGATTGACTTTGATGGCACAGACCCGTTGAATGAATCGAATCTCCGCCAGATGCATCGTTGGATGGTCTCGCAAGTTGAAGATGAACGAATTGTCGAAGCCTTTGGCTATGCATTACCGCAAATGGGTATGAATGAATCGCGTGTTGTTCAGTTCTGGTCAACACCATCTGAGGATCTTAATGTAACGGAGAATGCCACTCGAGAATATCTTCGACAACAATTCATCTCTGGTGATGTCACCTATGTCGTGTACGCTATTGACGGGCCAAGTACCAGTAGGGAAAGCCATGAGTTCGTAGAAGATATGCGCGAAAACCGAGATGATTTCACAGACCTGTTGATTGTCGGCGAGGATTCCTCGCTCAAGGTAGCAGGGTTTGCTGCCTACAGTCTCGATACCCTTTGGGCCATTCAAGACAGTCTCCCAATAGCATTGGCCTTTATTCTCATCTCAACCATTGTCTTGATTTTCATTCAAGTTCGCAGTGTTATTATTCCAATCAAGGCTATTGTGATGAATATTCTCTCGATTTCAGCATCGTTCGGAATGTTGGTCTTTGTCTTCCAGTGGGGTTATGGAGCAGATCTACTCAACTTTACACCCCAACCAATTGAGGCGACAAATCCAGTCATCATGTTCTGTATTGTCTTTGGATTATCGATGGATTATGAAGTCTTGATGCTTTCACGTATCCATGAAGAATGGGAGCGTACGGGTGACAATACCCTTGCTGTCGCCAATGGATTGCAAAAGACAGGTCGCCTAATTACTGGAGCAGCTGCAATTATGGTTGTCGTGTTCAGTGCCTTTGGTTTGTCTTCAATCATCATTCTCAAGCAAATCGGTTTCGGACTGGCTCTCGCCATTCTGCTCGATGCAACAATTGTCCGTGCTCTGGTTGTTCCTGCAACAATGCGACTGATGGGTAAGTGGAACTGGTGGTCACCAAAATGGCTTGACCGTCTGCTCCCTGCCAAAGCAGAACCGGGTCATCCAAAGGAAGAAGAATCCGAATGACCATCTCTTCAGTTTGAATCATGCGAAGCATCAAGAAGGTGCAGTTCTTGCTTTGAGCATGGACCCATCGAGTCAATTCACACTTCCTCGAACGGGACATATCTTACCGAACCGGAGCGTACTTGCTGCGATGACCAACAAGCAAAGCAATGAAGACGGCACGCTTTCAGATGAAGAAATAAAATGGTTGGTTCGACGGGCCAAAGATGGATTTGCCATCACCACAACTGCAGCAGCTAACGTTACCGAACACGGGCGTGGCTGGGAAGGGGAAATGGGCGTATGGGGCGACCATCAACTCCCAGGTCTTACCAAGATGGCTAATCAATTGAAAGCGACAGGAACCCTGAGTCTCGCTCAAATATTTCACGGTGGCATGCGTGCCCCACAATCTCTCAATCAGGTTCAACCCGTCTCAGCCAGCGAAAACACCGAGGCGGGAATGGATGGATTGTATACTCGGGCATTAACTCATGATGAAGTGCTTGGGATGATTCAATCGTTTACAGATGCAGCCGTGCGTTGCCAAAAAGCAGGTTTTGATGGTGTTGAATTGCACGGTGCTCATTCGTATCTCATCTGTCAATTCCTCGGAAGCGTTACCAATCGACGTGAAGATAACTGGGGTGGCGATTTGATGGGAAGAAGCAAGTTCTTGCGTGACATGATCACTTCTGTTCGTCAAGCAACAGGCCCGGACTTTATTCTTGCAGTTCGTATCTCTCCCATCATCGAAAAGGCTGGCGTCTTCTTACATGAAAGTCTCGAACTTGCTGAGATGTTGTGTGAAATGGACATCGATATGCTTCACATCTCTTGCTGGGATGTGTTCCAAGGCGTTGAGAATGATGAAGACGGTCCGAGCCTCACTCAACGGTTCCGTGATGTAATACCTGCGCATATACCACTCGTCTCGACAGGCGCAATCTGGTCTTCTATAGACGCAGAATGGCTTATGGATGAAGGGGCAGATTTGATTGGTGTAGCTCGAGTAGCGATTGCACACCCCGATTGGCCAATGCATCTTGGAGACCCTGACTATTCCCCTGAACGTCCACCGTTTAGTGAACAGCATTTGCTGGATGCAGACTTAAGCCCAGTTTTTGTTGAATACATGAAGCGATGGAAAGACTTCGTCATCGGCGGTAACTGAAGGAATAAACTCCTCATTCAATCGGACTTCTCCGAGTCTACGGAAGGTCTAATGTCCGGTCTCCTTAATCTCAGTGCATGGAAGGAATGTCGGTTGACCAATGGATGGCCCATGAGGCACAGAATGAATGGGAAACCATGATGAAGAAAATTGCAGTCTTTCATGACAAACATAAGTTCGAAGAAAATAACGGACATGACATGGGCTACCGTATTGCCCTTACTGTCGAAGAATTAGGCGAGTTTGCAGCAGCGGTAACCAAAGGGAAGCCTCTTGCTGATTGTGCTGAAGAAATGGCCGATATTCTTCTGTTGCTGATGGGCCACTCCTTAGCAATGGAAATTGATTTGAAAGCTGCTTTTGAAGCAAAGTATGCTACGATTATGCAACGCCCATCACGACAAGGGCGTTTGGGATTGCGAGTGACTGAATACAATCCAGATGAATGATCATCGAATCCAGTGTTGGAAAATCATTGAATGCTCATCTCGTGGTCCCGCATCAACAAACCGTTCACCAATCATATGGAATCCTTCACCTTCCATCGATGGAGCAAATGCATCAGCATCTTCGACTTCTGTTGCGATAATGGTCTTGTGAATCTCTTTGGCATGTTCGAAGAACAATTGGTAAATCTCTCCACCTCCAATGATGAGGACTTCTTCTGAATCTCCGAGTTCGAGAACTTCTTCAAATGAAAGCACTTCAACATCCTCACGAGGTGTTCTTGAGAGGACGATGTTCCTTCGTCCAGGTAATTTCCCAGGTAGGCTGTCCCAGGTTTTTCTTCCCATGACGATGGTTTTTGACATGGTGATGCGCTTGAAATGTTGCAGGTCAGAGGATTGACGCCACGGTAAATCACCATCTTTACCGATGGCTCCGTTCAAATCGCATGCAAAGATCATGGTGAACATGGTATCACTTCATATTGCAATTGGTGCAGAAATATGCGGATGGTGCTCGTATCCGACCACTTCGATGTCCTCAAATGTAAACGAGTCAATGGTTGTGCATTCAGAATTGAGTTTGAGTTGCGGTAGATGCATTGGTTCACGTGAAATTTGTAACTTAGATTGGTCAAGGTGGTTGGTATACAGATGCGCATCGCCAAGTGTGTGTACGAATGTTCCCGCCTTGAGGCCACATATTTGTGCCATCATGTGGGTCAGAAGAGCATAGGATGCGATGTTGAATGGAACGCCGAGGAAGACATCTGCACTTCGTTGGTACAATTGACAATTGAGCTTTCCATTGGCCACATGGAACTGGAAGAAAGCGTGGCAAGGCATCAAAGCCATCTCATCAAGTTCACCAACGTTCCAAGCTGAGACGATGATACGTCGGCTGTTTGGATTGGTTCGAATCATTTCAATGGCCTGTTCGACTTGGTCGATGATACGGCCATCTTTTGCTTCCCATCTGCGCCATTGCTTCCCATACACGGGCCCTAGGTCGCCATTTTCATCAGCCCATTCATTCCAGATGCGAACCCCATTTTCTTGTAGATATTGGATGTTGGTATCTCCTTTGAGGAACCAGAGAAGTTCGTGGACAATGGAGCGCAAATGCAATTTTTTTGTGGTCACCATTGGAAAGCCTTCAGAGAGGTCAAATCGCATTTGGTGGCCAAAGACCGAGAGTGTTCCAGTGCCGGTGCGGTCACCCTTCTCTTCACCTTCATCGAGAATACGTTGAATGAGTTCGTGATAGACTTTCATAGACTCACCAAATGCTTGTCGCAACCGACAGCACTTGAGCATTCTTGAGCGAATCTATCCGATACGAAGGAGAAAGACTTGATTCATTGGATGAGCTTTAGTGATATTCCAATGGACTTTTGTTGAGCAATGTTCAGAGTTTATCTGGTTATGGAGCTCCAAGTGCAGAAATACTCCCCATTATCTGGTCAGTAAATTTTCTATAGAGTGATGCGAGTAAAGCTCTTATTTCGTGTTCTTCTTTGGTTGAGAGATCAACCAACTGTTGTGCATCAGTATCGCCACCATTCGGGTCGGAAAGCCATTCCATCCACGTCACACCTTGGCCAGCAGAAAGTGCCATAGGTCGCCAAAAGCGAGGTGCTTTGTGATCTTGAGGTTTCATCACCTGACGAGTCCCTTTCAGAGCTATGGGTACGACCACAGTTTCAGGATATGAGGCGGCAAGACGAGCGATTCCAGTTTTCCCATGGAGTAGGTAAGGAGGCTCTGTACGCTTGGAACGTGTTCCTTCCGGAAAGATTCCAAGTGCTTGACCAGAGGCCAATACATCAGCAGCACTGGAAAGTGCACCTTCGCCCCCTTGGTCACGTTTCGTCTCAATTTGACCGGTTGCACGCATTGCAAACCGTAGGATTGCATTTTTGAAATGACCATCCTTGGCCAGATAATGTGTGGTGCGTCGTGCTGAAGCAATCACGAAAATGGGGTCGATATGTGATAAGTGGTTCGCAGCAAGGATTACAGAGCCCTTTCGTGGTATGTGGTGTAAACCGTTCATTTTCGCATTCAACATTGGTCGTAAAAGGGGTGAGACAACCATACGGAGAACACCATAACTTGGGGTCCGTGGTAGCGGTTCACCAGTTGTAGGAATAAGCCAATGCTCTTCGAGGGATTGCCATGCTTCAACAATTGAATCTTCCTCTGTCATAGAAAAGTGGAATACAAACACGGTTTTGATTGTTCCCACGATATTTCATTGTAAAGGGTGAATTATCGACTCTCTTTCTTTTACCAAATTAATGTGTGCAAAGTATCAAAGAACTTGCACTACACGCATTGCCATGGCTCCACAACGGAACATCCGTTTCGCCCAAAGCCTGACCGTTTCGATACTTCTTTGTTTACTCTCCTCAACCTTCAGTCCTGTTGCAGTCGCTGAAATAACTTGGAAGGAAGATGGATGGTTGCGGACCGCTTTAGCACAAGAGCGGCTTGATTCTGGTGATGAATTTGGATGTTATGGGATGCCGAATATCAATTGGGCAGCTGACCCAGGGGCTGTTGCCCTTGAGTGCCATAACTATATTTCTGAACGAGTCGTTGCTAATCAATGGGGAGTTAACCCTATTTCGACTTTTACGCCACCTGGCCTCACGATGAATCAACACAATGCGATTGCTTCACAAGGGTTTGCAGTTCATGGTGATGAGAATGAATTGCCTTACTCTGCTTGGCATAATGCAACCGATGCTCCGGAAGATGACTGGGATTGGTACAATATTGGACGTCGTGGTGGAAGTCTTGAACAATTAATTGGTTCCAAAGAGCAGGTCCAAACGGCGGTCGAAGAAGGAGGCCTCGTCAACTTGTATTGGGTTGGAAGAGTCAATGATGCCACGATTCGTCATGATGCAGATATTGCTGCCTACCTCAACGATGAAGCACAAGCCTGGATGACCACATGGGGTGAAGCGTGGTCGTATTGGACGGTTCATGATTGTCATGAAACTTCTCATTCAAGTCGTTTCATCGATAATCAAACGATCATTGAATTTGAATCGCTGGTGACCGAACAATGCACAGCGGTCTCGCCGCTTGCATGGAATGTTCCTATGACGTGGATTCTCGATGTTCAAGGAAAGCAAGTGGCTGAGGTACGAGATTCAAATGCCCCACTCTCGAATTTAGAGGGTGTTCGGAAGACTGCTGAAGGCTATACTCAATCCATAAATGAATCACTTCATCTCTCTGTCATACGTGGTCATAATGTCTCCATTGTAGTGAATGGAACTGTGGATTATGACGTTGTTGGCCGTTCACAATTTTGGAATAATTACTCAGCAGCAGTTACCATTGCCGCCCATGATACGACTGATTTATTCAAGTGGTCGAAACGATTTACAGATGATTCTCAACTTGTGTTTACTTGGTTAGTCCAGCCACGTGATGGTTTAGGAGAATCCTCATGGTTACCTTTTGTGGCACTGACCGTTGGTGTTTCGACCATCGTTGGAATGATGTTTATTTTGAAGAAGGAAGGACTTGGTCCGTTTGCTGAAAAAAACCGACGACCACCTACTGGGCTTGAAGAAGAATCTTCTGAATCGTAGTCTGAAACCGAATAAGGGCGAAGACTTGATGCCATAAGGTTGTCACCGACCGATTGGTGGATACCCATATGGATGGCGAAGATGTTGTCATAGACCCTTGGGGAAGTGCTCAATCCACAGATTATTCTCGCATAATAGACCAGTTCGGTCTCTCATCAATGGACAACATGACTCTTCCTTCACCATCTCGCCTTCATCGGCGTGGTATCGTTTTTGCTCATCGTGATTTGGAACGGGTTCTCGATGCACAAAAACAGGGCGATTCTTTTGGAGTACTCACTGGGCTTATGCCAAGCGGTCAAATGCATATGGGGCATTCGATGGTTATTGACCAGGTCAAATGGTTTCAAGAACTCGGCGGTGATGTTACGATTGCCGTTGCAGATTTAGAGAGCCAAGCAACACGTGGTGTCTCTTTAGAGAAGGGGCGAAAGATTGCTTTAGAAGAATATATATCTCATTATGCCGCTCTTGGAATTGACCCTGAAAAGACAAATGTGTATTTTCAATCATCCCGTCCAATTGTTCAGCGATTAGGATTCCAACTTGGAAAGCGAACAAATTTGAATGAATTCGAATCGATCTATGGTTTCAATGGTGCGACAAACCTTGCCCACGTTCAGGCTCCAATGGTGCAAGTAGGTGATATCTTACATCCGCAAACTGAAGAATATGGTGGCCTTCGACCAATTGTGGTTCCTGTCGGTGTTGACCAAGACCCGCATCTTCGTTTAACACGTGGACTTGCTGCTAAAACCAACTGGTTTAATGTCAATGATGGGAAATCTTCCGGTGTCGTCATTGGCCTTTCAGTTCAAGAGGATAATGCTGAAGTCTTGGGCCAAATGCCGAATGGTCGTTTGGACAAAGACCGATTGAATGCAGTCTTTGCAGGCATGGTCTCCTCACTTGAGCACCTTGGTTTCTCAGATATTCTGTCGAATCCGAAGCAAGGAACCATTACTGTCCCAAGTGCAACTGCAAAGGATAAATCGAGGATTCAAATCAAATTACTCGAATATGAGCGTTCACTTGGTGGAATGGGTTTACTTGCCCCTTCTTCGACTTACCATCATTTTGCAGTTGGTCTGACTGGTGATAAAATGAGTAGCAGTAAGCCGAAAACGACCATCTTCCTCAGAGATGACTTGCCAACGGTTGAAAAGAAAATTAAACGAGCCTTTTCTGGTGGTCAAACTACTGTTGAAGAACACCGTCGTATCGGAGGAAACCCCGATATTGATGTTGCATACCGTTACATGATGTATTTCTTTGAAGATGATGACTCTTATTTGGCAGAAATTAATGCTGATTACCGTGCAGGTAAGATCTTAGCAGGTGAAATGAAACAATTATGCATTGACCGAGCGTCGATTTGGTTGGGCGACTTGCACGAAATGCGAGACCAAACCGCTCACCTTGTCAAGGATTTCTTAGCATCAGATGCACAGTAATCACTTGGCATCATCGGGTGAAAAGACCGCAGGGTCAGGTCCAATTGGTAGTTCTTCAAGTTCTTCCGATGTCAATTCACGTTGAGATGCATCTTCATCAAGAATCATTGAATGACCATGCGGATCCAAGAATTCGACAGTGAATACACTTTCTTCACCGGCTTGTTCAATGGATTGGAGTAACGAGTCCAAGATTGACAGAGATTTCTGACTCTCCTTCTGAAGCTCTTTAGATTCAACAGTAATATCCCTTTCAACATCTCTTCGGACCATCTGGATGATATCGGCAAAGCGATTTAACACTCCTTCGATGTTACTCACATAGCCAGTAGAATTGGTTCCAGGCATGACTTCAAGGTCTAACTCAGGGATTTTAACCGTACATGATGATGAGCGAACAACACGTGAACGTAGTTTCTTCGTGTCGTCCAGAATCAACGACCATGCACCCGCTTTCTTCCCCTCTGCGGGAATGAAGTCAGTTTGTCGCCAGCCGCAGGCGTGGCACAATACAGTCACCTGAGTATGTTCTCCGAAATAGGGGATCTCATCGACATTGGCAACCATTCCTAACTGTCCTTCGACAGCGCAAATTGGGCAAGGGATGTCAATCGGTTGCTCATCCATCATATTCGCCGCCTTCCAAGTTCGTGAGCATCAACCGCAAAGGCTTCCATTTCTACGCCACGCACTCCTCGGCAGCCGGGTGGGAGTAACATCAAGCGAGTTTCAGTCATCTGGATAATTTGCCCTCCTAAATCAGCGTCAATAAAGGTGTTCAAATGTGCGAGAACTGCATTAAATTCGACGGTTTTTTTCATCAATCGATTCATATCAACAATAACAGCATGGTCGTCAGCAACCCAGTCCATCAACTGACCGCACCCAGTGATGTCGTTCAGCACAGCACGGTGCAAGACCATTCCATTTCCTGAATCAAGAATTGGGGGATTTGGATACAACTCGCCGAGGTCGTGGTAGATGACTTCTGCAGCAGGAGTCGGTTGTGACTGGACCATTCCCATACTTGGCATGTTAAACGTTCGAAGAGGTTTCACTTCTTCCTTTGCTTCTTGAGCAGAAATGATGTCTTCTTCAGCCTCTCGGATTTTCTCATCCGCACGTGCTAAAGCATCGAGATCAGGCATCGATGGAACGACAGGCTCCGGAGCAGGAAGTTCTTTAGATTCTGGTTGGACATCGGTAAAGGCATCAAGCGAAGACTGAGCTTCGTCTCGTTTTCCTTTCTTACCTCTGCGCATACCAGTGCCTGATGCCGGGCACCTCAAGAACACTCCCGTCGAAGTTCTTTCGACGGTGTCTTTTCTCAACCGGTTCACTCTGGCCGTGCATTCGTCGGGTTGATAAGGGTCCGTAGGTACCGAGAAATTGCGCCTCAAGGTTCAAGAGGTGTCGACTAAAACAATGGATTGATGACAATGGATGCGCAGCAGAATGTATTGAAAACCGGAACCAGCACAATTGGAATCACCTTTGATGGAGGAGTCGTAGTTGGAGCGGACCATCGTGCTACAATGGGCCACTTTATTGCCAACAAAAACGTCCAGAAACTCTTCAAAATTGGCGACAACCTCGCCCTAACAACTGCTGGATTAGTTGGACACGCACAATCACTTTCTCGAACACTTTCTGCTGAAGTCGCCCTGTTCCAACTTCGCCGTCAACAACCAATGACCGTTCGTGGCGCAGCAACATTGACTGCAAACATTCTCTCCGGCCGACCTCATTGGGTTCAATTACTGATTGTAGGTGTTGATGATGAAGGCGGACATGTGTATTCGATTGATTCGGCTGGTGGTTCAATTCCAGACGTATACTGTGCCACTGGGTCAGGCTCTCCATACATGTATGGTGTGCTCGAAGACGGTTTTAGTGAAGGAATGTCTCGGACCGATGCATTGAAACTCGCGGCCCGTGCCCTTTATGCATCGGGGCAGCGTGATGCAGCCTCCGGAAACGGCATGGATTTGTCAGTAATCACTGCGAAAGACGGCTTTGTTTCCCTTACTCAAGCAGAAATTGCTAAACTTCTCGTTTGAGTATTTTTTTCCCGCAGCTCAACACTGCACTCACCTTCGGGGGAGTTTGTGCACAATCATTGTGCGAGCGCGGTATATGGTGAATAATTATGCGTCTAACGTTTAAAGAATTGAAAGATGAAGTGCAAAAGATCGTCCCTAAGGACATACCTTACACAGTAGAATTGGAAGCAGGTAATATTGCTTTAGTGACTCCTGAACCAAACCGAATCCTTGCTGCAGATGGACTGCTGGCAAAGATCTCTCACAAAGTCAAGCGTAAGATTGTGCTTCGTCCAGATGTTTCTATCATGAAGTCTGAAGAAGAAGCAACCCTTTTGGTCAAAGACATTATTCCTGAATCCGCAGCAATTAATCAAATCTACTTCGATGCCTGTTACCGAGAAATCACCGTACAATGTGAGAATCCTGGTGAAGCAGTTGGTCGTCGTGGCATTAATTTGCAAGAAATTCGTGACAAATCCGGCTGGCTTATTTCAGTTGAGCGAACTCCTCCTTTGGTTTCAAAAACCGTTCACGACATTCGGGGTTACCGACATGCTCACGCTGAAGAGCGTAGAAAATTACTCAAGGATTTCGGACTTAACATGCATCGACCTGTACGCCCAGGTGCTTCATGGGCACGAGTGACTGCACTCGGTTCCTACCGTGAAGTTGGCCGTGCTTGCCACTTCGTTACGACCAATGAATCCAGAGTTATGATCGACGTTGGTGTGAACATCGCATCCGATACAGACCCAATGCCGTATTTCACTGCACCTGAGGCGCTTCCTATGGAAAAACTCGATGCTGTTGTCTTGACCCACGCACATTTAGACCACGCAGGAATGCTTCCAGTTTTGTTCAAGTATGGCTACCGTGGACCTGTTTATTGTACGCCTCCAACTCGTGATTTGATGCTGTTATTGCAAACTGATTACCTGAAAGTCGGTGGTTCTGAAGGAAAGCGAGCCCCTTACAGTATGGAAGATATCCGCACCTGTATGAAGCACGTCGTCGATGTAGATTGGGATGAAACAACAGATATCACGCCTGATATTAAGCTCACATTTTCCAATGCAGGGCATATTCTCGGCTCTTCTGCCGTCCACCTTCACATCGGTGAAGGTAAGCACAACATTGTCTTTAGTGGAGACCAAAAGTACGAGAAGTCTTGGCTCTTTGATGCAGCAAACACTCGTTTCCCTCGTGTAGAAACCCTCGTTATTGAATCGACATACGGCGCTTCAGGCGACTACCAACCATCCCGTCAAGAAGCAACCCAAGAGTTGCACGACATTATCTCTCGAACCATGGCGCGTGGTGGTAAAGTCATCTGTCCAGTATTTGCTGTTGGTCGAAGCCAAGAAGTGATGATTGCAATTGATGAATTATTCCGTTCAGGAACTGTAAAACCCGTCCCTGTCTGGTTAGACGGCATGATTCAAGAAGCCACAGCCATCCACGCATCTCACCCTGATTATTTGACCAGCAGTTTGCGAAAGTCTCTGCTCAAGGATGATGGAGAGAACCCATTCACCAGTGAATGGTTCCGACCTGTGAAGGGACGAGAACTGCGTGAAAGCATCATTATGGATAATTCTCCATGTATTGTGTTGGCGACCTCTGGAATGCTTAACGGTGGGCCAGTTATGGAATATTTTAAGAATTGGGCACATGAAGACCGTAACTCACTTTGCTTCGTCGGATACCAAGCTGAAGGTACACTTGGCCGTCGTCTACAGAAAGGATTCGGAGAAGTTCCAATGATTATCAACGGAAAGACCGAGATTGTCAAGATTGGTTGTGAAATGGTTACGATTGATGGATTTTCGGGCCATTCCGATCGTCGTCAGTTGCTGGAATTCGTCGACCAAATCAGCCCAACACCTCGAAACATCATCTGCCATCACGGTGATTACCACAAATGTAACGAACTTGGAAAGACATTGCGTGAACGCTACAAGTGCCGAACCTATGCACCCCAAAATCTTGAGACGATTCGTCTCATGTGATTACATCAGAGGAATTTCAAATCCCGACTCGACAGGATCTGGAAGAGTTTGTTCTTGACGTTCTTTTGGAAGTTTATCAAACGACGTACCCGATGAATAGCTTGGCTTGATTGGCTTTGCGCCCTTCGTGAGTGACGAGGTTGATGAATCATCAAAAAGAGACCATGCAAGGATCACCAAAATCAATCCGAGCCCTGATGCAATCACCAGTAGTGTACTTCCACCACTCGCAATTTTAAGGCCAATTCCGGCGATGAGAAGTAAGACGGCTGCCAGTAAGAGCAGTCGCCGAGAAACTGTCGCCATAGTTTCCTCACAACCATGTTCTTCATGAACCCGTTGCATCTGTACCAACATCATGTACTCATCTGAAGGAGAGCGTTCTGCATCTGTCGCATGTCCAGGTTGGCTCATGACTGCCGTAGCTCCATGGGGTGAAAATGCAGAAGATGCCTACGACCAAGGTTTGGTTGAACTTGGCTTGGGCGATTCACGTTTGATTGAAATGAAGGGTGCAATGCTTCCACTTGGTTTTGGTGCAACTCCTCCTCAACCCCTCCCGATGGGTTCGCTGGTTGAATGCCACCTTGCAACAGCATATTCTTGGAATGGCTCTTCTGCATGTGCAGGTGTTGCTTGGGCTGCATGCGTCACTCCAGAAGGTGATGAGTGCGCTGTTGTTGCTACTGTTTCGACTGAATTGGACTATGAAGAAACCACACTTCTTTTGCGTCGACTCTTACAACAGAAATTAGCAAGCCGTGACTTGGAAGTCGTTTCATTCGATGTAGCTGTTGATGAAGTGACGGCTGCTGCTGACCACCACGGTGTGGCTATGGCTGCACTGATCTTGCCGAATTCCCTCTCACTCGGTGCCAGAACGGGTACTGGTCCAGTCCGGGGTGCATTGACACGAAAGGCTGTCGAAGCACCTCCAAAGCGTGTTGACGTGAAAGCACCAGCCGCACCAGCACTTCGTCCTGGTGGACGCAAATCAAGCACTGATTTTTCTCTTTGAGAAGTCTTGAAGTACCCTTGGCTTGAAGCCAAACCATGTCTGGTGGTGGATGGAATGTTATTCGTTGCAGTGCTTGTCAGACATGCCATGGGCATCGGGGGACTGGTCGAATGTGCCCCCATTGCGGACAGCGATTACAAACCGATGCTGAGATTGTCACTTCGGTGGCAACTGCATCGGAATTAAGGATTGAAGTTGCTCTAGCAAACACTCCTGATGAGCTTCGTGATACATTGCGTAAACGACTTCAGACCAATCAAAAGTTATTCAACCAAGATGAACCAATTTCATTCAAAGATCTTTCTCAAGTTCTTCTCAATGCTACCGATGAAAACGGTATGCTTACCGTTCAAAGTCTTCAACCCCTTTTGGAGAGGAGTAGTGATGCTCTCGAGGTACACGACCTTATTGAAATGGCAGAATCACAAGGTATGTTGGTTCGACTCAACCCCGATTGCTGGCAACTCCTTGAGTGAACTTCATAGGTAAGACGCCGTGGCGAGGACTGCAAGGGGCGATTGGGTTAGCTTGGCCTATACTCGGGCGTTTGGGACGCTTGGACCCAGGTTCAAATCCTGGATCGCCCACCATACTTGGTTAGAGTGGTTCACTCTGGTAATATTATTTCGTGCACCCAAAGTAGATGGTAGCCGAATTGAGTCTTGACATAGGATTCCGGAACTGTTTCTGGTTCCATTGCCCAAACAGCCTCTTCAAATTTTTGAACCATTTGCCCCTCGACGAATTCACCCAGATCACCTTTCTTTGATGCACTCGAGCAATTCGAATATTTCTTTGCTAATTTTTTGAAGACTTTAAGTGGATTACGTGCCGATTGAATTTGCTCAAGAATTTCTCGAGCATCGGGTTTTGCTGCAACCAATATATGCCTTACATGGGCCTTTCTTGGTTTACGTCTTTTGTCGAGCCTTCGCATTCAACCTCAACTCCTGAACCGTTCGAGTTGCTCCCTTATCAAAAACGTGTGCTATCGACCAAGCAATGATGGTAATGAATAATGGGGCAACACCTCTGCCAACCAAATCACGTTCAAGGTCGGTACTTATTGATGGAAGTAAGGCGATCCAACCAATTGCATAGGCAACTGTAGCAAAAAGAGTATGTGGAGTAATCCGGCTGCTGAAGATCCATGATATGTTTCGATGGTGATGTCGATAGGCCATCATCATGCCAACTTTTGCGAAAAAGGAAAATCTCTGAATACCTGATTTTTCACTGCCATAAATGGATTCAACTGGAACATGTGCGATTCGATAGCCAAGGGTCGATAGCCGAATGAGCCAAAAATTAGGATACCCATAGCCCTTCCATGAGCTCTTCCAATCCCATTCACGTAAGATGTCACTCTGAGTGGCAGTATAGCCACATTGTGGGTCGGGTATGGCTTGGCCTGAGGCAAGTCCAGTGAATACAGACAGTATCCGGCTGGCTTGACGACGAACGTTCGGCATTGACTTCGTTCCGCCTTGATGGGCAAAACGATTTCCTTTGGCATAATCTGCTCTCCCATCTAAAACTGGCTTGAGAAGTGCATCCATGTCACCTGGATTCATTTGTCCATCTCCTGCCATGACTACGCTGATGAACCGGTCATCTTGCCATTGCTGCAAGAGGTATCGGTGTCCAGCATCAATTGCAGCACCGACTCCTTCTCCGTCCAAGGCGATACAGTGCATTTCGACGGTTGGGGTCATTGCATCAAGTATTGATTGAGTCTCATCTGTCGAGCCATCATTGACCACGATAGCTAAATCTACAAAGGACGGAAGAGTCTCCAGCACTTTCTGAATGAACTGTTGTTCATTCTTCGCCGGGATGACGACCCCAATACGGTATTCACCCTTCACATCTTTTCCATTTGGTCATAGGCCATGAACATGTGGCCCGAATCCATTGAAATCGAAAAGTCGACCATACAAGATAGAATCAACGAGGGTTTGATATGAAGCAGACCACGGACAAGACATGTGGCTCACCAATCGTTACGCATTATTTTGCTGGCTCGAGACATCGAGCTGAGAATCGTGTCGCTCATTGTTCGTGCACGAGAAGGGGCCGCTGAAGTTCTTTTAATGGACCTTGGATCAAATGATTCAACGGTCGAATATGCTCAGGAAATCGGTTGTGAAGTACTCCACTTTACGAATGAAGTAACTCTTCAAAACATTGCTTCTTTCCTTTTGGACTCGAATCTTGAACGAATCGATTCGACCTTAGTTCTTTCAATCACGAATCAGTGGAAATTACGAGACTTGCCACTTTCTATAAACCGGGCACTTGAGGAGTGGGATATTCACTTCTCGCACCGTGTTGAGGAGGTGGATGCAGAATCTATAGATGATTTGGTCCTTGGTTCTGCAATCCTCCAGCACGTTGTGCTTACTCACCCGGGAATGGAAGCCCTTGCCTATTTAGGACCCTTGGCACGAACTGCAGATTTAGATGAACAACTTCGTGTACGTATTGTTGAAGCACAAATGAATGTCGGCATACCACAACGAGAATCTCTTGCAACAGCCTCACGTTTTGCCCAACTGTTCTATTGGATGCTTGAAACCAAACATCCACTTCTCTTGTTTGGAATACCGGGTATTGTTCTGTTTATCCTCGGTTACAAATTATCGGGCAATGTTGTTGGGGCTTTGGAAGAATTGAATTCGACTTCCATTAGCGTTACACTTGCAACCATTGCCATGACCCTCATCGGATTATTTGGCATTATGGTCGCCTTAATCCTCTATATCATGGGGAAACAAGTTGAGCAAATCCAATCTCAATACGATTGGCCAGCTCGTAAGTCACAGTGAGCAATTGGTTCTGGAAGAAGTATGGAGATTGAGGAATATGATACAGAAAACCCCTGCACGCCTAGTTTGCTTAGATATGGATCGTGTTTTAGTTGACCATTTGTCAACTTGGCAGTTTGTCTATGATAATTTAGGCATTTCAAATGATGAATCATTCGAATTGTACAACCAAGGTTTACTCGATGAATGGGATTGGATTAAACTGGATATTGCACTCATCAAAGAAAGCCGTTCTTCTGAACTTCCACCCATCTCAGATTCAGATTTACGAGGTTGCATGGAAGGAATGCCGATGATGAAAAACTGGAAACCTTTTATTCAAAATTTGCTCAATAAAGGCTATCATGTGGCCATTGTAAGTGGTGGCTTACAACAAACGGCTCGTGATGTGGCAGCGCAATTTCCAAGTGACAAACCTTGGGTTCGACGTTGGGGTGGAATTGACCGTTTTACAGCACAACGCTTTGCAGATGGTCACGATACCCGATTCCATGTATTTACCAATGGTTGGCTCTTAGGTAAACAAATGCCCAATGGTGAGTATGAATTGGATGATTTTGGACGCTATCAGGTACAAATGGATGGCAAAGGTTCTGTTGTCCAAATGCTTCAACGTCGGTTAGGTGTGACAAAAGAAAATACGGCATCCGTTGGAGATTCGGCAGGTGATATTACGATGTTCCAAGAATCAGGTTACCCCATTTGTTTCAATCCATGGGATGACCGTCCTAAAAAGCATGCAGCGATAGTGATTGAAGAAAAAGACCTGCTCCCTGTTGGCGAACTAATCGATACTTATTTTTCATCTGTTTCATCGTCATCTTGATGAACAATCACCCGTATGGAACATCATGTTCGGATACGACTTGGTAAGTTCACTTTGCCCTCACTGTGGTTTTTTACTCGGTGAATACATTCCGGGAATTCCGTGCCCAAGTTGTGGCGAAACGATGCTTTAATCTTCAGTAAATTCAACACCGTGTTGTTTCATCATTTCGATAATTGAATCAATCGCTTGTCCATGAAGTGCTTCAGGTGGATGAATTCCAGGCGCTAATCCACAACCCTTCAATGGGCCATGCTCGAGGAATTGTAAAGCACATGCGACAGTAACTAACCCTGTTGTCCTCGCCATCGAACCGTCGCCATTCATTCCTGAATCTTGAACAACCCACCGTTTTTGCTGATTCTTTGATTCAGCAATCACTTCGAGCCACGTGAATTCATCTCGTGTCGAATCAAACTTCCAGGCATCAAGAAGTGTCTGTTCATCCAACGATTCAGATTCTTGGAGCCATTTGTCGATGTGCCCAGGCCATCGAACTGTAAACTCCTTCATGTTTGTAGCTTGAATGGTTGTGAGAACACTTCGCAATCCATCGGTTAGGAACGCTTCCATTTGCCCATAGCCCTCGACCTCAATCATATGACGTTCGGTGATTGCAGGAACTTCACAAATCTCATTTGCGACCTTTATTCGTGCAGGTCGAGTATATTCTTCAATAACATCAGAAGGTGAAAAGGGTGCCATGTAGGACCATTCAGAATCTGGTTGGGTTGGGTTCCCTCCAACTTTGATGGTGAGGTTTTCCAAATCGCCAAGAATTTCAGAAGCCTTTTTTGCAAGCATGTTTGACATCCCTGGAGCAATACCAACATCCCACAACAGCACAGCATTGTTCTGGACTGCTAACGCTTGATACTGGTGTGGATCTTCTGCGGTAAAGGCGAGGTCAACCACTTGGTGTCCAGCCTCCAGTAGTAACGGCCGGACACCGTTTCCAATTCTTCCAGGCAGCATGTTGATGACAACTGATTGAGGTGGTAAATCCGCAATGTGTTGGAAGACATCACCTTGGCGAGCATCAACGTTTGGCTGGTTCGCTAAGTGGTCAGGGATCTTCAAATCAAGAACAGTGACTTTATGGCCGTATTCAAGCAAACGCTCAACGACAAATTGACCGATGAGTCCACACCCGAGAGCGATTGCTTCAGCCATGAAAGTCACCTAAGGAGTCACGCGTCGGGATGTACGTGGGAACGGAATGACTTCACGAATGTGAGTTGCTCCAGCTAACCAACTGACCACTCGGTCCACACCGAGGCCAAAGCCACCATGAGGAACACCGCCGTATGAACGGGTATCGATGTAGAATTGGTAAGGTTCTTTGTCAGTCCCTTCTTCTTCGAGTCGTGCCAAGATTTCTGCTTCAGACCAAGTACGCTCCCCACCGCCAATAATTTCGCCATAGCCTTCTGGTGCCAGTAAGTCATGGCACAGAACATAGTTGTCATCATCAGGGTCAACCCGGTGATAGAACGGTTTTGCAATCTTTGGATAATGGGTGAGGAAGTGCGGGACATCAAAGTCTTGGGTGAGGATTTTTTCCTTTGAATAATCGAGGTCTTGGCCCCATTCAACATCATCGCCCTTTGCCTGTAGAATTTCTACAGCCTCATCATATCGCATACGTGGATATGGATTGTCGGCATATCGAGCGATTAAATCCAAGTCTCGGTCAAGTGAGGTAAGTTCCTTTTCTTGTTCTTCGAGTAATGTTCGAGCAACATGACGGACAACACCTTCACCGTGCGCCATGATTTCATCATTGGTAGCCCAAGCCATTTCCATTTCAGCATGCCAGAATTCTGTAAGATGACGGCGTGTACGTGATTTTTCAGCACGGAACGAAGGTGCGATGGTATAGAGGCGCTCGAGTGCAGGCATGGCCGCTTCAGCATACAGTTGCCACGACTGGGTAAGGTAAGCAGTACGGCCAAAGTAAGGCACTTCGAACAAAGTAGAACCACCTTCAACAGCGCCTGTAACGAAGTTTGGCGCTTGGTATTCAATGAAGTCTTTCTTTCTAAAGTAATTATGAATAGCACCAAAAGCAGAACTGCGGAGTTTGAGCATTGATGTCATTCGACTAGTTCGCAGGTAGAGGTGTCGGTTGTCAAGAAGGAATTCAGAACCACCTGGCATGAGTTCACCGTCTTCATCCATGGCAGAATCCAACGCTTCTTTGTTAATTGGAAACGGACGGTCAGCATTGACTGGCCCGATGATTTCGAATGAAGTAGCAATCAGTTCATGGCCACCGTCTGCACGTTCATCTGCGTTGACAATACCGTTGATAATCACGGAAGTTTCGATGAGTACGTTCTTGACTTCGAGAAACAATTCTTCTCCAATTGCATCCTTTTTGATGACGCATTGAATCGTACCAGTTGAATCACGAAGAACAATGAAACGCATCTTATTGCTTCCACGTTCGCGCTTTATCCATCCTTTCAGTTCGACCTCTTGGTCGTCGTACTTTCCTGCCTGAACATCTCCAATCCAAATGGTCTTTACCATGCTCGCACCTGTCTGTGGCTGGGACCCTCTCTAATTCAATGTCACCCCAATGGGGGTTTGGTTTTGCTTGAGAAATCAGCGTATGTTTGATACTTGGTAGGCAAAGGGTCAAACCCTCTGCATGATGGAAAGGGAGTGTGTCACGTATTGCAGTCTATGCCATTGGAGGCAATGCACTTTCATCTCCGAACCCAGAAAAAGAGGACAAAAGCGCTGAAGTACTTGCTCACGTCATGTCTGATGTCATCGATTTGCTTGAGGCAGGATGGGGCGTGGTATACTCACCCACGGCAATGGCCCACAAGTAGGGCACTTGATGGAATTAGATTCAGATAATACTCAATCAATGGACAGTTGGGTGGCAGCGACTCAAGGAATGATTGGGCATGCACTTTCATTAAATCTCGATTCAATTCTTCACCGTCGAAAAAGACCTGAGCGTACCGCATGCGTGATTACCCGAGTCTTGGTGAACGGAGATGATGAAGGTTTCAAGCATCCAACAAAACCAGTCGGGCCAATCCTTTCTCCCGAAGTTGTGATGTCTGCAGATTGGGATATCGCAGAAACAATTCAAGGTCCTCGAAGAGTTGTAGCCAGTCCTCTTCCAATGAAAGTCATTGATTTGCCAGTGATTCAAAAATTAGTAGAATTGCATGCAGTTGTAGTCTGTGGTGGAGGGGGAGGGATTCCAATCGTTGCGAAAGGTGACCATTTCATTGGTGTTCCTGCAGTCATCGATAAAGACCGATTGTCAGCACTGCTCGCAATTCAACTTGAGGCTGATGCACTGATCATTTCTACAGCCATTGATGCGGTTCGAACAGATTTTGGTGGTGTGAATGAAAAAATCCATCATCGTTTGTCTTTGGATGAGTGTGAGCGTTTCATGGAACAAGGAGAATTCCCTGCCGGTTCAATGGCGCCCAAAATCGGCAGCCTGATGGAGGCCGCCTTACATCGTCCGGGGTTGAGTGCCATTCTTTGCCAACCGGGAGATGCTCTTCTGGCATTAAGAGGGGAAACCGGCACCACAATCGTCGTATGAAGTTTGGCAAGCACATGTTGATATGCTTGTTCTCAATCCCCATGGTATGGAAGACACACCATATACACTGATTGAAGCCTCAGCCCACTGCGATGGACCTTGTGGAGTCTATGACCCAGCAAGCGCCCGTGTTGCAGGTGAAGCTGTTCAATCGATGACCAAGAAAATGCTCGCTCTCGAATACCCTCAAGTCTTCAGTTCCCAATCGATGGCATCCTACATGAATACTATGAGCCGTTATGCGGCTATCAAGGAAGAAGAAGCACAAAAGTGCAAGAAAGAATTATTGATTCTTTGGACTGATTTCTTCAAGCCAATGCACCTCGATGCACACCCTGAACTGCATGATACTTTCTGGGCTGCTGCTAAGCTGTGCAGTGCTTGTAAAGTCGAAGTTTCAGCTCAACACGCTCAAGAGCTCATGGACGCAATCGAAGCGATTCACAACATGTTCTGGTCCATCAAGGGCCGTGAAGTTCCTTGGATCCGAGCCAGTTGAGGTTCAAACATGACAACAGTCCGAGTTCGAATTTCGGGCGATAGCATGTGGCCTACGCATCCTGACGGCACAGAGTTTGATTTGCATTCAGATGATTCAATGCAACCAACTCTTGGAGATCTTGTTCTTGCGAACCACCCCTTTCATTCGAAACTACAAATCGTAAAGAGGATTCAATCGATTGATGATGGCATGGTTTTCTTAGTTGGGGACAATCCAGATCCAACAGCAACCGAAGATTCTCATAATTTTGGAAGCATCCCTCTGGATGCGATTCTCGGTGTTTGTGTTCCAAGAGAAGAACACGATGATTGAGTAGCGGGCCTGACGGGGTTCGAACCCGCGACCGATGGATTAAGAGTCCATCGCTCTACCTGACTAAGCTACAGGCCCATCCAACGGTCTTAACCACCCGTATTTAACAATTGAGAGATTGAACTTCACTTCAGACGCCCATTTGGATTAACAAATGTTTCAACACCGTTTGCTCCAGCGAGTACCACAACATCGCACATATTGTTGAATAAACCAACTTGTACGACTCCAGCAATGTTCAGTATCTCCTTCTCCATTGCCACAGGGTCTTGAATGGTAGGACCGCAATGCGCATCAGCAATCATGTTACCGTTATCGGTAATAACCGGATTATCACCGGACATTCGGCAATTAACACGGCAATTAAGAACACGTCCAAGAACACGAATAGTTGCCTGGTGAGCGAATGGTGTAACTTCAATTGGTAGAGGGAACGCACCGAGTTTTTCGACCCGCTTTCTGTCATCAGCAACAACAACCATTCCACTTGATTCTTGCGCTACTATTTTTTCCCGCAAGAGTGCAGCGCCGCCGCCTTTGATGAGTTGGAACTGAGGGTCGTATTCATCCGCTCCATCGATGACAACATCTAACCCATCAATGTCTGAGAGTTTGACCAAGGGTATACCGACTTCAAGAGCGAGCTTTTCAGTCGCCAGCGAGGTTGGAACTCCAACGATTTCTAATCCTTCTTCAGCAATCATACGACCTAATTCTACGACCGTATGTTTGACCGTTGAGCCCGTTCCTAAACCAACCTTCATTCCGCTACTTATGTAAGCACAAGCAGCAATCCCAGCATCCCTTTTCAACGTCTCAACATCGGTCATGTTGTATGTTCGATGTCCAAAGCCCTTGAGCATTGTCCCAAGAGTTTCATGACTTCTTTCCATCCCTACGGGATGAGAATAACTTGGCCGAAGACTTTTGACCTACGAGGGGGCGTAGGGTAAACTATGGGGTCAGTGCGAGCCATGCCACTTCGTTGCTTTGCTGTAGTGACGTTGTTCCTCCTTTCCACACTTTTGCAGGGATACACTGCTGTTCCGGAAGAGACCCTTTTTGATTCTGATACCTCATTCGAAACTCCAACTTCGATCGGTCAATCACAATTACTTTCGATTGGTTCTTTTCCTGACGGAGCGAATACCAAAACGCGCCTTGGAGTGCCTGATGGGCAGGCCATTCAATCTCTCGACCTCAATATTGAATCGGCACGACTTCCATCCTCAACTGGATACTCACTTACCGAATCACTCGACTTTTCGAGAAATACCGTCTATGATGGTGTTGATGTTAACGGTTCATCACTTACTATTTTACCACAAGGATGGGAATGGGACTTTGAAAGCAGCAATCACGGTTGGACGCTTGGTTCTCCTTCTTGGCTCTGGGGCTTTGACAGTAACCTCGGCCAAACAAATGGAGTGAGCAGTGGCACTAAAGCCATTTACACCTATAATGGGAATTATCCAAACGGAATGAGTTCAACTATTTGGGCGACCTCTCCGGCAATGAACTGCTCCTCATGCTCCGGTGCATGGGAATTAAATTTCATGAAACGCCTCAGTATTGAAAGCGCTACTTGGGATCATGCCTACGTTGGTGTCAAAGGAACAAATGGTCAATGGGCGACCGTGTATTCTTCAGGCTATACCCAAGATTCAAGTTTCTCTCAACAAACCATTAGCATCACGAACTATGTCGCCAACAACCCGTCGTTCCAGGTTCGTTTTGGCATTGGAACAACCGACAGTTCAGTAAATTATGACGGTTGGAATATCGATGATGTATCCGTCATGCCTAGTGGGTCGGGTGTCTCTTCTGGTGAAGGGAATTGGACCTCAGCACCTTTTAGCCCAGCCACGCTTGGTCAAGGAGAAATGAGGACATTTGGGTATCTTCATCTCGATGCAGAAGTTCCTTCTGGTGAAATACTTGAATGGCGACTACTCGATGCATCGACAAGTCAGCCAGTTCCTGGCTTTGAACACTCAATATCGAAGTCTGTCGACCTTGGGATGATCGATTGGGAAACCTATCCAAGCGTACGTCTTAGTATTCACATGAAGAGCCAGTCCGGTGGGGTTCCTGCCGTTCATGGAATCCATTTTGAAGGGAAAGTCATTGAAGACTTCGAAGAAAACCCAACTGGAATGGGTTGGCAATTACAAAATGTGGGCTGGTCAACAGGACAGATTTCGGGGGCAGGGACTTTGTTAACAACTCCATTTAATGTCCGTTCAGGATTTGCTGGCTTCATTTCGAATTGCTCCTTGACCGGAAATGGAGTAATGGAATATTCTCTGGACCAAGGGGCAACATGGGTCACGCTCAACGATGGGACTCAATGGCTTACTTCTCCGCACTTCACTGTTCAATTCCGTGCCAAATCGACTGGGGGGAGTTGGACGCTTGATACCTTTGATGTGGAAATGATTCGAACCAGTGTGCCTGAAGGGTTGCGTATCGATATTGGCATGGATGGCATCAGTGATTGGTCCCTTGAAGGCGATGGCATTGGACGATTAGGTATTCAAGACCGGTTGAAAGACGGTTCAATATGGCAATCTCAACCTTCATCGACTTCAAATGCAGCTACTTTCACTTTCCTACTTCCAGCAGCGGGTGTGGATGCGTTTGAGTTCGGAGTTGCATCACCTCTCCAACCAATGATTTCACCTTTCATGACCATGTCGATTAACGGACAAGATTTCATGTCCTCTTCGTTATCGACTCTCCAAGACCTCCAAGTGATTCAACTTTCTTCGAGCGACCTCTTGTCGATGAATAATGCCTTATCTCAAGCATCCGTCTTAGGGGGTGCAGAAGGCCTTCCAATGGTCGATGTAACACTTCGCCTTGGGTCCTCTTCCACAGCTACTGAGGTATTACTTGGAGCAATCTTTGCCCCGTATGATGCATCGTTTTCTTTACAATTCACCTCAACAGATGCGGTGGTTATTGCACTGAATGATGCTTTGCAATCTGTGACACCTGTAGGTGAAACAAAGGAACTATCGGTGCCGATTCGCATGACTTCTTCTGGTGCCATTCGAATGACTGTTGTTCAGCAAACGACGCAAAGTTCGGTTGAACCAGTTTCAATCAGTGTCTCAAATGTTACCGATACGTTCACTCCTTCTACCGATTGGATTGAAGTATCGAGCATCTTTGATTTCACGAATTTAGGCGTTACTGATGCAGAAACATATGTCAAAGACAACAGTTGGTCTGTGGAATTACATCTTATCGGTCAAACCACTGAATCACATACCCGGTGTCAAATGCTGTCACTCCCTCTCACAGGTTCCTCCATCAATGGTTGCCTCAATCAAGTCACCCCAATGATCTGGTCTTTGAATGGAGCTGATGGAGAAATACGAATGCTTGGAAGTGGTTCATTTTTGCAAGTTGACCATCGTTTTAAATTCACTGAACAATGGGATGATGAAGAATCACTTGCAGTGTCAGTGAACCTCATTGCTCCTTCGGGGCCAATGCTCCCAGTCAGTATGAGTTTTGGACTCGGATCTTCTCATGGTGTTGAAAATGATGTGGCGGTTAAAAATTGGGCCGTTGTCAACCCCAACCTCGTTCAATCAATCTTTTCATCACCTTATCTTCATCCCGGTGAGACCGTCATGGTCGAAGTTGAACTTGGATTTGAGAATGTTCTCTCCAGTTCATCTCCTCGCTCAGGTTCGACTCTTGTTCGTTTCCTTGTTGATGGAAGTGAAGTAATTTCTTCATCCATCATTACCAATGGTTTAGTTAGCTTCCCTTGGACCGTCCCAGTTGGCCAAGAGAGTGTCACGTTAGAAATTGATGTTACACCATTGAACGGTCAAAAAATTATCTATGATGTTCCACAAAGTGCAGTCTTTGAATTCGACACTGTTGCCCCTGAACTGTTAGACATGAGCGTTTCAGAGTTCGATCATGTCGATGCAAAACCAACGATGAGTATTGATTTTATTGTAGCCGACCGTCCAACTCTACCTTCACATGCCAAAGTGCATCTCTGGCGTTCGTGGATTGATGATGACAATCTCGACGGCACCATGCAGAGTGGAGAAGTCACGACACAACCTATGCACACTCCTGAAAACTTGAATCTAATCCAAGGTCGATATTCAATTGAGTTCGATAGTTCCAGTGTTTACAGTGGTTCATTCTTTAGAGGTTGGCTTGAAGTTGCAGACCCTGCAGGAAATATGATGAGCGATTCTGGAACATTCGATGAGCCGTTGTTCAATGTGCAAATCAATTCCGATGGTCCGCCGCAACTTGGTTCAGTACCTGGGAGCTGGAATAATGAAGATTCTCTTTGGATTCACCCGGGTGAATCCAATCGCTTGCATCTACCTTTATGGGACTTAAATGGCATCACGGATATCTCCTCTCTTGAATTGAACCTCGCAGGGAATCAAAACGAACCTGTATTGATTCAATGGGATGCAACGACTGAGCAATGTTCCAGCGTCAATATTTTCGTGGACATTGAGTCATGTGTGCTTCTTCCTTCACAGAACAACCAGCTTTTTTCTTCAGAAGGCACATTTGAAGTGAATTTTACTCTTGAATGGGGCTTTGACCCTGATGTGAGTCTTACACGAATTCCAACGGTCTTCATTCAAGATTTCCGTGGGCAATCGAATACACTGTCTGTCCCTGAATTGAGTTGGAGTTTTTCAGGTGAACTGCAAGTTGATCCACAAACTCTCTCCTATTCGATTGAAGGAGAAGTTGTTGATACTCTCGGGGCATGGGTTCAACCTCGTGCAGAGATTGAGGTTGCCGGTGAACTCACATGGTATCGTTCTTCACGTTCCGTTATGCAACCTCTTGACCTCATCATATCACTTGGCAATAATGAAGCCTTAGCTGAATCATTAAACGGCAGTTTCTCGAGTATTCTGACCGCTCCTTTGGCATCGGGGTCTTATGGAATCCAGACGTCGTTAAATTCCCCTCCTAACGGAGCGATTGACCGTAGCCCTACCTCTGCTGCTGCTTGGTTCATTGTCGATGATCAAGTTCCAAAAATCGTTGGTGTCCCTTCTCCTCTGTTTTCAATCGTTCTTTCGGAATCAACTTGGTCTTCTCTTGACCTTGAAGTTCTAATTCGGGAAGAAGATCGACTGAAGGAAGACACATTACTCATTCACTGGTCAGTTCACCCGGAAGGAATCGGGCTAACCAGTCAATCAGTGATCAATGGTAGTTTACCACTTTCCATTATTGGCGGTCGAGCATTTGGTGGCAAGATTCCATGTGGTGCGGTTTTGGATTTGGATGAGTTATTGACCTCTTCAATGCGCAATGACGCACTTGAACTTCGAGTTTGGGTGACTGGAGAAGATATGGCTGGACATGAAATGGATCCAGTGTTCAACGATATTGATGCTCCGCTGATGGTTTGGGTTCTAGAACAACGAATTGCAGAATATTCATTCAGCACTCCTGAAATGAAACCCGGTGATAATATTGCTGCTGGTGATACAGTCAGCCTGAGTGTAGTGATCAGTAATTCAGGCCTGGCCGATGGTGATGCACAGATGTTTGTGGAGTTAGTTGAGGGCAACGGTGCTCGTACTCGAATCGATGCTCGAGGTATTCAAATCGAATCAGGAGGAACCTATGTCTACTCGAAAGATTGGATTCCTGATAGAGCAGGAACGATGTGGATCGAATATCAAATTATCAACGGACCTCTCGCAGAATCTGAAACAGTCTATGTTGATGAACAGCGTTCTGAAGGCATTTTCGGTAGTATATCTTCAGTTAATCCAGTCCTGTTAGTGGTGATATTTTTACTGACTGTATCGTTAGTTGGCTTGCTCATATTCGGACTTAAATCCCCACAACCCAGTCAACGCGGTTCAAATCTAGCGTATCCGTCAAAGGCATTGCCATCGATTCCAACAACACGCGCAAAGCAATCTTCTCAACCGGTAACAGGGCCTTATGGTGAGCCAGAGCAAGCTGCTTCACCAGGTGAAAACCCCTACAAGTGAGTATTTCGTTATCCGAAGGCTTTGAAGCGGTGATGTTAACCGCAGCATGGAGGGAGTAGGAGGGCCGCTGACAGAGTTCGACTCTGAGGAAAGTCCCCTCTCCATAGTGCATACGGCTTACACAAGTAAGAGAACAGAAATGGTCAGGTCAATGCTGCAGAAACGAACGATACAAGGTGTGTACAATGACGTTGAAAAACAGAGATTGCCTTGTGGTCGATGAGACGAGCAACCCCGTAGGAGCAAGTCCAAACAGCCCTGTTGACGCGGCACGTCGAGGGGCAGGTAGGATGCTAAGTTGAATGCGGTCACCGAAAGGTAACAGAAAGGGGCTTACTCCCTACTCCCTCCACTTTCAACTCTAATCTTCAAGGAGCACCGCTTCAAGCGGCTTCATCGAGAGAGGAGATGCTAATGCAATTCCATCGCCATAGTCAATCCATGAGTCATCACCCCGAATCTTTGCCATAATCGTATGTTCTGCTGTGATAATTGCTGGAAGCAGGAACGCACTTGTGATGAATGCACAGAAGATTAACAGACACATGATCATAAAGAAATTCTCCAATCCAGGGAAGGCTGCGATGAATCCAGCAGCAATTCCACAGACAGTTGTGGCTGTCGTCTCAAAAATAGTTTGACCCGTTTCCTCTATTGCATTTGCAATGCCGGTCGGCGTCTCCCCTTCTTCACGAATCCGATGCATAACATGGATCGAATCATCGACTCCGATTCCGAAGACAATTGTTCCAATCATAGCGGTAAATATGTTGACATTGACATCGCCACTCTTCATCAATAATGGTTGCCATAGAATCACCACCGCGACAGGGATCATAGTATAGATTCCGAGTCGAGGTGAGCGGAATACAAGAGATAAGAGGATAGTCAAGACCAGTAAAGTGATGATGGTGGTCAAAGTTTGAGCATCATGGATTCCGTCGTTAATATCGAGCGAGACTGGCAAACCTCCAGTCAATAACGATGCACGAGTTTTATCGTCAACAGGAGGCTCATTTTGCAACAATGAATCAATTTCGTCACGTAATTCTCCCGCTACATTGAGATTCATATAGGGCTGCGTCACATAGACAATGGCCTTTGTTCCTTGTTCATTCAGTAACATCGAGCGAACTTCGTCAGAGAGCGTATCGAATACCACATTTACCATATCTTTACGAAGGCCCTCTCTGCCATCTGGACCCGTCAATTCAAGGCCGAGCCAAACATTACATTCGATTGGATCATTACTCTCCCAGCAAGGTTCGTGGAGTAAGTCCCACAGACTCCCTTCATACAAGGTGACGCCATCGACAAGTGTGATTGTAACAGGTATTGTTCTCAAGAACGTAATGATACTGGTCGTATTGGTTTCATCGACTTGGTCGATTTTATATTCCAAAGCATCGATGGCATCCAGTACCGGAATGTCACGGATATTATCCGTTTTGTTTTCCACAGCTTCAGCTGTTCGTTCTTCAGCATCAAAGATGAACAGAGACGTTTGCCCTCCACTAAATTCTCGCGAATATTTGGCGAGCGTATTCAATGAAGCAATACCGTCGGGGGCTTCGGATGAACCCGTAATCGGTTCATTCATTTCATCTAAATTGAGCACACCCCAACTGGTGACGACCATTGCCCCAACAAGTATGAACACAAACCCCCGAACTGGCCAAGTGCCGATATTCTTCCAAAGTGAAGGGTTTGTTCGCTTGTTGAAACGGAGCATCCAAGCTAAGGTCGGAACCAGAATGATACTGAATACAAGTGTTGAGAGAATACCAATACAGAGTGTGACACCGACCGAGCGAATTGGTGCTACCGTGACAATTTGTGGAGCAATTAACACCGAGAAACCAACGATGGTCGTCAATGCCGAAAGGAATACGGCAACACCTGTAGAGCGAGTCATTTCAAGAACACATTGACGATAGAAGTCCGGATCCCATAAATCAGGCACTTCTTCCGGTGCCTTTCCTTGACGACGACGACGTTCATTTTCGTCATGAGCTTTGTCGAGTTCTTTCCGACGAACCTCTTCAATCCGATTGACCATATGCAAAGCATAGTCAACACCTAACCCTATGAGGATGGGGAAAGTCGCTACGATCATTGGCGTCAATGTAATATCCATAAGGACTGATGAACCAAACGTCACTGCAAGTGCCATAACAATCGGAGTTCCGGTGATCACCACAACTTTGAGTGATCGATGGAGCAAGGTGATAATGAGAATTGTGAAGAGAACGGAGTAAGGTAAGATTTTGAGTAAGTCTTCGTAAATTGCATTTGAAATATCTTCGAGAACTTTGGTTAATCCTGTTACTGTCATTTCAGTATTGTTTTTGTCATTTGGGCGGTCATCGATGACATTTTGGAAATGTTCATGAAGATGGCTGAAGTCACGGAATTCGGCTTCAGTTGGGTCATGATGCATCCCGATGATAATGGCTGTTGTATCCCAAATTCCATCTCCGTCGATGTCATTGGTTGTATTCCCATCACCATCACTGTCAACATCGAGATTCATATCGTTGGTATCTTTGAACAAAGCATCAAATCCACCTTCAGATTCTTCAATGATTCTGTCGATTGTCTCTTGATTTGGAATCGCATATGCCCCACCTCCAGAGACGAGGCTGCAATCTAAATCCAGTGGAAGGCGGGTGTTGATACCATTTACACACATCGAATTATTAAATCGACCATCTGCTGAATTGATTTCCTTGATGACTTGGGCAGGAGATATAATCCACAGAATCCCATCATCACGTCCATGGTCATCTTTACTGTAATCAATTCCACGACCCGTGAAGCCGGCTCCATTGGCGTTATCATCATCTCCTTCGACCCAACTTATTCCACGCAAATATGCCTCATCAGTAATATTCACGGTATTTGATGTGTCGAAAGCATTGGGTGTTTGAACATAGATGATGGCGATATCTGTTGACCATTCAGTTCGAACCTCTTTCAATAATTCGGTTGATGGCGCGCCATCTGGGAGGAATATTTCTACGTCATCATCGATTTGTTCCTGAAACGTCAGTCCCTGTTGAGCGAAAAACGCTGCAACGATTACCAGAAGTATGACCACGGTCGCTGGTGAGGCAAGGATGCTGCTGTAGACTCTGTCGACACGACGCATCGTTAATTCGCTCGCTTGATTGCGAGCAGAGGAGAGGCGTTCGAGGAGATTATTGCCTGCGCCCCTCTTCTCCATGTTGAAGCCATGGCGGGGAGGGTCTTGAATGATACTCCGAGAAACAGGAGGTGTATGCCAAAAACAATCGTTTCAATCAAGTCCGAATTCTCGAACAAGCAAGTGACGCAAAAAGCCACGTGCGCTTTGAAGAACCAATCCAGTCGCCATCAGGGTGAGTCCTAACACTCCAATCCAAATGGCTGAGAGTCCCGGCCCGACAAAACTGTCAATATGTGTTGTGACCCCTCGTGCCGTATTCATGCCCATTGCAGCTCCGGTCGCCAAAAGCCCTGCGCCAGGGATGCCGAGCACAAGCAGTGGTTTCTTTTGAGAAAGAGAAAGCATGGCCCATGTGAGTACCGTGAATCCATGTGATACAGCTGTGAAGTTCGACCCTTTTGGGACATCATAGCGAATCATGGTTGGAACTTCGATGATCTCAAGTTGCTTTTCTCGAGCGTCTTCGAGCATTTCCAAGGAAAGTTCCATTCCCTCTGAATCGAATCGAAGGCGTTCTAAAGCAATTCGAGAGAATGCCCGGAAACCAGATTGTGTGTCTTTGATTCCAAGATCACTTGAGAGGTTACTTGCAGCAGTGATGACTTTGATGCCAAGGCGTCGGTATGCCGGCATGTCCGTTCCGCCTCCACCTTCGACAAAACGTGAACCAATGGCAAAGTCTGCTTTTCCAGAAAGAATAGGTTTCAAGAGTTTGGGGATATCTTCGGAACGATGTTGTCCATCGCTGTCAAGAACAACTAATGCATCGACGTCGAGTTCTTTCGCTTTGATAAATAACGTCTTGAGCGCTCCCCCATAGCCACGATTTACTCGATGACGTATGACGGTGGCACCGCATGCTTCAGCGATACGTGCACTCGAATCAGAAGATCCATCATCAATACAAATAACGGCATCAACATGGTGCAAAGCCGTTGTGACAACAGTGCCAATGGTTTCTTCCTCATTGTACATTGGCATGCCAGCCACGATGAATTTTTTCACCGTATCAGCATGTCGTTCCATGAATCCACCCATCACTTCGCGGTTTCCTGTTCTATTTAGTAATATAGTCGTCTCGGCAGATTTTTAGAGCAATTGTAAGGAAAGGCTCACTCAGGGGTCGAAACCCCTGAATGAGCGGCGCCGTATCTCTACAGGATACGTAAAAATCAAGAAAAGTTATCTTAATCTTGCAGTTGTGAAACAGTTGTTACTGCGCGTTCTCCGATGAGTACTTTCTCAAGGGCGTTAAGTGACATCACCAAGGGTACATAGGATTGTCCATCACTGGTGACATAGGTCGAACAATCAGAAAAAGCAGCAGTATTGATCGAGATTTTAAGTGCTCCACCAGCATTGCTTTTCCGGACATAACCGACCAGCAGGTTTGTCGTTTCATCTTGTGTTATAGGCATCGTTTTTTCATTCTTTTTTGACATATTTTCAACTCCATCGCCGGATTGCTCCTCTGCGATAACCATTCTGTAGTTCGTTAAAGGTTATCAAAGACATCACACAAATTGTTCTTCGTTCTCTCGTTTGGCATCATCAAGATTACCAAAGGCTCATACATGGGTGTTTCTTCATTCGTCCATGCGAGCATTGGTCACTGGTGGGGCTGGATTCATTGGGTCTCATTTGATTGACCGATTGGTTGCCCGTGGTGATACGGTGGTTGCATTGGATAATCTTTCCAGTGGTAAACTCGAATTTATTCAATCGCATCTCGATGCTGGGACGGTCACTCACATCCAAGGTGATATCACCGATTTCGATGCAGTTCTTGGTGCAATGAAAGATATTGATTGTGTCTTTCATCTTGCCGCAAACCCAGATATTCGACTCGGCACCCGCATTACTGATACCGACTTGAAACAAGGTACACTTGCAACGTACAACATTGTCGAAGCGATGCGTCGATGCGAAGTGAAGAAAATCGCCTTTGCATCTTCCTCGGTTGTCTATGGCGAAGATGCTCCACTCCCAACACCCGAAAACCATGGTCCATGCATGCCAATCTCCTTGTATGGTGCGAGTAAACAGGCTGGCGAGGGGCTCATCAGCAGTTGGGTGGGAACCTTTGGTCTGCAAGCATGGATTTTCCGCTTCGCTAATATTATCGGGACTCGAGGCACACATGGTGTCATTTTTGATTTCATTCACAAACTCAAAGCAGATCCGTCCCGTCTAGAAGTACTCGGAAATGGTTTGCAAGAAAAGTCATACATGGAAGTCGAAGATTGCGTTAATGGTATTCTCCATGTCATGCAACATTCAGATGCACCACTCAATTTATTCAACCTTGGCTCACATGATACTGCCTCAGTACGTAGGATTGCTGAAATCGTTGTTGAAGAAACCGGATGCGATGATGCTTCAATCGAGTATACCGGTGGCGATAGAGGATGGGCTGGTGACATTCCTAGGGCTATGCTCGGGATTGATAAGATGAGGTCAACAGGCTATGATGTCCGGTTTAACAGTGAAGCTGCTATCCGCCACACCACCAAAGCACTGATTCAAGAAATTGGAATTCACGAGGAGATGAAAAAATGAAGTATACGTACGATGATGAAGCAGATATCCGAACGACAGCATTGATTCGAGTCATGGCTCTTTTCTTCGTAGGCATCATGATTATTGCTGCCACCACCAGCCCAATAGCTACAGGTACCAAAGAAGGAGAGCGTGCTCCAGCGCTCGAAGGTAAATTTTACAACGGCAGTGGCTGGTCTGATTTTGACTTAGAATCGTACTGGGACCCAACATGGGAAGCAGGTGATATCAGTGGGCAATGGGTCGTTATTGAATTCATGGATACCGACTGTCCTTACTGTGTGGAATCTGCTGAAGAGATGGGTGCGAACGCCTACAACTTTGGCGGCGGTTCCGACTCCCAATGGGATGGAGCAATTGTCAACTTTATTGCCAGTGTGACTGAACTTGATATCTCTGGACACGATTCAAGTCGTGCTGAAATGATCGCTTTCCGTGACAAGAGTGCGAATTCAGGTGAAGAGTGTGCGGGTTCTGAATGTGGTTCAAGACCCGGTATTGCTCATAACTTCCCGTATATCGATGACCTTGACCAAGATAACATGAAGAAATGGAACATTGGTGGGACGCCAAGTTACTACCTGATTCAACCCGATGGTATCATTGCTTGGAGTTCAGCTGAACATAAAGGTGAAAAGCTCCTAGATGCCATCGTGACCTTGGTGCCCCGGGAGAGTGCTTGAATGGATCCGAACATTCAATTAATGATTTATGTAATTCCACTGGTTATTGGATTCTTAATGATTCTCCCATTGGGCCGTTCACTCTTTGCTCCACTTTCAGAGTATATGCCTTCGTTAGGAAATGAACGTGGGAGGGTATTTTCAGGGCTCCTCCTTACCTGTGTTGCAGGTATGGCCGTTTCGTTCCAAACACTTTGGATATCTTCTAAAATAAGTGAAGGTGGGAACTTTTGTGCATCGAATTCGATTCTTTCATGCGATGATGTGATTGGAAACGTGGAATACAACGCCGACCCAATATTTGGGATACCATGGGGAGGAATTGGTGCTGCAACGTTTTGTATTCTTTTGTATTTTGTCTATTCATCTTCAAAAGAACCGAATGCAGATTGGGTGTCTTCATATCTCAAAATGGGAACCTACCTCACTTTTGCAGGCTTCTTTGTTATCGCACTGCTGGTCTTCTACGAGTTTAAGATGGAGAAAATCTGCCAATACTGTACGACTGCACACTTTGCCAATATTGCTGCGTTTATCGGTTTCCTCCGTTTAATGCGGATGAACCAATCGAAAGAGTGGAATACTATCTAGATCAGGTGACCCTATGAATCGAGAAACGACTTTCTGGAGTATCGTAACTGCATTGGCATTAGCGGCTATCCTGGTTCTTTATGCTCAAGATGCCGGACTTTTCGAACGAGAAAAGGCACCAAATGATACGATTGATGACGATACTTCATCAGATGAGATTGAGGAATCGGTTGATGAACCCGTTGATGAACCCGTTGATGAGCCCGTTGAAGGTAGTTCGAATGAAACCGTTGATGATACTCCCGATGAGACTTCCAATGAAACGTCCAACACCAATGAAAGTCAAGCCTCAACAGCAGATTCTCCCGACCCTCTCGCCTTGAATTGTGTTGAACACAGCGGATTAGCTCGTCACGATCACGTTACTGTTCAAGTTTTTATTGATGGAAGTGCATATACTGTTGAATCAGACATCGGGATTCGAACAGATGTCTGCACTGGAGATGATAGCAACTCCATGCATACCATCCACACCCATGACGATACAGGTAAGCTTCATGTCGAACTCAATGATCCCGGTGAGATATCTTTAGGTGTCTTCTTTGATATATGGGGGCACCATTTCAATGAAACTGGAATCTTTGATTACCGTATCAATGCGACCCATGAAATGGTCATGTATGTTCATGCTTCAGGTGAAAGCGCAAGTGAGGATAACCGCGTCACATCTTTCGACGATTACCTTCTCCAGAATGGTGAAGTGATTGAAGTCCATTACCGTGCGAAAGCCAATTAAGGTGTAAAGCACCCTTCAAAGATCACTGAATCCGAGGTTTCTTTAACTTCTTCCATTCGCTGAACAGTAACGTCGATTCGTTCATTTTCTGCATAGTTTTTCCTGAGTTCATTCAACAGCCTTCTTTGAACATCTGCAAGATCTTCACCATACACGATATTGAGGTGCTGATTCGTTTCTTGATTTACTACTACGGTGTATTCGACAACCCACTCTTTGAGAGGTTGAGTGCCATCTCTAGTCACGTCTTCCCATGTTTCTGCCATTATACTTCTATTGTCGCAGAGGGTTATTAAATCTGTGTAGTGTTGCATCGAAGTATTACCAGTATGCGGCGTATAACTTCTACAATCTAGACTATTACGTACGAATCGAGTCAATTCTAGTTCTTACGCGGTAATATGGCGATGATTCCAGCACCGGCTGCAAGAACCAGCGCAATACTCGCAAGAGGCCATGATTGTGGAATGACTCGTGAACGGTATGCAAACTCAACAGCTCCAAAGGTTCCAAGCGATGCGTCCAAATCTTTGATAGCCTCTTGCGTGCTTTCATGAATCAAAAGAATACTAAATTCGTCCATATCCTCAAACGTAATTTGAAAATCATTACTGCACCCTTCACTGACATTCGCATTCAAAAGTCCAAGTTGTGTTGATATGATTGTCGAGTTTAACTCACATTCTGCTGTTGCCACTAAAACGCGGTCACGGGTTGATTCACCTGGGTTGACAAAGCCGCTCGGTACTGATTTCTGGTGTTCAAGAACGAGAAAGGTCAATTGCGAATTTGAAGCTTCAGCATTCATGTTGGTTAGAGAAAGTACTCGGGCCGTGATACCTCCTTCAGTACGTACCACTTCAAACTGGAGCGTTGATGTCTCTTGTCTGGTTAATTCAAGGTCAAGTATGTCTCGCTGAACATCACCCCAGGCCTCTGTGCCCGATCGTGGGTTTTTACCTTCGACAAAGAAGGTGGGTGAAGGTATTGCACCACCATGTGTGATTCCGAGTCGATCGATACGATGTTGAGCTGCAGGTGGCTGGAATGCATCTTCACCATCAGAGGGGTGATAGGCGACCATTGCAATACGAGAACCGTGCGAATCAGCTACACCTTTCAGATACGGGTCGATTTCAGCACAGGTCGGGCACCACGTGGTTGTGACTTCTTCAACAAGAAGACTACGTCCAATCGATTCGGTTGCTATGGGGCTGAGTAATGTATTGGATGGGTCGATGACCTGTGCTTGAACCAAGGCACCAGATGGGGCCAAAATGAGGAAGCATACGAGGCAAGAAAGAACCAAAGTGGGGGGTTTCAACTGAGAGTCCCTCCCATCATGCCATGCCGAGGATGCCGCCACGCTTCATCTCTTTGTTTCCTCATTGAATGAAAGCGAGGTTTCATCAATAGGGGCGTGGCGAAGGGGAGTTAGGAGGAATGTGTATGGCTGACCACTGGATTGAAAATCACAAGCGTGATTCATGGCGTAGGCAAGCTAAGGCCAGCGGCTACAGGTCCCGTTCAGCCTTCAAATTAAAGCAAATCCAAGAGCGTTTTAATTTGATTAGCAAAGGTGATGTCATTCTCGATGTAGGGTGCCATCCAGGAGGTTGGGCTCAAGTTGCAACCGAATTGGTTGGTAATGAGGGCTGGGTCATTGGAGTCGATTTAGAAGCCTGTCAACGCGTAGAGGGTGCAGTTCTTATGGTCGGAGATATCACGGAGCCGCACGTTCAACAGCGTGTTCTTCTGGAATTAAATGACCGTCCTTTGAATTCAATCATCTCGGACATTTCTCCAAATATTACTGGTAAATGGGATATGGACCAAGCTATTGCCATGAACTTGGTTTCACTTGTCTTTGATTTCTCACTTCCACTGTTAACAAAAGGCGGTTCTTTCGTTACCAAGTTGTTCCAGGGTGTTGGTGTTGAAGAATTAATCGAAGTTATCAGACCGTTTTTTTACGACGTCCGTCGCTATTCACCTCATGCCTCACGGAATTCATCATCAGAAGTCTACCTTATTTGCATAAACTTCATGCCTTGGAAATTCCGAAAAGTTTCTGTTCTGAAAAAGTATGAAGCAGCATTGAATCTCAAACTCAGTGGTGATGACATCGCTGAAGCCCCAGACATCATCACATCTTCGTTCTCCATGCGGAAAAAGAAAGACGAATAGATTGATGAGCATTGAGGTGAATTCCACCTCATGGAACAAATTCCAAATGCACAACACAAGCCAAAGAAGACGACCAACAGCCGACAAAAAATCTCGGGCCTTCAACCGAACCAACCCGTTCATCGTCTCGAAGTGGTCTTGCTTCGAGTCTATCCTCGACGTATGGTCTATTCCGAACACTATGTTGGTCCTGTTGCAGCTGCATGTGGGCGTGATGAAACGGGAATCGTCGGTATGGTGCTCTGGGGTGAGCAAATAGAACGAGTTCAAGTTGGAGATATTCTTTTACTTGAATCTGGATGGTGTCGGGAAAGAAAAGGTGAACTTGTTGTGAGTACTGGTCGTAATGGTCGTCTGCACGTCCTTGACCGTTGAGTTGAGAGCCTTCGTTCTCATTGATGGCGAGTCCCCTCCATTGATTTTCAATGCCAAAGTGAAGTGGTTCAGCACGCAACCATAAAGAAGGGGAGGGCGTGGGCCATTTGTTCCTGAGGACCTATTATGACTGAAAGAGCCGCAAACTGCACTTCTTCCGGAGTTCCACTTGTTGAAACCGGATCAACTTCATTCCCATGCCCTGGTTGCGATACACCCATTGGACGTAGTCCACGTTGCCGCAATCAAGGTGTTATTTACATCTGCCCAACCTGCCAATACCAGGGGCCCTGAGGTGATTCTATGGGTATGGTAGCAATGACATACAAACTCAATCCTGATTCGGATGTTGAAAATGTGGATGCTGATGCAATCGCAGCAGCTGTTCAAGTTCTCAGTGACGATGTTTACAATATTCAATCTGTTGAAGTCAAGCCTTTGGCTTTCGGCCTCAAATTTGTTCAAATCCATGTGGTTATGAACGATGGTGAAGGTCTTGCAGATGCTTTGGAAGGTAGAATTTCTGAAATCCCAGGTGTCGGCGAAATTGAAGTTCTTTCAATGGGCCTTCTTTGAGTTCGTTCCAGAGTCGTAATGTGAGCATAGCTCACTCTTCTTTAATGAGATAGTTTCATTCGTATTTATACGGTTCACAATTGATGCAGTGGGCATCGCATGAACTCACGAAGCAGAGTTGTTGCATAACTCCCTGATGAAAGAGTGAATCGGAATCGAATACAGGCGCCATCAGGGTGCCAGCGGCTGTTCTCCACCGGTCCAGCTTTCCATCGCTCTCCCATCGAGTCATCGTTCGCAATTGGTACACTGTCAACGCTCATTTCTTTGAAACTGGTCACCAGTGATCTTCGAGTGCCTCTGGTCGAAAGTCGAGGTATGGCCTCGACTTCCCAACTCACGTCAGATAATCCCATTTGTTGAATAATTTCTTTTTCAATATCCCCAGTCAAACCTTCACAGGTTTGAATTTCACTTCCTGGCAACGGACCGGTTGGCGCTAGACGGCCAAGTTGGCAATTTCGAATGATTCGAGGAAGGGTTCGTGGTTCAACTAAGACACAACTTGGTGCATCCAGTTGACCCTTTTCATCAATACGGCCGACAAAATCTCCTGCAACAGGAGAACTGATTGGATGGTGAGCAGCAAGTCGAGAGTGGAGTGATTTATTGAATACCACCGACTGTAAGGCGTGAACGGTCATCAATTGCAAATTTCCAGGTAGTTTGCGGAACGCTCCAATATAATCTTCAGGACGGTGGAGGAGGTGTTCAACCATTTTACGCTCAAAGCCGAGCCATTTTGGAGCCAATTCAAGCCCTTCTTCAGTTGGTCCATTGTCACGAACATGTTTCCGGAAGGCCGATACATCTGCATTTTCTGATTCACCGGGCATAGCGATGTAGGTGAGTGCTGCTTGTTTCCAATCTCCAGCAATCACATGCTTTCCGACTTCAGCGGTAACCGGTCGTCCAGCTCCAAATCGTTGAGGCCCAATCCAATTGGGAAACGTATCCTCTCCTAGTTTCGATGCCATTTCTTTTTGAATCGTTTCGACCTCCTTCAATGCATCTTCAACGATCATTGGCGTCCCGTCTTCATTGGCACAGCCTCGAATCACAATTGTAAATCGATTCCCACGGTGGTTACCGAATCCAATCTTTTGATGTGTTCGACCGAGTACTTCAATATCTACATCGGGGATTTCAACAGCAGCTACTTTGGCTTGTGGTGCATCGATGACAAACAACTGTTGGGTCACTGCCCGTTTATCCTTTGTACCTGCAAAAAAGATACGATTGCGTGGAATGGAGAGTGCTTTAGCTAATGTATTACAGAATCGATTGGTTTCCCAGTTGGTCAGCATGATGCGAGCTACAGTAAATCGGCCGCGGTTTTCAAGATGAACAGGCGTGGAGATCTCTTCAACACGGAAATCAGCAACTCGTGCTTTCAAGACGCCTCCAATACCAAGGGTATCGGTAGCATAGCCGTCAAGTCCAATAGATTCTGCGAGAGAATCCGTCCATGTGGTCATCGGAATACCCCATTCAGAGGCTGATACTAGCGAATTCACTTGCAAGTCCAGAAACAATATCCTTCAAGACTTTGTCTGATGTGTTCTTTCCAGAGATGCGGATGTAAAATTCAGGGTCATCCAATTCCGGGTGGCCTGGGAAATAGTTTGCATATTCGACTTTACTGCTGCAGTTAAGACGCTCACGGAGCATTTGCAAAGCAGTGTGGCTTTCACCAATGACACGCAAGCGCAGTTCGTTTTTTTCATTGAGGAGGACTTTAACAGGCATTGCAATCGTTCTTGCGACTTACAACTTTGTTTTGAACCTTCTCCCTCTATCCACCTCCGAATATTGAAGAAAGTGAGTATGTGTAAATCTTAAATTTGCCAGAATGGCACTTCTTCGAGAAAATCCACCCCGTCTCTTTTTTAGTGCCTTTGCATCGCAAGAACAATGGATACTGCGTCATTGGAGGAACGAATGGCCAGTTGGGCTCCATTGTTCAAACGTATGGCTCCTGTAATACTGGTCGTCGTGTTTCTGTTTACAGTTTCACTCAGCGCCCATCTTATCGTTTCTCCTCCTACATTCAATACCGACCTTTCCGATTTTGCTCCAGACTCTGATTCGAGTGATGCACATGACCGGATCCATGAATATTTTCCAAACGAAGCACGACCTTTATTTGTTCATGTTTCAGCAAAGGATAGTTCAAACATACTTTCTATAGAAAACCTTCAGACGATGAATACTCATCTGGCACATATGCAAAACGAGTCATCGAATAATCAGGATGCTGTTGCGGTTTGGACGACTGCGCCAGGAATTGTTCAATTGGCCCTTGATGAGGAAGCAAATGGTACTTCATTGGAATCAATCGAATCATGGGGTGAGATTCTCGATCTTCTCTTCGAAGAAGATACAGTTTGCTCACTGACAGCTGACGACCAACTTCTTTCTGCAGCACGTTATGCCTCTTCCGCACTTCTTCACAGTGATTTGAATGTGGATTCAAGTTGTACCTACCTCAAGAATGGGACGGGTGATGCAGCTCCTACAGCCACCTCCACGCTTTGGGTTTTAGAAATTAATCCAAATTTAGATGAAGAAAAGAGAAAGCAGATACAAGACGATTTCCGAAAAGAATTTGCTCTCCTTTCTGAATCTTCGGATTTGGATTATGGAGTCGCTTCTCTTGATCTGATTTCATATGACATTGACCAAGGTACGTTTGATAATCTCGCTTTATTGATTATTCTCGCCTTATTGGTGGTCATCATTCTCTTAGCTATTGCTTTCAGGTCTCTTAACGATGTTGCATTCCCACTAATCGGATTGTCTTTTGCTTTGATTTGGACCTATGGGGTATTGAATTATCTCGATATCCGATTTACTGCTCTTGAAGTTGCAGTAGCCCCCCTGGTACTCGGACTTGGTATTGATTATGCAATCCATTTGCAGCGAGCCTTTTCTGCTATCCGTAAGGAACAAGACGATCCTGCTGAAGCTTGGCTTAGGGCTTGTGCTCGTCTCTCAATTCCTCTCTCATTAGCAGTGGTCACAACTGTTGCAGCCTTTTTGGCGAATGTCATTTCCCCTCTACCGCCTTTAGCCACTTTTGGATATGCACTGGCCTTTGGAGTTCTCTGTGCTTTTGTTTCTTCGACTGTCGTAGTTGGTGCACTGCATGTTGTTCGTAAGAAAGCCTCCATGGCACAACTGAGTCAAGCCATTACCATGCCTCGACTTGTTGGAGGTATTGTTGCTGTTCAACAAAAACAACAAGTCACCGTCATTCTCGTGACCATTCTCATTTCAGGCATCTCTATCTTCGGTGCAGCCTCCTTAGAAACTGATTTTGACCTGGCAGACTTTGTCGACCCCGATATGGAAATCATGCAAGTTCGAGAAGATATGTCATCAAGTTATGACAGTGCTGGATGGAAATTAATTTACATTCTGCTTGAACCCATTGAGGATTCTTCACACATACCTGGTGATTCGGTGATGCTGGATGAGTTGAGGGGCTTACACAAGGACTTAGAGACCAACCACGACGTTGTCGGCACTGACAATGCACCTGCTTCACCTTCCTACGAAGGTCCTTACGTCGTGTTACGCGATGCTATTTTGCGAAACCAATCTTTCGGAGAATCTCATAATCTCGAGGTTTATGCCGGTGGTGTCTATGTTCTCAACACCTCGAATGAATTTGATTTAGCTCCAGTATTTTCCGAACTTTCCTCCAATCAGACTGTTGCTGATGTATTGACGGGAGAAACATGGGCTCAACGAATCGAACAAACCGTTTACCTTGAAGAAGGACAAATCAAGTATTTTAGAACTGAAGTTCGAGTCGAAGCATCCACTTCAGCAGAATCTAAACTGGTCATCAGTAAAATCGAAGGACAACTTGGCAGTACTTCCGAACAAGGAACTCTTCGCTACAACCTCGAAGACCATGCCCAATTGTATGTGACGGGTGACCTTGTTATCTTGCAAACTGTTCTCGATGGTCTGAACACCTCCCAAATCAAATCAACGGTGATCTCACTCTTTGTCTCCATGCTTGTATTGTTGGTGTTGACGCGACGTGTAGTTCCAGCGCTCGCTGTGCTCTTACCGGTTGCGCTTGCGTCACTTTGGGTCGCTGGTTCGATGTTTATACTCGGTTTGAAATGGAATGTTTTGACCGTCATGGTTACAGCTCTCACGATTGGTATAGGGATTGATTACTCTATTCACATGTGGCGCAGAATTGAAGTTGAACTCGCTCGAAGAGATTCTCATTGGGAGGCTTTACGCGCTGCTCTTTCGACCACAGGTGTTGCACTGATTATGAGTGCACTGACCACTGCCTTTGGGTTCCTTGTCCTGATGTTCTCACCAATGCCGGTGATTCAAGACTTCGGATTGATTACTGCCGTAACTGTCTTCTTTTCCTTGTTACTTGCATTACTCCTCTTGCCTGTTTTAATTGAGCTTTCAGCTCGTAATCAAGAAGAAGTTCTTGAAAAGGATGACGGCATAGTCATCGAAGGATAATCAACGTGTTGCTAATGCATCGGTGATTTCTTTCATTGATAGGTTCTGTTCTCTCGCAACCAATGCTAAACACATCCAAGTACTGGCATATCCCAATGCCTGTTGCTTCCGTTTTGCTCGTCTGTCGACTTCTTCCAGCGAGATTTCAGATGATTTTGAAATGAACTTTGATAAACGTTGAGTCAGTTTTTCTCGGGGGTCTTTTGTGTCAGTGAGGGGGAGAAGCGTATCGTTCTTGGCCGCAACATTGGGTTTTGCTTCAGGCGTGGATTGGACGACCTTTATCGATACAGGTTGCTGATGTTCGGGATGAACGGGGTGAAGTAAGCGAGATGGTCGGGGAAACCAACCGAGGGGAGATTGGACATTGGTGAGTGATACAGTTGGCATGAGGGCATCTTCTTCACCAGAGAGCCAGCCTTTGCCAATCAGGGCTTGGACTACTTTTTCTGCTTCACCAGGAGCGACCCATTCCATATCAAATGAGATAATCCGTTCAATATCTAATGCACCGAGCGTTTCACCATCCCGAAAGCAAATGGCAAGTACGCGCCGAATATCTTCGATATCCTCACTCGCCATAGAGTAAACAACCATCCCCTCCTCAAGAAGTTAAGCATTGACACTATTCCATACGGGTGAAGGATTGGTCGGGATTTTGTTTCCATAACCCACAGCCGGCTCCAGAGTAGAAGGTTTGACTTCCCTCATACTGGTATTCGCCTCCTCCTGGCAGTTGGGTGTAGTCAATGACTGAAGCACCAACAGCTACCATCTGTGGCGATGCTGAAGCAGTCACTCCTTCGAGAGAAAGGGGTGCATCAGGAACCTTAGGAGGTGGACCTTTGAGGTTCTTAGGAGGCTTTTTTGCGCCCTCTGAACGTGAAGGTGGGCCAGTGAGTGGTTTTTCGAGTGCAGGCACATCATTCAACGATTGAACTTTGTTTCTTTTGCGTATGATGACTGCAGAGATTGCAATCAAGACAAGCACTCCTCCACCGGCAGACATGGCCACAAGAGTGCCAGACATTCCATCACTTTGCTGAGTATAATTTTGTGACCATTTATTGTTCTCTTCATCAAGCTCCCAAATGCCTTGTTCCGCATCCACTTCAATATTCAATATCCAATCACCGTCAGGAACCGTGAGAGCAGTACGGACTCGTACTGCCGTATTATCTGCAATACTGGGTAGAGATTCTCGACCTATAATACTCGAAACCTCATTTTTGACAATACTGATTGTGATGTTAAAGGGAACATCAATCTGTTCACCAGAACTTACAATTTCTATTTCGATACGTAATGTCGAACCTTCACTTGCGTCCCCTTCAAAGTCCACAGAACTGATCGCTAAATCTGGCCCGATGTCACTGAGTGTCGATGTGAGCCAAGGGTTATTGGCAGAATTCCCATCCTCAGCAGTGAGTGCCCATCCTGCATCATCACTTCCACTTGCCCAACATGCAATGTTCGCTTGGGATGAGAGTGTCGAAGGATCCCCTTGGTCAGCGAAATTATAGATAAAACTGAACATAGTTTTACCATCATATATGGTCGTTGATTCACGGCTCAGTGTTAAAATTGGCCATTCAAAGTTTAACGACCGAATCTGGCAATTGAGAGTAAGATTATCTGACCATGAATTTGCTTCATCAATATTTACGCCAATCTCGACGTTATCCAGATGATATCGAGACACTCCACTTGTCAAGGTTGAAGGAAGCAAAACCGGCGCAGCACCATCTAACCACATGTTCGGTAATTCGGTGGAGAACAAATTCTCAGAATCATAAGGATCCCAAATCTCCAACACGGTTTGATGCCAGAGGCCTGAACCTATTGGAGTCTGAATTGGTGTGGATAATTGGCCATCAATGACTTCTGCGGAAAAACCATTCGAAAAGAAATCATTCTGAATTTTACCTCTCCAAATCACCGAGACGTATCCATTATACGATTCATTGCTAATCAGATGTTTAATTGTTGCATTCAGTTGCACATATTCTCCTGAAACCATACTCCAACCTGCAGTAAGTTCGCCTTGAACTGACCCATCGAGATCTTGGAGGGGTTCCAATTCAATCGTCATTTGTCGCTCTAAAACCCATTGCCCATCATAAGCACGAATACTGGTGCCATCATAGTCATCAATGTGAACCTCAAGGTATCCGGTATCGAGAGCAGAATTGACAAAGGACCAATCAACCTCACCACTAAAGTGAATGACCAAACTGTCATTTTCGAGATTCATAAAGCATGAATTACCAACTTGAATCCGAGCATCCATCGCCTCACAGGTATCCAAGTTACTGTTGTAGCGCATTCCAAGCGTTTCATCATTCCCAAGTTCAATTCGTACATAGGAAATATCTGAGATGTTATTACTATCACTTACGATGACCTTCCATCCAATCATTTGATTCGGTTCGAGACGCTGTGCACCACTGGCATAGGTTTCAAACAATGGTTCTATCGAAGTGACATTTGCTTTTTCAGGTGTGCGGCTCATCCATGAGAGTAAGCCGTTGGTGGGGGGAAGGTCAGGGTTTCGAAGTGTTTTACCGGCTAAATCCTCTCCCTCGAGTATAACATGTACCATTTGATGGTCGGAGTTCGCCGTATCATTTACCGTAAGGTTGAGCAGCCAGAAATCTTCATTATTGGTAAAGGTGAGATTTGTTTGAATTGATTCATTGGGTGAATACAGCCCGTTTGAATCACTGTCATGCAGCGCTTCAACCCATACAAAGGCCTGTACAGTTTCATCACTGAATCCACCAACATCATAGAATTCAAATTCGACATTCCGAGCTGAATTTTCATTGATGTAAGTGCCAGAATTTGGTGATGTTGAAATCTGAAGTGGGGAATTGACATTCAGTATGAATTCCTGTGAAGAGGGATCGACATTCAGTACGAAGTCATCTTGCGTACGTGCTTCTATCCATATTCTGGCGGCACCTGAACTTGAATTGGGAAGCGTATAGGATGTTACTGTTTCTTGACCAGTTTGGAGCGTAAACCATTGTCCAGTCGTGTTAAACCATCCATACTCTGTATTCTCAACATCGAGATGCAAGCGGGCTTCAATCATTCCGTGGAGGAGCAAGGTTCCAGTGGAATTGAAACGATGATCGATGGTCACCTCGATTGGGATGCCATCGGGGAAAACTTCTCCTGTCGAAACATCTGCTTCCCCTTGACTCGAAAAGGAAGATGAATACTGTAGGACATGCACATCAAGGATATTTTCAATGTTAATGGTATCTGGACTCCGATAAGTGGTTTCATGAATGCCATGAGTTTGAATTTCAAGTGTGAAGTAATCACTTGGTAATCCTTCTGCAACCGCAATACTCCATTGTATTTCATCACCATGAGGTGTTGATGACATTTCGACCACACTGATCTCACTCTGTTTGAATATCCCTGTGGAATCATTGATAGTGAATGATTTGGTAATAGCGTTCCATTTGATCTCAGCAGGATCTGTTCCGGGAGAGGTAAACCCATCACTGTTAGACGGGAGTAGCAGCAAGGAATAGTTTGAATTTGCGCTATAAGATGAATGGAATGAAGTCAACAAGATTGGTGCTGCATTTGGATGTAGGGAAGAAGGATGTTGTCCAAGGAGTGTTGACTCTTCAGAATAAACCTTAACAAAATCAAGATTTGGTATTTCCCAATTGTTGAGTTCAGTCGTACTGAATTTGATACGATATTGGATGAAGGAATTCCCTTCACCTACGTGAATCAAAGAGGTGTTTCCGATGGGGAGAAATTCTGAGCTATTTTGAGCACCGATCGGGAGCCAAGGTGAAGTGCTGAGTACGTTTGAATCAACTCCAATTTTATACTGTAATTGAAGAAGAGTATTGTCGGGCGTCTGTCCAGATAATTCCAACCAAGTCGGGGAAGATGTACCCCATACCGTTTTTCGAAGATCGATGATATCTGAAGAAATCCAGCCATTATATTGAGCCGGATTTTCAAAAAACTCTGAGCGGTTATGGAAATATGAAGCCCATGACGAGAAACGAGAGAAGGATGTCTCTCCAGATGCGTAAATAATTGTACCATTACCGCTAGTAATTGTGTGATCATACATGTTCACTGAGAGTGGTGCATGTTCGCTCATAGCTCCTGTCAAAGGGTTATACCCATACACATCTTTCGACAAGGAGTTGAACCCAGTTCCTGTAATACCTCCAGAAAGAATAATCTCATCATTGTGTATCGTCGCTGCATAGGCTGCAATTTCAAAGGGTAAGACAGAATGGTTGGTCCAGCTATCTGTCAGAACATCATACACTTCAGTATGGTTGGTTGGAGCCGTAACCGTTCGGTTGAGTGTTGGGTTGAAATAGGTCGCAATTCCACCAATCGCATACAATTTCCCATGATATTCAATGAGGGAAAATGAATGCCGTGCAAGACTCATGTTCGCCATTTGATCCCACGTATCCGTGTTGGTATTGTAGCGCATAAGTTGGTTGCTGGTATCAGAACGGTCTTTCCGACTCACTCCTCCAGCTGCATATACAAAATCTCCAACATGATCCACTCCGATGAGTCCAACTTCATTCCCATTTGGCATTGAGCTGCCAGTCGACCATGTACCATCGTTCGTATTCAATATCTGGACCATACCATTGGAAAAAATCTCAGGTGTCGAATAGGGATGGTAATCGCCAATCGCATAGACGTTCTCATCGACAGTGGTGCATCCGAAGTACATTTGTGGCAAAGGCATGCTGAATTGACTCTCCTGCCAACTTGAATTCCCAACATCATAGATCTCAATACTGCCCGATGGAGACTCATCACCACTTTGTGTAGGGTTGATATCGATTATTCCACCCATCAGCATCACTTCGTTTGACGATTCAAGATGTACGGCACATGCACCGGTTCTGTCAACAGTGAGGCCTGTATTGGTGATTGCTTGCCATGTGATTTCTGGATGTTCTAACAGTGCTTCGCCAGTTGCTTCCTCAATGGAAATATTGTTTTGAATGAAACCATCAGATTCATTAAATTGATCATCCATATGGAGGGTTGATCCAACTTTATTTTCTTCAAGCAGTAAAGGCTCTACTTGGGCAGTGAATGCGAGTTGTAAAGGTGTGAGGAGCATGATGAACATCATCATAATCGCAGGTACACTTCTGCGAAACATACCGCTGTGCATGGGTGTTGCTGCTGCTGTCGCTTCAATACATTTACCCTTTGCCGATAGAGTACACAAGCGAGAGTTCAATTACGGTGCATAAGAATCCATGATGAATCAAGCATAGATTCATTCGCATTGAGGGTATGCGCCCTACGGAGAGGATTACTTTGTCACGTGAATATATCGCTCGCGACCCTAGAACTGGCCTCCCAATCGCAGTTGCAAAACAGCGAAAATCTGTCAAGAAAATGAAAGTTGAATCGGGCCCTTGGGTAGCACTCACAGATGATGATGTGTTTTCCTTGCTCCAAGGTAAAATCGAAACGGCATCTGTCCGCTGGAAAGACAAAACCATTTCACTTGACCGTGTTTATGCAATTCGAGCCTTAGGACGATTCCATGGCGTACGAGTGCTTCAAGCTCATTCACTCCTTCTTACGTGTTTGGAATCAGATGCTGCTGAAGACCGTGTTGCTGGCTTGGAAGTCCTTCCAGAGGTAGCTGTTCTCAAATCAGATGAATTGTTTGATTGGCTTTCGGTTATGCTCGATGACCAGGACGCGAATGTGCGTAAAGCAGCAAGTCGGTGTCTCAGCTTAACTTCTCCAATTTTCCCATCTGGAGTTTCATCTATCTTAGCCAATGAACTTCGTTCACCAGTGCGATATCGTATGGATGCGGCTTGGGCTGGATTATCAGGATTATGTGACACTTGGCCTGAAGTCGTCGTCGACCACGTTGACTCGTTATTGCTGGAAGAAGATATGCAACTCCGAAAGAAAGCTACTGCCTTGCTCAAGAAGATTGTCAATAAAGGCGACTCAGCAGTATGGGATCTCATCTCTTGGTCCTTGAATGATGCAGAGGTCGAAGTTCGACGGGTTGCTGCTAAGAATCTCCCAGCTCTTGCTCGTAAAGAATCGAGAATGGCCACCCTCTTCGCAGAACGCGCCTTAGTTGACTCAGACCCCGATGTTCGAATGAGTGCAATCAAGGCGATTCAAGTTTTGGACACGGACAACGGTCGTGCCCGTGATCTTGTCGTTCGTGGAACTACCTCGAAAGACCTCAAAGTTCGCTCGGCATGCGTCGAACTTCTTCCTCGACTTTTCGGAGAAGAAGTGCTCCGAGCAATGGCAGAAGAACTCCTCAACACTGAAAAAGATGAGAAGATTATTGCTTCTCTCAAAGAAATGGTCTTTGACGCATCACTTGAAGGGACAGAAGCACAAAAGAATGCCCAACTTGCCCCTGCTGCACCTGTTCCAACTTTAGACAGAGAGGTTGCAGAGGCACACGGCCATCGAGTTGGTTTGGAGCCCATACGCCCAACTGACCCATCTCAGGCTTCGAAAGAAAATGGTTCGTCACCCGATAAGAATCCAGTGAGTGACTCCAAAACGTCAACAGCTGAAACAGCACCGGCTCCGGTTTATCGTGCTGTGAGTCAAGATGAAATGATGGGATATGATGATGATTTTGAAGATGAAGATGCCGATGACGACGCAGATTATTTCTGAAATCTGTGAAATTCGTTCATCATTTAGCCAATACCCATGTCGGTATGGTTAAGAAGGGAGCGTCAGTGGACCGATTGCTTAGAGGTGAATATGATGGTTGAAGCATTCAATGATAAGGCTGAGCAGTTCGAACGCTTGTGGGATGGAATCACCCCTAAAGGCATTAATAGAAACAAATCCCTAAAGTTCCGACAATACATTTTGGAACATGTTCGACAGACACGTCGTCCACTTACCCGAGACAATGCTCGAAAGTATTGGATGGGTATCCTCCAAGCAGAAATCGCTGAACGCGATAACTACTGATTCCACTCGATGGGGTTGCCACCGTCTCGGCGACCCACTCGAAATACCGAGACGGAGATGATTACATGTTTACCAATACTCGCTTTGACTCTTGGGACCTTCCTCAACATTTACTTGACAGTCTTGAAAAGATTGGTTGGGAATGTGCAACGCAGGTCCAAAAAGACACGATTCCACTCGCTCGCTCTGGTAAAGACGTTATTGGGCAAGCTCGGACAGGATCCGGAAAAACTGCAGCATTTGGTTTACCAATTCTCGAACGTTGTCAAGCAACAGGTGAATTGCAAGCATTGATTCTGACTCCTACTCGTGAACTTGCAAACCAAGTCGCAGAGGAATTCCAAACCTTACAAGGCGAAAGTGGACTTCTGATTCAAACTGTCTATGGTGGAACTGATCTTGAAAAGCAAGCCAAATCTCTCAGCAATGGTGTCGACATCATTGTTGGAACTCCAGGCCGAGTAATGGACATGACCGAACGTGGTCACATCAACCTTGAATTACCAACTCTGTTTTGTCTTGATGAAGCAGATCGAATGCTCGACATGGGTTTCTTCCCAGATATCATGTGGGTTACTGAACGCATGAAGAACCGTGAACAGACGCTTCTGTTTTCAGCAACATTCCCTCAAGAAATTATTGATGCAGCTCATGAGTTCATGAATGACCCGGAATTTATTCTTACCAATACTGAAGAATTGGATATTCCTCCTATTGATTTGTACAGCATCAAAATCGGTCGCTCCAACAAACTCTGGGCGCTTGGAAGATTGATGTGTAGAATGAGTGATGAAGACCAAACCATCATCTTCTGCAACACCAAGAGAATGGTTGACCTTGCCGTTCAGAGATTGAACAAGCATCGTTTTGTCGTCGAAGGATTGCATGGAGATTTGAGTCAAAACCAACGTGAAAAGATTCTCAATCGTTTCAAAGAGGGTGAAGTCAAGACCATTGTTGCAACCGATGTTGCAGCTCGAGGAATTGACGTCGATGGAATTACTTTGGTGGTCAACTATGACTTACCAGTCGATTTGGATTCCTTTATTCACCGTGTTGGAAGAACTGGCCGTATTGGTCGTAAGGGTGAAGCTTGGAGTTTAGTTTCCCGAGATGATGCTCCACAACTTTCGAAAATTATGGCAACCTATGGATTGGACATCATGGATAGCGAAGCTCCAGAACTTCCAGACGGCATTGACCGTGACCCAGTTGCTCGTCAAGATGACTTCGGAGAAACGGCAGATGTCTTCGGATTCGTAACGCTTCAACTGGACATCAATCCATCAGTAGCAGGATCGTCTCGCTCGGTCGCCTCTTGGTTCCAGCGAGCACTCCGTTGTGATGAGATGGCTCTTGGAGATGTTCATTTTGATGATGCTTCTACTTTTATCAGTATTCACACCAGCAAAGTTGGTCTTGCAATGAAGGCGCTTCAAAAGCACGACATGGCTGGCCAGCGAGTTACTGGAACTATTTTTGAGTGATTCTCACTCTTCTTCTGATGCATTCTCTGCACCAGATTCATCTAAGGAATGCATAACAACTGAATCTTGTTGACTGTTCTCTTCAATTGCTTCCGGAGAATCATTGTTCTTTTTCCAAGAACCAGACTTTTTCTTATTATGGCGAGAACGAGGAATCTTTTCTTCGACTTCGAGAGTGTCGATTTGCTCCTTTTGGCGCTTCGATTGGGGCCAATTACCGTCCTCATCGGGTCGCTGAATCACGACCGATGTTGTACCAATCACTACCAGGCCTAATGCAGAGAGAGACCAAGCATATCCGATTGCATCATTCCACCGATTTTGAGCTTGGCCACACTCTGAAGTTACAAGTTCAGAGAAGTAGCAGAAGTCAAGTGTTTCTTTTGCACTCATTGCTTCTTCATTTGAAGTCACATTATGTGCAGCGAACAGCAACAACATCACAGCTCCAGCAAGGAAGTAATAGTGTTTGGAGGACCATTGGTTTCGGAACTTTAATCGCCATTTTTCATCACCAGCAGCGTTCGAAACACTTGCTTCAAGCGTTCGTGCAGGACCTCCAACTTTCCAAAACCAGATGACCCACATCGTCACAAGCACGATTAAGAATCCCCATTCATAGACTGCAGTATGGAAGTTCCACATCCCCGAGAGGCATTCTGCTTGATTTGGATTCATGGTGCAATCATTCACAGCAATTGGGAAGAACATGACCAGACGCATGATATTGAGAACATAGATAATGCTGCACATCACGAGAATTGAGCGAATTTTCAGTCGTTGTGGCACCCCTTCTGTCATGGCGACAAGTGTCGATAAGAAGATCATTTCATGGACGCCTGCACATTCATCCGAAACATACAGGCCGACAGTGTTGTATGGTCCTGGGAAGTCCACATGCAGAAAATCAATTCTCGTCATCCATCCATTGTGAGTTGACAAGGTTGAGGCTACATATTCGCCATCACTATACAACAAATTTGTAATTGCATTCCATAACCATGCTTCAGTCACCTGCAAAGGTGCCAAAGTGTCTGAAGGTTGTGTCAAAAACCAGTAAAATGCTTCGACACACAGAAGAGCCAGTGGAATTCGTGCATATCGAAGACCGAGTTGACCAACTTCGGACCAGTCTAAATCCTCTTTGCTTGAGGAGGACTTAGAATTCGTGCTCATGGCTTTGCGTAGGTGTTCCTCTTCATCAAGTTGCGGTTTCTCTTAACCCAGCTTGATTTTTGATACAAACACTTCTGTTAGTATTTCGGAGGACTTGAAAGGGATGATGGCTAGGGTGTGCCATGGTCGATGTGGTTTCTCTTGGAGATGGGGCTTTGGTTTCTCCAACCCATCGGCTCGATGTCATTGGATTTTTCTGCCCTGTCCCGATTGCTGAAGCTAAAAAGGCTCTTTCGAATATGGATGCAGGGCAAATATTGGAAGTCTGGGCAGATGACCCTGAAACGGTGCATGACATGCCCTTATTGACGACACGAGGAAAGAACACTATTCTCTCCATTGAGGAAAAAGCAGGCGAACTTCGCTTTTTGATCGAGGTGATTGAATGACCAGTGAAATTCCACCCGTTCAATTAGTTGAAAATGATTCAGTTCCAAGTGAAGCCAAACTTCCTACTATTCATGCTGATTTCCATATTCGAATCTTTCATGAAGCATCAACTGGTTTCGATCATGTTGCCCTTACGCTGGGTGACATGAAAGGTCCCGACCCTGTGTTTGTTCGAGTTCATTCGGAATGCTTGACAGGTGACGTATTGGGCAGTCTACGGTGTGACTGCGGGCCTCAACTTGATTCCGCTTTGAAAGCCATCGTGAAGCGCGGCTGGGGTTGTTTGCTCTATTTGCGCCAAGAAGGCCGAGGCATTGGCTTACATGCCAAAATTCAGGCGTACCATCTTCAAGACAAAGGTGCTGATACCCTCGATGCGAACTTGATGCTTGGATTACCGGCCGATGGCCGTGACTATAGTATTGCAGCGAGTATGCTTTCTGCCCTCAATATTTCACATGTAAATTTGCTTTCAAACAATCCAAATAAGCGAGAGCAGCTCGAACGTCATGGAATCACAGTTGTAGATCTGATTCCACTTGTTGTGGGAGTAAGTGAACAAAACCGGTTCTATTTGGAGACAAAAGTTGAGCGAATGGGTCATAAAATCGACCAAGATCAACTGGATGGAAACTAAAGGGGCCGTGACCGAGAATCGAACTCGGGCTGGCAGAACCACAATCTGCCGTGCTAACCCCTACACCATCACAGCCATGAGAGGTAAGTCGCGGTCATTGGCGTGGTATTTCAATAATCCGTAGAGCGTATCATACTTTCAATCGTCGAAACTGTGAATCGAGGCACCCTCTTATTCAAGTGTATTCGCTGGCCTCGTCTAATCATGCGAACAACAAAGCCGAGTCATTCGGTCGTCATTTTTCTTCTATTTTTGTTACTCTTAGCGCCTTATAGCGCTGTGTCAGCACGTTCAGTCCATCAAACAAATACCGTCGAAATCTTTCCACAAGGTGATTTCGCTCAACCTTCAAATTGGTCTCTCGGTGCTTTAACTTCTTTTTCAGAAGATCCTGCAAGCTACACTGAATCTATGGTGGCCGATCAACGCCTCACTATGGTTCATCATCGGCCAGTGAATCAAGACAGCATGACTTTCTGGGCTCAATCCACGCCGACAGATTCGAACAACTCAATGGGCAGTCCTGATGGGGCAACCTCTTGGTCGACTGGACCAGAGATTCAATTGTCTTCATTCAATGCTGCTGGCTCGACAGAGTATGACATTCTTGCAGTCGATGTCGTCGTTGCCTTTTCAGTACCAGACCCGCTGTACCAAGACTCTGTTCGAATCTCCCTCAATTACGATGGTCAATTTGAATCTTTGACCACGTTTTCGCATACCCAAAGTTCACTTGATTACCTTTCAAATACCTGGTCGTACAACATTTCGAGTCTCGCTACTTGGGATTGGAACATGATACAAAACGCAGTGATTACCTTGGATTACGTTTCAGTTGGTTCAACAGATGATTCACAACTCAATGTCGATGCAGTCGGCATAGATGTGACTATGAAAACACCCTGGTATGGTGGTGAATACGGTTCTGCACAAACACAGTTCACTGGCCATCAAATGCCAGTTATTGGCCTTGACTTCATGCTGGGAACATCCGAAAACATGGCATTAGCGGGATGTGGACTCCAATCCAGTATTTCGGGCACATCTGGCAGTTGGACCAGTGAAATTATTGAAACACCTCCGAATCAACGAATTGGAAGAGTTCACTACACTTTAGAAGATGAGTCGCTCGATGATGTGACCATTGAATATTCCTTTTCGGATGACGGCACCTCCTTTTCCGAATTTGTTTCAATGGATGAACACATGCTTCTTCCTGACCATTTGTTCACCCAACTTCGGATTTCAACAGTCGATGCATGTATCTCGACATTCACTGTTGACGTCAATGACCCAACTCTCTCGCTACAAGGCAGAATATTTGGAGATATTGATGGTTTAAATTCTTCGACCTCGCGCTGGCTTCTCTATGTGAATGATGAGTTAGTCACCAACCAACCTGTGACCTTATCTCCCTCTTTGACCCTCACTTTCCCAATCGGTAAGCATATGAAAGCGGGAGATTCATCAATCAAAGTCGAATTGAAAGTATGGTTTACTTGGGGTTCACTTGGAAATGCGAGTACAACCGCCTTTGAGATTTCCTCGATGACCATCACTGGTGGCTATGAAATTGATTGGGATGAAGACCCTCTTTGTATTCCAGTTGGGGACCAATATTTGACAGAAGATGGTGGAGGACGCATTTTACCATTTTTATACCGTTGTACTGATGACCGTACTGCCTATGAAGATCTCCAAATTAGTTTTTCTAATTCCAACCCCGACCTTATCGTTGTTGATTTAACTGAAGGTGACATTCGTTTGTCCCTCCAACCTGAATCGTCTGGCCAAGCTACGATTCAAACGACAGTTACTGATGCTGCGGGAAATACATGGGTTGAAACTTTTATTGCCAATGTCGAGACTATTGACGACACACCAGCTCTTCAGGAATTTCAATCCTTAGTACTGGTGGAGTTATCTATTCCAACCGATATTTCCTTTGATTATACCGATATTGATTCATCAGATTTGACGGCTTCTTCAAATCGTTCCTGGGTCACAGTGGATTTATTCAACAAAACCTTGACTGTAAATGCACCAATACCTGGTTTCACTTCTGTACTGATTTCACTGTGTGACCAAACCTCTTGTCACGAGAGGATCTTGGACCTTGAAGTTCTTGCCCTCCCCGACCTCTATGTCGAAGAAATTGACCTTGGAAAGGACACAATTCGTGCAGGTGATATTGTTTCTATTCGAGTCCTTGTCCGAAACATTGGTCAAGCCGATGCAAGTATGATTTCAGTGCGATGTGAAGCGAATACGGAGTTGATTGATTTTGAAACTCTGCCCTTGCTTCAACCAGGCACTGTCGCTTATGTGACGTGTGATTGGCAAGTCCCTTATGACACCCAACAGGTTCAGATTCGTGCTGTAATTGACCGAGGTCTCGAGATTGAGGAAGGTCAAGAGGATAACAATGAGGGTTTGCTTGCAGTCGCTATTGAACCTGCTCTCTCCTCTCTTGACGTCTCTTCAGATTCAGATCTCTCCGATGGAGTCTTTTGGGGGCTTACATTGATGGCGGTCGTGGGGATTAGTTGTGTATTCATCTTCTTAACTCCAGCAAAAATCAAGAAACTGGAATGAAAAAAGATTCTCTCGCATTTGCTTGATGAAGAGACGCTGGATGACGGATAACGCGAAAAGTGTCCTCAAACTTGATAGGGGGACCGTCTCACAAAAAATTGCTTTGAGGCTGTGGGGGCCGTTCAACACCTGTTGACAAAGTGGATGTGGGAATGATGTCAGTATTAAAAATACGAATTGAAACAGATGAATATATTTACGAAGAATATGTTGAAGCTTGAGAATCAAATTTGATTCACTCTGGAGATTTCCAGCGACGAGGGTATAATCCTTCATCGAGCAAGACCATACTTGGTCGAGCAACTTCACCTTCGTTAATACCAGCGAGTTCATCGGTACTGAGCGTAAGCGTTACAATACCAACCGCTTCACCTTTGAGGGTTTGAATCACGACTTCTTTTCCAGCCTTGACTCCTGCAGAAATATTAACCAGACCAGGTCGCAACAAAGGTGCGCCATGGGCTAAAGCAGCAGCAGCACTATCTTTGACAGTGGCAGATGGTAAATCGAGCAACAACTTTTCGATTGGATGAATGACCCGTAGCAAGGCTTCAGGTTGGTTGCATTCTTTCCAGAGCCAAACAGCATCTGCTAAATCTTGCATGGTGATACAATCTTCCAACTTGAACACACCTGTGTTCTCACGGCGCAATTCCTTTAGTTGAACTTTCATATCCAATAGAAGTCCGAGGTCACGAGCCATTGTACGAATGTACGTACCAGCTTCACAGTAGACTCGGGCAATCATATCGTTTCCCTTCATCTCTATGTGATCAAATGTAAAAATCTTACGAGTTCGAACTTGAACTTTGACAGCAGAAACTTCTGGTGGGACATTGTAGACACGCCCAGTGAGTTGCTTCATTACTTTCTTGAGTTGGGCTTCATCAGGAACTGTAGCAAATCGGAACACACAGATGTAGGTCTTTTTGTGTGTAAGAATTTTTTTGGTCAGCTTCATTGTTTTGCCAGCCATCAAAGGAAGTACTCCTGTTGCAAACGGGTCAAGAGTGCCGCCATGGCCCAATCGTTCGAGACCAAACAGGTCACGTGCCCACGATGCGAGTTGATGAGAAGTTGGACCTGCTGGCTTATCAAGAAGAATAAATCCGGAGGCGAGACGCTCTTCCACATCACGGTCATCTGGAATACCACCAATGGCAAGATTTGTGGAGGCAGCGGCATCAAGGATGTGTAGTGTCATAGGTATTTCTCCAAAATTGTGATGGTGGCAGCAAGGACTTCCTCACTGCCAAGGTTTGTTGCGTCAAGTAATGAGGTATAGGGTTCGCGCTGTTCAGGCAACAGTTGGTAGAGTTCCATAAAGCGTTCTGCATCGACCGATGAACGTTTTTTATTTTCTTCAAGCGCAGCTTCTATAGAGATTCCTTCGCGAGAGGTGACTCTCTTTGCTCGTTCATGTTCATCAACGTCTAACCAGAGCCGAACACAAGGGATTTCCAATCGATATGCCCACCATCCTGCTAATCGTGATTCAACAATATCTGCAGAGTTTTCCAGCATTTGTTCTTGTAAGAGTTTGTCCAGTGCCCGGTCAACTTCCAAATCTTCTTTGCATAACTCTCCGAATTCCTGAAGCGTCATGTCACGGTTGACTGCTTCACTTCGAAACACATCGCCACCGTTAAGTGAAGTCCAGCCGAAATGCTTGACGAGCCCTTTCACTAATGTGCTGGTTCCACTGCCTGGATGCCCTGACACGGTAATCCGCGGCATGTCTACACCCACTCGTGCCGACAAACGTCACAACGTCGGCTTCTGGCTCCGAGTTTCGTAATCATACTGAGTCCACATTCTGGGCATTCATTGGATTTAGATTCAACCTTCACTGCTTTTTCGGTATTTTCATCCTTTGCCCACACTTTCGACTTAGCGCGGTTACTGGGGTTATTGCGTTGGTTTCTTTGCTGCCGACGCTTGGTATCATTGTTGACTGAGGATGTTGAAGAGACCACTAAGTGAAGAAGTGGTTCTTTGAGTGTTTCTCCAGCAGTCACTAACGGGTGCTTTCGGTATCGGAACAGTTTGATATGTCGGTCAATAATTCGGCCAAGAGGGGCGCTCATGCAGATATATGCACAAATCCATGCAGGGAAAAAGAGGAATTTGTCGTCAAGTAAATTCCATTCTGATGCCCAGGGTAGCGATACATAATCGACTCGGAAATCTTCAACTGCAGTCGTCAACCAAGCGAAAATACCGATGATGAATACCATTGTAAACATCATTGGCTTCATCGCACCCATTTGTACTTTCAATTGTTCAGGCATCATTTGTTGTTGAAGGGTCGTCGCTTTCTCTTGCAAAATTGGATCACGAGAGACACGAGCATCATTCATCATTTTTCGGACTTGGCCCTGTCGATGTCCGATGTGAGCTTGAGCCATTGGGTCGGTAAAGAAATTACGAAGAACGGTATTCATGGTCATTGAAAAACTACCGAGGATGAGTACTGTGAGGACGAAATAGGCTTCCTCAGGAAGTATTGGCGACAGCACAGGGTCAGCCACATCACCCAATGTAGAACGAATACCTGGATTCATGATGAGCAACGTCATCACAACCATTACTCCAAGCATCATGAGCATAGACCCACCTGGCGGTTGAGGTGGCGGGGGTGCATTCCCGTTGGACATGAACTGAGGGCGGCGCATAGAGGGCATGAAGGTTCGCTTGTATTTCTCTCGCATTGGTCCACTTCATACACTCGGTGCCGAGAGATTGAAACGATGTGGCGACATCGGTATGCTATGCGCCGTAGAGAACCGTTGGATTTGGACCGAACTTGGCGCCATTCCTTGCCAATGCCAATGCCAAATCGTCCGGTTTGCATAACGTTGGATGAGGCAGATGCACAATTGAGTCGATTGCCGGGCTCGCGTCGGGTTTTTCTGTGGACTGATGCTGAACGTCGCTGTCCACCCGGTTGGGGTTTCATTGCAAGTGTCCGCCAAGGTATTCCACCTGAAGGAATAGAAGCAGAACTTGAAGCATGGATGGGGCAGTATCCTGATGCGTGGTTGGCAGTTGATCTTCGAGATGGTGTCATTCCACCATCAACAAAACGTTCGTTAGAGATTGTTCTTTCGAAGGTTGAACGACCAGTACTGATTCTCGTGAGCAACTCTTCAGATAATGAGAACTGGCCTCAATGGGTCTTACCGGAATGAACGTAACTTTTACGCTCGTTCAGAATTAAATCACTCGAAAGTAAACGAACAAACAGAGCAAGCACCGGCATCCGGTGCATTGACTGCCATACAAATCGGACAATTCTTTTCAGCAGGTTCTTCTACAGCTTCTTCAGTTGCAGCTTCTTCAGTTACAGCTTCTTCAGTTACAGCTTCTTCAGTTGCAGCTTCTTCAGTTACAGCTTCTTCAGTTACAGCTTCTTCAGCGGATGCATCAGCATTCCATGCTTTAGCAGCAGCTTCAAGTTCAGCCTTCTTGAGATATCCATTGTCATCCAGATCAAAGTTTACTGCATGAGCAACAAAGGCATCACGCTCACTGACATCAATGTCAGCAGCAGCCATGACTCGGAGTAAGACATCCTCTCTCCATGAGATATTCGATTCAGCTTCTTCTGCCGCAGGTTCCTCAGTTGACTCTTCAACAGTTTCTTCGACTGGTTCTTCAGTTGAGGACGCAATATCGTCAGTTTCGACTTCGTCTCCAAAGTGGACGCCGTGGAATCGGTTTCCTGCTTCGCCATCAATGACGCCAGGGCCAATAATTTCAAAGGAAACTTCCAGGCGTTCACCTTTTTCGACGATTGGAACCGTCCAAGTGATGTGTGTTCCACCTTCGCCGGATTTCGTAGCCATTTCACAGTCGTCACGCTTGTCGTTGTTACCACGAATCAACCAATCCTTAATTTCAAACTTCTCCGGAATGATATCGCTTAGAATAACATCTTGCAAAGCGGTATCTCCATCGTTGGAAAACAAAATCAAGACTTCATGACGACCTTTGCCACCAATCTTTTGTGTTGTCTTACCAAAAGAGAAGTCACGTCGGTTGTGAATTACACTAATTGATGGAGCTTCAGTTGTATCTCGTGTGCAAACTGGTCCGTATCGCTCTGCACTGAATTCAGTTCGAGCGGGTGCGGTAATGTTGGTGTTGTCCGGAGACGGGTCTGGAGAAATCAGCTCGTATTCAATGGTCATGTTCTTTCCAGGTTTGAGGCCAACGGGGCCACGTGCACCAACAGTGATGGTCAACGTGTGGCCATCTCCATCAGGGGAACGGTTTGTCTTTTCCAGTGTAATTCCACTGTTAATCTCTGTTTTGATTTGATCTGCATCGAGTTCCTTGCCATTGATCTTAATGGTCATGGCAGAGGCATCAGGAGCATCGAAGAGTCCAGGAACATCATCTGTAATTCGCATCAAGTTGATGTCCGAAGAACCGTTATTGCTCAATGTTAAGCAGGCAGTGACCTTTTGGGAACGGTATGACCGCAATCCAGTGGTTGAGTACACCTTTTCTAAATTCGCTTCAACCACTTGTAGCGTCTTTGCTTCAAGGCTAATGGTGCCTTCTGTACTTCGGCTTGCTCGTGGAAGGATGGTGTAGGCAAGTTCAGTCGCAAAGTCAGGCTTTGATTGTGCCATAACAGTACGCTCTTCACTTTCCCACTTTCCATGAGGCTTGACATCTTGTCGAACATCGTTAATATCGAAAAGCAAGTCATCGCTTCCCTTCATGCGAACTTGGAGTTTGACCAAATCGACAGCAAATGATGAGCGGTTCTCAAACGTAGTTCGGCAAAGCCAGTTGTCCGGGCGTTCATCTTCACGGACTCGCATGTAAGAGAATCCACGGCAGAAAGCATCGAGTTCTCTGAAGTTCAAGTTTGAAAGGGTCGAGTTGGAGGTGTATGTTGCCGAGGCAACTCCTGCGTTAATGGATTTGGTTCCAGATACCACGATGGTTCCTTCGATGTTGAGGACTTGCTTTTCACCAGCGGAAAGAGTGCCAACTTCCCATGTAAGTGTGTTCTCCTCGAGGGTTGCTGATCCAGTACTTGCAAAGGACAGTTCCTTTGGAAGAGGTCGAGACACAACGACGTTGTGAATGGCAACAGTGGCCAT
>CASIAP010000012.1 GCA_949372645.1 Candidatus Poseidoniaceae archaeon | reverse complement strand
TCAACTGTTTTCTTATCGATATCTTCAAGCATATGCTTGGCGATTTTGTCGAGGCGACTTTCAGTATAACGCATTGCTGCAGGCGGGTCCCCGTCGATTGAACCAAAGTTTCCTTGGCCATCAACCAAAGGATAACGCAGTGAAAACTCTTGTGCCATACGGACCATGGTGTCGTAAATCGATTGATCACCGTGCGGGTGATACTTACCCATGACTTCACCAACAGAACGTGCAGATTTACTGTATTTCCTTTCAGAGGTGTGTCCGCCTTCGTACATACCGTAGAGAACACGGCGGTGAACGGGTTTTAATCCGTCACGAGCATCGGGTAATGCACGACCGATGATGACAGACATTGCATAATTGATGTACGATGTTTTCATTTCATCGTTCAAGGGGTGGTTCAGAACGTTTTCCGTTGAAATCGTTTCATCGACTTCTTCCTCTTCTTGGTTATCTTCAATATCATCAGATGTCAAGGTTGGTCACCTCCTTAGCGTGACGTTCAATAAACGCCCTTCTGTCTGGAACATCCTCGCCCATGAGGATCTCAAACATTCGATCGGTTTCTTCAGCATCTTTAACAGTCACTTTGAGCATTGTTCGGGTTGCTGGGTCCATTGTCGTCTCCCATAATTGTTCTGGATTCATTTCACCAAGACCTTTGTAACGTTGTACGCCAATCTTAACATTGGGGTTATCGCCACGTAATTCATCAATAATTGAATCGCGTTCCTCATCCGAAAAGGCATACTTGCTGACCCTTCCTTTTGATAATTGATAGAGAGGTGGTTGTGCGATGTAGACGTGGCCTCCAGTAATTGCAGGCCGCATAAAGCGCCACAAGAAGGTCAGCATCAATGTCCGGATGTGGGCTCCGTCAATATCAGCGTCAGTCATGATGATGAGTTTGTGGTAGCGCAACTTTTCAGGATTGAATCCGCCTTCATCTTCGGGATTGTTCCCAACACCGGCGCCGAAAGCACGAATCATCGTTTGAATTTCTTGGTTCTGGAACACCTTTGCGATGTTATGCTTTTGGCGTTCAACATTCAGAATTTTACCACGCAAAGGCAGAATTGCTTGTATGCGTCGGTCACGGCCAGTCTTTGCTGAACCGCCTGCAGAATCACCTTCTACCAGATAGACTTCACATTCCCTTGGGTCTCGTGACTGACAATCAGCCAACTTACCAGGTAGGCCGCCACCTTCGAGTACACCCTTGCGTCGAGTGAGGTCGCGGGCTTTGCGAGCTGCTTCACGGGCTTTGGAGGCGAGAAGTGCTTTGTCGACAATTTGCTTTGCAACACTTGGGTTCTCTTCGAAGAACTCGCCGAGTTTTTCATACACAACGGTTTGAACGATCCCAGTGACTTCACTGCTTACGAGTTTGTCTTTGGTTTGTGAAGAAAAGGAAGGGTCTGGGTGTTTAACGCTGACGACGGCAGCAAGTCCTTCACGGACATCTTCGCCAGAAAGAGCGTCGCCCTTGAGCAAGTTTCGCTTCTTCGCATAGCCGTTAATACAACTGGTGAGCGCTGTTCGCAATCCCGACATGTGGGTCCCACCATCTTTGTTACGGATGATGTTCGTATAGCAAAGAATAGATTCACTGAACGCATCAGACCATTGCAGTGCCAGTTCAACCGACACCATGCCTTTTTCAATTTCTTTCTCGCCTTGAATGACGATGACGTCATCGTGCATTGCTTCTTTTCGCTCATTGAGTTGGCGGACGAATTCTGCCAATCCACCTTCGTAAAGGTGTTCGACAACATGCGCCTCTTCAGCCCGTTCGTCATGAATCACGATCTGAAGGCCTGCGTTGAGGAATGATGTTTCCTTGAGTCGGGTGTTGATTTGTTCAAACTCGAATTCTGTGACTTCGGTGAAAATCGACAAATCCGGCTTGAATGTAATGGTCGTGCCCGTGTCATCGCATGTGCCAACCTCAGCCAATGGTTTTACTGGAACTCCAGCCTCAAACCGCTGATAATGGACGATTCCATTGCGGTGGATGGTGACGTCCATCCATTCTGAAACCGCATTGACTGCAGAGACGCCAACGCCGTGAAGGCCGCCTGAGACCTTGTACGAACTGTTGTCGAATTTACCGCCAGCGTGGAGCTTTGTCATGATGACTTCAGCAGCAGAGACGCCGTAGTCTTCGTGCAAACCGACAGGAATCCCTCTACCGTAATCTCGGACCGAGAGCGAATGGTCGGCGTTGAGCGTGATGTCGATGCGGGGGGTGTGGCCGGCAAGATGTTCGTCGACGGAGTTGTCGACGACTTCCCAAATACAGTGATGGAGAGCTGAACCGTCGTGTGGGTCGCCGAGATACATACCTGGTCGCAATCGAACTGCTTCGAGGCCCTCGAGAACTTGAATGCTGGATGCGCCGTAATCGTCTGACAAAATAATTTCTCCATTGGGGTGTTTGAGGGGGTTTTTAGTAGATTCTAAAAGTGCTGAAAAGTTAGGCATTATATGAGATAATTTTGGGCCGCAGTCCTCTATTTCTTTACCCTCTCGCCCCTCTACAACTTTACCCTGTGCCGAGGGGGTATAAAGGTACTGTAAAAGGGATGTCAAACTGCACCATTTAGGAGTGGAATTGTAAGGTTGAACACCACGTTTGAAGGGAGGAAATTCATCCAGATTCATAACTAAATCTGGCCAAGAAATCTCTTCATTTGGAGCAATTATTCAACACTTTACAAGCGAGAGCGTTAAGAAGCGTGCCAAAGTCGCCGAAAGCATGGCCAACCCGAAGATATGCGTATCTCTTGAAGAAACAACCGTGAAAGCAATGGTTGACGAAGCTGCTCGCGCAGGAATTCAAGGCGCTAATATGATCGAAGTTCGATTTGACCGTTTGTACCTTAAAAAGCCTCAAGCAGTCATTTCCGAGGATGCAGAAGGCAACCGTGTCTCAACCATGCTCCCAGTCAATGAATGGCCCGTATTGGACTTTGAAGAAGTAAATGTCGAAAAATCAATCGCTGCTCTCAAAGAAGCAATTGCACTTCCAGTCATTTTTTCAGTTCGTGCTGTTCGTGACGGTGGGCATTTCTCTGGTGACGAGAAGCAACGCCTCGCCATCCTTGAAGCTGCAATTGGTTCCGAGGTCAAATGGATTGACATTGAACTCTCAATCAAAGCCAAAGATCGCAAGGCCCTTGTTGAAGCCGCAAAAGCAGCAAAATGTCAAATCATCGCTTCACAACACAACATGGACGGAACGCCAAGTGCTGAAGAAATCGTCACCTTTGTGACCTCAAATGGAGACAGTGGTGATATCGTCAAATTCTGCAGCACACTCAAAGATCATCAAGATGCACTTCAACTGGTCGATGCCGCAAACACATTGAGTGCACAAGAAACCCCTCCTTACAGCATCATGGCGCTTGGAAACGGCGGGGATTGGACCAGGATTCACGCCCCAACATTGGGCCAAGATTTGGTCTATGCAACTATGCGAGACGAATTCAGACTCTCTGACAAGGGCCTTGTGAACGTTCGAGACCTCCAAGATGCTTGGAGACTCCTCGAGTATTAAATTCGAATACAGCCCTTGCAAACAGGGTTTTTAGAGCAATTCTGATTCAGACTTAGCTTGACTGTCAGGTCCTGTAGATGTCATCTGCGGCAAAGGATCTGCATGTGATACAAGTCCGGGAATTTGAACCACATCTTTCGGGGCCTCCATTGAAGATGGCAAGACCTCCTGCACAGAAGGCGAAGCCAGTGGATTCAGTGAAGTATACTCGGGAGCGGTATCAAGTGAAGGGACAATGTTCTGAGGAATTTCAGCAACCAATCCTGCTCTCATATACTTTGCATTGAGGATGAACGGAAGAGAAAGTGTACCAAGAAGGACGACAAAGAATACAAGAGATACGGTAAAAGGAGGGAGAATCAAACTTCGTTCAGTCGTAATGATCGTCACATCTGCAGCAACAATGGAATTGGGAGCATCTGCATCGCCGTCATGGACATTATCCCAAGTGTCGATGACAATATAGAAATCTTGCCAGTCTGAATCTGAAAAGAGCGAGGTGTAAACTTCTGGACCATCCAGGTTCAAAGCGAAATTAACTTCAGAGGTTTTCTCATACTCATGCGAGTCCCTATACGATTTCCAACCTAAGAAATTGAAACTTCTCCATTCAGGGGGGATATTCGAAAGCGATTGTTCAAGTTCAGAATAGCCATCTTCCTGGTGAGTAGATTCGTATGATTGAGCATAATTGTCATATTGCTCTGTTGTAAGAAGATAGACATCGCCATCAATTGCATTGAGGTTCATGTCTTGAAGACGAATACAAACAGTCGTACGATAGTTTGCAGAGAGGTTTACGCGTAAAGCACCAACGCTGTCATTACCAATCAACATCGTCGTGTAGTGGTTTTCTTCAAGCGGCTCAAGACGAGGCAGCGTCCAATCTTCATACATCCAGGGTTCTTCAGGATTCAAAGAGGTATCAGGAGGAGTTTGAGGTTCTTCTTCTGCAATATCTTCATTGTTATTCCCATTGCCCCTTCTTCCATTGCGCCTATCGTCATCTTCAAACCAACTATCCCACCAATTACCGCTGTAGAATGGAACCAAAGCCATACGTTGGGCCGTCTCATTCCAGCGAATCGGAGAAGTGTCTCCTGAACAAGAATCTGCAGCTTGCACCTGCATCGAGATTGGGGTCGAAAGCATCACAAAAAGCATAGGGAGGAGCAAGGTCAACGTAATCGAACCCACTCGTATGTGTGCTGACATGACCTCTCCTCGTGTTACGATACCAAAGGAGGTTATACAAAGTAACGGTCAACCTCTTCTTCGAAGAGGCCGAATATACTGGCTCTCATCACTTTTACGTTCCTCTTTTGACAAGATGCCTGGAGCAGGAGGTGGAGCATGATGATCCATGCCGAGTAAACCACCCTGGTTTTCGACATGCTCAACATCGGTATAGGTCTCAGCTGCTTGTTTTGCCTCATCCTCAATTTCAGACGGTTCTCGCATGACAAGCCAACCAAGAATTAGCGCCACCGCAATAAGTGCTGCAAAGGTTGCAACGTCAGATCCAGCTTCAGTAAGCCAACTCTTCCATTCTTCAACACTAAAATCAGACAAAGAAGGAGGTTCAGAAGGCTCGGGACTGACATCAATTTCTTGGTCGATAGAATCACAGATACCAACACTATCGCAAACTTCCAAACGAATCGTGTAAGTACCGATTTCACTCCAACTTCCAGTAACTCGAGTCCCTAGCCCAGGCATGGGCTCGACCCAATCATCGGCAGGATTTCCGTTGTTGTCAGCATCAGTTTCGATATCCAAGTCCCAGCGTATTTGCAAGTCTGGACTGAGTGTTTCATCTCGGTCAGAGATGGAACCATCGTTGATGTTCGTGTCCCGATAGACTGCAATGCCAAGGTTCGCTTCAAGATCAGAAATATTTGCGGCGAAGGAGTTCGAATCAGAAACTATAATTTCTTCTGGAATGTAGAAGTTCTGAATAATCGGTGGATGGTCGATGACCACTGTGAAGTGGTCTCTGCTAACATCACCCGTACCAAATGCATCTCGGACAGTAAGCGAAACGGTGTAGGTTCCTGGAAGAGAATAGGCATGCCAAGGAGTTGCTGCATGGTCAAGTGGGGAGCCATCGCCGAAATCCCAGGTATATTGTACAAGGCCGTTCCAATCAGGAGAATTAGCATCGAAAGGAACATATTTACCTTCAAACGATTGATCGCCATCACGGGTACCATCAGAATCAAAATACAACAAATAATCGGGTGCAGAAAACGTTTCATCTTGTTCATTAAAGGTTCGAGACCAATCGATATCTGTTACTTCAGGAAGGACACTAGAAACGGTGAGTTGTTCTTCATTATACCAAGCATCGAGGATTTGAACGGTGATGATTGGCAAAGGATTGGCAATTTCAACCGTCAAAATTCGGGCTGTGCTTGACACTCCGGCTTCATCGGTCACGAAAAGTGTCACCTTGTGAACCCCGGGCCGAGAAAAAGAATGAGTTACCTGCGGACTGCCACCAAAAGTACCATCATCTGAGAAACTCCAGTTATAGGTCAAATCACTGGAATCACCAACGGTGCCATCCGGGTCAAAGGAATCTCTCCCATCAAAAGTGTACGGTGTCTCAACCTGGCCATCTTCAACACGGAAATCAATAATTGAAGTTCCCGATGTGGTTGTTTTAACAATAAAGTCTGCAACTGGGATTTGATTCAACACCATGACCGATAATATGGCTGTAGCTGAACTCCCATCATCATCAATAACGGTTAATTCAGCAGTTTTCAACCCTGGCGTATCCCATGAAGGTAACGGGTTTGGACTGCTCGAAGTCGTTAGCGTGAATTCATCATCTCGGTCGGTGACTCCGCCATCAAGGTTGACGCCTTCAGGGAAAAACCAAGCATAAGAAACAATGCTACCATCTGAGTCTTTGAACACATCAGGCATCACGATTGCAGTATAAGTGAATGTTGACATGTTTTCTGAAAAGATTTGGTAAGGTACTCGATTGTTCACATGAACGAGAATGTTCTTCACACCGATGTTTATGCCATCTGAAACCGTTAAAGAAAGGTTGTAGGTGGTATTCGGTCCATTTACATCGCCCCATTCATGAGGTGCTTGAAACATACCGAGACCGCCATTGGATGTCCCGTCACCCCAGTTCCATTGGAACATCAAATTCTGAGTAGGGACGTTATCGTTGGTCAAAGAAGCTGAAAACAGAATCATTTGATTCGTGAGAATAGAAACTTCTTCCTGGATTAATATACTGTTGACAGTAATCAAAGGAATTGGAGGGGATGTATCGGTAATATTCAATTCAAGAATATCGACATCAGACCAGGAGCCTCCTTGGTCTTGAACACGTAAAGTTGCGTTGTATTGGCCGATGCTTTGGTAAGACCGGTATGGAGATTTCAACCCAGAGGTCATTGAATCCCCGAAATTCCAAGCATAGGCTACCGGTGCATCAAGATAGGGCAGTGAATTATTGTCAAAGGAAAGGCCCCATGCATCGAACCCATCTCCTGAGAATTGGATGTTCTCCCAGGTTTGAGATTCGTTCGGCGAGAGTGTGCCGTTTGCCGTAGGCTTCATGTTATTCAGCACTTGAGGAGAAGAGGTTAATGTGTCAACGGTCGTTCCAATCATATCTTTCATTTCCATTTGGAAAGTGTATTGAGAATTGGAAGGTGCGGTGAACCAAATGTTCTCTTCCGTTGCCGTACCACCGCCAGCCGAAACTCGCTTCGTTTGAGTATCGACTACAATGCCATTCGCGTCAAGAACCTTGGTTGTGACATCGAGATCTTCGAAGAAAGCGTTTGAAAATACTTCGTAGCTCATTTGAACAGTGTCTGAAGAACCGTCACCATCACGATCACTCAATTCCGTAGTATTGAGAGTCAGTGTCGCTGGAGACGTGATACGGGCTGCCTCGATATCCACGGTCCCTTGCGGATACGACGGCCCACACGAGGTGTAATCGCAGTCAGCAATGGTACTTGCATACCAAGTAATGGCCCAAACTTCGTCGGTGAGGTTTCCAAACCCAGGAATGAGTGCAGTAGCTACGTTATTTTGGAAGTTCAAATCGGTAGCAGTCCAAAGGCCATCCGCCGTTGCTCGAGAAACGACGACACCATCGAATTGGCTAACATCAGCAGTGAGCCGCATAGTCAATGGAGCTGGTGAAGAGGCCCCTGGTGTGAACTTGAAAGCACGAATACCCCAGCCCTCTACTGCGTGACCGGTCGAAGACCAAGGTCCTGCCCAGTCGCTGTTCGTATCTGCTGGCTGCACACGACAGAACGAACCTGAAGAGCATGAAGCCGTTAAATCCAGATTTGAAAATCCGTAAATTCCTTGAGAGGAGTCCAAAACAGCAGCAATTGAAAAATTAGCAAAAATCTCACCCATCGTTCTTCCAAGCATGCCACTTTGACCACTGACTGGAGAGATTGCTAGATTTTCTACACCTAAACCTCCAGTTGCTGAATCTTGAACTAATTGACGGACAGCAGGGCCGCCACCGAGATGGTCGGCCAGATACATAGTGAATATGAAACCGGCCCCGTAATCGGCAAAGCGTTGATTCCACCATCGAACTGAGATTTCAGAAGCTTCCGTCCATTGATTCAAATGGCTAATAAGTGTCGAATCAGCACCAAAACAGAGGTAAATCGCTACATCTGCGTTTCCTTCATCAATCCAGAGTTTTTCGTAAGGGTCTTGAGCATTGTGCAGCAGGTGTTCCAATTCATGAGCAAGGATGGATTTACCCCACGAAAGGGTGACATCAGCATAATCTACAAACAACGCTTCACGTGAATTGGACATTGAAGGAGAAAAGTAACCGCCGATGTTGTAAGCGCCATCGATATCATAAATGACAATCTGGATTTGACAATTATTATCCACATCAGGAGGTGCAAGGCCGCGACCATCTTGGTAATCTTTGCCGTAATAGGTCGTCATGGTTGGATAGATTGTTTGATCCCAAGAAGAGGCAAGGTTATTGAGAACCGTTGAACTCAAAGTTCGTCCGGATTGAACCAAAAAGGCAACTGAGGTGGTTGTTTTAGCGACATAAGTGTCAACTGAACCACCAGAAGTTGGAACGGTTAGTTCATCATTCACAACATGCGGATTGCACGCACGTCCACCGCTACGGCCTGAAGTTTGTGGCTCATAGGCCATATCATCAACGCCAGGCCGCCCAGCATCAATCCATGCTTGCTTCATGAATGAGAAAGCAGAAACAACGGGTTGATCTTCTTCAAACATCAAATATGGATTGCCCATTTCGATTTCAAAGTCAGCGATATCACCGATGACTACACCGCCTGCGTTGTAAGGCAGGACTTCGTTTGACTCTTCGGATTCAGCACCAGTCGTGAGTAAAAGTGGAGAGATACCTGAGACGAAAAGAAGCGTCACCAAAAGTAAAGCGGTATTAGAGCGTAGTTCCGACATTTAGCATACCTCAAAGATTCGTAAGACTGCTTACATCTACACGAGTCGAAATGAGGTATTTAAGACTGGGTCTATGAGGCTTCATACATGCTCATGCCGGTTGCAAGCGCTTTTCGCACTTCGCATTCACTGGCAACCGTGGTAGTTGTAGCACTCCTTTGCTCGTGCAGTACATCTTTCATGCAACAAGTACATGCAGTAGAATCTCCTTATGAGACCGTAGAAATTTGCGGACATGTTGAACAACTTACCTTCAATGGCACGCTCACCAATCAATCCGTCCAATGGCAAACAAATCTCGGACCTCGAATTCCTGGCTCAAATGCTTCAGAAGCTTTCCGAAATTCAGTTGAGGAGAATTTGACGCAGTGGAATGTTTCAAACCACGAATACACCGTCGACAACTTGACCTTCACCAACATCGAAGCAACACTGAGTCCTCAAGATGCCGATGGAGAGACACCACGCGTTGTGCTGGTTGCGCATTACGACACACGTAATGTTGCCGAACGCGACAGTGATGAGAATCGTACCGATGAACCTATTGTCGGGGCAAACGATGGAGCCAGTGGAGCGGCTGCTCTGCTCGAACTTGCCCGCATAATCCCCTCAATGAACCTTGGATACGAGGTGAAATTGCTGTGGACCGATGCTGAAGATCAACATTATTCACCTCACCGATTCTTTGGTGCCGAAGCATGGGCTGGCCATCAAAGCCAACTCGATATCAATCGGACTGACGCCTATATTGTCCTCGATATGATTGGTGATGCTGACCTTCAATTGACCCATGTCTGGCCAGGCAATAACGAACTCTGGAGTACCATTACACCACTCGCTCAAGCACTTGGAATGGTCGAAAATCAAACTGATTGTAACGGCCAAGCGGGAATTAAAATCTTTGATATGAATACCTCCATTGGCGTGTATGATGACCATATTGCAGCACTTGACATCGGCATTCCTGCCATTGACCTCATTGATATCCGCTATGGACCAAACGCTACACCTTTCGGAGGCTATTGGCATACGCATGAAGACACTCCTGACAAAGTGAGTGCAGAATCGCTTGAAACGGTGGGGCGCATGGTCGAACTTGGATTGAGAAGTGGAGCATGGTTGAGAACGAATGTCACTCAAAATGAAAATTTAGAACCGGAGGACCTGCAAGAAAATTCGTCAAATGAAACTTCAAAGGAGATGAATACTGAAACCACCGTCACCCATCCACTCCTCGCCACCCTTGCACTTTCCTCAATCGGAATATTAGCCCTCTTGGTGGCCTTCCTCGTATGGAATACTCGTAAGGATTTCTGACTGAATTTACGCGGCATGGTAAGGGAAGGGTATTATCCGCGCATGTATTGACCTATGATAAGCGGAGGTGGATGCGATGGCAGAGGAAGACATGGATGAACGCCTTGTGGCCCTTCGCGCCCGAGTTCAGGCCAAACTTGAGGCTTCGGAAACTGCAAAAACAACACGTCAACAGGTTGCAGATGAGGAATTAGTCGTTGAAGCGCACGAGCTTAATACTGCGGTTGAAGAAGCAACATTTCGTTTCCAAGCCAAAGTCAATGAACTCGACCTCTCCGATAAATCGAGACTACTCACTCTTGCTGCCTCGCTTATTCTAATTGGCAGTATCCTCGGAATGGCCTCGGGTGCTTTGATTCTCAATGGTAATCCTGATGATTTGTTGGGTTCGGACTTGTTTGAAAAGGCAGACCGCGTAGACGTTTCGGGAATTGCACTAGAAGCAGAAGACGGAAGCGGTGTGGCCAATGTCACGATTCAATTACTCAATATCGACACCGGTGAAGTGCTTGCAGAGATGGCAACTAATGACGAGGGCCGGTTTAGATTTCAAGACGTTTCGAGCACTCCCATGACCCTTCGCGTTGAAAAAGAAAATTACACCACTGTCGAACGAGACTTTATTCCAGAAGAAGCTGGAATAAATCCAATTACAATGACTCCAGGTGATGGATTACGCATTGAAGAAGGAATTACTGCAGACGACGGTTGGACTCTCGAATCAGCAGTGGCGCTTTCTACGCTAGTCGGAATATTTACAGTCTTGACCGCCCTTGTTGGTTTCCAAGCAGCAGTCGAAGTTCGACGGGCAAAACACTACCGAAGAACACAATTTTTATCGGGAATCGCTTTATTCAGCCGTGGATTAATCGTTTTTGGACCGTTAATGATTCTTGTCGGAATGATCTTGCTAAGTATCTCAAAGGAACAGTTTGAGGATTTTGGCGGTGATTGAATGTACCTCATCACAGTTGAAGGTGGTGATGGCTCTGGCAAGGGGGAAGCCGCTCGTATTTTGCTGGAATTAGCAGCAGAATATCCGTTCCCACAGGTACATGCAACACACGAGCCAAGGAGACACAGTGAGCTTGGTAAGTTAGCACTTACTTCTGTCAAATTGGGCAATAAAACACCGCTTGAAGAAGCAGGCCTTTTTGCTGCAGACCGTCTTGACCATTCCCACACTTGGATTCGACCATTATTGCAACAGGGGCATGTGGTGATCTCAGACCGTAACATCCACTCATCACTCATCTACCAAGGAATTGTTGGCGAACTTGGAGTCGAACATGTTGCGAAAATGAACGCTGCTGCCATGATTCCAGATTTGGTATTATGGATAGACTGCGACCCTGATAAAGCAATGAAACGCATACAATCGGGTACCTTACGAATGAACAGTGAGAAGCAAGAATATTTTGAAACTGCAGAAATCCAGCGAACAATTCGAAAAGGATTCACTGAATTGTTATCGGGTGGGGTCAAAGCACCTGCACCTTTTGACAAATGCTGCGTTGTTGGACCAATTCTAAATGAGGGTGGTCTGGATGAACTCAAGAAGAAACTTCGTGCTGAACTCCGTGCTTTCTTCAATCGTAAGCCTGCACCTTTGAACGTGGTCGCCGATGAAGTCGACCGCTACTTACTCCGCACTTTAGTTGCAGATGTCAAAAAGCAACGACGCCTACCTGGAGCACCTCAAGAGCGAACTGCCATCCATATTGGTTGGCTGTCTGGCCGCTCTCCTGCTGAATGGATGGCGTATGCTGAATCCAAGTGGGATTCAGAAACTGCAGGTGCAAATGATGTCCCTGCTACGCCTCACTCTCATTCATGTTGGTCGGTATTAGGAACCTTATCCCTGATTGTTGGTTCAAGTGAAGTGCCACGCCTCCACAAAGCGTTTGGACCGCATCGAATGGTAACCCAGCGGCACACGCAAAGACTCGTTAAGTGGCTTGAGAAAACTCGGTGGATCCACAAACAGCAATCCCATGTTCCTTTTGCTGAGGCTCAAGTGTTCAAACTCAGAGACAGTCGTCTGGGTTACGGGCGTTTAGCTCTCGCCATGTGGCCACTTCGAACACAAATCGCTTCATGGCGTCGAGCAAATCCAAAAGCAGAATGGAATGATGCCTTGCGTTCAATTTTGATTCCTGTCGATGGGAGACCACCTCGACCTTTAATTCGCAAATCGATTGACTACATTTGTAAGCGTCTTGAGATGTTGAGCAGTGGCCATGAAATGTGTCCAGTTCCATCCTCGGTTGAAGAATTACTTGCGTGGTGGGAAACTCCACCACCCAAAGACTGATCACTCTTCTTCTTTCTTTTGAAGTTCAAATTGAGCATTTGCCGGTAACTTCACCATACTGGCATTTTCAAAGAAGTGTGGACGTGCTGAGTAAGCAGCAGCAGTCAGTATGGCAATGCCGATTCCAAAGGGCGCTCCAGTGAGTGGTCGAGTAATATTATTGGACTCATATCCCGTGAGGAGTTGAGTGAATCCATCAATCAACAGAGGTATGCAAAGAACTGCACCCATACCAATCCATGCCAAGGTCCTGCGATTGCTTCTATAGATTTCTTCAAGCCACCGATCAGGCAGCAAAGAAAGGCATGAATCCTTGATTGTCCAACGATTATAACCGTAGCGAGAGAACACTAATCCACCGATGGCAAGGCCAAAGAAGATTCCAAGGTCACGTGTGCATACCGGCATCTGGTTACCATTGATTTCCAAGGACCGTTCATGTTTGTTATGGCAATTTAAATCGCCAAACATGTAGATAAAACCGGTGTACGGGTCAAGTTCTGTCCAAGCAAACGGCTCATGAACATGTATTGTTCCATCTTCATGGACATGCGTTAATGAGGCTGGAGTGTTACCACTGGAAAAGGCACCGTCTACAGTTGCATAATCAAAAGCGTTGGCTCGGGCGCCGAGTTCAGGTACACTATCCGTCGGTAAGATCAGAGGTGCAAGAAAAAAGGATACAAAGAAAAAAGCACTGACGCCAAACACCCAAAGCCCCACTTTACGCTCACGGCGGCGGTCAAGTAAGCCGTTCTTCTCCATACACCACGCAAAGAACCCCAATTGATGAAGTTTCGCTCGGTCAAAGGCGAGTATTGATGTGCGAAGCCCCTCTAGAGGTGTCATGAGCCTCAAGGAGGGAGAACCGGTTGGTCTTGGTACCGGTCTTCAAGCAGGGGCGTTTTTGGGTTTGTACCTTGGATTCAGTTTAGCAGTTATCTCCATTTTAACCGACCCTGATGCCCTCAAAAGACTGGGCACTTTGATGTGTGTACCTCCAATGTTTGGCGCTATTTTGCTGGGACCGTTTCTGGCAAGACGGAAACGACCGGTTTTTCTTGGTCGCCAACCGCTTGTACATGCTCGAGAACTGTTGCATCGATTCAATGAAGGGCAAGGCAAATGGCGCGTCTTAAGCCATGTCAAAAGCGATGGCATGTCAATCCGAATCGACATGCACAATTTGACAAATACAACCGGCGTGGTTCAGGCTGGATTGATCTTAGCCGATCAATATTCGGTCAAATTCATCGTTGGACAAGGCATGAGCAACAGCCGCCAACCTGAATTACGAAACAAAGTCCTCTCCCAAATTGAGCAGAAAGTAAGTCTTGCTCGACGTAAAAGAAGCGCAAAATCAATTGAAGTCTCGCCTCAACCTACCGTCAAATACGTTGACCAGCAGAAAAAGATAAATCGTGCTATCTTGATTCTTCTTCCAATCTTTTCGTTCTTTGCATGGTTAGAAATGAAATGAGCACCATTTTACTTGGTTTTGAGAGAAGAAAGGGCCATACTTTACATTGGCCGGCGGTTTTCCAATCTTGATGACCGACATGCTCGCCCTTCTACGGCGCCTCGAAAAAGGCGGAATTGAAGTTCCTGAACATGTCAAAAAAGCCATGCTTGAGGTTGACATTGCTGATTTTACCGATTACGATGTTGAGCCTTTTTTTGCTGACCGGCCCATTCCGTTCCTCGAAACTGAACAAGGTGGCCTGAAAACAATCTCGGCACCTCACATGATTGCAACCTTACTGCACCATCTGGAATTGTCAGAAGGTCAAGAAGTCGTCTTGCTCGGCGCAAAAGGCGGCTACATTGCTGCCTTGGTCGCTATGATTGTCGGTGAACACGGTCGAGTTCGCCTGCTCGACCCGTCACAACTCGCCATTGAACACGTCCAAGCTCGCTTAACCCATTGGCCAACGGTCGAATCACGGGTTGTCGAAGCGGTTGAAGTTGCACCCGTTGCCTTCCCAGGAGAACTCAATCGCGTCTTGATCACCGGACAAGTTCGTGATTTACCTGAATGGCTCTCCTCTCGAATCGTTGACGGTGGATTTGCACTTGCACCACTTGGCAACACTGCAGGACAACACTTGATGAAAGTTGAGCGCCAAGGTGATGAGATGTTTTCAACCGATTTAGGTCCAGTCTCGTTTGGCCCCATCGATGTTCGAGATACGGAAACTGGTCCAATGAATCCTGATGAATTGGCCGACCTGCTTGAGTTAACCTTGGAGACCTGTGAAGAACTTGAGATGGCTGATGAAGATGAACGCACTGCATTACAAGATTTGATTGTCGAACTGCGCCTACTTCCCGCAGATTTACCACCCCCGGGTGAAGGCGGAATCCCGATGAGTGAACATCCAATGATTCAACTGATGTGGGAGGCGTCTCCTTCTTTCCTGCGACTCTGGCCCATGCTGCAAATGATGTTGCACCCGAACCTTGCCCAACCTGGCGCGGTTGATTGGAATGAAGACGATGAAGATGACGGCTTCAATTTTGATGAGTTCAAACGTTGAAAAGAGTACATTCTTGCCTCTTTTTCAAAGAAAGCGTTCAAGTGCTGTATGCCTCACCTGCTGGCATGAACCGAACTGCTTTAACTGCTGGAAGTTTACTTGTTTGCCTGCTGTTGACCCTCTCTGCCCTTGGTGGAATGGCCGTTGAGAACGATGCTTCAACTTCTGCGAATTTGAATGAATCCAATGAAGATACTTCTTTTGTCGTCGCCAATGACTACTGGAGCACACCGGTCTCGCTCGACAGCACAGATTACGTCGGCTAGCAATCCTCATTAGCGATTGATTCCAATGATAACCTGCACGTGACCTATCTTGACGCCACCAATGGCAATCTTGAGTACATGACCTATGATGGCTCTTCTTGGAGCACACCGGTCTCACTCGACAGCACAGATAACGTCGGCCACGATTCCTCATTAGCGATTGATTCCAATGATAACCTGCACGTGACCTATCTTGACTACACCAATGGTAATCTTGAGTACATGACCTATGATGGCTCTTCTTGGAGCACACCGGTCTC
>CASIAP010000011.1 GCA_949372645.1 Candidatus Poseidoniaceae archaeon | reverse complement strand
ACCAATGATAATTGCAGCGCATACGGAGGCTCTTTAAGTTGGATTTCAGTTCAAACTACAACAGATTATGACCAAGACGGATGCGAAGATGTCAGTGAAGACCCCGATGATGATAACGATGGCGTTGCCGACGGCAGTGATTCCTGTAATCCTTACACAAGTGAATATAACTGGACTTCCTCACCGACCACCGACCAAGATAATGATGGTTGTAAAGATGATACTGAAGACGATGACATGGATAATGATGGAGTCAAGGATGTTGACGATGACTGTAACGATGGCTCTGTTGGGTGGAATTCTAATCCGACCACCGATAATGATGGCGATGGCTGCGAAGATGCAAATGAAGACCTCAATGATGACAACGATGATTATGACGATGTCGTGGATGTTACTTGTCCTGCTGGTTTTACCAATTGGACAGCCACCTCGATAACCGATTATGATTCCGATGGTTGCCATGACAGTGAAGAGGACCTCGACGATGACAACGATGGAGTTTTTGATACCCATCCCGATGTTTGTACATCTACTACCTCTCCAACTCCGGGCGCCTTAGGCTGGATCTCAACGGCAATTACCGATTATGATGGTGATGGCTGTAAAGATGATTCTGAAGACCTTGATGACGATAATGATGGCATTTGTGATAGTAATGGTCCGAGTTCATACGGTACAGCAAGTTCTTGTGGTGCCTCCTCTACGATAATCGATGAATGTGTGAAAGGTGCATTTTTCACGTCATCCTCATCGACTGACCACGATACAGATGGTTGCAAAGATACCGACCTTGAAGACCCCGATGATGATAACGATGGCGTTCTCGACGGCCCAGGCGACGGCGTGTCAACCGGTCCCGATAACTGTACACGGGGTGCATTAGGCTGGACTTCTGTATCAACTGGTGCCTCAATTACCGATTATGATGGAGATGGTTGTAAAGATTCGCTCATCGAAGACCTTGATGACGACAATGACTTCGTGTTCGACGTCATTGACTCTTGTGATGCAACTGAACTAAGCAATTTAAATTGGATCTCTGTATCAACCGGTGCATCGATTACCGATTACGATTCCGATGGCTGCCAAGATTCACTCGAAGACCTCGACGACGATAACGATGAAATTTGTGATTCAAATGGTCCCAGCACGTACGGTCTATCGAGTTCTTGTGTAGCTTCATCAACTTTGGTCGATGAATGTCCTGCTAATACAGGCAACTTAGATTGGATTTCCTCAGCAATAACTGATTACGATACTGATGGTTGCGAAGATGGTACTCCCGAAGATCCGGATGCAGATAACGATGGAGTCGATGACAATGTCCCTGACAATTGTGTAAATGGGTTGAAGGATTGGACTTCGAGTCCAACAAACGATTACGATGGTGACGGTTGCCGAGATCTCGATGAAGACCCCGATGACGACGGGGATACTGTCGCTGACATCGATGACAGTTGCAACGCATACACAAGCGAATTGAATTGGATTTCTAACGGAACCACCGATAATGATGGGGATGGTTGCCGAGACAATTCTACCGAAGACCCCGATGATGATAACGACGGAATCCCTGACATCAGTGACCTGTCCTGCCCAGCCGGAGATGTTGGCTGGTCACCTGGAGCTTTAACTGATTATGATTCCGATGGCTGTCGCGATGCAGGAGAAGACCTCGACGATGATAACGATGGGATTTGTGATGTTGATGGGCCAGGTTCTTACGGCCAATCGATTCTTTGTGCAGCCTCACCTACTTTAGCAGATGAATGCGCTAAAGGCAATTTGCTCTGGTCTTCCTCAGCGTTAACAGACTACGATACAGATGGCTGTCGCGATGCAGGAGAAGATCCCGATGACGATAACGATGAAATTTGTGATACTGGTGCAGCTGCTACTTACGGCGATTCCAATCAGATGGAGTGTCGGCCCTCATCGACTGCAACGGATGAATGTCCTGCTCCTACAGGCAATTTAGGTTGGATTTCTGATCAAGCAACCACTGATAATGATGAGGATGGTTGTCAAGATTCCGGAGAAGACCTCGATGATGACGAAGATGGAATTGGTGACGGTTTCGATGATTGTTCAGTTGGAACCGTAGGCTGGACTCCAAGTTCAGCCACTGATTATGATTCCGATGGTTGTCAAGATTCCGGAGAAGACCTCGATGATGATAACGATGATATTTGTGATAGTGGCGGTTCGAGTTCTTACGGTGACTCCAGTTCCTGTGAGCCTTCATCGACTGGAACCGATGAATGTACAGCGAACTCTGGTCGCTTAAACTGGATTTCTATTCCATCAACTGATAATGATGGAGATGGTTGCCATGACGATGAAGATATCGATGATGATAATGATGGCGTTAGCGATGGCCAAGATAATTGTCAATTCGTTGCGAACGGCCCACTCTTGGGGTCCGACAACCAAGTTAACTATGATTTGATACATGAGTCCGTATTAGAAGGGGATGCTTGTGATGATGATGATGATGAGGATGGAGTCGATGACGATGCCCCTGATAATTGTCCAAGATTCGATAGCGCTTTGGGCTGGACTTCGAGTTCTACAAACGATTACGATGGTGACGGCTGTCGAGATACCGATGAAGACTTCGATGATGACGGCGATGGCGTTGGCGACGGTCTCGATGACTGTAATGCATACACAAGCGACTTAGGTTGGATTTCCTCTGGAACAACAGACTACGATACCGATGGCTGTCAAGATTCGAACGAAGACCTCGATGATGATAACGATAATATTTGTGATGCGAATGGTCCAAGTTCTTACGGCCAATCGAGTTCTTGTGCGCCCTCAAATTATACCACCGATTTCTGTCCTACCGGCACTTTAAGCTGGACTTCTACTCCAGCAAACGATTACGATACTGACGGTTGCCGAGACGATGAAGACCCAGACGATGACAACGACGGAGTCAATGACGGCTTTGATAATTGTGCGAAAGGAAATGGTATGCCTTGGGTTTCCACTCCCGGTAATGATAATGATGGCGATGGATGTTCGAATGCCGAAGACGATGATGATGATGGCGATGGAGTTGTCGACGCGAATGACAACTGTATCTTTGAACCGAATCCGAATCAACTTGATTATGATAACGACAGTGCAATACTTGGAATAGGATTCTCTGGAGATGTTTGTGATGATGATGATGATAACGATGGAGTTCTTGATACTCTTGATGACTGTCACTTTGGAAACTTAGGATGGATTTCGAACACATTTACCGACCATGACGGCGACGGATGCCAAGACGCAACTTCAGAAGATGAAGATGATGATAACGATGGTGTCACTGATCTCCTCGATGACTGTCAAATTGGAAGTATTGGATGGGTTGCTGGACCCGACACAGATTACGACTCCGATGGTTGTGAAGATGCAACTGAAGACCCTGATGATGACAACGACGGTGTAATTGACGTGAATGATAATTGTCAGACGGGTGAACTCGGTTGGATCTCATCTGCTGCAAATGATTACGATTCTGACGGTTGCCGGGATTTATCAGAAGACCCGGATGATGATAACGATGGAATCGTCGATGTTGACGACTTACTCTGCCAAAAGGGAGATTTGGGCTGGATTTCTGGACCTGTCACCGACCATGACTCTGATGGATGCAGAGACGCTGGTGAAGACCCTGACGATGACAATGATACAAAACCTGACACCGACGATGACTGTAGAATTGGTGAACTCGGATGGATTTCTGACAGCGTTGGACCACCAATAACCGATTATGATAATGACGGTTGCCGAGATGATACCGAAGACTTCGATGATGATAATGATTTAGTCCTCGATAATGTTGATCAATGTAATTTCGGTGATATGGGCTGGATTTCTACCCCGGCTACCGATTGGGATTCAGATGGTTGTAACGATGTTACGGAAGACCCTGATGATGATAACGACGGACTACGTGACATAGACGATCAATGCCAAACTGGCGATATCGGATGGGGATCAACGGGCCCAGCTATTAAGGGAAGCACTGACTACGACGGCGATGGTTGCCAAGATTCTCTTGAAGACCTTGACGACGACGGTGACGGAATTCTTGATCTGAACGACAGATGCCCGAAAGGACCTGAATTAATTGAACACTATCCGCTTGAAGACGATCCGAATGGATTCACAGACTATGATACCGACGGATGCATGGATCAGTGGCATGATTTGGGAGAAGAAGACTTCGACGATGATGACGATGGCGTACTTGACGTCGATGACGACTGTCAATTTGGCGATTTAGGATGGACTTCGACGAAGGCCGAAGATAATGACGGCGATGGATGCCGAGATTCAACTGAAGACACCGATGACGACAATGACGGAGTTATCGACAATGAAGATCAATGCCCTCGTGGTGATTCAGCGTGGATTCCAGGTCCCGATACGGATTACGATTCTGATGGTTGTCAAGACTTAATGGAAGATCCCGATGATGATAATGATGGAGTGATCGATACCGTTGACTTGTGTCCCTACGGATTGCTTGGCTGGATTTCGAATGAAGGTACTGATTATGACGGTGATGGATGCAATGATGACTCTTCAGATCCGCTTGAAGATAATGATGATGATAACGATCAGATTCTAGATAAGCTCGATTACTGTCCTAAAGGGGTAAAGAATTGGATTTCGGATCCAATCTTTGATTATGATCAAGATGGTTGCTATGACGCCACAGAAGACCTTGACGATGATAACGATACAGTCCTCGATACTTTTGACGACTGTGCAAAAGGCAACTTGAATTGGACCTCGGATAATTCAACCGACTATGATGGCGATGGCTGCCTTGACTCCATAGAAGATTTAGATGACGATAATGATGGTATTTTAGATCTAGTAGATAATTGTGCTAAGGGAGAACTTGGTTGGCTTTCAACATCTGCAACAGATCATGATTCGGACGGTTGTCGAGATACTACAGAAGACCTCGATGATGATAATGATGGCATATCTGATCTTCTCGACAAATGTACACTCGGTCGTACGAACTGGGATTCATCGACGAAAGATCACGACTCCGACGGTTGCCGAGATTCTACAGAAGATACCGACAATGACAATGATGGAATCTTGAACAGCGCCGATCTGTGCAGTCTTGGTAGTCTCAATTGGATATCGAGTACTTCGACCGATCACGATTCGGACGGTTGTCTTGACGGTACAGAAGATTTGGATGATGACAATGATCTCGTTCTTGATGCTACAGACGTATGCGCACTTGGTGAAATTGGTTGGACTTCTACTGAATTCGAAGATTATGATTCGGATGGCTGTCGCGATTCAACTGAAGATACTGATGATGATAATGATGGAGTATTCGATGCCACAGATTTCTGTAATGGAGGCCAACTCGATTGGGTTTCATCTCCTGCCACAGATTTCGATACCGATGGCTGCCTCGACGATTCTTCAGAAGACGACGACGATGATAATGATGGTGTATTTGATTATAATGACTTGTGTTCTCGTGGAACATTGTCATGGATATCAGATTTCATAAATGATTACGATCAGGACGGCTGTCTTGATGCAACTGAAGATCTTGATGATGATGGTGATGGAGTGCCTGATGCTATTGATACGTGCCCAATTGGTGAATTGGCCTGGACATCTTCAAAGATTACCGATTCAGATAATGACGGTTGCCGCGATGAAACAGAAGACCTCGATTACTACATCATCGATGACGGTAATGGTGGAGAGGTTATTTGTGACTCATGGAGCGATGATTGTGAAGAGGAACAACAGAATGCAGATCTCATTACACAAGAATCGACTGATGACCAGGTTAAACAGCTTGTACTTACGATGCTTGCTATTGCTATTGTTCCTACTGTCATTGGTATTCTCATACTTGCATACCGAATGAAATGGTAAGCAGCGTGATACTGACACCTTCAAAGGGGTCGCACGTTTTGCTTCATTCATGGGGAACTTGTTGATTTTGGCAGCATCGACCGGAAAGAATCTTGATTTAGCTATGAATATTCAGGCTACTGCAGAATCGATGCAGCATACTGTCGAAGTCTTAGACCTGTGTTCTCTTGAAATTCCATTGTATACACCTGAAACAGAAGAGAAGTTCAAAGGACTTGAAGCAATTCAAAAGTGTATGGACAATATTCTTTCGTGCGATGGACTGATTGTTTGTGCTCCTGAGTATAACGGACTCATGCCTCCGGTCTTGAATAATCTGATCGCATGGGTCTCCATTCAATCCACAAACTTCCGACTGCTGTTCAATAAACGAAACGTGGGTCTTGCAACGGTTAGCGGTGGCGGTGGCCAGCAAGTCATACTGAGTATGCGAATGCAATTCTCTTATCTGGGTTCAAATGTACTGGGTCGTTCGATCATGCTCAACAAAAACAAAACGCTGAACCCTGAGTCTGTAAATGAAATGATAAAGGGTGTTTTACGATGAATACAATACGAACATTACGGATGACTGCTCCAACGCATACTGTCCTAGAAGGGGGAGGATTTCCAGTCCGAAGACCTTCGGCTATGGGTACGCTCATGAGTCCGTTTCTTCTTTTGGATGAAATGGGTCCTGTTCACTGGGACCCAGGACAAGCCATAGGAGCACCTGCTCATCCTCATCGGGGTTTTGAGACCGTGACCTACATGCTTCAAGGTGCGATGAAACACGAAGACAGTGCAGGCAACAAGGGAGACCTTAACCCCGGAGATGTACAATGGATGACAGCTGGGCGCGGAATTATTCATTCCGAACTTCCACAAGATGACTTTCTTGAACAAGGCGGTGTGACGCACGGTTTCCAAATCTGGGTTAACCTTCCCTCAAAAGACAAAATGATGAACCCCCGATACCAAGATATTCCTTCACAGGAGATACCGAAAGTTACTTCAGAAGACGGGAAAGTCTGGGCAAATGTCATTGCAGGCTCCACTTTGGGGGTTCAAGCTGTGATTGATACAGTGATTCCGATTACCTACATTCACATGAAAATTCAGCAAGACGGTTCTCATCGTCAAGTCATTGAAAAAGGGTTGAATGGGATGATTTACGTGTTTGGAGGCACGGTTCATATTGATGGTAAACCGGTGCAAGATGGCCAACTTGGAATCCTCACCGATGGTGATGAAGTGGTTTTTGAAGCACGTGAAGAAGATGCAGAATTCTTGATTCTTGCTGGCCCTGAATTAAACGAACCTATCGCGAGATACGGTCCATTTGTAATGAATACGCGTGAAGAAATTCAGCAAGCATTACAGGACTATCAAAACGGAACTCTTGCTTGAAACTGAATCCAGGTGCATCTTTCGAAATCAAGAGAAACTGGCTTTTTGAGCTTCCTTACTCGAGATTATTACGGGAAGTCGAATATATATACTGAAGTCGTTTAGGAGAAACATGCATGCAGTTGCCAAAGTAATGTTAGTCCTCGGTGCGATCACAACCATTGTTGGTATTGTCATCTTCGCTGCAGGCGCCTCGGCCTCGTTTGATCCTACAGAAGATTATGAATGGGAAGGTAAAACTGGGACCTTTAACGATGATACTTCTCTAATGTATAGCGTTTATTCCTCCGCATCCTCATGCGACTCGATTTCCGTCACAATCCTCGATGGCGATGGCGATTCTGCGATTGAAACATATGAATGTGACGACTCTACGCAAAGTGAAGATGGATATATCTATCTTGGACTTTTAGCTTCCACAGGACCTTACACCGTCGATTCAACTGAAACAGTTTACATCTCAGAGTGGGGTCAAGAACTTGATGAGGCAGCTGGAGGATTCTTTGCTGTACTAGGTTCATTTGGTGTTATTTGCTGTGGTGGATTTATGCTCATGTTTGGTACAATTTTCGCTCTTACCCTTACGCCACCTTCATCGGTAGTGGTTCTTCCTGCTGGAGTTCAACAACAACCAATGTTTGTCCAACAACAAACAATGCAACAACAATATCCGCCACAACAGCCTGTTCAACAACAATACTCGCAACAGCCAGTCGTAGCACAGGCTCCACCAGTACAACAGCAATACCAAGACCAACCACCTCCGCAAGGTGGATTCTGAGAACTGTTACACCTCTTGAACACTGCTTTTCTTTGGAAGCATCAATCGAGATATGTTTGATGTGATTTTGTCATCCATTTGTCAGTATCTCGTGGCTCATTAAGAATCGTTTGATTCTTCTACTCACGTTTTCTCTAACGAACTGCTGAGCGCTTTTGAGTAGAAATTGTCGTGACTGGTTTTCACCTTAATTTTCTTGTTACTATCAGGGTTCGTGGGAGGGTTCGAGCACTTTGGCAATTCCTCTCTTTTTCAAAAACGCAGTGGCCCGTATTCTCTCGAAAAAGATGGGGAGTGCTCGTGCCGGGATTCGAACCCGGGTCGGCGGGATGAAAACCCACTATGATGGACCTGGCTACACCACACGAGCGACAGCCGTTCCACCGACCACCCCTTGATAATGATTCGCTCTATCAAAGACGGCAGTAGGACTGCTCATTCCTTCATTTCCAATTCGGTCGTTGGTGTATTAAGTTCGATATTTGACCACCATTTCCAACTGTACCAGAGAGGTATTATGGTAAGAATCATCACAAGAGCCAAAATGATTTCATTGTTGAGGAACCAATTCAAAGCCTCTATGGCAGTATTTCCATACACTCCGATCAATACAGCTTCCAGTCCAAAACGTAATCCCCTTCCACACAGTCCAGCGAGTATGAACGGTTTTTTTTCCATTTCACCCATTCCAGCAACCCAGCCAAATACCTTGTAGGGGATTGGTGAGAAGGCAGCGATGAAAATCCCAAGTGTTCCGTATTTGAGAGTAAGTGCCTCAATTTTATCCAGATGACTTTGCTTTGCAAATCGGCCTAAAAATCGTCGGCCCCATCGCTTTCCAATCCAATACCCAACCATTGACCCAGCGACAGACGAAAGGGTAACTGTTAACCAAAGCCAAATCACCATTGGAATATTCCCAACGGTATCGGCCAACATCGGGATGTAGAGTAAGTCTGGCGGTATTGGCTGGATAATTGATTCAGTAAATGAGAGCATAGCAAGACTGGCTGGCCCAAATACTTCGAAAAAGTCGACTATCGTTTCCTTCCACGACATAAAGATGGCTCAGTCCACACACCAATGAAGGTGTGGGTGTGCGGTGGCTTCAAGGAGGGCATTCTTCAGTGGTAGGATTGATGCGAGTTCTCGATACCGCTGCATTGCTCCATTGGCCAGTCAGTGAATTGACAGGCAATGTTTGTGCTGTGCGCCAACAGGTCGAGCTTGAACGAGTCAGTCCACAACGTTGGATGCTTATCCAAGCACTTGACATCGATTGGCGTGATGTCTCTCCAAAATGGCTTACTGATGCGAAAGAATGTGCAGCCAAAAGCGGAGATCTTCCTCGACTTTCCGATGTCGACCTTGATGTATTAGCCCTTGCACTTGGACTTGATATTCCTTTAGTTACCGATGATTATCGTTTACAAAACACAATGAAAGCGGCAGGGAAGAAATCCACCTCAGTAGGGACAACCGGTGCAAAACAAGTATGGAAATGGGAATTACGGTGCACGGGATGCCGGGTTTCGACTGATGTTCCAGAAAATGTATCTCGCTCGAAAAAGGGTGAAGTCGGGGATTGCGACCGTTGTGGCTCACCATTGGTTTTGAAGCGTAAGCGATGAATCATTCATCTTCAGAAGAATTCATTGTTTCAAGCGCTGCAACTTTACGTTCAAGTTCATCGACTTCCATACCAGCTGGGTCGATGCCAACAGTTCGAGCACGTTGTGCAAGAAGTTGAGATGGTGTTCGACCGTCTGCCTCGAGATCGGTAATGGTACGAGAGGTGTCGGCTAATCCTTTCTGGAATTGCCCTTTTGAGCGACCTAATGCATTGGCCATTTTCGGTAAGCGTTCAGCTCCGAATAAAACGAAAAATAGTCCCACGAGAATCGTGAGTTCAAGAGGTCCTAAACCGCCAATCATATTTCTTCCTCAGTCCTTGGAGTCGGGGTGTAGTGTTGAAGGCTTCGGCCAAACTGATTCTTTTTTCGAATTTTACCCACCTGAGACGGGTGGGAGAAAGGCTAATTCATCCCCATCCTTCAATTCAGCAGAAATCTCACACTGTAAACCATTGATGGCGACAACAAGGCCCCGTTCACTCCATTCACTAATCGATAATATGTGGATCACATCTTCGATTTTCGAAGATGAATGAAGCGCTAAATTGTGTCGTTTCCAACCAAGTGTTTCAGCCAGGGGGCCAAACGCTAGAAGAGATATTTCAATGCCCCCTGCATCCTTCATGGTGATGCTTTAAAGCGGTAGTTTATCAACGCACTCTGTTGTCCTCAAGGCATGGGACCGGTGATGAAAGCAACCAGTTTGTGGAAAATTTATCCATCAGGGGATTCTTCCATTCAAGCGGTTAAGGGCGTTGATGTATCGATTGAAGTTGGAGAAATGGTCGCCATCATGGGCCCTTCAGGATGTGGTAAGACCACTTTGTTGAATATCCTCTCCGGAATTGATGAACCGAATTCAGGCGAAGTCACCGTCAAAAACCAACCTCTGTTTGGAATTTCTGATAATGATCGAACTCGAATGCGGGCGGAAAACCTTGGATTTATTTTTCAAGATTTCAACCTACTCCCAGTCCTTTCCGCCGTAGAGAATGTAGAACTGCCCTTACTTTTACTCGGAAAATCTGCTTCTGAAGCGCATCTTGGAGCACTCGAAGCCCTCAAGTCTGTTGGATTAGAAGACCGAGCAGAACATCGACCAGCCGAGTTATCCGGCGGTCAGCAACAACGCGTTGCTGTAGCACGAGCCTTGGTTCATAATCCAGCGATCATTCTTTGCGACGAGCCGACAGGTAACCTTGATTCAGCAACCTCTGCAGAAGTGCTTGAACTTCTCCTCCGTTTGAATCATGAACGCAACACGACTTTTCTCATCGTAACACATGACTCGAAAATAGCTGAACATTGTACTCGCACCTTACGAATGTCAGATGGTGTAATTATTGAAGACCAAAGGAATACTGAGGAGGAGTGAAACTGCTGATTCAATTGGCCATCCTTTCAATCATGGTTGCTCTTTTGAGTGCAGCATCCACTTTTGGAATTGGTCGATGGAAACAACTTGGTGTCAGCAAAATCGCTTTACTCATCTTTGGACCAGTCATCGACGCCCTACTTGGATATCTTCTGCTTGACTGGCTTTCAGTCTCAGGGTTGACTTTGTGGGCGGGTGCGTTTTCCTTCGGTCTCATCAGCCATGTGTTGATACAACCGCTTCTTGTTCCGCAACGACTTGTTGTTTGGCGCCTGGCTAAACAAAACATTCTCCGACGAAAGCGGCAAGCAGCATTGCTCATGGTCGGTTTAATCATTGCTTCAGCAATCATTACTTCCTCGATGGTCGTTGGGGATTCATTGGATGCGACCGTTCGCTATGAGGTCGAAGGAGCATGGGGTGAGACGGATATTACGATTTCTGGATTTGACCTTTCTGTTGGACAGCGAGTCACCCTTTCAGAATCTCTTGCGAATGAGATGTGGGATGGTATCCAAGACAATCCCACATTGAGGGACGTCATTGAAGGACAGCAACAAGGTTTGGTGGCTTCTGCAAGTGTTGCCTCTCCTGATGCCTCCCTTACCGGGGTTACATGGATGGCGATGAACAGTACCATCGATAGTGAACACATATGGCCGGAGATTGGTTCAAAGTCTCAAGGCATACGGTATGCGAACTTGTATGAAGCAAATCTTTTTTCCACACAAAAATATGCAGTGGTCAACGAAGTTTTAGCAGAGGAATTAGATCTCTCTCCTGATGATGAACTTGAAGTTGGCTGGTATGTTACCAAAGAAAACAAAAGAATTCGAGTTGAATCTTCTTTGAAAATCCTCGAAATAGTGGCGAATGAAGGCCAAGGTGCATCTGCTGGTACACAAGCACCCGCTTTGTTCACCGATTTGATTACAGCTCAATCTCTTCAACTTCTCAATGGAAGTATTAATTCGCTCTACTATGCTGTTGATGAGGCCCATGACGATGGTGAACACATCGAGCCAATCGTTGAGGATATTGAACAACTTCTTGACCAATTGATACGGGCTACAGATGTGGGGTTGAACATTGATTTAGATGAAAATACCAACTCGCTAACCTTGACATCAAGTCAAGGGTTAGGCCGAATATCTGGAGACTTAATGCGTGGATTAAGGGGGAATCTGAGTCAAATATCTCCAGGCTCCAAAATGATGGAAGTCTTACAGGTTCCGATCATCGAACTTGTTGAAAATAATCAACAGATTCTCACGCTTGCAGATTCTGACATCTCACAACTACGGGCTGGTGAGCGCGGACTTTGGCATTTTTCACCCAGTGGTGCAGGTTTCCAAATCGAGGGAGAGGGTGATGCTTGGGTATGGAGAGTCGATGAAGGAGGTATTGCTCACGACTTCACACTCGATGCCTCTGGTGAGTATGGTTTGATTGCCACCGATACAGGTCTTGTTGTTGGCTATGAGGGTGATCTCGAATCAGAGGAATGGGCTTCGTATGACAGCGAGGGTGAAATGCTCTCAGTTACCACTGATTCGAATCACTGGTGGGCACTTGAGGAGAGTTCATCTAATTTCAAATTGCATTCATTCTCGCTGGACCTGCAACAGCATAGCGTTACAAATCTCTCACTTGCCATCCCCTCTACCGTACTTTCGGCTCAGTTACATTTCGATGAGCATCTCTATTTGGAAATCGAAAGCCTACTTTCTTCAACGCGTTACCAGTCCTCGATTTCGAATATCTCCTTTTCTGTGTTGGAAAACACCTCACAATGGCCCCAGCCTCTTGCGTCCTCGGCAAATGTTCCTCTTCATTCCTCATGTGATGGCCATGCTTCTGTAACTGAATCACAAACCGGCCTTCATTGGTGTACTGTTTCCAATGGCCTTATCCGATGGAACTCGCAAAACGGGTCGATTGAATCCCTTCGTATTCCACTTGTTTCAACAGCAGGTGGTTTAGGTATACTTCCTCAACTCTTCTTAGCATTTGGAGGTGAGCAATCGCCCATTGTTGTTGAAGAAGGTGACGTGCTTTTTAGTCAACGCCTCAGTGAATTGGAATTGACTGAGCAAGAAAGTGAAGTATGGGTCAAAGGTCTAATCCCGTATACTTTTGGTGACAATACTGCCTCTCGATTGAACTTCTCTGGTTCCTATGCTGATTTTGAAGGTATGGAAAGTCTTTCAGAACTCGATGCAGTTATTCTCGGTCTTGTATCTTTGAAAGATGGAGAGACTTTGTCTTCTGCTGGTGAAGATGAACGTTCAATGATTATCCTTTCAGCTCCTGGGCAATGGAATGATTCCGTGACTGCTTCACTCACTTCTTGGCTTGATCTTGAAGCGAATGCCTCAGATGCAAATTTGAATATTCGGGCAGTAAAGGTTGAGGCAGCAGCCCTTGCTGAGGAATCCTCAGGTATTCTTGCGGCTATGTTTTTGGTTTTCGGAACCTTTACCATTGCAGCGGGAATACTACTTGTGCTCACCATTGTCATGATGTTAGCCGAAGCACGACGTTCAGAACTTGGCACAATGCGTGCTTTGGGTGTCACGCAATCGGATGCCAGAGCCCTTGCCGTTCAGGAAGGAATCCTTCTCTCAGCCTTAGCGGGCCTCTTGGGTGGTCTTGTCGGGTTGATACTCGCATGGTTCATCAGTATTGGATTCGATAATATGTTTTCATCCATCGGTTCGAATCAGTTCACTTTCGCTTGGGAATGGACTTCCTTGTTTTCAGGAGCGGTTTGGGGTTTCCTTCTTGCAGTTGTTACGCTCTGGGGCTCTGCTTTTTGGACTTCAAAATTGAATATAATTGTTGCACTCAAAGGTGGCCGAGTTGCACGCCAAGAAGGTGTACCTTGGTTTCTTCTCCTCATTCAGATTGTTGCTTTTGGAAGTGGTATGCTTTCACTTCTCATTCTCTTTGTTCTGGGATTCGACTCAGGCCTCGCTTATTTCTTATGGATGGTCTCAGGCGTGAGTGCGATTATCACTCTGGTTCCGCTCTTTACATGGGAATTGCCGGTATTCTTACGTTCAAGAAATGCTTTTTGGCAACGTCTTTGGAGAAATGCAAGTCGGAATACATTAGCCATGCTTGGAACGATGCTGTTGATTTGGACGGTTGGTCTTTCTTCACTGGATCCAGTTCGAGGAGGAATGGAAGCGGATGAACTTTCATTCATTGTACTTGGCTTAGTTGAAGTTTTTGCCGGTGTTTTATTGTTAACCAGTGCAGCCCCACTTCTTGTGAAACGATTAGGGAAATCCAAAATATTGACTCGACGCTGGGGCCCGGTATTGCCAGTATCTCTTGCTTACCCCCTTGCAACTCCAGTCCGCACCGCAGTGGTAATGGGTATGTTTTCAATCACCGTTTTTTCAGTCATTGTGTTGGGTGGCTATGCTGAACAATTCGATAATTATACAAGTTCTTTTGTCGAAGATGCAGAAGGAGATTATGAATTACTTTTGACCGGTTCACGTTCCAGCCCAATCGAATTATCCGAGAACATCTCTGAATGGAATCTCTCGTCAAGTCTTGAAAGCCAGATTGACTCTGTTGCGCGTGTTCATCGCGGTGAAGTCTTCCTCGAAGATTCAGAAGGTGAACGAATGCCTTACGTTGTTCGAGGTTTTGATGCGACGTTCGCACAGCATGGAGGATTGCCCCTTTACACCTGGGATTCCTCCTTGGGAACAGATGAATCTGAAGTCTGGAAGATCGTATCTTCACGTAATGATTTGGTTCTTCTCGATGCCTCCTTTGGGCTTGAATCGATTACCGATGGAAGTGGAATATCTTCATTGAGTTTTTCAATTGGAGAATCAATTTCGCTAATTGATATTTCCAACCCAGGTAATACCCGTTCGGTGCAAGTTGCAGGTTTCCTTGAACAATCATCCTATCTGTTTTCAGCAGGGGTTTGGATGAGTGATGATCTTGTCATCGAACAGTTTGATGGACGTCTTACTCGAATGTATGTGAGTGTTTCAGAGGATGCCCAACCTTCGGCTTCATATCTGGATGAAATGGAGAATGATTTTTCACCCACAGGGAAAACAAAAGATGCTCGAATGGCCGCTGCCGAATTAGAATCTGAACTCTCACCGTTACTCAATCCAAAGGGAGTTCAGGTTTCGATTATTTCGGATGAAGTCATGTTGCTTCAATCATTAGTGCTTGCGTTACTCAGTATTTTTGAGGGGTATCTGGCATTGGGTCTCATCGTAGGAATCGCTGGCATTGGTGTGGTCACAGTGCGGTCAGTCTCAGAACGTACCAAATCGATTGGAATTTTACGTGCGCTTGGTTATCGCAAGGACATGGTACTTCTTTCGTTTTTTATCGAAGTATCTTGGGTAAGCGTACTTGGGATGTTGAATGGTATTTTAGTTGCTGTAGGATTCCATCGAGCACTCTATGTGGCCTTTTGGAAAGATCAGGGGGCGAGTTTTAGCCTTCCGATGGAATCGATACTTTGGGTCTTCTTCGGAGGGTGGGCACTTGTGCTCTTAGCCACTTTTGTTCCGATTCAGAAAGCTGCTAAAATTCCTGCTTCTGCAGCCCTGCGTGAATCATGATGATGTGTAACTTTTGGAATCGTTTCTCTCTGATTGGTATTTTCTTTGCATTTTTGGTTGAGTCAAGTCTCTTTTGAACCATTCTTACAAATTCAGCGTACCATTCACTCCTCCAAGTGATAGACTGAGTAGTTGATTTTTCTTCTGCGGCATTGTTATCTATTCAAAATGACCATTTTTCGCACTCCTATAGTATAAATACGACGCTATCCGTGGAGGGAAATACCGAACCATCGGAGGTATAGATATGCGAAAAATAACCCCTATGATTCTCGTCACTTTGATGCTTGTGAGTGCGCTCTCAAGTTTCGATTTCGCCGAGCTAGAAGAAAATGAAGTAATTGAAGATGTAGGTGCTCGTGCGGGCGCTGATGCAGAAGTGATTGCTATCACAAACCCGAAAGAAACCATTTGTCCATTCGAGGCAACATGCCGTAACGTCATGAAAGTTGGAGATGTAACTGAATTTACCTCTTACATCAAAAACAGTGGTGACACAGACATAACGAACATGGCTTATACCGTTGAAGTTTGGATTTCCAATGCGAATGGGGATCCAAGTCAATTGGCCAAAGACATTTCTGGAAATGATTTGGCTTGGACCAACAACAATGTTATCTGCGCTATAGGAGGCGGTTGTCCCTATCAATCCCTTGCTGCCGGTGACGTCCTTGGTGGTGGGAAGCATACAATGTCTAATTTCGGTACTCCTATTCAATGGACTCCTACTGAAGGATTTTACGTTATTAAAATAATGGTGGATGCGGATTTAGATTCAACACCTGGCAACGACGGTGAACAAATCTTTGTTGCTGTTGAAGACTGGTATGACATAGAAGTTGACCTTGCTTGGGATTCAGGCAATGAGATTGAAAGCGGTACAGGCTCCAAAGCATGGACTCTTACTGTCACTGCCAACGCTTCCGATACCTTTGATCCTCGAGAAGTGAACGTTCGTATTCAAACAGTGGGTGATGCTCTTGCCGTCGATTCGGCTGGTAACAATATTACCGGTTCCTCTACCAATATCTATACCGCTGGAACCAGCACGACTGTCGATGTTTATGAAGACGTATCCGTGGAACCTCCAGTTGTCACTACCGGTCTGCGAAACGTCCTTTCAACTTGGACACTCACAGGCGTTCTTAATGTGGATGCTGGCAATGCAGATTCTGCATCCTATGGAATGAAGGCATCAATGGTCAATTATACACAATATGGTAAATGGACTTCTTGTGCTGTTGCAAGTGGTGGCCCTAACAATACTTCAACCAGTGAGAACTATTGTGAAGAATCCTTTACCTCAGACGCTTACCCTTCGACCGACGCTGCATCGATTGACGGATTTGCTACCATCTTTAACGACATCCGTATTTCTGATATGGCTATCTTCCAAGGATACAATGCTGATGGAACTGGCGAAGCAACAACAATGGCGAATGATGCTCTTGGGGGAGATATCAACGTTGGCACCTCTTACTTGTGGGTAGAGGTTGAACATCGTGGTAGTTCCTCAGAATCTACATACGAGTGGAATGTTTCATTTTCAATTACTGACCCAATGGGTCAAGTTGCTCCTATGGAAAATATAACTACATGTATGGCAGTTGAACCTGTTTACGATGTATACTCACCACTTGGCTATCAAGCTGGTCAAGAAACACTGGCTCGTGCCTGTGTAATGGTTGATCTTAGCATGGATGGGGAATATATTTTCTCTGCAACTCTTGTCAATGGTGACAAGATGACCGATGCAAAACCGTCGAACAACCTTCGAACCTTAACTTTGAACGTTCGAAACAATGCACCACTCATCACCTCTCTTGAGGCAATTGTCGATGGCATTCTCACCGTTGAACGTCAAGACCCGGTTGTAATGATGGTTACAGTGTTTGATGTCGATGACCCATCTGCCTCGAATCTGGAAATCGAGTGGACACATGATGGTGTTGCTCTTCCTGGCTGTGAACGTGCAAATATGCAAATGACGATCACTTGCTCGTTGCTTATGTCTCCAGAAGAACTCCTTAACTATCCTGTTTCTGTTACGGTCTACGATGCTCACGGTGGGCAAACTAGCAAAGAACTGATGCTCGAGATTTGGAATGCTGGCACCTTCAGCAATATGACTGCAAGTGGTTTAGAATTGAGTTACTCTCTCACCTTCTGGGATACGAGTGAATTTAATTTCTCAGCAACAGATGGTGTGGCGATTACCGATCAAAAACTTCCGGCTTACACTGGATTGTATAATTCAGTTGGTGTAATTGATTATGTTCCAGTAACGAGCTACGACTTTGAATCTGTAAGGAGCCAATCCATGTCTGTTAAACTCGACAAGAGCATTGGAGCCACATCACTTTGGTTTGTTACTGATGGTGGAACATGGCAATCCCTCGCCGGTGCTTCGACTGATGTCGATGCAACAACAGAGGAGTTTTCCTACACCTTCCCATCTGACATAGGATCTTTTAGACAGGGTACTTTTGTTCTCATGGGTGGAGTTTTAGCTCAGGCTGAAGTTCCATCTGCAAGTATCACTGGATTCAATGCGGCTGCGGCAAAAGCAGGTGCGATCCAACTTAACTGGGGCGTTGAAGGAACTATGTTGATTGGTGACACTCTTGATGTTACTATTTGCGAAACAGTAGTCGGTGAAGACTGCACATCTGCATTCGAAGTTTCACTCGGTGCAGGGAACATCTCATACACCTACGCTGGACAAAACACAGTTCACGGCGTGAATTATACCGTTTCTGTTGCAGTTTGTAACGAAGTCGGATGCAGCACCCCAGTTGGCGCTGGATATGTTGTTTCGGACAAGAAAGTTGACGGAGGTGCAATGGCTACTAATTTGAGCATCACCAATGGAACCATTTGGACAGTATCTTGGACCGCTTCGGGCGACCAATCTGATGTTGCATCATGGAATGTCTGCCACAAGCGTGGAACTTTTACTGCAGCTGAGATTGATGAGACCACATGTGTTAATGTTGTGGGAACCACAGTCGAACTTGATACCGCTAATTGGAAAGCAGGAACCTATACTGCCTATGTTTCTGCAATGCCAGTTGATGCATTGGGTAACTCTGAATCCGCAGGCGCAATGAACAATGCTGACTTCCAACGAGACGCTGAAACCACAAACGTTGACGACGGAACTGTTGTTGTCGGAGAGGAAGTTAAGTCTGGTGTCCCAACATGGACATGGGGCGTCATTGGTGGCGTTGTTGTTGTCGCATTCATCGCTGGTGCTTTCATCCTCTCTCGTGGAGGAGCAGGCGATGAAGGAAAGGACTGGGACTACTGATCTCAATTCTTGAACTTTAAGCAATCATCCCTCATTCTGAGGGAAGAGCCGCTGAGGGGGCTGTTTCGACGGCCTCCTCAGCCCCCTTTCTATCTTCTTGTTTCTCTACATGTTTGCCGCTAGGCAAGCTCACCGACTTCTTTGAGCGTCTGTCATCGGTAAGATCTGGAAAATATCATATTCATAATTTGTATCCATATATTGATTTAATCGAAGAAATGCAATGGTTATGTTCTTGGCCAAAAATATGGTTTTGTAATTTTACAAAGAGTATGCACCACTAACGCTCGAGAATATGCTTCAGTAACTCGGTTCAAGATGTCATTTCAAACACGGAAATCAAACATTTCGCACCCCAATCCCTATAAGGGGAACAAAGCGTGGGATGCTTTGCATACAATCCGTATGAGGTGAATGACATGTTGGGAATAACTAATACAAAGAAAAAGACTGTCTTTAACGGAATTGGCGTAGCACTGTTGTTGTGCGCATTGATGGCCCTAATGCCTATGGCTGGGTTCGTCGATAACAACGCAAGTGACGTGGAGTTTGTAACTACAAACGACACAACGGAGGATCAATTCTCCGCTTTGCCAGATACCGTTAAGGTCGCAGAATATGAAAACGAACCATCCGATGAACTAATCGGCATGAGAGACCAAAATTCAAAGACATTCATCCAAGAAGATGGCAAATTTGTGCAAATGACGCACGAATCACCAGTCCACTTCCTGGATGACGGGTCTTGGAGCGATATTGATTTGAATGTCGCAGCCACAGCCAACGGTTGGGGCGTAATGGATAATTCCTTTACAACTCAATTCGCTCCTGAAATGGCTTACGGTGTCAGTGTTCAAGCGAACCAGTTTGTCGACCCAATCATCATTGGATTGAATCCGATGTTGCTTACTCTCGATGAAACTGGAGCGAACCCGCAACCCTTTGAAGCGGGCCCTTCTGATCAAGAAATCACCGTTGGTGGAAACATGATCCGATATCCTGTTGCAGAAGGATTTGCTCTTGACTATACTGTCTCCAGCACAAAACTTAAGCAGAATCTCGTGATCAGTGAACGTCCAATTCTGGACGCTAATACGGCTTGGTTTGGATTTAGTGAAATGATGATTATCCCTGGCGGATATGGACTTTTCCTTGGAGAAGACATGCTCGGTGAGGAGCTCACACAAACACAAGAATCAATTGATATTCGAAACATAGCGACCGGTGAATTGCTCGCACAAATCCCGGCCCCTGCAGTTACATCAATGGAGCCTATCATGGACCTCGGCGATGACGCAGAGGCAACTGATGGCCAATATCTTGGCACCTATTTCATTCAAGTAATCGACTCACAAGTTCTCATATCAACCGTAGTTGACGGTGAATGGCTGATGTCTGATGACCGAGTGTTCCCACTCGCAATCGACCCATCCATTCTCGTAACTGCTGGAACTGGTGGTGCTGGTGGCAGCTATTGTTATGTTTACTATAATCGATGCTACTATTCGAGTACTCCTCAATGGTATCGTTATGCCAGCCAGCAACGAGCAACTCCGTATCAAAAATATACCTTTACCGCATCCAGTGCATTGCCAACAGGTGCTACGGTTGATGCAATTTCACATCACAATTACTACACTTACAAGTATCTATACACGAACTACCGCCCATATTCAATAGCTGCAAAGGTCCTTGAATCATGTGGTGCAGGAAAGACTACCAGTGGTTGGACTCAACCTTCAGCTTCTTGTTCAGGAGTATTGCCTGCATCCACCTATTCATTTACCAGCACTCAATACAATACGGTCAAGGCGCGTGCACTACTCGCTTCGATCTTCAATTCACCAACTTACGACACGATTGGAGAGCCGGGTCTTCGAGCATGGAAAACATCTGACATCTGCACCACTGCAGCAACATGTGGTACAGGTTCAGCAGTTCACGTGACGAATGCCCTAGCGAATACCGGGACAGTCGGAATTGCGCACGTCATCACCACCTTTGGTCTCTTGCGCCTCCAAGCTTCGACTGGCGGTACCACAAACTCCTACATCAAGGTCACATACTCCGGTGGAAGCGATACAGATGCTCCAGTGTCGAGTTTCGTACCTTATACTGGTGTTGACTCGTATGTTGAAGGTTCCCGAACCTTCTTCACTACGTTGACCGATGGAGCAGGAATTGATACAACAGCAGCTAATAAACCTACACTCAACTATGCCCTCAATAATGGGTCATGGACGAGTGTCGGGGCTACCAGCATTGGGACTTGTTCATCAACGACCGCATCTTGCCGATTCAGCGCCACAACCCCTACAATCAGTGCAGGAGATCATGTCCAATACTACTGGAAGTATCAAGACCTTAATCCAGCAGGACAGTCAACTCCGAACGTTGGTCATGATCCTGCCCTAGCTACTGGGCAGTCGATACCAACTCCATACACATTCACTGTGAAAAGTATCGATGATGCAGGTGATGAAAAGAAACTTGTCGTTTTGACAACAGATGTTTCTGCAAGCTATTACTCTCAAAGAACGAACACAAACATCGATCGACAACAAACACACTGGGAAGGAAACGACGAATTTTACTTTGAATTCGACACCTCACGGTGTGGGACAGGCAGCGCTTCATGTTGGTATACACTTACCAGCAGCTATGCTTGGCAATATGATGGCTGGGGCACTCAACATACCACCAAGGCCTCTGACGGGTCCTATGGAATGGCACGATACTCTAGCGAGCGTTCAAATGTCCAAACTCTTCATCAGAGAAATGATGGTTATATCTCAACAGATGCTAAAGATGGTCCGGGAATGAACCTCCTCTACCATTTCAACGCTGGCGAAAATGCATTCGCAATGGTAGGAATTGGAAGTTCGCCTTCCATCGACTCGAAATTGAGCGGTGGAGATTCAGCGACTTTTTCAACCTCTTACCGTGGCTATCCTAAAGCCTACATTATTCCTCTTGAATCAGACACCGTAAGTAATGCTGCTGGAGCAGAAACATATGGTGGAGAAATGGCTCTCATTGGATTCGGAAACGCCACAGGTGGAGCTGGAACCAATGCAAACCGAATGTGTGTAACAACGAACGGTTTAACTTACTTTTACCGCACTGCATCTGGAGTTACTGATAGATGCCAAGGCTCAGTTTTCGACACTGGCTCTGCCTCTGGAACTCCTCCGAGCACCTTTTCAGGTTTCTGGAATGGAATGTCATACTATGGCATAAGTGGCGCCAATGGTGGAGTCACTTACTCGATTTCAACAGTCAAACCATTGCCTGACACATTTGCTCCTGAAATCGTTCACAGTGCTCTTAAAGACTCGCACAGTAAAACACGAACGGTTTCAATAGTGCTCTCTGATGGAGGATCTCCTCCGTCAGGACTCAATGTCAGCACCACTGCTGGTGTTGGTCCAACAGTTACTTACCGCGTAACCCCTCCAGGTGGAGCTGCTGGTTCATTGCATAGTTTAGTAATGTCACCTGCTGCAGGCGCAACCCGAGCATCGTGTGCACTTTCGTCAGTTTGTACTTGGACTGCTGATATCGTCATCAATAAGGATACAGGCGAAGATATTGAACGTGGTTCGACAGTCGACTACTACATCTCAGCTCGAGACGTTTCGACCGTAGCTGCTGGAGTGAATTCAGTTACTACAACAACAGAATCTTTCGAGGTCGGTGACCCAACCAAGATGTTCATCGTCGAATGGAGAGATCAATACTACACAAACACACAATGGACATGTTCTTATCAAGCAGTATTCTATGACGTTACAAACGAAATCGAATTCAAATACGATGATGCATGTAAGCACTACCGCGATGGCGCAACTATTGGTTTCATGGATAAGGCTCGAACAGCCGGTCAATCTATCTATCACTCTACTGATGGTACTTACTACTATGGCTCGAAAGCGCCAGCAGTTGCAACCAATTACCGTATCAGTACGGACGGCGGTAACGGTGCTTTCGAAGCCTTCGATTCTGGAATGACTCCATTGGTTAATGCAGAATCTTCCGCTATCATGGGTACTTCCAGCGGTCAATCGCCAACTGGATATCAATGTTCATATGTGGGATCCAGTTGGAGAGCGGGTTGGAATATATATTCGAACCAGTGTGCAGATAACATCCCTATGCCTGAAGGTTTCAACTTCACCTACTTCGGTACCGATTACAACCACACGGACTCACAAGACCGCATTCAGATTAGTCGACATGGCAACATGCACTTTATTGATAACGGCCGACAAACCCTCGATCGGACAACAAGCAATTGGTATACGGCCATGAAGGATATGCCTTCAACTACTTATGGTGCTCCAGCATTGATTGCACCTTACTGGTCTTATTACGGCACTCTTAATTGTCAGCAATCCAACAACATGGATTGTGGAGTATTCTACCGCACCGTGCCTTTCGAAGGCAAGGGGACTGACGTCAGCGCAGATATTACTCAAGATACAGTCTGGGATATTGAAGATAGCCCAGTGCGCATCAATCCGAGCAATGACTATCTCGCGATTAACGCCGATTTGACTATACAACCAGGAGTCGTCATCCAAGTCGCATCCAATAAGGGAATTTCCTTTGATGGAGCATGTGACCAAATGACAATCAATGGTAACAGCTCACACCATGTTGTTTTCGAAGGATTGAACAACGCTACATGGCTTGGAATGGCCTTTACCAACTCTTGCCCTACAGCAACTGATTCTACAGGTACTGATAACCGTCACGTCTTCTCTTATGTTGACTTCAAGAACACATCCGACAATACGGCAACAACACCCTTCGAAGAAGGTGCAGCAATTGTTGCAGGTTCTCGGCACGGTGATCAGCCATCAGACAATGGCAACGTTGGTAACTTCACTATGGATCACGTGACCTTCACAAATGTCCGCGCTGCTTTCACTCACGGAAGCGGTCTTGGCACTGTTGTGTCGATGACTGAATTCTCGGTAACAGATGCGAGCGGTTCTTGTTTCGACTTTGCTGCTGACTCGGTAGTCTCGTTGACAGAAGGGGTAATGACCAACTGTAATACTGGCACTGGCGCTAACGATGGTGCGATCCACAATACAGGAAGCTCATCAGCCGGTTCACTTTTCCTAGAAAATGTAACCATTACGAACTCTACTCGTAATTTGATTGATGTCGATTTGAAGTCAGTCACAGTTTCGAACGTTACAGTTAGCACCCCAGCTGCAGCATCTTACTACGATGGAGTTGCTTTCGTTTCAGGTTCAAGTGCAGATTCAGAGGTTGTTTTGAACAACTTCGATGCTGTAGGATATTCCTCGGTATCAATCGATGCAGTGTCCAAAGTAATGATCACAGATGTTGATTTCGGTTCGGCTTCAATGAGCCTCTACCCTGGCGGTATCGCCGCCTTATCAACACCCGGTTCATACGGCGACAATGCTGTATTTGATGACGTTACTGCCGGCCACATGGTACTGCGTAATACTCAACCTGGGACATTTAATGATGTGAACGCCGATAATCTGTCCATCATAGGTAATCCAATCTCAGGAAATTCTGATACGATCATTATGAGCAATCTCGTCGCAGACGATGTTAGGATTAATGGATGTGGATGGAAGGTTACAGCCGTCAATATTGCCGCTTCACTTCTCTCCTCCACTGGATGTTCAGTTGCTCGAAATACGATTGTGGTCTCCGGATCAACGATTACTCACAGTTCATCTGTGTATCACGCGGTCTTTGCTCTACACTCTGACGTGACTGTAGGTGAATCTGCACTCACTTCTACGACTGCTGATAACACCAGTATTTACCACGCTTCAGTATCACTCAACTCGAACATTCGACTTGTTGCAGTTACGCTGAATGGTTCACAATGCGCTGATGCATCTGGAACTACACACGCTTGTTTCGTCACTTCGGATTCATCAACAGGTGAAATTTGGTTCGGTGGTATTGCTACCGTCCGCACATATCGAATGGCCTTGGTGAATGGAAACCAGACTCAAATTTTCAAGTCTGGGCATACCGTCATAGCAACAACCCTGGACAGTTCCAGCTCTGAATTGTTCGCAGTTGGAAGCCATATCACTGATTCCGCAGGTTCTGCTAATGTATGGGTTATCTCAGGCGATGCCTCCGATAACGTTTATTCGACACACAACTTGAATGCATTTGGCCCAGCCGGTCAAAATGAAACCACACCTACCGATTCTTGGTATCCAATTTCTTCCAGCGTTGCAACTTTCACCGTTGGTAGCACAATTGACCTCATGCTTGAGCCGGCACCTGTCGACTTCGATGCATCTGGAATGGATTGTGCTTGGATGGACAATTACGTCGATCCTAGCAACGGTGCACAACTTCCAACGAATGGAACAACTGCATCTGGTCACACGATCTTTGAGTTTGATGGAACGCCAATGACCCTGTCTGCAGATTTGAACCTCGATGGTTGTGTAATGATTTTGAAGGGTTCATCCCTTAAGGTCAAGAGCACAGCAGGCCTTTCCCCGGTTCTCACCTTGAGTAACGGTGGTTCATTGGTTGTAACCACTTCAGCAGATACTGGTGCAATTGGTGCAGTCCGTGCAATCTCAAGCACATACGGCCTTCATTTGGACATTGTTAGCGGTTCTCTTATCCTTGATGGTGGAATTCTACGTGATGTTGCTCAAAATACATCAACAGGCGCTGCTCTAATGATTGGAGAAGGTGCAACACTCGAAATGATGAACGGTGGCACAATTTATGGCGCATCTACAAGCGACGATTCTATGGCAACCGTGAAAATTAATGGCGGAACTGTTAACATCGCTGATTCTTCCATCATTAACAACGGAAAAACCGGAACAGCTCTTTGGGTTGAAAACGCCGGTGGCTCTATTGGTAACATTGTTGTCAAGAATGCTGCTGTTGGTATACAAGCCTACAAAGGTGCTCCTCAAGTTGATGGATTTACCTCAACTGACAATTCTGTCGGCATAGATGTTTTCGGTGGTATGTCACTCCCAATCATCTACCGTAGTACCATCCTCAGTGGTCAATCCGCTGGCTGGACGACTTACAAGATTGATTTGTCGACCTATTTGGGTGACGACTACCTTCAAATTGGATATAACAGCATTTATGGTGGCGGTAACGCTCACCCTCTCTACAACCAATACTATAACAAATACTACATGATTACTGACCGATACAATATTGAATTGGAAGATGTAAATGGAAACGCTTGGAACATTACGAGTGCATCTGATGAGGGATACTACCCATACAGTGCTGCAGATCCAGCGTCTGGCGATGGATCACATGCGACCTACACAGAAGGTGCTGCTGGTGGTGTCCCAAGTTGGGATTGCAATGTCTATGGATATGAATATGGTCCAAATTATCAATCGAGTTATGACGGCTACTTCCCTTACATCTGGCAACATTTCACTGGATCTTACGGTTCTTGGCCGGCATATTACCAATCCCCTCCACAATTTGGCTTTGATTGGGAAGATCTTGGAGACGGCCTAAGTCCAGAAGGCGTTGGCTCTAATTCTCCATACCATTACTTCGGTTACTATTACAATTCATACCACGGTGGGCAAGGTGTATTCAAGCCTCCAGAAGGATATGTGACCTCCACTTACAACGTCTGTCTTGACTCTGCTTCTTACTCCTACACGAGCGCAGGCCAGGGTGCACGTTTGACCATGCCTATGGTGGACATCTCAGCATCGAACATCTCAAAGGTATCAGCGTATATCGATGTTCTCCACAACCGTGCTGATAACTATGAAGACCGTATAGAATTCGTGGCTCGTTCGAGTAATGATGTTGCAACTTTAATCGGTAATGACTATGCTCGTGAATCGGGAATTCCCCTCTTCAAGGACGGAATCATCAACGGTGCAGATACTGGTGTTTCAGTTGGTGGCCAATTCGCTGCCGCTCACTTCCAAGACATCGTTGTGAACAGCCCTCTCGATGCAGGGTTCGAAATCTCTGGACAAACGAGTTCTACAGTTGACGGACTCACCGTCAATGGTGGATCGAATGGAGTCCTTGTTGAAACTTCAGCTTTTGGCTCTGTCGATCTTTTGAATCTTTCACTAGATGGTCAGTCAACAGCTGGTGTTTACTACGCTAAGGACATCTCAGGTGCCCTCTCAGGTTCTGTGACGAACAGTGCTGGATCTGCATTCTATTATGGTGAGGACACCAACACTGATGTCGTCTTTAATGGAATCTCGATTTCATCGAATGCAATCGGTATCCAAACCGATGGTAGTGGTGATATGACTCTTACAGATGTTACCATGGGTAATACTCAAGATGTTGTTATTAACGGCATCTCAAACGTTGACTTCATTGAAGGAACCATTGACACATCATCAGTTGTAGTCACTGGCAAAGGTCAGTTCGACCGATTGCGTCAACTTGATGTCACATTAACGGCAGATGGAGTAGGTGTTGCAGATTCAACAGTCACTTTGCTCGATGCCACAGGTGCTTCGAGTGGCAATGGAGTTACTGATTCGACTGGAGTCGTTCAGGACATTACCTTTACCACAGCAATCGTCGACTCTACCGGATTGGTCAACAGTTCATTGTCTGGCTACAAAGTGATGAGTATTGCTAAGGTTCAATATTTCTACAACAACTCAACTGACAACATGGGCGACTTCCGATATGCATCTCAAGGCGTTTCGCTTACTGACGCAAGTGGAAACACAGCAGCAGTTCCTTTGACGACTAGAGTCACCGATCGTGTGTGCTATACTTTCACTTCGACTAGCTACACATCGATTCAACCATGTAACGGTCTCAGCAGTTCAGGCACCCGAAACCTCAATGATGGAAACGGTGGTCAAATGACCGAATATGGTTACAGTGGTGGTTTGACAAAGAGTCAATCCAACAAGGTTCTCATGATTGATTCTGGAATCTTCTATCTCAAGAGCGCCACCGACTATGACTTCAACGGCTCTACTATCCTCTCAACTGGTGGATATAGTTTCGGAGATACTCAACGGTGGTTGGTTTCTTACCCTTACGGTGCTAAAGTTACCATGAATGACGCTAAAGTCTACGGTGTTGCACCAAATGATGACGATGGTGTCATGTTTGGACTCGAAATTGGAGGCTATTCTTCTCCAATTACAAGTTTCAGTGCAAATAACACCGTTTTCTCCAACATCGCTAAGATTGAGATGCAGAATGGATACAAGTCGAGTGCCCGAAACTGGGAGATTAATGATGTTTCAATCACGAACTCTACAATCTCTCACTTCCGAGGATACACACCAATTAGCAACGCTATCTACTACATTGATATTTGTGTCATGCTTGGTGGTGGCGACGGTGCTGTTGTGAGTGACAATACCTTCACGAACTGTGGTGTAGGCGTGCATATGCAAGCTTCACCTTACGCTTCCTCACACGCAGCTAACGAATTAGGAGCTGACAACACTACTATCTCCAACAACGTATTTACCGATGGTGGAGAAATGGCGGATATTTGGCTTTACCGTGGAGGATATTCTGATGATGCACTTATTCATAACAATGTCTTCGACAGTGGGGATTCAATTACTGCAACAATCGCTGTGTATGACGGTGATCACACACGTGTGACTATTTCGGACAATACAATTAATTCACTAACTGATGCAATTTATATCGAAGATGGTATAGATTACCGAATCACAGGTAATTCCATCAACGGTGCTGGCGATTCTGCTTATGCTGGAGTGTCGGTTGTTCGTGGTTACGGCGATATCGACAACAATACTTTAGTCGATACCGATGGTGGTTTGATTGTTAATACTGCTCAGATCCCACCTGTTCCAACAGTATCTCTCTGTTCAATTAACGGTGGACGATGGTTCTCGCAAACCTGCACAGCAACTCTTGTAGCTGGAAAGACTCTGGACGTTAATTATGAACAGGATTACTGGAACAGTGAATCAAGTCTTGTAATTACTTTGCCAAATGGTTCAACGGATTCATGGGCTCGTGGTTCATTTTCAAGAAACACTGATTACATACCGTTGGTAAGTTACACTGCACCAGGAACATATTCTGCTACTGTTACTGATTCTTATGGAGACGGTGGTCCAAGTTTGTATATGGTTGAAGGTGGAGTTGCTGGTTCATACTCTGGTCCTACGATTGCAGACAACACGATTACTTCATCAGTTGGCCGACTCGCTCCTGCAGCAGTTGGTCTTGTCTTCGAAGATTGTTCAGGAGTCACAATCAACTCGGCTCGCAACAATATCGTCATGTCAGACAATAGCATGGTTATCAGTAACTGTGATGTTGTAGATTCTTCTTCAGTCTTGCAAGGACGTAGCGATACCGCAACAGTGGGTATCGATGCAGATGATGCAAACGGGGATGCCTTGACACTCTCAGGAACAACCATTTCTGGATTCGCAACTGGTGTTAAAAAGACCAGTGGAGATCTCACCTTAACCGGTGATGCATCACTTGCGGGTGATGTATACGGTGTTCATGTTGATGATGCATCAGTTGTTGCTATCAATGCAGCAGTGCACGGTGGCGCAACTGGAATTGGACTTTATGCGGTTAACAGCGATGATGTTTGGGTTTACCCAATGAACGCTTCTGGTCTAACTGGAATGTATGTCGAAAACTCTCCATTCCGTTGGGATGGTGGCACTTCGACTGCTGCTACAACTCTCGAAGTTGTTGAATCACAAGGATCGGTTGAAAACATGACTTGGTCAGCTTCCACTACACAGATTAACGCTGGTAGTAACGCATACGTTACATCTATTGGTAATACAATCGATGCATCCAAGCTCATTGTTGCAACCACTGCAACCATTGATGAAGCGAACTTGTTCACTATGTCCTCGACCCACTTATCGAGCACAATTGACCCAGCAACCCATTCAGAGGTCGCAATGTTGATTCAATCGACAGATGGATCTCGAGCATCATATGTTTCTACAACTTTCCAACCTGAAGTCATGAACGTTGATGGTTCGGACAGTGACTGGAACGGTGGTAACGCCCTCAACCCATCTGGCTATGCAATGCCAGGTAAAATGAGTGGGGACGGAACGAATGACATGCTGGTGACGTATATCGAAGGTGATGATCTTTACATCGGTTTGACCGGAGAAGACCTCTCTACAAGCGATGTCCTCGTTTACCTCAGCGTTGATGCAAGTGGAAGCAGCACCGGATATAACCTCGGTGGCGCTCACACCTTGCCATTCCAAGCCAATTACGTGCTTTGGGCTGACAGTGATGCATCGACTGGCTATGCCTTGTATAGCTACGGTTTCTCAGGATGGGCTCCAACAACACTCAGTTCAGCGAATGTGGAAGTTTCTTCATCGAGTAATTTGACTGAAATATCCATACCATTCTCACGAATTGGTGGAACTCCAAGTCAGATTGACATTGTAACAATCGTTCAAGGAGAATCAGATGCTAATGTCAGCACTGTTCACCCAACGCAACCGATGAATGCATCGAACACTCTGCAATCGTTTACTCAATACATGACCGTCGAGTTAACTCATGACGATCTTGCAGATGGTAACATTGCAAACGAAGTTCTTGTTTATCGTTCCTACAAGGGTTCTAACACGGCAAGTGCTGCTAAGAACTACGATGTTATGATTAAGACAGCTGCTGACTGTGAATATGACTGGGCAACTGCTTCGGACTTGTCACTTGCAACCAACATTGAAATTAGTTTGAATATGGCCCGGGCATGTCCTGAAATCCAGTCAACTCTTGCTGACATCACCGTTGTTGAAGATTCGGAAGCTTACACCTTCAGTCTGACAAACTTGGTTGATGATGTTCAAGACTTGGAAGTCGATCTCTCATGGACATCTGCTGAAGGTACTCTTATTGCACACGACAATGTTTTGGTTGACTGGAATCAAAATGGCCACACAGTGACCATTTCCCCACTCGCTGACCAATTCGGAACACTCGAATATACGTTTGAAGTTACTGATAGCAACGGTTTGAAAGACTCTGAGACGATTACCTTTGAAGTGACCAATATCAATGATGCTCCAGTTATCTGTAACGTCGATGAGTTGGATTGCAGGCCAATCTTCTCTGCTGACGACAACTTCACGAACATCTTAGCTGAAGGGTTTGGATCACATACCAAGTCTCTTGGCGATGTTTCCAACACAAGCAGGTCATACATCCGTGACATGGCAAACGAACAATCACCGACCCGTCAGAAATATGATTGGAGCGCTACGATTGAACCTACTTGTTCAGCTTTCACTGTTGAAGTCAATGCATTGAACTCTCTTGTTATTACTGAGAATGCTTCAAACGAAAAGGGTGGATCGTGTACTATCACTCTAGACTTGTCCGATAACGGCACTGAGAATACTGACGCTATCTCCTACACTGTCGACTTCTCAGTCGCACCTGTGAATGATGCTCCAGTGATCTCATTGCAAGATGAAAACGCTCAGAACTTGTTGACGAACACCGCTGGAGAACGTGCTACTGGAGAAGGTGAATATCTTACCATGACAGAAGACGATACCAATGAGTCTCACCTTACTTGGGACCTTCTACCTTTGATGAGCGATATTGACCATGACGTTCCAACAGACCTCACATGGACTGTTGAAGCGACCAGTCAGTGTACTTACACCAACTACTTCACGACAGCAATCGTTGGCACAGATCTTGTGTTCACCTTGATTCCAGACGCAACCACAAACGGTTACGATTGGGAAGTTGATTACATGAACGAGAACGGTATCCACCAATTGCGACCAAGTGGCCAGACTTTCTGTGCCATTAGCTTGGTTCTCAAGGATACTGCAACTGCACCATCTCACACACCTAACTACGATACACCTGTAATGAATGCAGATTTCACTGAGCAACTTGCACCATATACACAAGGTCAAGATGATGTTGTGATGTATGTCACAATCGAACGTGTGGCAGAAAATGTTGCAGACTACTCGATTAACGACGTATCAGGTATTGACTTTAAGGGAATTACAAACATCATGACAGGAACCTATTCACCGGTTTCAGTGAACATTGACGCTGGTGGCGATCAAGGTCCTTACAACTACGATCACATGCTTGCAGTGACTTTCCATACGGATGGTCACGATGAAGATGAGTTCACGAAATACTACAATGTCCCAGCTTACGGGACAAGTATTGTTGCAAAGGACTACGTCTACATCACTCAAGATACGACCAAGGTCGAAGTCTCAATGGATGTCCTCACATGTTTGGACGCTGAATGTGACCTCACAGTCCCTGCCAGTGAACGGTTCCAAGTTGATGATCCTCAATCTCATCGCTCCAACAGCGGTGGATCACAAGGATCAGCATGGTCGAATCCTGGTCAGTTTGGTGTGAATGCTACACAAGAATCTCAACGCCGACCAATGCTTGAAGACAAATATTGGTGTAACAACCGTCTGACATCTCTCGACTTGGAAACTGCTGAAGCGAACTCCGACTGGGGCAAGTGTAACGAATACGCTGCAGGATCTGGCTCGTTCGGTGCAACTGATCAAGCTCTACCGAACGTTGTCCGCACCATCGGTGCAAGTTCTGTTGCTTCGTTCGCACCAAGTATTATTGTCGTAAGTCTAACAGGTCTCTTTGTGAGTGCTCTTGCCTTCTCCAGCCGACGAGCTGATGATGAGGAAGAAGTTACCGAGAAATTCGAAGACAATGATATGGCTGTGAGCCCAGTTATTGCAACTATCTTGATGGTTGCCATCACTGTGGTTCTTTCTGGTGTTATTTATGTGTGGGCAAGTAGTCTTGCAGATACAGATGTCAAAGGTGTTCCTCGAATTACCTTTGATATTGAAGACATTGACAGTTATGATGTGAACGATGGTCACTGGCGCATTAGCATTCGATCTGCTGAAACAGATCTTGCTACACAAGCTATTGAAGTCGGTGTATTATACGTGGATGCCAATGGTGAACAACAGTTTGAATCGGTAAATCTTGCAGACACTGACGGAGTGTACGGCTTTAATCCAGCGAACAGTGACAAAATGGTTACTTTCGTGGACCAAGTTAATTCCGATGGTGACAGTAAGGTCTCTACCTTTAACACCGGTGATACCATCTTCGTGCGAACACACGATTCTGCTGGAACACCACTGGATGATGTGACAATCACACTTTCCTACGCTCCTAATGTAGGTCAAGGTGCGCTTCTGCGCTCTTGGAGTGGTTTGTCATACGCTGTTAGTGCTTGAGATACCCGTATCTGATAAAAATGGATACATTGGGGTGGGGCAATATGCCCCACCCCCCTGTATTCCGCATCTCGTGATGAGATGACTGCCTCTTTGGAGGCAGAGAGCCATCCGATCGCAGAGGGTTTCCATAATTGGGGCCCTCTGCCTTCGGCTTTTTTTTTGTTACATTCTTTTCTTCTTTCATTGAGCGAAGCCTTTCAAGGAGGGCAGTGCTCAGAGGCTTGAGTCACATGGGCAATTCAGCAGATATTCCGAAAACCACCTGCGTTGTCTTTGATTGCGATGGAGTATTGGTTGATGCTGTGAGTTCATGGAGAACTCTTCACGACCATTTCGGTACCGATAATGACTTCAATCTCCAACGTTTCATCCGTGGAGAACTTACAGATGTTGAATTTATGCGTTCTGACATTCGGATGTGGAAAGACATCCAAGATCCAATAACTCGTGATGAATTATTTCGGGCATATTCTGGTGTTAAATTGATGGAAGGTGCAAGACATGTCGTTGAGCAACTTCAGGCGAATGGTGTGTTTGTAGCAATTGTCAGTGCTGGAGTTGATTTATTTGTTTCTTCAATCGCATCCATGTTGAAGGTCGATGATTGGATTGCGAATGGCTTTATCTTTAACGATGATAATACCCTTTCTGATGAGGGCATATGTCGACTTCATGCTGTCGGTAAGAATAAGATCATACTTCGATTGCTTGAGATGAATAATCTCGATCCCCAGAATTGTGTTTCCGTTGGCGATTCTGAAATGGACTTGTCCATGCATGTTGATGGAAGCCGGTTCATTGGATTCAATCCGACACGTGAATCATCGATTGCAGCTTTTCAATCAGCTGGTATTCCAGTCATCCACAGCAAGGATTTGCGAGATATTCTTCCACACTTGAAATTGGAATGATCATGCAAAGGGAATGGCAGTTGTCGCATGACTCTTCAGATTAACAATTGTCAACATACAAGGTTTTGGCTGAAATCCGAGCATCCGTTGGTATGAGGTTTGATCTTGCCAAGTGCTTGAACAAATCAGTGTGGTACCCTTGAAGTCGACACATGCATGACCATGTACGTGCCCAGTGACAAAAATATCTGGAACCTCTCGAATCACGAGTCCATCTTCTGGCTCAGGAGAAAGTGGTGTTTTACCTCCCCATTGGGGGGCAAGGTGTCTGCGACGGAGCATTTGTCGCATTGCTTCAACGGGATCGGCATAGGTGACGTTCCGAAGACCTGCTACAAAATCGTCAATGGATTTTCCATGGTAGGAGAGGAGTCGGACACCATGGAGTGAGAAATCACATGGGTTTCCGACAAAAGTAGTCGTATTGTAATCCTGCTGAATATCCTTGGCAAAAGTCGGTTGGGGTTCTGCAGGCCGTACAGCATCGTGATTACCAGGTAACATCACACATTCGACCCATTCGGGTAGTAATTCCAACAACCGAGCAAACTCAGCATATTGACCAAACAGGTCTGGTATCGAAAGTTCGCTATCCTGTCCGGGATAAATGCCAACACCATCGACGCAATCTCCTGACAAAATGAGATATTTAATTGTCTTTGCCAGCGGGTCAGAGTGGAACCAACGAACCATCTTGTGCCACTGTGCTTCTAAGAATGTCTTCGAACCTACGTGAATATCTGAGAGAAATGCTACGCTGATGCCATGTTCGGCTGAAGCCTTCTTATGACTGGCCTCCATTGGGAAATGAAGGTCATCTACATAGAATAAATCACCTGTTTGACTGAATGTTCCCGAGACACCAAGTACATCATCAGGCATGAGTCCGGCTTCCAAAATTTGTTCCTGGGCTCGATCACGATCATCACCCTTTCGCTTGGTAAGCAAGCAGGTCAACTCTCCTGTTTCATCTTCCAATCTCCACATGAGATGTCCATTCTTGGTATAGCGAGGTTCGTTGACCAATCCAATAGCCACTGCCTTATTTTCATAACCTTGATATCGGCTACTTTCTGCATGAAGCCGTGAGATTTCTGTTGGTGTTCGTGGAAGCCGAGAGTTTTGGATAATCATCTTGCGAATACTTTGCAAACGGTCCGTGAAACAAGCAGTAATGTCGCTCATTTTCCCTTCAGTGATGCTGTTACCTGTGATGTCATAGTGAACCAAAATATCACTCGGAGCATCAGATGCGTTTTCACTAAAATCAGCAGTATTCCAATCTGGTAAATTATTTCGAAATTTCAAATCGAGAGGCTCTGGTGTCCCAATTGGAGCAATTGTTCTTCCTAAGATTGGAGCAGCTTCTCTAACAGCCGTTACGGGTGTTTTTTTGTTGTTCTCGGTCGTCCGTAGATTCCAAACGTTCACCATCGATTCGAGAATTTCATGTGTGAGGAAACCCTTTTCAAAGCCCACATCTGAGGCGCAATTCAACACTTCTTCGAGATTCTCCAGCTTCATTAACTGCGAGCGTATAGAAGCAGTTGGGAGGAATCCTCGTTGCCGTAAGAGCGCAGTCATCTGCTCCTCGGTCGCACCCATGCATTGGAGGTGACGCCTCCGCTCCAAAAGCACACCGGTTTGAACGGTTCACTTTTAATCGGCTCAATCCCACTCAGCTTCGTTATCCAGGGATGAATCCGACCCGGGTGGTGCCCCTTCGCCATCCCATGCATCATCTTGCCAAGGGGCTGATTCTCGAGCATCTGCTTCTCTTTTTGCTCGATCTAATTCGAATTGAAGTTTCTCCGATTCTTGTTCAGCCCTTATCCGCTCCATTTCTTTTCGATGCTCTTCAGCTTGAACCATGGCTTCATCCCATCGTTTGATGGTTGAGAGGAGTGCGAAATGAACGAAGCCAATTTTATTTTCTGCACGATTGCCGCCGATTTGAGTGGATTCTGCATTCGCCCAGTTATTGGATGCGATTCCAACATAGACGAGCCCGACTTTTTTATTGGTTCCATCGTTTTTCGGTCCAGCGATTCCTGTGATTGAAATTGCAATGTCGGCATTTGCATTTTTTAATGCACCTTGAGCCATTTGAATCGCTACTTCAGCGGAAACAGCACCTTTCTTCTCAATTGATTCTGCTCGGACATCTAATTCTTTGATTTTTGCGTCATTGGAATAGGTGATCCATGCTTGGTTGAACCAAGAAGAAGCACCAGCAATGTCCGTGAAAGCACTCGCTAAGAGTCCACCAGTGCATGATTCAGCAACAGTAATGCTGTGACCACCTTCTTTGATGCGTCGTACGAGACGGGCTGCAGCAGCCTGTACATCTTCATCCATTGAATCCAAGGGCATTGTTCCTCAGTTTTGATGTTAACCCATACATCAATGCCTTCAATAACATCTTCTCACAGGAGTGGTTGGGTCTGTGGTCTAGTGGTTATGACACCGCCCTTACACGGCGTTGATCGAGGGTTCAAATCCCTCCAGACCCATTACCAAAGAAATGTGCGTATGTCTTCATCCACATCAGCAATAACCTTTGTAATTCCTGAACGACGACGGAACGCCTCAGCTTCAGTTTGTGTTCCATCGATTACGATGAGGTGAACTGCTCGTTGCCATAGTCCATCTGCTGGAATTGTACCTCGATGGTCTACTGCAACTAAAATATCATCTAATTCAGTAAACATGAGCAAAGAGGTAGAGCGCTGAAGTTCACTTGCTGTAAGTATCAACCATCGAGCACCATGCATATCGGCTCTCTGATCTTCTTTCAAATCGGCAAGGGTTACGACTCTCATAAGTTCACCTCTTACATTGCATATCGGAGTAAAGCGATTACTCCCCCGAGGCCGAGAAGTTGTTGACCAGCGTCATGATCGGTCGAACACTGAACAAGTTCAGCCCCAATATCTGATAGCCCATTTGCCCACTCCATCCATGTTTGTTTCCCAATGTACTCATTTTCAGCTCGTAAAAGGTCTGCTGAAATAAGTACTGTTTCGATTGCACCTTCCTCCATTGCCTTGATTAAAGCCATTGGTCCATAAGCAACCGCACCATTGGTCGACAAACGTTCCCAAGCATTTTCGATGAGTGAGATTTCACGTGTGATGGCATGTTCACTGAGAAGATCACCTGCCAAACCTTCACGAAGGATTTCATTGGCACCAGCTCTTCCTGCCATTGAAGTTGCAATTGATTTCATCATGCGAGTTTCACCTGCTGCTTTTAGATCACTGAGCAAAGCATCCCGGGCATGGCCAGGTCCACATACCACGAGTGGAGTATTTTCTCCTAAAGTATCAATAAGAGCTCCGATTACTTTGGAGCGGAAAGTAGCAGCAATTCCAGCAGATTGACGGATTTCACCACGCTTTCCACCACCTCGCATTGTCCATGTGGCTCCTTCACGCAATCCTCGCGCAGTGACGTGAAACAATACCACTTCATCAGTTTCTACAACTGCCAGAACCACATGCGTCTGTCCAGATGCCTTTTCAGCTTGCCTAAGCAAGTCTTTGTCTGATGAGGAAAAGAAATGAACAGAGGTCAGTTCGACTTCATCTCGTATTTCAACGATATGAGTGTGATGCATTCCAATATCAAAGTGTGCTTCTTCAATCGTTCCATGAACACGAAGATTCTCGTTAAAGGTTTGATATTCTGTATTTTCAATACGAAGCCGTATCCACATTTTCTTCCGTTCAGCAGATTTCGCTCTCCCACCTTCTTCACCACCAGTCGTCTGGTCGCGACGTTCACCAAGCATTCCAATGTGCATACCTTTTCGAGCGAGACGTGCAAGCGTCCACAAATCATCTTCAGTCTCTATTCTGAGACGCCAAAGTTGCGGTTCACGCTTGAGAATCTTCATTCAGTTCACCCAAAGACGCCAGTGAGACGTCCTTCTTCGTCCATGTCCATATCAAGTGCAGCAGGTCGTTTTGGCAATCCGGGCATGGTCATCATGTTTCCGAGTATGGCCACAATAAATCCAGCTCCTGCGTTGAGTCGGAACTCCTTTACAGGAATTGTAAACCCAACAGGTGCCCCTAGTTTTCCTGGGTCGTGTGAAAAAGAGTATTGAGTTTTGGCCATACATACCGGGAGATGGTCATAGCCCCAAGCTTGGAATTTGGCGAGTTGCTTCATTGCGGAAGTGCTGATTTCAACACCTTCTGCTTTGTAGATGCGTGTAGCAATTGCATTCATTTTGTCAAGGACCGGAGTTTCTGGTGTGAACAAAGGAGTGAATGGACGGCCATTGGCTACGTGGTCATGAACTGCAGCAACAACCGCCTTGGCCAAATCTTCCCCGCCTTGTCCGCCATTGGCATGAACTTCAGTCAAAGACACATGCGTTGCTCCACTCTTCTGAGCAGCCATTTTGAGTGCATCGAGTTCAGCATCAGTGTCAGAATAAAAGCGGTTGATTGATACAAGAACTGGCATTCCAAATCCTGACATATTCTTGATGTGGCGATCTAAATTACCTTGCGCACCTCGAAGAACGGCATCGACATCTTCATTTTCCAATTCTTCTTTTGTTGGTCGGTATCCACCACGACTTCCAAATGCACCTCCATGGAGTTTCATTGAACGGACCGTGACATTCATCACTACGCAATCTGGCGCTTTACCAGAGTTTGCCGCTTTGATATGCATGAACTTCTCAGCACCCATATCCGAGCCAAATCCTGCCTCTGTAACGACAATATCTGCAGCACCCAATGCTAATCGATCAGCAATGATACTGGAGTTTCCATGTGCAATGTTAGCAAAAGGTCCGCCGTGAATGAAAGCAGGATTTCCTTCGAGGGTTTGAACCATGTTTGGTAAGAAGGCATTTCGTAGAAGTAAGGTCATTGCTCCTGCAGCACCGATATCCTCTGCCTTTACCGGATGACCACCCGCTGATTCACCGATCACAATGGCACCGATTCTCTTACGCAAGTCTGCATAATCTTGGGCAAGAACAAGAATTGCCATGACTTCACTTGCAGCAGTAATGTCGAATCGGTCTTGGCGTGTATTCCCATTGGGTGAACCACCAAGGCCAATCACAACATCTCGGAGTGACCGGTCATTCATATCGATCACTCGAGGCCAGAATACTTTGGTTGGTTGTAATTCTGAATCATTTCCTTGTTTGATGTGGTTATCAATTAACGCAGAAAGAAGGTTGTGTGCAGAAGTGACTGCGTGTAAATCTCCTGTAAAATGGAGGTTGATGTCTTCCATTGGAATTACTTGCGAATGTCCACCACCTGCTGCGCCGCCCTTGATGCCAAAGACCGGACCCATCGAAGGTTCCCGGATGACGCATGTAGCACTTTGACCGATTGCACAGAGCGCCTGTGTAAGCCCAATTGTGGTAACAGTCTTTCCCTCACCAAAGGGAGTTGGATTTACCGAGGTGACAAGCACGAGGCTTCCTTGCGGTTTAGAAAAGCGCTGACTGAGGGCTTCCCAAGTGATTTTGGCCATGCCCCGACCCATTGGTACTAACTCATGAGAAGATATGCCCAATTTCCAAGCGATGGCCTCTATTGGTTCCAGTGTAGCAGCACGTGCAATGTCTAAATCACTTACCATGAGCATCCATGCGGCTCGATTTGGCTTTGAACCCCTCGGCGCGCACAAGGTGCAAAGAGACGGTTTTACGACCTGGTGAAGTTCACCACGAGTGTATTTCACTCGTCCTTCATTTCACCAAGGTAAGCTGGCAATTCTATTCCAGCCATCTTGGCAACATCGTGGACTGGAGGGAGGCTTTGCATCAAAGAGGAGATGAAGTTGGAAGTTGACCCACCTTCACCGTTGTTGCCACCGTTTCCTGAATCCCAGACTGTGATCTTGTCAATCTTGAGGTTCGAGATTGCTTCAGTTTGTCGTGCCACTAATTCTTCGACCTTTTCAACCATCAAAAGAGTTGCAACTGCTTTAGGGTCTCCACCTGCACTGGCAACGAGAGATTTGTATCCTGCCGCTTTCGCTTCGAGAACAGCTTGTTGACCTTCTGCTTCTGCTTTGTACTTTGCAAGAATGGCATCTGCCTGACCTTGAGCAATACGACGTTGGCGCCCTGCTTCAGCATCAGCAGCAATTTCGATTTGCTCCTTAGCAACCTGCTCACGTGCAATGTCTGCAGCACGAAGACGCTCGCTTTCGAGTGAATACTGTGCTTTTTCGATTTGTTCTTGTGCATGACGCTTGGCAACTTCAGAGCGTTGACGTGCTTCAGCTTCTCTTTCAGCAAGGACTGCATTTGAAAGTGCGATGTCAGCAAGACTCAAGTTTACGCCTTCAATTGCATTCTTCTGTTGTTCTTGGACAGATATTTCTTCAAGACTTACCGCTGCAGCAATACCCATTTTTGATTCTGAGTCTGCTTGTTGAACAGCAATCTTTTCGAGTTTCTTTGCTTCTGCTTTTCCAGCAATTGCAGCAGATTCTTTCTTTTGAACTTCAATTTCACGGTTTGAATCCGCTGTTGCGACTTGAATTTGTCCCATTTGAAGTGCTTTTGCTCGGTCACCAGTTGCGCCTGCAATTGCTTCAGCAGCGGCCTTTGCACCAATCGAAACGATGTATTCAGCTTCGTCAGTGATGTCAGTGATGTTGACGTTGATGAGGTACAATCCGATTTTATGCAATTCCGAATCGACGTTACTCGAGACCATACTCAAGAATGCTTCACGGTCTTGGTTGATTTGTTCAATGGTGAGTGTAGCAACCGTCAAACGAAGTTGACCGAAAATAATCTCACTTGCCATATCCTCAATCTGAGGCTGAGAAAGTCCAAGAAGACGTTCAGCAGCGTTCTGCATGATCGATGGAGCTGTCGAAATACCAATGGTAAAGGTCGATGGGACGTTAATACGAATGTTCTGTTGTGACAACGCATGTTGCAAGTCAATACGAATGGTCATTGGTTTAAGGTCAAGGTAAGCATAATGTTGAATTAACGGCCAGACAATTTTACCACCACCGTGGTAACATGCCGCTGCTCCAGCGTCTTTGACGTTACCATAGACAACCAAAATCTTGTCAGAAGGTGCGAGTTTGTAACGGCTCGTGGCAACGTAAATGGTTCCAAAAATTGCTAATCCAAATAAAACGAGTCCAATAAGAGCAATCGAAGAGCCAATGTCTGCCATGATGCATCATGAGTGGCGTCCTTTAAGAGTCTTCACCCGTTGTTCTAACAGGTGATTGTAAGAGATGTCACTCTTCTTCAGTCATCACAGAGGAGACGGAAAGTGGCTTGACAATGAGTGTTTCACCAATAGCCTTGACGACTTCGACAAATTTGCCAGTCTTCAAACTCATGGTATCATCTTCAAGAACAGCATCACATGTCCGCATTGCGTTTTGAAATTCAACTTGAACTTGACCCGTTTTTCCCGCTCGTATATCCATGTAGACCTTGCCTTGGGCCCCGATTGATAACGAATGTTGAACCGTTGCATCGACCTCGAGAGATTTCATGACTTGGAAGACTTTCCCAATCACCCACATCGAGGACATCCCAGAGACAATTGCAACTGCGATGGCCAGGAGATTAGAGCCTTCGCTTTGGGTGACTGCCAATCCTCCAATACCAAACATCATGACGAAACTCAGGATCCCTTGAATCGTGAGCATATGGAATACTCCTTCAGCCCCCAAATCGAAGTCGGTTTCAAATCCTGCGATTTCGAGCGCTCCATCAGCCACGCCGCCAATAAGGACGAGTGCAAAATAAATGAGGAATAAAAAAGTTCCAATGATGGCCATAAGGGCAAAGAGGATATCGATGCCGGTAATGTCTCCCAATCCAAGGAGGTCAAGAAAATTTGAAATTAAGGACATGGTATCACTGGCTCCTACTAACGGGTTCTATTCTTCAACTTTCGCCTTTTGCTGTTTTAATATCGGACGTATGTAGATGAGATAATAATGTCCGAATACAACCGGACCCAAGGAGAGTCCAAACATTAATCCAACTCCCCAAGAGGGAAGGTTAAGGGCTAACCCAATAGCGACAATAATGAGTAATGTGAGGAGAATCGATGCCTTTTCCAGAATAATCATAATCGGTGAAGTTCCATGATTCATACGTTCCTTCATTACAAATAAGTCACTTAAACCACCCATGCCATCACCTCAGAAGAGGAGGTTAGACCAGGAGATCTCGCTCAACACAATGAGTACAAAATATAATCCAGCAATCAAAAAGGTTGGGTTTCGGCCTTTTTCAATGGTACTTTCAACCTGTTGTAGTCGCCCTTCACTGTCTCGGGTAATGGCAGTCCCTTCTGAAGTCAAGTAATTGCCACCTTGCGTGAATTCTTTTTCATGTTTCTTACTTTGATACAATAAAAACACAATTGTTCCAAAGATTATACCTGGTGCTGCACCGAATACGGTGCCGAGAGCTGAATTAAATTCAGTCCACATTGCAGCAGTGAAATACAACCCTAATCCTGCAGTCATGAGAGAAATTACACCTTGGCCTTTACTTTGGGTTGCATACTCCATGATTCTGCTAAGACCGCCTCCTTTTTCAACTCTGCCCCGTTTCACAGGTATTCAATACATGATGTTGAAGAACTTCGGAGGCCAACACTCCCCATGGCCCAGGTGAGGTATGCGATTTGCGGACGTCCTGTCGGGCATTCACTTTCACCTCTTTTATTCGGGTTAGTGATTTCCAATCTTGAAAAGTTCGGCAAGAATATCGAATTCCGAATGAAGAATGCATCGTTAAATCTAGTGGATACTTCGGTCATCGAGGAGGCCCTCGGCTGGGGATATGCAGGTTATACTCCTCATACGCCTCAATGGAACTATACTGGTGCGTCATTTGGTAAATTCCGAACTGAAACACTGGTCAAAAGAGCTCTTGAAAGCGCTTCAAACATTGAAGATGCTGACCATCGACTCTTATCCAGTTTTGAATCCGAACTTGAGTCTCAAAAAGCCCAATCCCGTTCATTTTTACATCAAGCCAAATCGAACCATCTTCCAACCCAATCTTTAGAGAACGAAGTTTGGCTCAACTTAACATCCCCACTTAAGCATCAACTTTCGAGTGAAGCAGTCTCCAGTATTGATGCTTCAATGGAACTTCAAGCCGTTAATGCATTACGTTGGGATGGCAAAGGATGGTGGTGTGCTGGAGTTGATGGTTTTGGTGTGGTATCAGTCGCACAATATCACGGAGTTCAAGTCGAAAACGGGGCGCTTTTAGGTGTTATTGGAGGTGGTGGTGCAGCACGCAGCACTGTTGATGCATGGTTGGAAGTTGGTGGCACAGTTCGGTTATATCCTGGGAAACGGGTATTGGAACTTCCTTTCAACTTTGAATCTGATGAATCTGATCGCCCACTCGATTTTGCTGTTGACTTCGATGGAGATGAGCGGCAAAAACCACTCTTTGAATCCTGCAGCCTCCGATTAAATCCTCGTTATCAGAGTGTGGATGGTGATATTGAATCTGGGATAACGTCTCTCTTAACTTCACCTCTCGATGGCCGTTGGATGTTGGTCGCCCAACATTTAGAGGCATGGCGTAGGCTTTGGGCGCCACAATACGACGCTTATCTTCCTTCAATTGGTTTGCTTCTAACTCAACTGGTCCATGCTGAAAATGTCCTTCGAACATATGCATAACTCCCAAAGCGATTAGAATGATGAACCGATGGAGCAAGTGGGGCAGAATATGATTTTGAGAAAACAATTGGTTTATCTTTTGATTTTTCTAGGGTTTGTATTGCCCAGTTTTGCAGTTGTCGTATCTGCACATCACCCTTCTGAAGACCAAAATTTCACAACACCACACCAAGGAACTGATTTCCCTGTCGGGTGGGATGACCTATCGTACAGTTCCTTCCCTCCTAATCAATTCCGCCTACTTTATCCAGCCATGAGTGATGGTGAAAATACTGAGATGGCAGGGAATGGTCCATTCCCTCACATTCAATTTTTCATCGATTCAGGAGAATCTTCTGAGTCATACATGGACTTCACTTCACGTTTAGTAAAGCGTGGATTTATTGTGGCCGTTCATCGAGACTCCTATGATTCTACAGACTTTAATGAAATTCTTGAGCAAACCGTGGAAGTTCATGAGCGCCTCCAAGAATTGAATAATTCCAGTTCCGGCCCTGTTGTAGGTTCGTTTGGTCAGTTTGATCTCACACATTGGGGGGTTGGTGGCCATGGAGTCGGTGCTGCGGGAGCCTACGGAGTGTACCCGTATTGGATGAATTCTACGTTGCACGATCTTGTACAGCCTCCACGCGCTTTGTTCGGTTTAGGAGTTGACTTTTCGGACTGGGATGGGAAACACTGGGACGATTTGGCACCTTCAACTTGGATTCATGCACCAGCGTCACCAGCTGCAAGCTTGTTTTTGACTGGCTCTGCGGACGAGGTTGCTCCATCACTTGATGTTGAAACGATACTCGCTCAAGGTGAAGGACTCGGTTGGCAAATTATGCAAGTTCTCGGGGCAGATCACTATCAATATCAGGATTCAACCTCTTTCTTCGAAGGGCTCAATGATGGAGATGCCACCTTGACTCAGGAAGAACAAAACGCCATCACTTCAGAGCATGTGAATGCATATCTCGACTTGACTCTCCGCGGCTCCCATGAAGAGTTCCGTGCTGCCTTTAACCGACCACTTGGCCCGCATGTTGTAAGTGATACTGGCGCCTATATTGTCGAAGACCTTCTGGACAGTTCTTTCTTGTTATTCAATTCTACATGGGTTGCTCCAGATGATAATTTCACCTTTGGACCACAACTTACGGTGAATTCATTTGTAAATTGGACCTTGAGGGATGGTCGAACATACGGTGAGTTGCCCAGTGGTTGGGATCTTGATATCGAATGCCATGTCTTGGGGATGAACATGACAGAAGGCAGCTTTGATGCAAACGGTACTGCTCGATGTCTCTTCCCAATGCAAGATGTCGCACCTGGTGCTCACATTGCACAAATGAGGGTTTTTGTCGAAGGAGCAGCTACCACCATGGAATTTGGTTTTGTTCGGACGAATGCACCACTCGTTCTCATGTCTCCCGTTCCAAATATCCAAGTTGAACAGAGAGGAAGTGTACACGTCGATGCATCCCTGTTCGGATATGACCCTGATGGTCAAGAAGTTTTCATTCAGGCAGCAGAATTGGTTGGTGGATCCGTTTCTGATTTCTCCTTTAGCATTGATGAAGATCAACGAGGGCTCACAGTGAACCACATTGTGACTGGAGAGGTCATCAATGGAGCAGAGATTCAGTTGACCCTTCGTGCAGGAGGAGGTGGAGTCATTGATGAAGCACAAGCTACATCTCTTCTACAGATTATCCCGGTTGATGACCCCGCCTTCAAAATCAGCGATGTTCCGATGCAAAATTTCATCGAAGATGGTGGTTCAATACTTCTCAATTTGTCCGACTATGTGCAAGATCCTGAAGGGGAAATGTTGTTTGCCACTATTGGTGGGGAGTCGACTGGAAATTTTGGACCAGTTTCTTTCTCCCTCGCATACGGTCAACTCAACATGACACCGATTCCAAATCACAACGGAGCTACTGTAATCCATCTTCTTGTTGGTGATGGCACAACTCTGCCGGTTGAACTGGATGTACCTCTTTATGTCGAGCCAGTAAATGATGACATTATCGTCAATGAATCAGCCTGGTCTTTTACTTTGCCAGAGGATGAAAGTTTGTATCTCAATCGTTCCGACCTGGCATGGGACCTCGATGGAGATAATCTCTTTTGGACCATAAACAGCAGTTCACAATCGGTAAGCGTCATTCGTTCCTTCTCTCAATTTATTATCACGCCTTTCTTGGATTATTCTGGTTTTGATGACTTAACCTCGGTCAATATCACCGATGGCTCGATGACGGTGGAAATGACGTTGAACATCACGGTCTTACCCTCACCAGATGCACCGGTTTTGACGCTTCGAGAACTGAACCTCATCGACTCTACTGCAGCAAGTCTGCAGTGGTGGGTTTACGATGCTGATGGGGTAATTCCTGAGGTGACCGAAATTCAAGTGAATGGGACGACTCTTGAAAATCTGTCACATTCATGCGTTTTTGATCCTTCAGACTTCACCAATCGTTGTCTCTCCATGTTGCTTCTTCCGGCATCCCAAAACGGAACTGTTGAAGTCAAGGTTTCGATCTTTGATGAAGAAATTGGTGCCAGTACAGTCGCCTATATCTCGATTAACATGTCACCAACTCAAACTGAACCAGTTTTACCCACAACGGAATCTGATGGTCTCGATTCTATTGGTGCTAACCTTCTTGCAACATTGAGTTTGGTTGTTCTCATCGTGTTAGTCAGCATCGTGGTTTTTCTACGTAAGGGGAACAAAGAATATCCGGACTTGCCGGTCGAAGTGGTCGAAATAGAAGTTGAAGAAGACACTTCCACAACTCCAAGCGGTGGCGGGTTATTGGCGCGTGCAACTCAAAAGCAGTGATTCAAAGTGGAATATTTCCATGCTTTTTCGGTGGACTCCATTGCCTTTTGGATTGAAGTATCTTGAGTGCCCGACACAATCGGAGTCGACTTTCACTCGGTTCGATAACATCATCGAGCCATCCGTTACGAGCAGCAACATAAGGGTCTCCGAATTTGGCTTTGTACTCAGCAATCAATCGTTGTCGTGTTTCTTCTTTACGACCATCGGGTGCCTTGGCTATTTCGGCTCGATGAATGACGTTGACAGCCCCTTCAGCACCCATGACTGCTAACTCCGCAGTCGGCCAAGCGATGTTGTAATCACTCTGAAGATGCTTACAAGACATAGCCAAATACGCACCACCATATGCCTTACGTGTCACAAGCGTTAGTTTGGGAACTGTCGCTTCAGCATATGCGAACAAAAGTTTGGCGCCATGGCGAATAATCCCACCCCATTCTTGAACCACGCCAGGTAAAAAACCGGGCACGTCTTCCAATGTAACTAATGGGATATTAAAGGAATCACAGATGCGGATAAAGCGCGCAGCCTTAATGGAAGCATCAATGTCAAGACAACCCGCTAAGACCTTCGGTTGATTTCCAACAACGCCAATTGTTTTGCCCTCTAAGCGTGCAAAACCGATGATGATATTATCTGCATAGGCTTCAAAAAGTTCAAGAAAAATGCCATCGTCTACAATTTCCTCGACCACTTTGACCATGTCATAGGGTTTGTTTGGATTATCTGGCACCAGTGTTTGTAAATCTGGATTTAATCTTCCAGGTGAATCTGCCGTTTCTTCACGAGGTGGGTCAGCCATGTTGTGGTCAGGCAAGTATGAGAGAATTTCAGCCGCTAAACTACACGCATCTTCTTCATCATCAGCAATTAAGCATGCGATTCCAGAGCGTGATGCATGGAGTGATGCGCCTCCAAGTCCAGCAGCATCGATTTCACCTTCAATGACTTCAGGGGTTTCCAATGGGGAGGAGAGGAATAATTGTCCATGTTCTTCTCCCAATATAGTGAAGTCCGCTAAACTTGCTGCAAGCGCTGATACACCGACGACTGGCCCAAGAACGAGGCTAATAATTGGCACTCTGCCACTGCATTGGACTAAGCGATCTAATAATTCACCCGTACCGGCTAACGCAGAAATTCCATCGTGAGCTCGCTGACCGCCACCGTCCCACATGCCGATGATAGGGGCTTTTACACGTTCTGCCATTTCGATAATCTTGGCAATTTTCTTGGCATGTATTTCCCCCATGCTCCCGCCATGGACGCTAAAATCTTGAGCAAAGCAGTATATTCGACGTCCGTTAATCGTTCCATGACCAGCAACCACACCGTCACCGAGAGTATGGTGGAGGAACATGCCGTTATCTGTTGAGCGATGGGTTGCGAAAGAGTCAATTTCGATGAAAGAGTTTTCATCAAGGAGTAAGCCTATTCGGTCACGGGCAGTGCCTCTGCCACTGGTACGGATTGCTTCTTGACGCTTCAATCCTCCACCGAGGCGAGCTTGCTCACGCTTGTATTGGAGTTCCTCGAGGCGTTCACTCGAATTCCCTGCCATATCATCTCCACCTCTTGCCGGTTTTTCATTCAAGCGCTCATGAACGAAGCAAATTGTTTCCTTCACCACAAAGGTTTGCAGTAATTGCCTCTTCGATTTTCATCCCGTTTGAAAGTGCCCAGTGGACCTTGACGACCACGGTTTCAGGTGCTGCAACGCTACCATGTCCAAGGATTCCCATTTCTATTTGCTTACGGCCTTTGGAGTATACATTCATATCAACGGGTCCATGGATGCATTGATTTGTTACAACGACCGGGATTTCACGATTAATACAGCGGGTAAGAGCGCGCCAAAGTTTAGTATTTTCAGGAGCATCTTTGGCAGGGTCGTCGATTGGTAAGTGGCCGAGTCCTGTTCCTTGAATGATGATTGCTTGAACTCCAGTCAATACGATAGCTTCAATTTCTTCAGAGTGGAGCCAAGGACCTGCAACAAATTGTGCAATTCGAACACTTGTTTCATACTTGGTTGGATGTCGGCAGATCGGTCGAGATTTCTGCTCATCAAGGGCTGCTTGGTATCTCTCTTCCAATGCGTGGTTACATTCTCCATTCTCAATAGAAATCAGTGCAAGTGCTTCACAATTGACCGGTTTGAATGCATCTCTACGAGAGGAATGTAATTTCCGAACACCAATTCCTGGATAGACAGCACACGCTCCGTCGTTATTGGATGCGTGCATGACTACAACGACTCCATCTCCAGCATCACCGCAAGGAGCAGGAGCATTCGCAGCCCAATGCACAGCAGAAAGCAAATTTTCAGTTGCATCCGAAGAACCACGGTCCGAAGAACGCTGTGATCCCACAAATACAATTGGACCAGGTGGAGTTTCTCCTTTTCCTGCCCAAGCAAAACTCAAAGCCGCTGATGAAAGATGCAAGGTGTCTGTGCCGTGGGTAACTACAACACCTGCACACCCATCATCAAAGGCTTGCTTTGATGCCTGTATGATGGCGTTCCAATGTTGTGGGCGAATATCGTCACTGAACATGTTTCCAAGTTTTACTGCTTCGATGTTGGCAAGTTCAGAAAGTTCAGGTAAAGCTGCAATTAATTCTTCAGGCTCAAATCGAGCAACGACAGCTCCGGTTGTATAGTCGACTTTCGATGCAATTGTGCCTCCTGTATGGAGGATTCGAACACGGGGTAGTGATTTATCGATGGCGGGTGCAGAAGATGTCGAAATCTCAGGTGATTTGATTGTTCCGAGGATTTCAATTGAGAGAATATCTTCCAGTGGGTAACTTGCATTATAGCCATTTACAAGTTTAACAGACACATGATTCTTAGCTGCTGGATGAAGAGCAACACCTTCAATACTTGTTCGGCCATTGTGGCTGTTGACCTCAACTTTCACCCGTTGGCCAGCGGTGGGAGCATCAACCATGTAATCCCCACATGCCGAGAGCACATCAACAGTTCGCAACACGGAATATGAAAACGAATATCTCTCTACCAATTTGAATGGTGCCGGGAGCGGGGCTTGAACCCGCGACCTTCGGATGTCTCAGACACCGTAAGGGGTTTGCACGTCATACGATTGCCCGTTAAGGCTGCCCTATGAGTCCGACGCGCTACCAACTGCGCCACCCCGGCTTATCTCTCGCCTGTCGCGTTACCCATTTCAACCATACGGCTGGAAAGTGATGTAAATTCACCGTAGGCTTCATGCACTCGACTCCTTAGGAACCGATATGGTTGACCTCAATACCGCTATGTCTGCCGCCTCGGTTGATCGCCAAAAGCGAGTCGCTGATGAGGGTAAAGAGCGAATGAAGCGGCGCAGTGGGCGCGACCTTGGGATTGAGGCCTTCGACCCAGTCAAACACGTTTCCAAAGAAAAGGCGGAAACTGCATCGATGTGGCTTGTCATTGGTTTTTCAGTCACCGTATCTTTATTGATGCGGTATGTGTTGATGCCAAGGACAACCGTTGAAAAATCAGACATACTTTACCTAGCACCACTCGCCGCTATTTTTCTCATACCACAGGTACATCGCATGATCTTGCCTGCAGACTTTAATGAATTATATACGAAAGGAACATGGTTCAAAGCGGGCTTTCTTCATACCTTTACTTTCTTGGCTATGGCTTTTCTTTTAGTCAATCCACCGTTAGGTGACATAGTCGCTCCACAACTCGCTGATGAGTGGGTTTTAATTCAAAAGGAAGGCGATGAATTTAATTTCTCAGACGGTGCTGGCGAATCCGGAACAGTGACCTGGGAAGTAGAACAAGACTCCAGATTGTCAGGTGATATTTGGCTTCTTTTCGGACTGGCAGATAACGTGAATGTCGCAGGGGCAAATGTGACAGTAACGTTGACCAATAATGATGGCGAGTCTAATTTGGTAAGCGATTCAGATTTTTGGGACGCGAATTTAGAAGTCATCTCAAACGCCACAGGTAATATCTCCGATACCCAGTCGTCTTCAATTCTCATGCCGCATGGCCAATTAGACCAAGATTTTGCAATACATCTCGGGGCAAACCTCTCTGTAGGAGAGCATCAGATTACCGTGACCATTGTGGAACAAGGTAATCCCTGGGAAAACAGCCGTGTATATACGTGGACCTTGAAAGTCATCGAACAACTCCCTGAAGTCTCAGCTTCATGAAAGTAAGTCGCTGTGAGCCGATAGAATGGTATTGAGTAAACGACTAATTCGATGAACATCACGTTGTTCTTGTGTTTGTTTTTGTAGTTGCCTTTCTCTATATACGTGAATCAAAGGAGCAGCAGCAGTCCAGCACATCAAATCGAGGCATCGATTAACAAAGGTCGTCATGTTCTTGCCGAGGCCGTCAGCAAGGGGTTCTTTTCCAACGCCCTTTGAGTGAAAGTGAAAGTGAATTATGTTCGTAAGTGAATGACAAGCCGAGCAGTGAGTGCATCCAATTGGATTTGCTCGCCTCCACCTTCAACCAAGCGGTAGTCGACTTCAGCCATCCATTCCGTCATGTCTAATTTTGCATCTTCCGTGAGGAAATCAGCCGTGTACAACTCTCGGTGCAATTGATTCACGAAATCAGTTCCAGCAAGGCCATATTTATCCAACAATTCTCTCAAGCGTCGTCTTGCTGCATGAAATCCATCATCACGGCAGGCCATGAGGAACTGATGCAATGCTTCTGGCGGAGCCGTTGCTGAAGTTTCGTAAATCAACTCACGCGTTACTTTTAGGTCAAGTGCAGCTGCTACTTGAAGTCCAGTGATTGCTTTGCGTAAGTCTCCTTGGGAGATGCGAGTCAAAGCCTCTCCAGCATCTTCTGCCAACTCGACGCCTTCCTCTTTGGCAACATAGTGGATTTGAGCATTTACATCAGTATCTGCGAGAGGTCGGAAACGAAAGACTGCACAACGTGATTGAATCGGTTCAATGATCTTTGAAGAATAGTTACAAGACAAAATGAATCGACAGGTTTCTGCATATTGCTCCATGATTCTACGAAGAGCTCCTTGTGCATCATTGGTGAGTGCATCAGCTTCATCAAGAAAAATGATCTTGAATGAAGCGCCACCGTATGGAGCTGTACGCGCGAATTGTTTGACCTTGGTACGAATACTTTCCAATTTCCGTTCATCTGAGGCGTTCATCTCGAGTAAATTTCTTCGATATTCCTTTCCAAAAACGTCTTTTGTCAAAGCCATTGCCGCAGTTGTTTTTCCTGTACCTGGCGGTCCTGCAAACAGTAAATGAGGGAATTCCTTCTTTTCTGAATAGATAATTAAACGCTGCACTACTGCTGCTTGGCCACGGATTTGATTGACAGACTGAGGGCGGTGTCTTTCAACCCAAAGTTCGCTCATAACCATGATGTCGTTGGCGAGCCTCCATGAACATTCTCCTTTTAATCGAAGAGAAAGAGAGGTGAAAATATCTGAGAAGAATAGTATTCTTCTCGGTTTCCGATTGAACTTCATGGACTCGGAAGGGAAAAGACAGTATATGGCGCAGGGCTTGAACGCATTGAGCCCCATGCTACGCGAGACCGCCCCCCGTCGGACCACTTTGACCATCTTCCTCGTTTTGATGTTCTTATTTGCAGATTTACTGTTGCCTCAAGCAGTTGATTACGATGTGAAACTTGACGAGCAGCACACTGTTTTCTTGGTTTCATCGACTGTATCGGCATCCGCTGACACCTATATTGGCGAGTTTGCCCCTTATACAAACTATAATCAAAGTAGCACTGGATTGCTTGGAATCTCTGACTCATTGTCTGAGAGTCGGATTCTGTTTCAATTTCCATTGAATTATTCTTCAGCGGATACTATTCATTCAGCATCCTTAAACATTGAATGCAATGTAAATTCTTTCGCATCCTCTGATATCACGATCTACTTCGCAGCACCTTCGGCATGGGATTCCTCGAATGTCACCTGGACCGAATCAGACAGTGGTGCTCCTTGGGATATATCTGGCGCAGACGGTGCGAGTGACCGAAGTGCCTGGGAGCCTGCATTCTCTTCTTCCACGAACGGTACTTTTGCCCTGAATGTTACGGCAATCGTTCAGGATGCATCCTCATTGAACCAATCTTCAGTAAGTGTTCTTGTTTCCGCACTCGGCGCCGAATATGAATGCTATCTCACAGAAACTTCGAATTCTTTCGTACGCCCGGAACTCGCACTTGTGACATCGACTTCTGCAGCAGGCAACGGTGGTTCAGTGATCTCGGATTTCGCAGTTGATGGTATGCCGTTAATGACTGGTGATCTGATTTTGACTGCCGATACAACACCTACACTTTCGTATAATTCCTTGGTTGGTCAGCACGTTGAATATCAACTCTCACTCAATGAAGATTTTAAATTTGAAGAAGATCTTGATTGGCATTATTCGACAATCTGGAACGCTTTTACCACAACTTCGGCCAGTGGCTCTTATTCGATTCCAGCTACACAACAATTCACAAACGGAACTCAAATATTCTACCGAGTCCGAAGTATTGATTCAACTGACACCTTGAGTGACTGGTCTGCGACCAAAAATTTCCTCCTTCCTGCACATGACGTTACTGACAACGCAGACGGTACTGCAAGCATCGAAGTCAATGTCGATAGTTTAGGCCTAGTTGGAGAGTTTATCGACGACTCGTTTTCAAATCAACTGAGTAAGAATACAAAATACGGCTCTTGGGGTACTATGGAAACAGCAGTCACATCAAATAAAGAATCCCTCATTCATCTTCGTTTCAATCTTGGCTTACTTGGCCTTCCTTCAAATGCAACCATTCTCGATGCTCAAGTCAATTTGACACGTGATTCATCGACAAACAACGCTCTTCTTTCGATGCATGAAATGACTCCAGGTCAATGGAATGAGGCTGAGATGAGTTGGAATCGTGGTACAACTGCCAACGTTTGGTCACAAGGCGGGCGTATGTATTCGTCAACAGCTTCTGATACAGGAATCAATGGTTCTCAAACCAGTTCTAAGTTTGATTTTGAATTTACTGATGTTTTACAGACTTGGGTAGAAGGTGGTTCGACAGACAGTGCAGATTTCATGATTACAGCGCGAGGTCAAAACGAAGCATACTCGACCACTGGGACAAAGATGACTCGGTTCTTTTCATCCGAGAATGCTGATGAGCTAAAGAGGCCTATCGTCTCGATTACCTACTCCTGGGGGCCATCTTCACCTTTGGCAAATGTCGGTTTAACCGGGCCTCTTGCTGGAGCCGCTGTTTGGAACCAAACCGGGCATAACCTCACTGCAAATCTAACACCTTCTCTTTCATGGACGCCAAGTTCTCTCCCCCATAGCATGATTTTACAATTAGCAACGGATGAACAATTCCGTGACCGCGTTTTTATTTCAGATACAACCGTCGATAGTGATTTTTCTCCAACCGACGGTCTGCTTAACATGACTGGAAACCTTACCTTAACGGTTGGAAATATGTATTTTTGGAGAATGGCATATCAGGATTCAGATGGACGCTTTGGTCCATGGTCCACATCGAGTTTCCTCGTAAGCTCGCTCGAAAGTACATGGCTCGGTGCAGATCGATACGAATTCCGGATGAAGCATGGTAATGGGACAAGCGATGGCCTTTACCCCGAATGCCTTGATACATACATCGACAGCGGAACACCGACTCAGAATTACAATGATGAATCGAAACTGATTATTGCTTACAATGTCTATCCGTTCGAGTCCGTTGGACTCTTAAATTGTAATTTACGTTCGAATCTTTTGCCTGTTGGTTATGCTGTAGAATCAGCGCACCTCTCTATGGTTCTTGGAAATATGCCCAATAACTCTCCAAAACTGGCCATTTGGGAAAGTCGTCAACAGAATTGGACTGATTCGGGTGCAACTTGGACGACCTATGACGGTTCAAACAACTGGGGTATGTCCGGCGCCAAAGGATGGGAACGTTCATCATTACTTGATTCAGTTCAACTTAATTCTACGTATATGGGCGGCAACCGTGTAGACTGGAATGTCACTTTAGGTGTTCAAAATGCAATGCGAGAAAACCGGAGTGTAGATTTTGTAATTGGAATACTTGGAGCTGGTAGTGGTAATAGTCGTAACGTTGAACTGTATCCTGGTTTATCCCCTGATTCACAAAAGCCTGAATTGAGTTTCGTTTACGTCCCTGGTTCAAACGTGGTGCCACTTAATCCAGCACCTCTCACTCCTCTCAATGGTGTTTGGTCAATGGGTGCTGGCGTAGACCAGACTCCGGAGAAACGTCCATCACTTACCTGGTCATTTGGAAGTAACCTTGCCGTCGGCGGTTGGGCTGTCCAACTTGATACATCACCGTCCTTTGATTCAATTGCCCTTCAAACCAAGACTTCCTGGAACGATGGTGGATTTGATGCATTGAACCTCTCATACACTCCCACTTCTGATTTAGATGATGGCACTACCTGGTATTGGAGAGTTCGAGCTATTTCGTCGACAAACCAAATTGGAAATTGGTCAAACTCTTTTTCGTTCATGCTCCCAAATCTGACCACTTGGCAAACATGCGCGGATGGCTCATGTGCTTCGGTTGAACTGCATCATAGAGAGGCTATGCCGGACATGAACCTCCCGAACTTTACCGATACATATGTGTTCGAGTCCGGCGCTGGTGCGACCAATTCATACGCGACTTCAACTGTAATGAAAGTCGGTGCTGTAGGATACAATCGACAAGCCATTTCTCTTCTTCGAATACCTCTGGATTCTATACCCCAACCAACCAACGCCCGGGTCACCTCTGCTCACATTAATCTCTATTCGCAATCTTCATCCTCGGTAGGAGAACCGATCGCTGTTCGCCCGGTCTATCAAAATTGGACCACTAGCGCAAACGATACAACCTATGATGGGACTCAAAATTGGTCTCAACTTGGTGGTCGAGATATTGGTGTCGATCTTGGGCCATATGTGGATTTGCAAGATTCAGTCAGTTCAGACTGGATGACTTGGGAAGTAAGTGAAGCGGTCCAAGCAGCACTCGCTGCAGGTTCATCGAGCCTTTCATTGGCATTGTATGCTTCTAATGAGATCACTGAATATTTGAATGGTCCTAATGTTGTGACTTTTACTTCAACTGAAGGAGTTTCATCTCAACATCCATGGCTCAATTTGACCTGGTCCAACGGTACAATTACTGTTCCTACCTCGTCCGGCACCAATCTTGGTCCAGTGAATCACTCAATGTCTTGGGATGTCAATTCTCATGCATTGTTAGCAGATGATACACCTGAATTCAGTTGGTCTCACAGTTCTCCAAATTCAGTCGATGCTTGGCGAGTTCATATCTTTGAAAATGCTACTGACGATATGGCTGGTCGAACCACGTATGATTCCCGTACTGATTCAACTTTGTTTGACTTACCGAACCTTACATTTACCCCTACGACTTTACCAAATGTTGCTCTGAACACAATTCGCTGGACTGTTCAACCCGTTCAATCTGGGATGATTGGTCCACAAAGTGCTTCTACTGTGTTTTACATTCCGAATACCGATTCAGGGGAAGTTGATTCAACACATGCTTGGGTTTCACTACAAGAAGGTTCAATTCTTGAATCGCAATCATATCCTCAAATTACCGAAGACACCTATTTAGACGGGGGCAATACACTTACTGCGTATGGTAGTTCAGATTATCTCGCCGTTGGCCAAAGCTCAAGCAACAGTATCTTACGTTCCACGAGTTTGATCGAAATTGATTTCTCTACACTCCCTCTCCCAACCGCATATGAAGTGAACAATGCCACTTTAGAACTTACAGTTCTCTCTGGTTCTGGAGAAGTATTTGTCACCGTCTCAGAAATGATTACCTCTTGGGACGAGACATCAACTTGGTCTTATCCTGGCAACAACACCACCTCATGGGCTGGAAATGGTGCTTACCACTCTGCAGATTCTCAGATACCTGAGACGAATGGATTTTGGATTAACGCTAGTGCTGTGTTTGAAATCAACATCACCTCAATGCTCCAACATGCAATTGAACGAGGCCAAGAGAGTTTGAATATACTCGTCCAACCTGAAGAAATCAATGGTTTTGTCAATGGCGCGTATTACATCGCAAGCAGTGAATATATCACCGTAACGGATCGTCCAAAGTTGACAATGTCCTATGAGTTAATGACGCCATGGTCACCTTTGAGTCCAACGAACCTCGGACCAATTGATGGTTCGACCCTTTGGAATCTTTCATCCCCAAGTCCAAGCGGTGCAGATACATTCAACACCAACTGGTCCAGTTCATCTACGAACCAAACGCAATGGGTGATTTGTGCTGCAAGTGAACCTCGTATGATTCAAGATTTGGAATGTGCAGATACAGGTGAAATAACCGCAGGAGATGTCAGCAACACGACTTGGGATGCACAGAACCTTACTGTTACTCGCTCAGAATCATGGAAAGGTGACGAATGGCAATACTGGCGAGTTCGTGGCGATCAAGATGGCCGAATCGGGCATTGGTCAGCCGTCAATAAATTCCGTATTCCCGAAGATCAAGGCATTTCCGACGGATTTGGTAACTATTCAGTCTTACTTTCTCGAGGATCTATTTTCTCACAAACCGGGTCCCTTCCAATGGTTCCTGATGCTGAAGTCTCCTCTTCTGGAACTGCGAACCTTGGTTCATCCACCCTCCTTAATCTTGGAACTTCTGCATCTGGCACAGGTGAAAGTCAGATCTATCTTGAATTTGATTTGAGTTCGATGCCTTGGCCATCTACTATGACTCCCACTTCGATGCTCCTTGGATTGTATCGCACCGGAGTTGTAGGGACAACATCAACGACTATTTCGGCACATGCTTGTTCACCCTTTACAGAATCATCAGTCAATTGGAATTCGAACGTAAATTGTATGCCGAATGAAATCACACGTTCGACACTTACACTTACCCCTGCCGCAGGTTGGGTCAATTGGGATCTTACCAGTTTGGCTCAAGATAATGTGGCAAATGGTAACCTTACCATGACTGTTTTGTTGAAATCTGTTGGCACACCTGCAACAAACCATGCATTCTATTCATCGGAAGTAAGCAATATCGCATTACGCCCACAGTTGACTTTTGAGTATGTCGACAACGTCAATGGAATTCAGCCTCCGAGTCAGCCTGTTTTGACCTTCCCTCAAGATGGCCAAGTTCTTTACAATTCCACAGCTTCAACTTTGCAACCAAATGACAAACCAGTTCTTACATGGTCGCCAGTGACTGGTGCAAATGGATATATCGTTACAATTGCAAATGAAACCGGAGTCTTCAAATTCAAATCTTGGGAATCATCTGAAATCTCTGGAACATCCTTCCGGTTTACCAATTCACTTGCGACCGGTGAAGTGTTCACATGGTGGGTTCAAGGTGTGAACCAATCCATTCCTGGGCCCTCTTCACCACGATGGAGTTTTGCGATCGGAAACCCGAACCACGTTTTCAATAACGACTTGACGTATACATATACATTCCAAACAGGAAGTGAAGTTGCCCAATATGGGCATACGAATGTTCGTGAGACCCATCTGAGTCAAGCCTCACCTTCGACCAATTTTGGTGAACTGGCATTTGCAGAGTCCGGTACATATTCCGGTGCGAACTTCGGTATGGAGGCACGGTTTACCTTTGCCTTAGATAACGGTCAAGTCCCTCTTCCAGCCTATGCCAATATCCATTCAGCAAGTCTTGGACTTTATCTTGATTCATGGGTAACTTCTGGTGGAGCAAATGAAATGACATTCAGTGTCCATAGAATCCTCAACACTCAATGGGCACAATCCTCCTCCACTTGGAATGCATCCTCTTCTGCATCGACAGGTGCTTGGGGTGCGCCCGGTATGCAAGCTGGTGTCGATTATGAGGCAACACCAATTTCTACCTTCGTGGAAACTGATATGAGCGAAAATCGGTGGATTTGGTTTGATATAGGAGTCAGTGGAATGCTAATTGATAACAACAATGCTTGGATTGTTCTCGCCACACCTAACCGGGGCGCATTAATAGCCAACTTTGTATCCAGTGAAAACTCAGTTGAAAGTTTCCGCCCACAAATTCTATTGAATCACACTAATGTGACTTCGATTGTGTTAACTCCTACAGCACCAACAACTGATGCAGATACTCCTGTTGCCTTTTCTTATGTCGCACGTGACCATTTGACAATGCCGATCAGCGCACCAGTTCTCTGGAGCGCAAGTAATGGGAGCATTACTTCGACTGGAGTCTTTACTCCATATTCTGTCGGCCAACAAACAATCACTGCATGCTTCGGTATCATTTGTACAACCGAAATTGTAACAGTAACTCCTGGTGCTCCTAAGACATTGAACGTTCTGCCGGAATCAACAACCATTTCAGCCGATGATACTTTACAAATCACAGCAACAGTTGTTGATCAATATGGTAACATCGTTTCAGGCCAATCAATCACTTATATCCCAAGCAATGGCAGTATGGATTCATCCATTGAAGGTCTCTATCTTCCACATGCAAGTGGAGTTCAAACGGTTCAAGTCTCTTGGACCGATCTGACAGGCATTACACAAACCACCGTTGTGTCCATTACGGTCGAAACAGGAATCCCCTCCTACTTTGCATTGGAAGGGTGCCAAGGTACGGTCCCTGCAGGAATTTGGTGTAGTGTTACCCATACCTTGTATGACCAATATGATAATGAAATCTTAGATCCTACTGAAGCAGGTGACTTTACTTGGATGATGACCAATGGAAACTACAGTGAAACTTCCAATGAATACTTCCCGGACCATGTTGGAATGTGGTACTTGAATCTCACCTCAACATCAGGTGCTGGAGGTTCTTTGATGCTAACGGTTGGCCATGGTGAAATGGAAAGTTTAGAACTCGATGCATCGGTTACTTCCATCACAGCTGATGAAAATGTTTGGATTAATACAACTCGTATTGATATCCGCGGTAACCGATTACCAGTTCTTCTCCCAAGTGAAAACTGGAGTCAGATTCAAGATGGACAATTGATGGTTGGAGCTCCAGCGATATGGACTCCTACATCCCGGGGTGCAAAAATCATCGAAGCATATTATGAAACAGTATCTTCACAAATCACCATTACGGTCCAAGAAGGAGCGATTGTTTCATTGATTCTCATTATTGATAATAATGTTTCAACCTGGGAGTCGTTCGATATTACGGCCGATGACATCCTTGACATCAAAGTCAAAGCGTATGATCAGAGAGATAACCGTTGGATCATCTCTGCGAACTGGACAATTACCCATTCGCAATGGACAGCTCAATCGGCACTTGAACAACTTTCTGGTGATGAAACAACCTTTGTTCCATACTTAGCATCAACAGAACCATATTCAATTACAGCAACCTATGACGATGGCTCTCTTGTTCATGAAGTCTCTATTAACGTCACAGTTTCACATGGAGATCTTGATTCGGTTGTTATGACTGCTACAGGTTCAGATGGAACGCCAAACACAGCCTTTGATATCACGGCAGATGAATTTATCGACTTCACTGTAGAGCTCTATGACTTGGATATGAATCCGATTGACCCTTCGATTTTGGTTTGGTATTTGACGAATCTCGATTCGGATCAGGAGGGGATTGAAATTATCACTGATTCTCTTCTCAATGACAATATGCGCTGGCAAGCATCTCTTGTTGGCAATTGGAGTATTTCAGCCTCTGTTATCAACGATGCTGGCTACCCAATCGGTGACAGTGTTTCGATGATTGTTCACCATGGTCAAGCGATTCTTGTGTCGGCTGAGCTCGATACTGCTGAACAAACTGCTGGTGGCGAAATTACGATGGTGGTTACCGGGCAAGATGCTGATGGAAACACATTCCCGCAACTGGTTGAGTGGTCTGAAAATGGCGTTACAGTTGAAAACATTTCTTCCGAAGGTCAAAATGACGGAACTTATGTCTATACTGCAACGACTGCTGGACCCCACACTTTGAATTTCTCAACAGGAAGCGCTGAAAGTTGGGCGGATATTTCAGTTGATCCACTTTCTATCGTTGATTCCCTCGTGATTGAATTATCTTCAGAGTCCATTGACCAATTGGGTAGTTTCACAGTTAGGGTCAAAGCCTTCGACGCCTATCTCAATCAGATTCCAATACCATCGAGTGCAAATGTCGATGTAACAGGTCGTGCAGAAGTGCTCAATCAAGGCCAAGGGGTCTGGGATGTCGTCACGCTTGACGATGGTCCACAAACCGTTACCATCACTGCCGGTAAGGTCTCTGAAGAACGAACGATTGAAGTCAATGGAAATGTAGGTGGCTTCTTCAAAGCAGGGGGTGCGCTTTACTATGTTGGTGCAGTTCTTATCGCTATTGTGAGTCTTGTCATCATTGGTTTGCTTGTTTTAACGCTACGCGGTGGAGATACTGACTATGATGACGATGATGAATATTCATACGACTCGGATGATGAGGCTCCGTCAGGTCCTGCTCCAGGGCCAACCGGACCAGCGCCCGTTGCGAAGTCGATACCTGAACTCGAACCTGTAGCCGAAGACACTTCTTGGCAAGTTGAACACCGTGTTGATGATGATGGTACTGAATGGGCTGAAGATGAAAACGGCACTTGGTGGTACCGCCAAGAAGGTGAAGGCGAATGGGGCGAATGGACGGAATAATCCTCCATATCCTTGATAGATGTTGAGGGTGAAGGTGGAATTATGCGAACCTTGAGTCAACTACGGACAATCATGCTCTGCATGCTTTGCACGGCTTTGTTTTCGTTTCAAGGGCTTCATCCTGTGTTCACTCCCTCTTCACTGGATGATGAGCAACTTCTTGCCCGAGCGGGTACACCCGTTCGAGTTGAAGTGTTAGCAGATCTAACCATTCTTTCAGCTGATGAAGTCACCATGTTTACTGCTGAGTTATATGATTCAGTGAATAACCTTGCAACAGGAGATGTGACATGGAGTTGTTCGAATGGTTCCATCTCCTCCAATGGGATGTTTTATCCATGGAGTTCTGGAGTCATTACGATTGAAGCATCTCATAATGGCTTAACAGGTTCTCTCAATGTTACGGTTACAGCCGGTGTTGGACAATCTCTTGAAATCACAAGTATAACTGCGCATGTATTGGTTCCAATGGACCTTTCTGTAAATCTTCTTGATGCTCGTGGAAATGCTCAATTATCAAACACTGCCGTATGGACAGTCGATGGAAGTTATGCAGGAGTAGGAACTCCTTCTTGGACACCTCAAAATTTAGGCACGTATGTGGTCCGTGCTCGCCTTCATCAGATGGAACATGTTTCAACAATCGAGGTCTTTGCGGGCTCTCCATATGAATTTGTATTTGACGAAGGGCTGCAAGTTCGAAGTGGAAATTCTCTCTTGATGTCACCTCAACTGCTCGATATCAATGGTTTTGAAATGAATATTACTGAAGCAGGTAACAGAATGTGGACCGTTGAGAACGGGTCCATTCTTCCATCTGGCTGGTTCACTGGCTCATACCCAGGCTCTTGGAACGTAACCGTGTCTGCCGGCAATATTACTGGTTCGGGAAAGATTCGAGTCGTACCTGCCAATGCCGCTCTTTCGCAAATAATGGTTGTATCAGATGATCAAGCCTTTACAGCAGGAACCTCATATGAACTTACAGCAATGCGTACCGATTCACAGGGATATACTGGGACAATCACACCGCCTCTTGAAAACTTCAGCGTGACCAGTGGAGGATTAGCTACAATTGATGATGCAGTCTATTGGTCTCCTGGAACAGTGGGGATGCATCAACTTACCGTGAATGATGAAGGTGTGATTTCAACGCTCTCAGTCGAAGTGATTCATGGTAAAGCGATTGATACATCCCTTCAGCTTACCCCCATGACCTTAATTGCAGGTGAACAAAGTACTGTTACCTTCACTGCTATCGACGTAGTTGGCAATGAGTGGATGGTGAATGGTACCTTCTCTTTAGTCAACGGTAATGATTCTCAATACATTGGATACAATGGCTATGCAACCATCAATCCACAACAAGCGATGACTTGGAGGATTGAAGGCTCTTGGTTTGACTCGACCACTGATACCCGGTTTTCATCTGTTCTCCAAATTCAGTCTAAAGCCGGTCGATTAGCATTTATACAATTAAATGGTGAAGGTGAAATCTTACCCTCTGATACTGCATTGTCTCTTAGCCCGTTGTTCTTTGACGCCTATTCAAATCCTCTCGATGAAATTGGATTAAATTGGACTGTTGACGATGAAGATGCAACAGTTGAAATTCTTCTTTCAGACATGCATTGGATTCCAACTGAAGTTGGAGAGCATGAAATACGAGCGAATGCTGACGGAATCTTCGCAACAGTTCGTCTTACGGTCGTTACCGGTGAAGCTCGAAACTTGATTACCGATATGGAAGATGGTTTGACAGTCCAAGCTGGAATTGCAAAGGAGCTTTTCATTCAAACTCTAGATGCACATGGTAACCTTGCTCCTTCAACCAATGTGACGACGACATTAGACGGTCAATACGCTACATTACAAGCATCTTCATCAGGAAACGGTTATTGGAATTTAATTGGTCAAACTTCAGGAATCTACACGCTTCAACTTGTCCAAGATGGAGCAGTACACAGCATCCCACTCACTGTTGAACCTGGAGATGCAGTGAGACTCGTTTCTTCGATCGAAGACCAAAGTATTGCTCAAGGTGATACCGTTCTTCTTCGAGTTCAAGGTATTGATATTTTTGAGAATCTTGTTGAAGTAGATGCAGAAAATACGACAGTAAGTTGCACTTCGGGTCCAGCTGAACATGTGACTTCGGACACGTGGGAATTGGATGTTTCGACTGCCGGGAACGATCGCTCTTGTAACGTTCTATGGGAAGGTCTAATTTCTCAAAATTACTTTGATGTTGAAGCAGTACTCCTTGGAGGTGCTGTAGGTTCGACAAACACCGCTATGACTCTGGGTATCTTTTTGTTAGCACTTATTCTTGTCACCTTAGTGGTCTTGGTTCGCCGAGCCAATCAGCAAGACGATGAAGGATTGGAAAATGACTTTGAAGATGACTTTGATGATGATTTTGAATATGAGTCTGAACAAGAAATCATCGATGAAAATGACATAAACGAGGCTATCTCAACGGAAAAGAAGGGAATTGAACCATTGACTCCGGGTGTATTAACTGATGAATTGCGTTCCTCTCTCGCCCAACAGGCAACCGAGGTAGGGGTTATGCAAGCAGCTCCAGGAACAGAACAAGGTTCAACCGGCTGGTATGTTGATGTTAGCAGTGAAGTGCAATATTGGAATGTCGGTGCAGATGGTTCGTGGACACGAGGTGAGTAAGCGTGTCGAACTCAACGCCTCTGATGGATTCAGATGACCTAAAGCAAACCTTGTGGCTTCTTCCAATCCTTATTTGCTGGCAAGGCCATACTCTTCTTTCAGTCTTCACGAGTGAAATCGTTTACCCACTGGTGAATCTAAGTCTTCTAATCAGCCCGTTTTTGAACTGATCATTCTTCTTCGGGCAATTCATTTTCAAACGCCGTAATAAACTCATCAATATCGATCACTCCATTTTCATCTGCATCCGATTTGTGGAATATGTCGCGGTATTCATCGTTTGAATAATTGAAGTCAAGGGCCTTGAGTGCGTTGATGAACTCCGGTACAGTGAGGTGGTTCTTTTGACCAAGGTCTGCAGCCTTGAACGCAGCAAGACGGAGCTTGTGCTCTGCTTCAGTTGGATTTGAGAACTGCATGCGGAGGCTTTGGAATGGTGTAGTACGGATTTGGCTGTGTTTTCTTCCGTAGCCGTAATAGGTGATTGTCCCAAGTGCAACAGCGGCTCCTGCACCAATGAATGCTTTACTCCCCATGAGGTAAATCAGAGCAATACCTGCAACGATACCCCAAATCTGAATCCATGGGTACAGGTGGGATTTGTATTCAGGTTTGTACCATACTTGGGCTTGAGGTGAGCGTCGAAGTACAAGCACACAGGAATTAATCATCATGAACACCATGATTTTGAAACCAGATGCCAATTTGGCAACATCTTTCACAGGCAAGAACAGTATGGCAAGTAGCATTGCTAATCCAGTGATAATAATTGGCCAATGTGGAGTTTCATATTTTGCGTTCACCGTTTCGAGAGACTGAGGGAGGAGGTTGTCACGTGCCATTGCAAACAAGAAGCGCGATGCTGCCAGAATACCAGCGAGCGCCATTGAGATCATTGTTAACACCGCCAATGCTGCTGCAAGCGCACCAACCTTAGAGCCAGCAATGACTTTGACGAAATAATAGACTGGGTCTTCGATTGGTTCACCACCTATTGATTGGCCAGTCAAGTACCAGTAATCTGGAAGTGCAGCCATCATCACATAGGTTACGACACAATAGAGGATGGTGGCAATCAACAAGGAAATCATGATTCCAAGTGGGAGGTTACGACCTGGTTCCTTCACTTCACCACCAATGGCTGCCACTTTTGTTACACCTGCGTAAGCCACAAACACGAATGCTGCAGTTTCTGCAATAGTTGCTAACGACTGGTCAAAAGCACCGTCTCCACCGTTAAGAGGGCGTGAAAAGTCAGTGGCGGGGTCGAATAACGCAACAATACAGATAATCCCCAACAAGAGCATAGTGACGGCAAGGATTGGAGTTTGGATGGCTTTCACCTTTTTGACACCGAAAATGTTCACTACGGTGATGAGAATAAGAGCGCCAACCGAAATCCACTGAAGATTATTTTTGGTAAGTTCAAATTCGAAGTAGGTGGTGAGTGCATACATATATGCTGAGAATCCAATCAAGGCAAAGGACGCTTTGAGAAGGAATGAAGCCCATAAACCAAGTCCGCTGATGGTTCCAAACAAGGGGCCATAGGTTCGTTCAAGGTAAACATAAGATCCACCACTCGAAGGCATAGCAGAGGCGAGTTCGGATTTAGAGAGCGCACCTGGGAGTACAACTGTTGCCGCAAGTAAGAAGGCCAACCAAATACCGGGACCCATCATTTGGGCGGCAAAAGCAGGCATTACAAAAAGACCTGAACCAAGCATTGAGGACAAGGATATGATGACGATACCGGAAAGTCCAATCGTTCTTTCGATCGTTTTGGAGATGTCATCCATTACTCCTCGGACATCGCCTTGGATGAGTTTACCTGCAGTGCTTTTCAAATCCATTTAATCACCGGAAAAGTACCAGTATTCTACTAGTATTGGAGGGTAAATCGCCGTATCATATAGGTTTGTGGCGCCTTTCCGATGCGAAGTTCCGGAATGCGGAAACTTACTTTGTCTTCGGCGCCTTGGCAATGACCTTCATTTCAACAGCAATCGGTGTAGGGAGAGCACGAATTGCCAGTGTGGTTCGTGTCGGTCCAACTTTACCAAGGGTTTCCGCCCAGACTTCATTGTAGCCTTGGAAGTCACGATCCATGTCCACGAGGAAAGAAGTTACATCGAGCACATCGTTAATTGTCCCTCCCGCTTCTTCAAGAATCCGTGTAATGTTGTCGACGACCGCTTGAGTTTGTGCTTTAATGTCATAATTGAGGGGTTTTCCATCTTTGTCATGGATGGGTCCACCCGGTATTGCATTGGTTCCAGGTTGGCGTGGGCCCACACCTGAGAGATAGAGCAAGTCTCCCACACGTCGAGCATGCGGATAAGCTCCCACTGGCTTTGGAGCAGCCTCACTGTTGACAGAATCTTTACTTTCTGTTGGATCCCATAAAGCCGGTCCATTCTCTTGAACCATCTCGGTTGGAGCTTCAAAATTCGATTCTAGGTCTTCTTGATGTTCTCTTTGGTCGCCATCCAATACATTCCGTTCACCTGCAAAATATTCAACGTTATCTTCATCATATTCGATGTCACCTGCACCTGATGGGGTCGGGTCAAGATGGACAACTGCTCCTCCAGCACCATGCAGAGCCTCATAGGCAAGTACTTCACCGGTCAGGTTGTTTCGGTTTGTATTCATTCCTGAAAGCCACCACATCGGTTTGAATGCTACGACTTTGTTGACCCGTATCTGACGGTGAATCGTTCGTGATAACTGTCCGACATCTTCGAGACGCCCTTCACCTAAAAGTTCGAGAATCTTTCGATTCCATTCATCATCTTTGAGTGAATGAATCCGGTCATCCTTTGGTTCAATCGGTTTGGTAAACATTCGATTCGAAAGCGACATTGCAGTGATTGCTATTGCCTTTCTTCCGGTTGCTGTGACCACATCCATACACGCCTTAGCAAGAACAGTTGTCTCAGCACGATTTGCATACACGTTGGAAGATACGATGACGGCAGGGATTGTATTATCGGGATTCAAGAGTTTCAAGGCAACTACAGACCCTACATCAATCGGGAATCCATGGTAAGCAACTGTTCGACTCTTAAGGCCACGTTTTTCATTTGCGTCATTCCAAGCGTGTGCAAACTTCTCATCAATATTAAACGAATAAGGAATCGAACCCAACTCGTGGAAATCATGGTCGACCATGACCCATTCTGGATTCGGATCTGCAATGATTTGATGTCCAATGATACTTGGCCAAGTGGTCGAATAGATAATCAAAAGGTCTGCTCCACTGTCTTTAATACGCTGTGCAGCGATATCGTAGGCTTCACGTAATCGACCCCATCCTTCGTTTTGTTCAGGTGCAAGCACCGTATGTGGATGGACTGGGACGATATACGATCCGAGTAATTCTCCATTGGTCATTCACTCGCCTCCTGATGATCACGAGCAGGCCATTCAACAATTGCATTGCCTGTACCGATGATGGTTCCATAGCCGTGAAGAATTCCTGGATAGGTTGGAACATCAAGGGTTGAAAGAAGCCAAGAAAGTCCACCTCCATCACTTTCAGCGATTGCTTGTTCAGTAAACTCAGGCATTTCATCGAGAATCCGTTGCGCTTGCCCTGTACGGAAATACTCAATCATACGCATGTCCCACAAATGCATTGCATGACTGGTAATGTGCTCTTTACTCATGTCCTCTGGTATTGCAGATTCTGTTGTGAAGTGGCGGTGTGAGAGTGAATTACTCGCAATGACGACGACTTTCTTTCCACTTGCAAGAATTGCTTCACGAGTAACACGTCCTAATTCAATCATCATTTCTTGCATTACTTCAACCGAGTAATAGTCTCGTGAACGGTTACTCGAAATAACCACGAGGGGCTTGTCCCAAGCAGGGTTGAACATGTGGCCGGTGGTAATTGCACCATAATCAACGCGGAAGTCAGGGTTTTTCATCATTGTAACAGCCAAGCCAGCATCAGCAGCGCGGTCGTGAATTTGTTGTGCGAGCTCGACATCAATGTCGAGGTCATAGTGGTAGCGGAACAAATTTGGGAACACGGGGTCGACGGAAAGATTTTTGAATTTAGGAAGTCCAAGGAAATGGGTTCCGATGTAGGTTTGCCAGTGTGGCGAAAGCAGGACGATGGCATCATATTCAACATCAGCAAGGGATTCACGTAGTCGTTCATATCCCCATCGTAACTGTTCCCAACCACCTTCAGCAATGGGCTCATTCTGTGGAGGATTCTCTGCATAGACCAAGTGAGGTGGGTGAGGTGCTAAACAACCTGCGACAATTTCACCCTTCGACATGAATGAACCGAAGCATCGGGGGATTATATCGGCATCGGAGAATATGCCTTCACAGCAGTTCTTGCCCGAACCCTCAAACAAGTCCGCAACTTGGGAGTGTCATGGACGAGGAAGAAACCAAGGTTGAGGTTAAAATCGAGGCCCCTTTCCTCTCCCGTGCATTGGATTTTGAGACCGGTTTGAAACATATCATGGCCCCTGCCTTTCTTGGTGTGGCCCTTGGTGGCATTTGGCAAGCATTCGTCATGCCACATGTTGGTGAAATCAATTTACCAAACCCTATTCATGGTGCCTTTTTCATCAGTATTCTTCTCTCACCGTTGTTGTATCGCCTTCTTCTTGATGATGAACCTTCACGTTGGAAAGAGTACACACTCGGTCTTTCGAGTTTAGGACTTCTTTTTTCTATGATTTGGCTTTCGGGATGGGGAGCAATCTTTTGTGGCGGTTATGGTGCCTTACTGGTTTGGGTTTGGGTCAGTACCGATTGGGGTCGACACCATTTACCACCGTTCCGATATGGTCTCTGGCACGCTTTTGGAATAGATCTCGGTGCTTTTGCAGGCAGTGTGTTGGTCTTCACACAATTCTAATCATGAAGTGTAACTTTCTTCATCGCTCGGGAACTCTCCTGAACGCACATCCTGGCAATAGTTCTTGATGGCACCATCAATTTCTTCTGCTAAATTGAGGTAACGTCGAAGGAAACGGGGCGAGAAATCCATCGTTATTCCCAGTAAATCATGCAAGACCAATACTTGACCGTCACAATCTGGACCTGCGCCAATACCGATGGTTGGAATACGTATGGCTTGACTCACTTTCAATGCCAATTCGCGAGGTATCTTTTCAAGGACAATAGCAAAGCAGCCAGCCTTTTCAAGTAGTTTTGCATCCGCGATCAACTTTGTAGCCTCATCGTCTTCTTTTGCACGAACCGTATAGGTTCCGAATTTGTAAATCGATTGGGGTGTGAGTCCTAAATGGCCCATTACTGGTATTCCAGCGGTAAGGATACGTTCGACGGATTGAAGGATTTCTGCACCGCCTTCAAGCTTTACCGCGTGTCCTTCGGATTCTTTCATAATTCGAATAGCAGACTCCAAAGCGATTGCAGAGTTTCCTTGGTAGGTTCCAAACGGCATATCTACCACAATCAAGGCTCTGTCAACAGCTCGTTGTACACATTGTGCATGGTAAATCATATGCTCAAGCGTAATTGGAACCGTTGTCACTTGTCCAGCCATGACATTCGATGCCGAATCGCCAACCAAAATAACATCGACACCGGCTTGGTCAACCAGTTTGGCCAAAGAGTAATCGTAAGCCGTTAACATGGTGATTTTTTCACCAGCGCTCTTCATCTCTTGAAGGGTATGCGTAGTGATTTTCCTCGCTTCGCTGTGAACCGACATGGTTGTGCGACGGTCATGTTTGTTTTGAAACCCTCGCCGTTCGAAAATCACTCTTCTTCTTCAAGCCTCGAGGCTTGATGAACAAGTTCTTCAACGGCTTCTTCAAGAGAATCGCATGCAAGAATTTGTTGTTTTGCTTCTAATTCGCTCAATACCAATGCTGAGACTGTATAGACCGACTCCGGGTTTTCATCAACTGCGTGATCAACCCGTTCCTGAATCCATTGGGTCAGCATCTGAACTTCAATCCGAAGTACAATTCCAATTCGAGTCAATACATGATTCAAAACTTCTTTGAGTATCTCTTGCAGTTCAATGGAAAGGGATTCATCGAGGGCATGGTATTCAACTTCACCACTGATGTAGAGTTTAGAATGGCCCACATCCTTGGGAATACATTCGAGGAGTGTTTGCAGATCGGGTAACAGACCTTCTTCATTGAGATGGTCTTCAAACATAGGGTCGCTCATTGGCGGTAATGCTGGAGCAATAACTTTGCGAACAGTAAACCTTCGACGTCCGACAATCTGGATAAAGTGGTTACTTCCCTTCGTTTCGTGGTGAATAATTTCAACCTCACAACCATGTTGCCGTGGTCCATCCCATGAGTTAATCGGCTCAAAGGGGTCATTCAAAACTAAACCGAAATTCTTCTCATCAAGTAAACAATCATCAAGCATCTGCCTATACCGAGGCTCAAATATGCGTAATTCTTGAACTTCACCAGGCATCAAGACCATGGGTAAAACGAACAATGGCAATGCTTCCATGCATTACAAAAACCTCCTTCACCATTTGAATATATGTTTGTAATTCACCTAGTTCTTGATGCACACATTGGTTAGTTCGGAAAAGAAATCCAAAGACCATTGACCGCCTTCTCGGCCGACTCCGGAATTCTTGACACCTCCGAAAGGTGTTCGCAAATCTCTGTGAAGCCAAGTGTTGACCCATACAATACCTGTCTCCATTTGTTCTGAAAACACCCGTCCACGTTCTGCATCCTTGGTCCACACTGAACCGGCAAGGCCGTATTCAGAAGCATTGACCATCTCCAGTGCTTCAGATTCAGTGCTGAATGTATGCAGAGTCACCATCGGACCAAATATTTCTTCAGTCGCACAGCGAGATGTATGGGGTAGACTTCCGACAATGGTCGGTTGCAAAAAAGCACCAATTCCGTGAGGTCCAGTAAATCCAGTCATTTCACGTGTTCCACCTGCCAATACAGTGCCGCCTTCTTTGATTGCTAATTCGATATACGATTCGACCTTCAACAGATGTTCAGGTGAGATGACCGATCCCATCACTGTGTTTTCATCCATCGGGTCACCGATTTGGATAGCATTGACTTTCTCAACAAATTTGTCCGTGAATTGATCTGCAATACTTTCATCAATAAATATTCGAGAACCACAGAGGCACACTTGCCCCGAATTGCTAAATGCAGCACGAACTGCACCATCAACCGCTTTGTCAAGATCAGCATCTCTCAGGATTACCGTTGCATTTTTCCCACCCAACTCAAGTGATAATTTCTTGAACATTGGAGCAGCAGTACGTGCAACGATTCTTCCAGTCTCAGTGCCACCTGTGAAGGAGATCGCCTTGATTTTTGGATGCTCAAGAATAGCTTGGCCGACTTCAGGCCCTAAACCGTGAACGAGATTAAAGACGCCATTTGGCAGCTCGAGTTCAAGTAAAGTTTCAGCCAAAAGATTGGCAGTAAGTGGTGTAATCTCACTTGGCTTAGCGATGATGGTATTACCCATGAGAAGTGCTGGAGCTACTTTCCACGTCAACAGATAGAGTGGAAGGTTCCACGGAGTAATCAAACCAACTGTTCCAACAGGAGAGCGGTGAACGTAATTCATAGCGTCTTCCATTTCGAATGTCATTTCAGTCTGTTGCCTTCCAAATGAAGCGAAAAACCGAAAATTACTCACTGAGCGCGCAGCATCAACACGACGGGCCAACGCAATTGGTTTGCCCGTGTCCATCGATTCTGTACTGGCGATTTGTTCAGTTTTCTTCTCGAGCGCATCACCAATCCTGTCCAACCAAACTGCCCGTTGTTCCAATGTCAAGGCTGTCCAGGCAGGTTGAGCTGATTGAGCAGCCGATACGGCGAGTTCAACATCCACAGGTTGTGAACGAGGGATTGTAGCAATGCATTGTGCAGTTGCTGGATTGAAGTCTTCTATGGTTTGACCATCAAGAGCATGCGTAAATGAGCCGCCGATGAAATTCTGGATGTCAAGCATGTTCACACCTCGATATCATACAACCAACGGTCTTGGTCAGGGTCCCATTCATCCCATGTTGGTAATGTTTCAAGTTGAGGCAAATAGTGTTCAGGAACGATGCCTGGAACAATAAATGCTTTTTGTCGGTGCAATGGATAGGGATTTCGTAAATCAATTCCTAAGACGCCTAAGACTGCACGTGCAACATACCACATGGCCTGTGAATTCCATCCATGTGCAATTTTGACAACGATTCCCAAGCCTTTGGGATAATCGGGATGTTCTATTGCGAGTCCAAGCAAGCCATCCGCCCCTTCTTTTGCAATGACTTTGCCGCCACCGGCTTTGAGAATGGTTGAATCAAGTCGATTGAATCCACCAACCAAGTCAGGACTACGAACCATTGATTCCCAAATCCAATCGTTGTCTTTGTCCCGCACCAAGCCGGCATAGATTTGCGCGAGTTCAGCAACCGTATTGGAAACTGTAGGGAGTCCACATCCATCCTTTGCAATCCTCAATGGCTTCCAATCTTGACCCAGATAGGTTCGTAATTCGACCATGTAGGCATCGAACACTTCGTGAGTCGGCAAGGTATACCCTGCTCGATTCCATCCCTTCTTCCGACATCCATGAAGAATGGCAGCATGTTCTCCAGAGCAGGTATGGAACCAACGACGAGGACGGCGTACTTGACGGCCAAATTGAATCAGAGGGACATCCAAGGGTGTGAGCATGAGTGGCCATTCTTCTTCTGAAAGAAGAGATTGTGCAGCAGCGACGTGTTCTGTGTCGCCGTTATGGGATGCAACAGCAATTGCTTTTTGTTCCCAAGAAGTATCTTTCAATTCTTCAGTAAAGGCCTTGAGCATAAATGGCTTCATCATCGAGCGACCATAACATAACACGTTTCCACCAAAGGAATGTATCACTTCATCACCATGTGACCATGCGATTGCGCCATGGATTGTGGTTTCTGATACACCGTTTCTGCGATAATCAACCAAAGGTTCCCAAGCCACTTCACGGCCTGTAGGGATTCCTTCGACTTTTTCACCGAGTGGTGACTCTGGAAACAAGGAGCTTCCAGGTTTTCCAGGTTCTACTGCTGAAGGAGTATCATGTTGAATCGCCATCTGTTCACCTCGATTCAAGCAGTTCTTCAACTCGAGGCACAACCTGCTCCATGTAAGCAGTCATGTCTCGACAAACCCGGTCAGAGTCGTGATTAAAGAAATCAAACCAAGCCATAATCCGGTCTTCGGGGTGGAATCGTTCAAGGATTTGTTGAGCAACTTCTTCGACGTTTCCAATCAAGGCGTTTTGAGCAGCATTTTCAACTTTTGATGGGTCAATGGTTCCTTCCAAAGCATTCCAATAGGCGCCAAGGGCTGCCTTTGCTTCTTTCTTTGCCGATTCACTTTGCTGTTCAGGTGACAATCCTTCCTCAGCATTGAGGAATATGAAAGAAGTACGAGGCATATCACTTCGTTTCCATCCCCCACCTGCGGGATGGAAAGCCTCACGCATACGTTCATGTGTAGCATCGATGATTTCTGGTTTCGTAATTGATAAGTTGAATACTTTGACGGGTAAGATCGTATTGAGAAATACCTGTGCCTTTGGGTCATGAGTGCCTGCAACCATCACGAGCAATTCACGACGGAAGTGTTGAGGAATAATTTTCAAATCTTCGAACACATAGCGTTTTTGAATTTGAATTTTATCTGGTGCCGATTCCAAGTTTTCAAATTCTACAGCTGCATCCTGTACCTTTTCCCAATCCTCATCACTACGGAAATTATCACGTCGTAGGACAGTTGAATAGGTCATCTCAGAATTGACAATATCCCCTCGTAAAAGTCGCAAAAAAATGTCTCCTGCTTCCATAAAAATCTGACCACGAAGTGCTGGCCAAGCTGCCTCTTCAATCGAATTCCGTGGAATGATTCCATATGGTCGGGCCATGAATTCAAAGCGCCCTGCTGAAAATCCAACGTGGAGTTTCCGTGTTTCATTCGGGTTGAGACCATGTAATTGAAGCGTATTGGCTATTCGTTCAGCTTGCGCAATTGGTCCACCAGATGCTAATATGGAGACGACGGCACTTCCCATCTCGATATTTTTTGTTCTTCGGAATGATTCCATCGCCAGTTGAGGGAAATCTGTGCAAAGACCAACTTCTCCGACCCAATGCGGAACCACTGGTTTGGTGTTTGATTTTTGAATCTCGGTCGATAAATGGGCTTGTGCAAGCCATCCGACGCCAAATCCGAGTGTGTCTGCACACTCGAGTTGTTGAAAATAATTAGCAAACATCTCTTGCTCGCTTGGAATCAAACCCGTTGAATCCGGAGTTTGACTGATTGAGAAGAATATGTCATGCTCCATGGGTGGCACCAATCCTTCCAGTCGAGACCACATCATAACGAGTGTGGCGATTTGGGATGGTCACTTCTTCGATTTCTGTCGTGTATTGGTCGTATTGAAATCTGCAAGGTCTTCGATACGCTGTCGGACGGCAATTGGTGTTGGCAAGCCAACATTGAGGAAAGAGTGAAGGCAATCTGAAAGTTGTAACATTGCCGTTTCATAATCTTCAGCGATTTCTGCAATATCTGCAAGCCCCCACCGTGCAACCAATTGTCCAGATAAGTCTTCAAGTTCGACTGAAAGATTGAGTGATTGTTCATACAGTTCCTTAGCGGCAACAAAATTCCCAATCGTAGCTTGAGTATGGGCTAAATCCGCAAGAGCCTCAATTTGTGCTTCTTCGTCTTTCATTTGCATGGCCAGCTCAATTCGCCGAGTACCATGGACTAAGGCATTGTCATGGTCGTTCAATTTTTTTGAACAGGTCTCAAGGACAGCAAGGCCATATGCAATCCCATTCAGATCATCGATACTTTCTCGAAGCCGAAGTGAGCGTGTAGCAAAGGTTTGAGCTTCTTCATATTCCTCTTTACTCATATGCATTAAAGCGATATGATGCGATACTGCAGCAGCTAGCGGAGCACCATCTTCTAACTCCTCTGATTTAGCACTTAATTCTGCAAAAGCATCGATACTCTTTCCAGTATGTTTGTAACCTTCAAAATCAGCCCAACCACGTTCAAGATCGTCAGTTGAATTCTCTTGAGCGTGTTTGAGTAAGCGTTCAGCAAGCTCAGTATCTCCCAATTCGAATGCTAACGGCATCAATCGAAGGGCAAGGGCTGTATTGATGTCATCCATCGCCCCACCGGCAGTGAGCATGTCGAGAATCCTACGGGCTTGTTCAGCATCCACTTCTCCGCTCATATCTGTGCGCTACCCCTTCGCGTCAAGAACCTATGCGTAGACTTTCCTCAAAGTTAAAAATTGATAACTAGAACTGCATACCATTCTTCATGGGAGACTACAATGGGTATTTGCAAGGCTTGAGTCTTGCGGCGATTCTGATCCTTGCTCCCATTGCATTACAATCACTTCTGTCCGACGACGCAGATGTTGTCTACGTATTCGTCCCGGGTGAAGATGAAACGACAACGGTCTACATCGAGAATAATTCCACAGGAGGGGATGCTCGCGCCCCAGAACTAAATCGCAGCGAAGTTGCTCGCATTGCCACGTTCAACATCAAAGTATTCGGAGAAACTAAAATGGGCAAGCCAGCAATTGTCGATATTCTTGTTGACACGGTTTTACAGTATGATTTAGTCGCTGTTCAAGAAATAAAAGATATCGACCAAACAGTACCTTACGATTTCCTTGATGCACTCAATAACAAATCAGTTTCTACTTGGGACATGGTACTCAGCCCTCGCAGTGGCCTACAAGACGATGACCAATCCTCTCAAGAACAGTATGCATTTTACTACAATACCTCTGTTTTCCGTTCAATGGGAAATGGCACTCTGCACAATGACAGCGTTGATGATTCATTCCAACGAGAACCCTTTATTGCTCAATTTGAAGTCCTCGACCAAAATGGAACAGGTACAGGTTTTGATTTGAGTCTTATCACCATTCACACCAAGCCTGCAGCCGCATTGAGTGAAATCAATGCACTACCCCATGTGGTTGATACGTATCTCGAACAACACCCCAATGAATCTGAAATCGTGATTCTTGGTGATTTCAATGCAGCTTGTTCCTATGTGTCTTCGAATGAATTATCAAATTCACCCTTGGCTCATTCAAATTATACCTGGGTGATTGAAAACAACGTTGATACAACGGTTTCCGACAATTATTGTGCATACGACCGAATCGTTACGAATGGCGATCTCGATGGCCGATTAGTCGGGACTTGGGGTGTCGACACTTCCTTTTCAGACAGCGATGTCTCCGACCATTACCCAGTATGGTTTGATATCAGAAAGTAATCAGATACTTCGCAATCGACCACCGTCGACCGCTAGACTTACGCCTCGAATGCCGCTTGATGCTGGGAGTGCGAGGAAAGTGATGGCAGATGCTGTTTCCAGAGGCTCAATCAATCGTTCAATAGGAACTTGACTCATCCATCCATGATGCACCTCTTCGAGGCTTTTTCCAGTTCGTTGATTGATTGAAGAAGCAAGAGAACCCAATCGTTCAGTATTGGTAAAACCCGGTAAGACGTTGTTGATGGTGATGCAGGGTGCAAGTTCACGAGACAAACTCTTGGCCCATGAAGCCATAGCTCCTCGAAGGGTATTGGAAAGTCCAATATTTGGAATTGGTTCCTTGACCGAAGTAGAAATGATTTGGATAATACGGCCATAGCCTTCTGATTCCATCGAAGGAACGAGTAATTGCGTCAAGGTATGAGCAGCATGGAGGTGTCGCTTGAAAGGTGCTTCAAAATCATCGACAGAGTTGCCAAGCAAGGGGCCACCTGGTGGTCCACCTGCATTGTTGATGAGTACATGGACTGGTCCACGTTGTTGAAGCAATGTTGTGATTGCCGGTTCAAGACCAGCCGTGTCTTCAAGGTCGAGGACAAGTGACGCATGTTCGCCTTTTCCAAGTGCGTATAATTCCTCACAAAGTGTTGTCAGGGCCTCTCCGTTTCGTGCACACACTGTTACGTTAGCACCAGCTTTTGCCAGCATTTTTGCGGTAGCGGCACCGATTCCCTGACTTGCTCCACATACCAATGCGTGCTTACCAACAAGAGCGTTGGTCGAATACGGATAGTCACTACCGAGGAGGTCCATGTGTGGGGCAGAAGGTACTCCTCAAAGGGTCTTCCGTTGCTCAAAGCCATTGGAGAATCGAATCTAATTCAACCAGCCAATCATCTGATGCAACGTCGATAATCGAGTAATGATCTCCAGGAAGCCATAATTTTTGCACATCAATTCCCTTCGCAGACATAATGTCAGCGTACGTTTCCGATTGCCCTTTCGGAACATCTGTATCTCTTTCACCATGTACCAGTAGCACCGGTACGACCGGTGGGTGTTCGATTGGGTTTAACCGATCCCACAAGGTTCGATTTTCTTCAGGACTGCATCCAATCCATCGGCGGACAGCATCGCCTTCATCGGAAAGCTTTGCTGCATCAGCACTCATTAAATCTGTAATTGGGGCTTGTGCGATGACTAACCAAGGTTTTCTTTCAGCATTTGCTGCAAGTAAGAGCGCAAGTTGTCCACCTGCAGAATGGCCCATGACCATTGAGCGCGTGATGTCAATTCCTGGTAGGAGTGCGAGTTGGCCCCATGCGCGCAAGACATCCGAAAGCGTATCCATCCAAACGCCCTCGTCACCATCACTCCAACCTTTGAATTCGATATTCCATGCAGCTACACCTGCTTCAGCAAGATCTTGGGCAATGGGTTTCATGAGTTCACTGGTCCATGAACTCTTCCAAAAACCGCCATGGATGAGCATGATGCATGGGAGGCCAGCATCGTTCTCATACGGTGATGGGTCATCTGGCATATACAAGTCTGCATGTTGCCATTCTTCCGCTCCCCATTGCATGCGGTCGACTGCCATAATCAAACGGTAAAGGACACCATCTATCACCCTTACTCCTCCTTTGGTGAATACAAGAATTGAAGACAAGATGCCATGTCAGCAGTTTATGGGCAATCCATTGGATATTGAATTTGAAGATATGAACGGCGAACAAACGACTCTACGTGCACTTGGCGATTCAAGTAACGAACAATGGATTGTTGTGAATGTAGCAAGTGCTTGTGGATTTACCAAGCAATATACACAATTGCAAGAAGCTTCTGTTTTGGATGGAGTCACCGTTGTTGGCTTTCCTTGTAACCAATTTGGAGCTCAAGAGCCTGGCACTCACCAAGAAATTTGTGATTTCACCTCGACTCAATACGATGTTAACTTTCCATTGATGGCAAAACTCGAAGTAAAAGGCGAGAATCAACATCCACTTTTCACAGAACTGAGTCAATCGACAGGTTCAGATGAACACACGGGAGATATTCGCTGGAACTTCGAAAAGTTTCTCATATCCAAAGACGGCTCAGTTTCTCGCTTCTCATCGAAAGACTTGCCCTCAGATATGTTGTGAAGTTCCAACGTCTTCAAAGGCGTTCGGACGGAACACCCATCGTGCTTCATTGGCATCCTCATAGTAGTTCTTGACTAAAGGCTCGTTTGACATTTTTTCATGAAAGGCGAGCAATGATGGATAATGAGCGAGCATATCTGCTGTAATTCCATCAAATTGTCCTGAGAACATCATGAAAGTGTCCATGAAGCCTTTGACATCTGCAATACTCATCGACTCTGTGTTTGCCAGCCAGCCGGTTGTAGATTGCTCAAATATTTTCGACATGGCCCTCATTGCCTGGTCCATTTTTCCACCTTCTGCAAATAATGCTTGTCGTGCAGCAATCTTTTCATCGAGGTCATCGATTGAAAAAGTAGGTATAAAGGCGGATCTCCACCCGTTGATGACTTCGACAATTTCGTCTACTTTGGCTCGAACATAGAGGTCTTTAGGTTCCATTCCAGCTAAGGCGCCCGTATAGCGAAGCAATGCATTTGATTCTGCAATTGTTCCTTGAGGTGTGCGAATAATTGGCAAATAGCCCCAAGGTAGTTCTCCTTTCTTTTTGAGTTCAAGGTATCCGTCCCAATCGACAACGGTATTCTTCCATTCAAGTCCAGATATGCCAAGACAGAATCGGGATACTTCGGCAAAACCTGGCGAGTCAAAATAAACAACTTCATGCATATCTTTGATGCAAATCTCGGTCTATATGAATCTTGACCCAGATCTCAAGGACTAACTCGGCGACGGTCACGAGGGAATAAGACCGTTTCACGGACATTCTTAGACCCGGTGAGTTTCATCAAAATACGTTCAACACCCAGTCCCCAACCTGCATGGGGAGGCACACCATGACGGAAACCAGCCACATAGAATTCAAATTCTTCAGGATCTAAATCCATATTTTTGAGGTTTTCAATCAAGACATCGATTCTGTGTTCACGTTGTCCGCCAGAGGTTAATTCATCTCTACCAAAGTTGAGGTCAAACCCTCTGCTCAGTTGTCGGCCAGTGCTTCCATCTTCGCCCTCAACATGATGGATATAGAATGGCTTGAGTTCCATTGGCCAACGTGGTAGGAAGTAGAATTGTGGCAGGTCTTCAGCCAAGAGGTCTGAATTTTCAGCATCAATGTCTGCGCCCCATTCGATGGTTCCACCTTTGCGTTGAATTGTAGCAATAGCATCGCAATACGATAATCGCGGGAACGGTAATTCAGGTACAATAACTTCGATGGCCTCCTCATCTTGAGTTGCACGATAGACATTGATTGTGTTGATATGCTTCTGTGATTCAGGATCTTCGGCAACTGATTTCCACATGTGATGAATCATACGTTCAAGTACGCCCATAACGTCTTCATCGTTGGCCCAAGAGCATTCCATATCAAAAGAGATGAATTCATTCAAATGTCGATATGTGTCGTGCTTTTCAGCCCGGAATGCAGGTCCAATTTCGAACACACGCTCTAGTCCGCCTGACATACACAATTGCTTGTAGAGTTGCGGAGATTGGTTCAAGAAAGCAGGCGTGTCGAAATACATCATTGGGAATAAATCAGTTCCACCTTCGGTTGCCGTTGCAACAATCTTTGGTGTATGTGTTTCAAAAAATCCTTCCTTGATTAACGCTTCTCGTCCGTATTGCAAAATCTTTCCTCGCAAGTGGAACATAGCGTTGACGTGTGAACGACGTAAGTCAAGAAATCGATTGTCGAGTCGTGTGTCAAGTGCAACGTGCACTGTATCGGTAACGCCGAGAGGAAGAGGGGCGACTGCTCGTGCAATCAAATTGACCGATGTAGCGATGACTTCGTAGGCTGGAGGAGGGACAGGTTCGCCTTCCTTGGTTTTAGGAGGTCTCTTTTCAGAAACGGTTCCGGTAAATTGAATCGTGGATTCACGGGTCATTCGTTGAACCATATCTAAGGCTTCGTCGCCAACATTGTCACCTTTCAGGAATATTTGGGTGATTCCAGTTCCATCTCGAAGGTCCACAAAACAGATGGCCCCTTTGCCTCTGTTTGCTTCCATGAAACCAGAAACTGTAACTTCTTGGCCGATTAAATCAGCGCCAATGTTTTGAATTTCGCCCAATGTGTGAGTGCGGTATGCAGTCGGTACCCAAGTGCTCATGGTTTGGGGGGGACAGGCTGAGAACATCAACCATTCGTTTGAACAATATCGATTCGAATCATCTTAGTGGGCTATTTTCTTCTTTTTTATTCCTTATGGGAATTATCAACCCTTCAAATAGGCGGTTTATTCATATAGGCGGGGATTGGCGCCAAAGTCATGACTGGTGACTTGTTCTCATCCGAATCCGTAACCCGCGGCCATCCTGACAAATTATGCGATACCATCTCAGATGCGATTGTCGATGCCTGCCTCGCCGTTGATTCGAATGCACGCGTTGCGGTAGAAACTTGCGTTAAAGGCAAAGAAGACATGGGTCTGATTGTCCTTGCCGGTGAAGTTTCTTTGAGTGGTTCAGCTCCTGATTACGAAGCGGTTGCACGCGAAGCAGCAGCAGGAGTTGGCTACACCTCTCATTCCATTGGAATGGATGCAACATCCTCAAAATTCACCGAAGTTCAAGTTCATATTACCACTCAATCTTCGTACATTGCTCAAGGAGTTAACCAAGATATGTTATCTCAAGGAGCTGGAGATCAAGGTCTCATGTTCGGCTATGCTTGCACTGAAACTGAAGCCTACTCCGAACTTGAAGGTCGATTTTTCCCTCTTGCAGCAGCTCTTTCTCAACGTCTTACTCGCCGATTAACAGCAGTTCGTGAACAAGGGATTTTGCCATGGGCACGCCCGGATGGAAAGTCTCAAGTTACCGTAGAATATGATGAGAATGGTGAAGTTTCAAATGTTCACACAGTCATTATCGCTATTCAGCACGACAAAGACCTCAAAGACCAGTTTAATGGTTCGGAAGAAGCAGAACTGGAATACGTCAATCAACAAATTAAGGAACATGTAGTTGAACATGTGATCCCCGCAGGATTGCGCAAGGGCGACTACACGCTTGTAGTCAATGGAACCGGACGATTTGCAGACCCTGGTGGTCCGTATGCAGATGCAGGATTAACCGGACGAAAAATCATTGTTGATACCTATGGAGGCATGGGTCGACACGGTGGTGGAGCATTCTCTGGAAAAGATCCCTCGAAAGTCGATCGCTCGGCTGCCTATGCTTCTCGCTGGGCTGCAAAGCACGTTGTTGCTGCAGGCCTTGCAAGTCGCTGTGAAATTCAATTGGCTTATGTTATTGGTATTGCTCAACCCGTGAGTGTTCGTGTTGAAACATTTGGAACTTCCGAACTCTCTGACCGTGAATTAGCACAACGAGTGAAGTCTACCTTCGATTTCAGACCCGGTGCAATCGCCCGAGATTTGAATCTCCTTCAACCAATCTACTCAGTCACTGCTTCAGGCGGTCACTTTGGCAGAACTCCTGGCGAGAACGGAACGTTCCCCTGGGAGAGAATCCAACAACAACGTCTTGACTCGCTTCGTAACTGAGAGAGCCTCCTCCCAACGGCCCTTAGGGCCGATTCACTCAAGTGGTATGCACGGGTGGCTTGACTTGGTCTTATGTCGTCTCGTCCAGTTCGTGCCGTCGCCTTTGTCCTCATACTGTTGTTTGCAAGCATGTCACCATTGGCGTTCCAAGCCAGTGCACATCAAAGCATCCTTTTGTCCGCAGACACCACGCACCTCATGCTCATGGATGGTGATTCAGGCAACATTACCTTGACCATCGAAAACAATGCTTCAGCCATTGAACATTACAATATTTCAGTTGATGTGACCGGTCTGTCCTCTGTTTGGGAAATCATTCCAAGCGAGGATACGGTGGACAATGTGTTCCCGACCTGGTCGAAAAATACAACAATCATTGTACGGCTTGATGAAGGCGCAGTACCTTCTGACAGTGGTTCGTTTGAGATTATCGTGACTGAGCCTGATCAGAATCTTAGCAGTTCAATAACCATCTATGTCTCAGTTGCCCCGTCCTATCAGCCTTCACTCAATCTCTCACCGATGGGAGGTGCATTGACGACAATGGATTCTGGAACGAATGCCACTTTCACGGTTGGTGTTGAAAATTTAGGTTCTGTTGAAGACACCCTCCTCTTGGATGTCGAATATGAACCTGATTTGGCCTCTTGGTGGGCTAATTACACCAACGGTTCAGGAAATGCCAGTGGGAACGGAACTGGTAACAACAGCGGAAATAATTCTGGCAATAACAGTGGGAATGATACTGGGAATAACACCGGGAACGGAACTGGGAATTCTTCCAGCACCTTGACTGTCAATAATACGCTGATGTATGGTAACAGTTACACTTCGTTTAATTCGTTGCATACTCTTCTTGAGAATGTTGGTGTCCAGAATGCAGATGCAATCACCGGTGGTGGAAAGAAATTATCTGCTCATTGGAATGAGGTGAACACCTCCGGTCATGCCTCGAATACAACCTTGCGTGCCACGTTTGATTGGGACTATGTCGTTCTCCAAGACCAGAGTCAAGTCCCTGGATTCCCTCGTACGAACAGCGAATGGTTGGCGAGTATGAACGGTGCTGTTGGCTTGTCAGGGGCGATTGAAGATGAAGGTGCAGAATCGGTTCTACTGATGACTTGGGGTCGCCGAAATGGTGATGCGACAAATCCAGTTTTATACAATAATTTCACAGTTATGCAAGAACGTTTAGAAGCGGGTTACATCGATTATCACGACAACATGACTGCAGCTGGAAATACTGTTTGGATTGCTCCAGTGGGTCTTGCTTTTGCTCTCATTCATGACAGCGTTGAAGCTTCGGGGTCAACTCCAACCTTGTCTGGAAATACATTCTACGATCTCTACAACGCCGATGGCAGTCATCCTTCATTGGCGGGAAGTTATCTTGCTGCATGTGTACTGTATGCTACCATGACTGGAGATTCACCAGTTGGTTCAAATGATACAGTATCGCTAAACAATACCCTCAAACTTGAATTGCAACAGGCCGCTGCTGCAACGGTATTCAACGAAACTTCTCACTTGTCGTACCCCTGGGAATCCACAATTACTTCATTTGGTATGTCCTCGCATTCTTCTCGAGGACTAGGTGGGGGGGTTCCTGCCGGTTGGAATGTTCAATGGGTCGATGATGAATTTGCAAACATGCCCGCAGGCTCGTCTCAATCCGCAAGTTTGCATATTTCAGTTCCAAGTAATGCTGCACCTGACTATTATGGATTTAGATTATTTAGTGCTTCGACTGGAGGCAATGTGTCAACCTCAACATTGGTTGTCGTGTATGTTGACGAAGAATACAACCTGAGTGTATCTTTCCTTGAACAAAGTGCGTTCTTTATTCCTGGGCAATCAACCAATACCTCTGTCCGAATCACCAATTCTGGAAATGCAGTGATCGATTATGATTGGTCACTCAGTGTACTCAGTGGTCCTTGCACGACTGCCCTTTTGGCAGCGACAACCCCTTCATTTGCTCCAGATGATGTCCTCGATTTGGAATTCCAAATTTCAGTCCACAGCGAAGCAACAAAGTCCAATATGTGTGAACTTCAACTGAATGGGGTGGGCACATCAGCCTCTGAACAGCATTCGACCACGCCATTTCATTTCGCCATTGATATTGATGAACTTGTATCGTATACATTGATTGCACCTCTTGGAGATATTCAAATCACACCAGGTTCACCCATTTCGTATGAGATGAGAGTTCAAAATAATGGGAGTGAAACTGTAACGTTCTACCTTGATATCAATACGGCAAATGGATTGAGCACTACGCTTGAATCTCCTTCAAGCGTTACCGTTGTATCTGGAGAGGCTGGAGTCTGGTCACTTTCCACAGATTCAGATCAGGGCCAAGCAGGTTCCATGTCGCAAATGTTTTCGGTGTCCTATGGTGGAAGTACGGTTGAAGCATTCATCGATGTCGAGGTTCTTGGCGTCAGTGCAGCTTCACTTTCAGGCCCATTAGATGGGCGGATACTTATCCGACCCGGTGAAACAGTAGTGACCTCGTTCACGTTAGAGAACACGGGGACTTCGAATCTCTCCTTGGTCGCAAGTCTTCTCGGCCTACCGGTTGAAGCTGAAGCCACCTTGAGTCATCCTTCGGTCACTCTCAGCGTTGGTCAGAGCATTGTGGTCAATGTTTCTTTGACTATCGCTACTTCATCATCTGCAGAAACTCATGGCATTACCTTCGCATACGGAAGTTCTGAAGTATCAGTCGAACTTTCACTTTCGTTACAAATCCAAGACCGTATTGCACTGTTAATGAGTTCGACAGTAAGTCGAATTGTAGCTGGACCCAGTTCGGATGCCCTCTATTCATTTGAAGTGACAAATCTCGGCACCGCTTCCGATACACTTCACCTCAGCCTCTTGGACAATGGTGCTGCGACTTGGTTTGATTTTGAACTGTCGGACACCTCTCTTCTTCTCACTTCTGGACAATCCTCGACGGTGACATTGAGTGTTCGAGAAGCATCACAAGGCGCTCCAAGCAACGGTGTTGATGTCACTCTTGTATCACGTTCATCAAGTGATGACTCGATTACTTCGCACCTGAATCTTTCAGTTGAATCATTCGTTGCAGGAGCGGAAATCCTTGTTCTTTCTGATGATGATTCAGCAGAGCCTTCTCAAACGATTTATGGAACTGTCGTGGTGACCAATACAGGCACTGGGCCCGATCAATTACTCCTGAACACTGTCGGCATCGATTGTGGTGTATCGGCTGTTCTGTCACTCAAAGCAGGAGAGTCATCATCGGCTCTCGTTTGGTCCTGTATCCTCCCTGATGATGCCGAAGCAGGATTATCGGAATTGAAGTTCCGTGTGACAAGTTCTTCTCGAACTTCATTCACAGCTACAAGCAGCGAGCTCTATACTGTTGAACCGGTTTGGGGGGACTCCGGCGTTTTGGAAATTACTTTTTCACAACCGTCTCTTTCAATTCCTTCATCGGGTGGCTCTACTGTAATGGTGAGCATAACAAATCTCGCCAATGCCCAAGTCACTGGACTTCTGTCTCTCGAAGGTTTTGGTGACGGTTTGTTAGCGACTGATTGGCTCCGTTTGTCAGATAACAGTTCGAGTAATGAATTCACTCTCAGTCCGGGTTCATCAGTCGAATACTCTCTGACATTCACTTCCTTAGTTTCCACTTCAGAATCTGCAACATTACACGTTCGTGGTTCTTACCAAATAGGAGACAGTACTTCTTCTGATGTTTCAAATGATTTCGAAGTTGAAATTGAAGGTCCAGCAGCACCTCCTAACGGCGTCAGTTTACCCTTTGGAATGGAACTCAGTCAAACGGATTCATTGAATGCTTTAATTGGAGGTTGGGGATTCTCACTGCTTCTTCTAGCCGTCTTGTTTTTGAATCGTCGAAAGAAGTCAGATGCCCCAATCAAAGAAGAAGAGGAAAAAGAGCAAGAAGAGCAAGAAGAGGAAGAAGAGCAAGAAAAAGAAACTCCACTCGGATTCAACGAATGTCGAATGGAAGATGGCAAAGTCTCATGCTCTTCATGCACTGCACGACTAGGAGTCCCACGTGGAAGCGAACCTCCGTTTAGATTCAGTTGTCCGAAGTGTTCAACAATGATTCGAGTTGTTGAGTGAATTAGTTTCTTCGATACGCTACGAGTAAGAAAGCAGTGTGGCCGAATGGTCCGTTGACTGGCCTTACGCCTCCTTTTGATGCCTTGCCCCATTGCCGTTCAATGAGTTCTCCTGCCCATTCGATTTCAAAACCAGCTTCTTCACAGGCGACCCAAGCCGCTTCGAGTTGGCTCGTAACTGGGCAGTAGCATACCATTCTTCCACCAATGTCAAGGAGTGAAGCAACGGCGTTGATGGCACTTGTATGTTCGGGTAGATCAAGAATAATCCCATCAAAAGTGGTGGAAAAACCTCGAATGGTCTCAACGACATCTTCAATTGCGCCTTCAACATGGTAATGTGTCGGAAACTCAGTCCATGCTTCACGGGCTCGTCTCAAATTTTCCAATGCGACTTCAGCGTGTTCATTTCGTGGCTCAACCGTAACATGAACTCCTGAATTGCCCAGTACTCTCGCAATATACATCGAAAGTCCGCCGCTTCCTATGCCTGCTTCAAGAACACGGTCATTTGGACCGATGCCAAGTCGGGAAGTGATGAAACCAGCATCCTTAGCACTGATTGTCTGGGCACGACGAAGCATGCCCTTGGACATCTCTGGTAATCGCATCGGCACACGAGTCAAAACCTTCTGCCCAACCAATACTTCTTCACCGTATTCTATTTGAGAAAAAGTATCGATGGCGTCTAATACGCCGAGTCCCTTGATTTTACGTACACCGGTAATCATCTCGATAATGTGGATTTTGCCGTCTTTTTCGAGAAAAGCATACCATGGTGGTGGGTTCATAATCTCGGCCAGGCTTTCTATGGTCTAAACCTTGTTGTTGGACCTTTCCAACTGATTTTCTAACAGATGTAGAGTGGTATATTACTATTTCAAATGGCCTTTGAAATTTGAATTCTCTTTAGCCTGAAAAAGCACGATTGCTGGACAGTTTCAAATACTATGTAATTAACCAAAGTTCATGAAGACCACGCGTATGTATGCATTTTCACTTGTAGCATTGATGCTTTTGAGTATCTTTGCTTCTCTTAGCGGACTAATAGCACAAGAAGAGAACTCCGTTAATGAATTAGCAGATGACTCAGTACAAATGGAGGCAACAAGCCCTGGTCACCCTGTTTTCACTGAGTATGTTGGAGCACATTGGTGCGGACCATGCCATTCGATGTCAGCGAACCTTCACAGTGTTTATGGAACAAATGGTGGAGGCGGCAGCCAATCTGAAGACTTTACTTATGTTTCCTTCTGGGAGTCCGCTACTACTGGATGGCCAGCAGATGGGCCAATCAACAGAAGAGCCCATATCAGTCCCACTTACTTTCCGACTTCTGTATACGGTGACGCCGACGTGTCCGATACTACATATTATACAAGCAACAGAGATGTAGCTAGTTTATATGAGACCGGCGGCGATATGTCCAATCCAAATGACTACTCCATGAGGGTCGTACAGTCAGAGAACGGAAACAATATGGATATTGACATTACTGCAACATACACCGGATCTGGATCAAAAACTGTATACATCTATGCAGCAGTGACTGAAGCTACTTCCCCAGAAGCATACAGTGGTAGCCCTAACCCTTACCCTCACCATGTTTGGCAGGATTGGTTGTTAAACTCCGCAGGCACTGGCTTTGAATCTGTCACACTCACCTCTGGCAACTCAGTTACAAAATCTTGGTCGAAGCCAATTTCGACTGTTCGAGCAGGTGGTGGTGTAACTGCTGCTGAAAACTTCCTTACAGTCGGAGCACTGCTTGATGGCGACCATACCACAAATCGTGGCGTGCTATCGGCAAGTGATTCGCACATGGGGCCTAAGATCGACATTGGCGTCACCAGTTTCACCGTTAACAACCCTGCAAGTTCGGCCGGCTATGTTCGTGGCGATACTCTGACTTTAGATGCGACCGTTAAGAACGTAGGCGATGTCGATTATACTGATGCCGGAACAGTTGAGCTTTACTATCTTGAAAACAATAATCCAGTTGTAGTGAAGAGTGCTTCAGTCGGAACTTTACCTGTTGTTGGTGCAAATACAATGACTCTTTCGGTAGATCTTGATTCCACCAACTATCCTGAAGGAGAATACACGAAAACCTTCGGCGCTCGTATTACGGGCCTTGTCGGTGACAGTAGTTCGAATAACAATCAAGCAACTCTTGACTTCAACCATGACCGTCCACCAATCACCAAAAGCCCGCAAATAGTTGGGGAACAGTTGGTAGAGCGCGGTTCTACGGCAATTGTACTTGCGAAATCTGATACCAGCAATACCAATGACTTCGTCGACGATGTTACTTCTACAACTTTTAATGTGGAAGTATCGCCTACTGGCCTTGACCAATGGTTCAGTTCAGTTGTATCTGGTGGTCAAAATGTTGTGAGCTTGGGCTCACCGAACGAAGGCCGTGAATACACCATTACACCATCTGCGGCTATGTCTGCAGGATGGTATGATGTCCGGATACAAGCTATTGACTCCCGTGGACAAACAGGTTCATGGATGAGCATCACTGGAAGCTCTGGATTTGAACTTCAAAACGGTATGCCGCAAGTGATTACTGACCCAATTCCATCTGTAATGTGCGACACCCTCACGAATGTTTCCATGGTTGGACACATCGTAGATCCGGAGACCCCTCTCCAAGATCTGATCGTAACGTCCTCTGATGACTCATTTGTCGCATGGCACCCAACTTCGAAGGAATTAGAAGTTAAATTCCAATGGAGCGAAATTAACGGTTGTTCACTTGGCCAACAAAGTATTGAGATCGAAATCGATGATGGTGGAGATTATTCCGAATCGGGTCAACTCCCTTACGGAACTTTACATTTCAACGTGGTCGAGAATGGACAACCACGATGGATGGGATTGCCGTCACAGACCATTGCTGAAGGTGGAAACGGTATACTGGCACTTCTACCCTTTTTGACCGATACCGACAACACTGGGCAATCTGTGGACGCTAGCCAATTAACTCTTGAACTGATTAGTAATTCAAACGAAGGTGCTATTGAAGCCACGCTCACTGGAAAAACCATTGGTTTTCAAACAATAGATGATGACGTAAACGGTGTAACAATCCTCACCATTCGTGCTAGTGATGGAGAGAAAACATCCGAGGCGACTCTCACAATTAATATTCAGCCGATTAACGATGCTCCTCGAATTTCTCCTTTCTACAACACCGATTGTGATAACACTGAGTTAGGTGAAAACTTTGACCCCTGCAACCTCGAATTACTTGATGACTTGAAACGGTCTCAGGAATTCTCTTTTGACCTTTCCAGCCGTGTTGTTGATGTGGACAATCCTTCCTCTGAAGCATTCATCACCGTTACATCCTCGGAACCAGGGGCTGCGCGATATAGTTTCCTCGATGGATTCCTTACGCTGCAGTTTGAAACCTTAGGGATGCAAACCGTAACTATTTCAGTTCAGGACAAGTATGATACGAAAATCTACGTGATGAACGTCAATGTCATCGACTCGCTTTCATTCGAAGTCTCGAAATTGAATGATGGAAGTGGACACCTATATGTCGGTCTCGAAGACACATACATTGGTCAAACTCCAACAGTGTCAATGGCACTTACTCCTAACGCACCGAGCTTTACGAGTATCAATGTAACATGGAATGTATGCAATGCTTTGACAGGGACCTGTGATGGTATTTTGAAAGAGAACTTAGACATGTCTACTGGGAGTTGGAGCACCGAATTGGAAATCCCTTCGGTTATTGCTGCTGGCGCATTTGCTCGTGAAGACGGGTCTAAGTTCATGGATTATTACGCGTTGTCGATTGCAGCAGAAGACGCATCTTCGAAGTACAAAACCATGTCAATTTTCAAGTGGGATATTACCGAAAGCCTCCCTGCTATTGAAGATATGTCGGACCAATTGCTTGAGAGCTATATCGACGATTTGACTGCAGAAAAAATCGAACTTACTACACAAATTGATGATGCTGCAGTTGAGGAGGATACAACTTCTCTCGAAGGTAAACTCTCAGAAGTTGAGGCAGAACTCGAACTCGCTTGTGTAGATCCACGTGCAACTTGCGTTGATAATTCAGAATCATCCACAATATCACTTTCGGAATCGAGTGAATTAAACATAATGGTGATCGGTATTATTGCAGGAGTTATTCTTGTTGGTGTTTTGCTCACATTGCTCATCACTCGTCGGAATAAGGATGATGTAAAGATCGATGAATGGAATGACACCGGATGGAACCCAAACATGGTTCCTGCCGCTGACTCAGTCGCTAATTCGATGTATGGGGGTAGTCAAAGTCTTTTCCAACAACCTGTTGCAATTCCTGCCCCAGCAGTTCCACTAGCTGGCCCACCATTGCCCCTGAGCGGACTTCCTGCGGGATGGACTATGGAACAATGGGCTTACTACGGCCAACAATATCTCGATGGAACTCTTTGAGGTTTGAATGAGGTGATTTTGACTCATGTTCATCATGGGTCGAATTGTAAACCCATAAAGGGGAGCGACGCGGAGGGATATCTATGAGCGACACAGATGTGACTGCAGATTCGCCCTCCATCGAGGGAGACAATGTGCTAGTTGATGAGAACTCAACAGCTCCGGAAGTCATCGAAGAAGTTACTATTTGGGCTCCAGAACCAGGTCCTGATTCGGATAGTATTCTTTCGCTGAGTGTTGAAGAGTGGATTGAATCCGTCGATTTTACTTCAACAGAGGACGTACCCATTCCCGATCGCCTCGTCGATCAAGTTATCGGTCAAGAAGCAGGCTCTGTCGTCATCAAAAAAGCTGCAGAACAACGCCGACACATGCTCATGATTGGTGACCCCGGGACCGGGAAGTCAATGCTTGCCCGCTCAATGACTGACCTTCTCCCCAAAGAATCTCTCGAAGACCTTCTTGTTTATCCGAATGAAGACGATGAGAACGAGCCACGTGTTCGTTCGGTTCCCGCTGGTCGTGGAGAACGAATTGTGAAGTTACAGAAGGAATCGATGCGTACGCAAAGAGAACGGTCACAAAAGATGCTCCTCATTGCATTTGCAGCAGTCGGTTTTCTTCTTGTCATCGCAACCATTCAAAGCGGAGACATTCTCACTTTACTGTTTGGTGGATTTATTCTCATGTTCGGTTACATGTTCATTCGTGGACGTTTAAGTTCAGGTGATGAAAGCCGAATTCCAAAAGTCTTGGTTAAACATAACAGCAAAGAATTACCACCATTTGTCGATGCAACTGCTACACTCTCCGGTTCACTTCTCGGGGACGTTCGTCACGATCCTTTTCAATCAGGTGGGATGGAAACTCCAGCGCATGACCGTGTTGAACCTGGTGCAATTCATCGTGCTCACAAAGGTGTTCTTTACATCGATGAAGTTAATCTCTTGCGACTCGAAGAACAACAAGCCTTGCTTACCGCCATGCAAGAGCGTGCTTTCCCAATTTCAGGTCGTTCCGAGCGTTCCTCGGGAGCATTGACCAAGACCGAACCAGTTCCCTGCGATTTCATATTAATTGCTGCTGGTAATTTGGATGCAATTCAAGGTATGCACCCTGCCCTTCGTAGTCGTATTCGTGGCTATGGATATGAGGTGTATGTGAATTCGGAAATGCCAGATACCGCTCGTAACCGCCGCCGCCTCATTCGATTTATTGCACAAGAAGTTCGCCGAGATATTGGTACTTCACGTGAAATTCCTCACTTTGATAAATCTGCAGTCGCCATTATTCTCCGTGAAGCTCAACGGCGTGCTGGTCGTCGTGGAAAGCTTTCACTTCGATTGCGTGAACTCGGTGGATTAGTGCGAATTGCAGGAGACTTGGCCATGGAAGAAGGTGCTGGTATTGCTACTGCAGCTCATGTTTTGGGTGCACGTAACATTGCTAAGCCGCTCGAACAACAAGTTGCTGACCGAATGATCGAACGACGTCAAGATTACGCAATGGTCGTCAATTCTGGTGAGCGTGTTGGTCGAGTGAATGGACTTGCCGTTCTTGGTGCGAATTCAGGACTTTCAGACTTCAGCGGAATTATGCTCCCAGTCGAAGCACTTGTCACCCCCTCGCAAGGTGGAGGTGGGAAAATCCATGCTACTGGCGGTCTTTCCGATCTCGCAAAGGAAAGTGTGACGAATGTGAGTGCTGTGATTAAGAAATTAACTGGAAAGAATATCTCCGATTATGATATTCACATTCAATTTGTAGATACCCATGGAGTCGATGGCGATTCCGCATCAATTACTATTGCAACTGCAATTATATCTGCTCTTGAAAACATTCCGATTCATCAAAATGTAGCTATGACAGGTTCTCTTTCGGTTCGTGGTGAAGTATTACCAATCGGCGGTGTTACGGCAAAGATTGAGGCAGCTGCACGTTCTGGAATCAAAACTATTGTGATTCCACGAGCCAATATGCAAGATGTTCTCTTGGATGAGAAATACGACAAGATGGTGACTGTAGTCCCTGTTGATTCACTCGACGAAGTAATGGAATTTGCTCTCATCAAGCATGCAGGGAAAGAGGGCTTAGTCGAACGTCTTGGCGCAGTTATCGATCGTCTGACCCCCCTTTCAAGCAAAACCACTTCTGCTTGAACAGATTCGGGGTAGAATCTGATTCTATCGCTTGAAAGTAAGACATGGCATACTAAAAAATGTGGTTGTGATAATATGAATGAGACTTCAATTGAGCCTTCAGTGGTTCGTGATGCCAGTAAAGGGGCATTACTGGTTCTTTTTCTTGTAACAATGATCGATCTCATTGGTTTCGGAATTGTTATTCCCTTCTTGACGTACTTGGTTGAAGATTTGACCCCTGCCAATCAAACAGCAAACATTGGCCTCTGGGTTGGTTTACTCATGACTTCGTATTCAGCAGCACAATTCTTATTCGCACCGTTTTGGGGCTCACTTTCCGACCGAATTGGGCGACGTCCTGTATTGATGGTTGGATTGGTTGGTAATACTGTATTCTTCACCATGTTTGGTCTTGCAAATACGCTTATCATTGCTTTTATCGCTCGATTCCTCGCAGGTGTCTTCAACGGCAACATTGCCGTTGCACGTGCCTACATTGGAGACGTCAGTACACCTCAACAACTGGCAACTCGAATGGGCATCATAGGTGCAGCATTTGGCCTTGGTTTTACCTTTGGTCCCTTTATCGGAGGAGAGTTGTCAAACCCTGCAGCACGGTGGGATTTGTTTCAAAACACAATTTTCGATACCCATCCATATCTTCTACCGTGCGTAGTTGCAAGTTTACTCTCCATTTTTTCTTTACTCATCGCATTCCGTTCACTCCCAGAATCACTCCCAATTGAATCTCGAACTCAAAAGAACACCGCCTCATGGGTCAAAGGTATGGTTGGTATTATGAAGAATTCAGCGTCAATGCTCAAAGCAAAGAACATTTCATTGGTAATTTGGGTTTCGATGTTATTCACATTCGGGTTTACGATTATGCATGCTGTATTCATTCTCTATACGGAAATGAGTACTGCCAATGGAGGACTTGGATTCTCTGAGGCAGACAATGGCCGTGTTTTTGCAATGATTGGTATCACTGGAATTGTGACACAAGGTTTCCTCATTGGCCCGCTTTCACGTCGGTTTGGTTCTCGTCGTCTGATACCGATGGCAAGTGCCATTACGGGTCTTGGTTTAGTGCTCGTACCTTACACACAAGCTGAAAGTGCATGGGCACATGTATTGGTTGTCGCCATTCTTATTGCCATTGGAAATGGAATCTTTCAACCCTCTTCCTCTTCCTTTTTGACTCGAATAGCAAAATCTAATGGGTATGAACTTGGAATTGTCATGGGTGCCCAAGAATCCTTGGGTGCTTTCGCTCGAATATTGGGCCCACTCACAGGTGGATTGGTGTGGACTTTAACCGCAACAGGTGATTGGCCCTTTGACTACCATACAGCATTCCATTTGTGTGGCATTATGATGCTCTTGGCCTCGCTGTTGGCTTTCCGTTTACCTGTATTAGAGGAAGAGCCTGAGAACCTTCTTGTTGGAGAGGAATAGTCGCCTAAACACTCAAGAGGACTAACCCCTCCCATGAAGTATGGAAGTTGCATCACCTTCTTGGGATTCCGGACGGTTTAATCGTAGAGTTTCGACTTTTGCGCACATCGCTTTACTCATCACTTTGATGGTTATTTGGCTCATTGTCCTCAAGGGTGTTCTCCAACCGTTTTTTATTGCTCTTGGAATTTATTTTGTCCTCAAGCCTGGTTCGGATATGCTCTCAAACAATGGTTTTCCCCTGATTCTATCGTATTTGACAATGGTTCTGTTCACCCTCATGATTGTTTCTGCAGCTTCGTTTCTAGCCTATCAACAAGCGAGTGATTTGGTTGAAGATGAAGAGAAAATGGAATTATACAATACGAAACTCGAAGAAAGATGGAGTGATCTCAAACTATCACCGCTTCTTGGACCGATGTTGAATGAGAATTCTAATGCGACAGACAGCACCTTGGTTGAAGACCTCGCAGCAATGGGTCTACTCGAAGATGAGCAAAAAATCTCTGATGCTGCATTTGGAATGATCTCGAATGTTGGGGGTTTCATTACAACCAGTGTCACAGTCATGTTCTTTCTCATCTTCATTATTTTTGAAGCGAGTTTACTCCCTGGTCGAATCGAAAGGGCATGGCCGGATGGAGGTAGCGAAAAGGTACAAATCATACGTTCAAAAATCGAAGCCAGTGTCAATACCTATATCGTTGTCAAAACCGGAGTTGGTGCAGGTACAGCCCTTTGTGCTGGCCTGATTATGCTGGCCTTTGGCATCGACCTGTGGTTTACTTGGGCCCTCCTGACCTTTTTATTCAATTATGTTCCCTATATTGGTTCATTGATTGCAACCATACCTCCTATTGTTCTTGGGCTTATTGTACTCGATCCGAGCACATTGGTTTTGTTAGTCATCTTACTTCTTGCTAATCAGCAGATTTGGGGACAGATTATTGAAACCAAATGGGCAGGTCGAGCACTCGACCTTTCTCCAGTACTGCTTCTGTTAGTAACGGCAGTTTCCTTTGCAGGTTGGGGTATTCTCGGAATGATTCTTGCAGTGCCGTTCGCAGTGATCATCAAAATTGTCTTGGAAAATATTGAGGCAACACAACCCTTCGCAATCCTCATGTCTGAGCGTGCCCCCTCTATCGATGAGGCGTGGGTCGATGCAATTCGTGATGGTAAGATTTCAAACTTTGAAAGCCAATCATTGAATCAGTTACAAATGCTTCTTGGATATTCAGATCAACATGTCAAACTCATCGCTGGCCGAGTTACTACACAACGTGTACTTCTGAAGAACAAAGTTTCGGATGACCAAATCGATATTATTCTATCAGCTGCTGATGCACTGGGTGATGGGCATCCAATTGCGAATGAAGTCACTTCACTGATGAGTGAAGGGAAGTTAAACAAAGACTTGCGTCCATTGCTCGAGAACTTTATCGTAGCATTAGAAGAGGAGTGAATCAAAGAACTTCTGTAAGTATCTTTTCGAGTTCAGTGTTAATCATCAAGATGAGCGTTCCAAATTCTGGAGGGATATTTGGATCTTCATACAGTTCTTCCAACTTTGATTGGGCCATAGCAATACGAACGTCCAATTTCTTTGCCTTATTCAACAACCATTGCTCACATGTTTCCTTCGCTTGTCTGCGAATGTTTCGAGGAACTTTCGGGTCATCAATTTGATTGATGACAGAAGCAACTTGTAGAAGACGGGTTTCGATATCCATATTTACAGCCCCATTGGTCGTACTCTGTCCTGCGTGGAGGCCGTCTTTAAGTTCATTGCCGCTATCCGCAGGTTATGAGCCTCACAGAAATTGAAATCCTAGGCTGGTCAAGAATCTCTACACTTCTTCTGGGCATGGGTTGGGCTGCTTGGATGGATCATAAGGAACGGAGAGTCAAAAATGAACATTGGCTTGTGTGGGTGAAACCAGCTCTCTTCCTATGGGCTTTGGACTTGATGTACCAAGGTGCTGATTGGACAATTTACCTCACTGCTTCAGCTGCAGTCGCGTATGCAAGTGGCTCAGTACTTGGACGCCCTACTCTTTCAGACATCAAAGCAGGTTCAAGAATGGACCAATCTGTAGCGTTATGGTACTTTGTTAGCCTTTGCGGACTCGTATTCGGGGCAGTTCAGTACCAATCGATTAATCCGATTGATGTTCTACTTGGTAATGAAATTGGCCTTGGTGCCTTATGGTGGTCAACGTTTGCTGTTCTTCCAATTATTATTCTCATCGATGTTGCTTGGCGTCTTCGAATGCTTCACGGCGGTGCTGATGCAAAAGCTCTGATGTGGGTTGCATTACTTCTTCCAAATTGGTCGACCGTTCCTCTTACTTTTTCATCCGCAACAACAGAGGCCTTGTTCGCATTGCCACCCACTTTCTCGCTCTTGATGTGGGGAGGGCTCTCTTTCTTGGTAATTCCATTGATTCTTCTTGCACTCAATATCTTCCGAGGCCATGTTCGAAAAGTGAGTGACCTTCAGTTGGCGTGGCATGCGAGTGTTTTACCTCGCTCCGAAGTCATGAATCGCCACGTATGGTTGTTGACTACCCTCGTCGATAAGCCGGATGGTTCGGTTGAAGTGTACCACCGAAAGCGAGCGCCTCGCAAAACTCCAACCGATGAACAACTCAGTTCCGCACTCGCTGAATTAGAGGAGGCGGGTGTCGAACAGGTATGGGTGAGTCAAAAACTCCCTCTACTTGTTTTTCTGTTCCCAGCGATAATTCCAATGGTACTACTTGGAGATCCAATGGCAATAATTATGCCAATGCTAGGGTTAGAATAAGAGAGACTCAAGTCTAGAAAAAGTGCAAATCATGCACCCTTACGCTCGATATTCTTTGGTCGAAGACCTTTGTAACTGCACTTACGGCAGCGAAGGGCACGAACTGCATTGCGTGCATTACAGCGCATGCAAATCTTGCGATGAAGTAAACGGACTTCAGCTTCAGGGAATCGTGCCATGGGTTTGCGACTCACTCCCCCTATTTAATCGCAACCAATGAGTAAAAAGGATGCGACGCTGCTTTTCTCTGAACTTTTGCTTTCAAAACGAGAGTATGGTTCAAGGAGTGCAAGCCATAGGCACGGACATGCGTGTATTACGCTTACCTGCCATTCACCACGATGCCAATTTGGTAGTCGTGGAAGGTTCGGCTGGTAATTTGCTCATCGATGCAGGGACCGCATGGTATCAAAGTCTCCAAGTGGAACGAATCAAAGGTGTCCTTGGTGAAGAGAATCAACTCGACCGTATTGTCTTGACCAGTAAGCGATATCCGTGTTCAGGTGGGGCGAAGCACATTTCGGAATCCTTTGGAGACTGTACGGTTCATATCCATCCGGATGGTCAACCAGCCCTTGAAATCGGTGATTTTTTCACCACATGGGCGAATCGTTTCGATTCGGATATGCCTTCGGTCTGTTCACAATCTGTCAATGAAGGGGATGTTTTCGCACTGGGGGATGGCCAGATAGAATCACTTTCACTTCCGGGGCATTCTCTTGATGGCATGGGCTATTGGATTCCTGACCAAAAGATGATGATTCTTGGTACTTTACTCCCGCGTGCAGATCGCCCGACACGTTGGGATTTACCCGGTGGTTGTTTACCCGATCTCTTGGAGAGTCTCAAGCGAGTTGCTGCACAACATCCAAAATCTATTATTCCTCTCCAAGGGCCTGCCATAAAAGGCGCCAAACACGTCAAGGAAGTACTTGGGCGTCACATCGAATTCTTTGAAACATGTTTAGCAAACGATGGTCAAGTATCACGTTCTGTCCCAAAACCAGCTAAAACTGCATTATGGTATACTCCACATCCTCCTTGGCCCTTAGATGAACAGGAGAAAGTTTAACCAAATGCTGGTAAGTCAAGCATCAAAGGCTGATTCATTTGAATTCGACGTTGTTCAGATTCGAGAATTCTTGCTCTACGATTCGCACGATTTGTTGCCTTAACCTTGAACTGCCGTTGTCCATCAAATTCATCAGTTGTAGCCCCTGTCCAATCGTAAGTATGGCGGTTCCATCCACTTTGAATCATAATTTTATCACCGAGGAGTCGCAAACTGGTGATTGGACTTGAGTGGGTGAACAGATGCAGAGTTCGACCAGGTATTTCAGTGCCAACCACCCACACACTCCCATCTTGTGTTGCTGCGAGATATTTCCCTAAGGTGTCTTGAACCGCAGTAATTGAGCGAACAATTCCACCACCAATTGAAAACTTCTCTATTTCTTCAAGGCGTGGAAGAGAAAGTAGTGTAATTCCGCCATTTGAATCACCAATGGCTGCAATATCGTAACATCCTGTTGGACCTTTCAATGCTAGTAATACTGTGGCCATGGCATCCAATTTGAATTGGCAACGAGTTCCATGTGTGGGTCTCCACACAACGGCTCGATCGTCCATTGCCACAAGGCAACCCTCTGGAGTCACCAAACTTCGAATCACAACTCGATTGTTCATACATACGAAAGCAGAGCCGTCGGTATACCTTCTTTTCTAAGACCCTTCAGTTAAACTGAAAGTGAAGGTAATCAGTACGAATCTTCAGATTTGTTATCTTTCTTCCACTTTCGATAACAACTTTTACAGACACGGACACGGCCTTTTCGCTCTACATAGCCACTATCGCCCCAGACGTCAATTGCATTATCAAGTGATAATGAACGTCCTCCAAAGCTTTTGTCAGCATAGCCATCGCAGGTTTTGACTCCACATGGAATCTCGCCTTCCTTACTCAAAGATTTCTTTTTTGAATCAGAATCGTTTTCAGAATCAGGCTTATGCTTACGAGCCTTCGCTTTGAATCCCATGATTCAATGGCAGAGGAGGTAATTCATCAAGGTTCGCCTTTCAAAAGATTGAAATCACTGTTTCGAAACTTCACCAAGTTGACTGAGCAAGCCTTCGATTAACCGTAGTAAGCCACGTAGTGTGACCTCAGAAACATTAGCGATTTTACAGACTTCTGATTGAGTTCGTGGAGAACTTGCCTCATTGGAAACCTTGTAAATCAATGCAGCAGCGACACCCATTGGTTTCTTGCCTTGCCATAACTCCTCATGAGGTTGGATCACCGACCACAGATGTTCGATTTGCGTGTGAATACTTGGAGGAAGTTCCAAATCGGAGATGAATTTGTCAAAGTATTGATCTGGTGACGAAATCTTGTGCAGATTAAGCTTACGTGAAACCTGACGAATAAGACGAGAAAGTTCCTTCTCTTTCACATCAAAAGCCTCTGAGACTTCGACAATTTGCCGTGGCAAATTCTCTTGGCGTGCGACCAAATAAGCGCAGGCAGCCGTTACACCAGCAATAGAGCGTCCTGTAACAAACCCTTCTCCGGAGAGGCGACGGTAAAGACGCGCAGTTTCTTCTTGAAGTGGTTTTGGTAGCCCTGAATGGTCGCGAATGAATTGATTTGCCCGGACCAAGTTACGCTCACGACTTTTTCGAGTTTTCGAACGTTCATCGACGACACGACGACGTCGCCAGTCACGGCGTGATTGAGAAGAGATGCCATGCCTTCCTGCGCTTCCAGAGTTTAAATCGCGAACATCAATTGTTGTGTTGAGTCCTTTGTCAGCGAGCGTATAGGTCAACGGTTGTCCGACACGGGATCGGTCTTGACTGCGATCTCTGTTGGTCCATTCGGCTCCAGGGTCGATTACATTCTCTTCGACAACTAATCCGCAGCTGTTACAGGTAATCTCACCACGAGCATCATCCATTTGCCAGTCAGTAACTCCACAATCGACGCAGGGCCGAGTGTGACCTTCGAGCGTTCGACGAATTATATTGTTCCCGCTACGGTTTGAATCAGCTCTTAGTTTACGATTTGGCTCTTCACCAGCATTTCCTTCCGGATTCATTTTCATCTTGTTAACCTCTTGTTACATAGTCGGTGTCCAGGGTATATAAATCCCGCGAGGGGATGCTCACTGTGGCTGAAACTGCGTGATGCGATTTTACACTGTGGTGTCCATGGTTGGCTACAGACTGGAAGAATGAACTACTGCCTATAAAGGGTTGTTTGCAGATCAATCTCTTTGCTATTTTAAGCTCTCTCGATGCATAAAAAACCACAACGAAGAAACACATAGTTCAAAGACGGTACGCAAAGACAGCGCAATGAGGAGAGTAAAATGCCAGCCACAGTAGTTCTCGGCGCCCAATGGGGAGATGAAGGAAAAGGGAAGATTGTCGACCGTATAGCGGAGCAAGCAACTTGGGTTGCTCGTTTTCAAGGCGGAAACAATGCAGGTCACACCGTCGTCATCGGTGATCAAGTCTTGAAATTCCATCTTTTGCCTTCAGGAATCACGCGCAAAGAATGCAACCTCGTTCTTGGAGACGGAATGGTCATCGACCCTTGGGTCCTCAATACAGAACTAACCGGTTGGCAAGATTCAACAGGTGAAGATCCTCGTGGTGAACGCCTGTACATCAGTGAACGTGCCCACATCATTCTCCCATTCCACCGATATCTCGACAGTTTGGATAAGAAGATAGGAACGACCGGTCGTGGTATTGGACCTACATATGCAGACAAAACCAACCGAATTGGTTTGCGCTTTGGAGATCTCTCTGAGGTTATGGGTGATGATGATTGGATGGAAGCAACCACTGCTCGAATGAACTCAACGCTGTCATCAGCAGGCAGTGAAGATACAATCACAGTATCTGGCTTGAAAGCTGATGTTGAATGGATTTGGAATGCATACAGCACTTCAATTCAAAACACTGGACTTATGCTTGACAATGCACTGAAACTTGGTGAACACATTATCCTCGAAGGTGCTCAAGGTTGTCTCCTGGATATCGACCAAGGAACTTTCCCTTACGTCACCTCTTCAATCACCTGCCGTGGTAATGCATCACATGGGGCTGGAATTCACCCTGGCCATGTCGAAGAAGTCATTGGAATTACCAAAGCCTACATCACTCGTGTTGGACATGGAGCCATGCCAACTGAGCTTGATGATGCAGACGGTGAACATCTTGGGACCGTAGGTCATGAATTCGGCACCACAACCGGCCGAAAGCGTCGTTGCGGTTGGTTTGATGCAGTGGTCATGCGCCATGCTAATCGTATCAACGGATTCACAGGACTTGCATTGACAAAACTGGATGTTCTCGGTGGACTTGATGAAATCAAGATCTGTGTGGCTTACGAGTTGGATGGAAAAGAGATTTTGGAAATGCCTTCGAGTGCTACAGCCCTTGAACGGTGCAAACCAATCTATATCTCAATGCCTGGTTTCCCTTCTTTTTCACTTGAGGAATGGCTTGGAATCGCAAAGAAAGCCAATGATGAGGGTATTGGCTTCTCGACATTACCTTCAGCAGCTCAACAATACATCAAGAAGGTCGAAGCTCTTGTTGGTGTTCCCTGCACCAGTATTGGTGTAGGCCCCGACCGTGATGCAACGATTGATGCAGTTTGAAACGAGTCGCTTTGAGGTGAAGACTCAAAAAGGATTGGCTCGACGCCATAAATACAGGGGCGTTTAGCTCAGTTGGAAGAGTGCTTGGTTTGCAACCAAGAAGTCGGGGGTTCAAATCCCCCAACGTCCACCAAAACCCTGCTCAAAGAGTTAGAACCCCGTAAGGTTTGGACTCACAAGAGTCATACCAAACGTTCACCAAGAAAGGTCTGTAAGGGGCGTAACTTGAAAGCAAACAAGTAAAGCGCCAACTATGGAGGTTGATTGCCCACTTTCTCAACAAGAGCAAAGGTGGCTTGATGCCGGCATTATCAAGTTCAATACAGGTCGTTACTGGCATGCCCATGAGGACTGGGAGGAAATGTGGAAGTCACTCAAAGCCAGGGAAGTTGAGCAGCGATACATCCTCGGTATCCAAGGTCTCATCCAGACGACAGCTCTGATGCTCCAATACGAGCGACAAAAGACCCAAGGCATCATCAAGATGTGGAAGAAATTGACCGACAAAATCGGCACGCCTGAATCACCCTTGTTTGAGATGTTATGGTGTGTTAACATTCCCAAAGTGCTTCACGATGTTCTCCCCTTCCATGCCGATGCAACCGCTGATGAACCCACGTGGAGTCTCCATCCAAACGCAGTTCAAATGTGACTGAGGAATTGAGCAATTGTTTCCATCAATCCTCAAAATCATATATGTCATCCCAATATTCATCTAGAATTTTCAATGCGTCTTCTATTGCAACGACAGACAGAATCCCATCTTCATCAGTACTTAATAAATTCATCTTCTCGAGTTTGGCCAAAGCATCATCGACTTCAAAATCAATATCTACTGCAAATCGTTCGAGGAGCCATTCTTCGATTTTTTGATCTAAAGATTCCTCATTATGTTGGACATCGGTTTCATAGTAGAGGAAAGCATAGGCCAACAATGCTTCCTTGACTTCCTGCTCCTCACCAAGGTCAACAATCATATTGAGAACAGCACTATTATTCGCTTGTCCTTTGAAATACATGTCCTTAGAAACTTGAGTTTGAAACTTCTCCCGGGTTTTTTGGTATGCGAGGTAGGTTTTGAGGATATATGATCCTAAGGCACTCAAGAGGCCTCCTAGAACTGCAATTCCAGTTCCTGCTTGTTCTTTTCCGACCAAGATTGGCCCAAATTTCATCGCAACACCAACGATGCCACCGATTAACGGAGCTACGATTTTAATTTTATCCAAATTCCTCATGAGAGGAGTGGTATTTGGGAAAATAGTCTCCAAATCGAGCTTAGGAACTGTACGAAATAGCCGAAGGTGAATACCATTCGCATCTGCGTCCCCAGGATAGTGCCGCATTCGTTTCTTATCGGATTCAAACCATTCTCTCTTTTGAAACTCAATGACTTGAATAACCTGGCTAAAAGTATCTATTTCTACATCTTTTGTTCGAAACCCAAAATGAGTTTTTTGAACGTCATAGATGGGCTTTTCACCTAATTTATACAACTTCATCACATTAAGCTCATCAAAACGAACATCCAAACTTATTGGTAAAATATCTTCTCCATCGAGTGCCTCTTGGATCTCCTTTTCGGAAATGTCCTCCCAATTTCCATCTTTCAAAGATTCTTCCAATACCTCCAGAAAGCGTTCTCTTCCGGACATATCGACTTGTTCTTCAGTGTCTGGGTCCATGTCTTCGTAGAGAGATTTTAACTCTTCCAAAGCATGGTGGCAATCATGATGCCATATTGCCTCTAACATCGTGGCTAAGTTTTGTAATTTTGTTAGTTCATCGTTATTTAATTCCCAATTCGTTAAAAGTGCTTTTTTAATTCTTGACCGGCTAATCGGTATGTACTGCTGTCGGATGTCCATCATTTCAAAATTCAAATCAAAGCAAATAATCCTTCTGCATTAGATATCTTCTAATATTCGGCTTCCATAACCATCAAATGGCTCTTTGCCAAAGCTATGACCGTTGAGATGAGATGCCCAAATCAATATTTAATTGGCATGAAGATAATAGGCAGTATTGATGGCAGCAGCAAAGCTAATCCATGCGAGATAGGGCCAAACCAGCATCGATGCGGAGGGAATCTGTGCATAGGTGAGGTATGCATAGATGAGGGTAAAAATAATCATCAAGAGAATCATCACCAATGAAAGGAGATAACGTTCAGAATTGAAGACTGAAGGCCAAGCAAGATTCAGTGCTAGTTGTACGAGAAACAACGCGATGACGATATTGGAATGTTTTAATTCATCACGGTGGTTCAAAACTGAACTGAAGCTGAAGGCAATACAGGTGTAAAGGACCGCCCATATCGGTGCAACAACCCATCCAGGGGGTTGGAAGAAAGGTTCGTACTCTGAATCAAATGTCAATTTCTTCGCCTTATTCTCTGATTCAATCTGTGTTTAATAAAAACTTGTTCTGTAATTTGGCAGAGTGAACACAAGGGTTTGCCAACCATTGGTTTATGCTTCATACTCGTCTGCGAACATCGTGAACACCTTGGGGCACGATTAAGATGAAGAAAATCGGAATTAAATGGAAGGCTGAGCACACTCAAAACCAGAATGGAAAACTCGTTGTCGTGACCGGTTCAAACACTGGAATCGGTTATCACATGGCACTCACTTTGGCAGACAAAGGTGCAGATGTCATTCTTGCATGTCGAAATGAAGAGAAAGCAGAATCGGCGAAGGCAAAGATGCTCAAGACCTCTCCTGGTGCCAACATCACAGTACAACTGCTTGATCTTGCAGACCTTGCAAGCATCGAAGGTTTTGCAAACCGAATGAAAGAATCTCACAAGCATCTGGACCTTTTGATTAACAATGCCGGCGTGATGATTCCGCCAAAATCGATCACGAAGGATGGATTTGAACTACAGATTGGTACAAACCACTTTGGTCATTTTGCACTCACTTCGCACCTCATGCCGCTTCTTTCTGCGGCAAAAGCACCCCGGATTGTCACACTGTCGAGCATCGCCCACTGGTCGGGTCGAATTGATTTTGAAGACATCAATGGTGAGAACAAAAAGTACGACAAATGGGGCATGTACAGTCAAAGTAAACTGGCCAATCTTCTGTTTGCTCTCGAACTTGACCGTCGCCTCAAAGCAGCAGGCTCCCATATTGAATCTCTCGGCAGTCATCCTGGTTATTCAGCTACTGATTTACAACGGCACTCGATAGCGCGAATCCTGAATCCACTGTTAGGGATGGCACCCGTCAAGGGGGCTGCTCCAACACTTTATGCAGCCACTGAATCCGATGCGCTCATACATCGTTACTGGGGTCCTGTGGGTGCTCTTGAGGCAAGAGGCTGGACTGGTAAAGCCAAAATCACAGACCGTGCAGCAGATGAAGACGTTGCTCGCCGACTCTGGGAGATGACTGAGAAGGTAACGGGTATTCAGTTTGAAATTTGATGAAGAGCCCTTGTGAAAACACCCTCGAACCGTGAAGGCAAAGTGCTCAAAGAGGAGAGCGATTTACTGCTGAGAATTGTATCAATCTCGACGTTGACGGGAATCGCCTTGCCTTTGGGAACGAGAGTTTGAGTTTCGTCCTCCACCCCCACGGCGATTCTGTTGAGGACGTGAACTTCGCTGTGAATTTCCTCCTGAGCTTTGGTTACGATTGTTGTCCCGTGGGCGTTTTTTAGCACCTGACTTTTCTTTAATTTTACCAGCCTTTTGACCCGGTTTTGGAATCGCACCAACAAAGTGAAATTCATGGCTGCTATCAACAGGAATCTCTTTTCCAATCAAATCCTGAATCCCAACAAGGTAGCCGCTTTCAGAATCGTCGCAGAAAGCGTAGGCAATGCCGCTCTTACCTGCACGTGCTGTTCGACCAATTCGGTGAACATAGCTTTCGGGTTCGTTTGGTAAATCATAATTGAACACGTGGGTAATTCCATCGACATCGATACCTCGACTTGCAATATCAGTTGCTACAAGAATTGGAATCGTTCCATCTTTAAATCCGGCTAATGCCTTTGTGCGTGCACCTTGACTTTTGTTTCCATGTATTGCTGCAGCTGAAATATTGCTTTGGTCGAGTTGCTTGACCAATCGATTTGCACCGTGCTTTGTCCGAGTGAAGACAATGCCACGTTGGACGCGCTCCTCTTTGATGAGTTGAACCAGTAAACGTCGCTTATCGGCTTTTCTCAAGAACATAATTTTCTGTTGAATTCGATCAACAGTCAACTCTTTTGGACTGACATCGACCATCACGGCATTGTTCAGGAAACTCCCAGCAAGTGTTGCAATTGATTTTGGCATTGTCGCACTGAACAACAAGTTTTGGCGTTTCTTTGGTAAGAGTTTGATAACTTTCTCAATGTCTCGAATGAATCCCATGTCGAGCATTCGGTCTGCTTCATCGAGAACGAAAAATTCAACTCTTCCAAGGTCAATGTGACCTTGACCAATGAGATCTAACAAGCGACCAGGAGTTGCCACAAGAATATCTAAGCCTTTTTGCAAAGCACGAACTTGTGGATTTTGGTTCACTCCTCCAAAGATGACGCGATGTCGAACATCCATATGATCACTGTATGCAGCAAACCGTTCATCGATTTGAGCCGCAAGTTCTCGAGTCGGTGAAAGAATGAGCGCTCGAATAAATCGCTTACCTTGCGGTTGCTTACGACTCATGATTTGGAGAACCGGTAATGCAAATGCTGCAGTTTTTCCGGTTCCAGTTTGGGCTACACCCAAGACATCTCGCCCTTCTAAAAGAGGTGGAATTGATTGTTCTTGTACAGGTGTTGGGGTGGTATAACCCTCCGATTTAACAGCGCGAAGTAAGGTCTCTGAAAGACCAAGAGATTGAAAGTCAGTCATTGAAATCCTGTTCCGTTGATAGCCCTAAAACCAAGATGTGAGGGGACTACAAGCGCGCCTCAATTCTCTTTGCCTAAATACTCGATTGATGAATAGATAGGCTATCGGCTGGTCTAGCCATTCACTTCAAGCGCCGTCAAAGGATTGGTTGGTTTCGCAACCACTCCAAATCTGAGATGTAGAGTTGTCGGATATCATCAAGACCCAGAACCAACATAGCTAATCGTTCTAGCCCCATACCCCAAGCAAGAACAGGGGATGAAATCCCGAGCGGTTCAGTGACTTCAGGTCTGAAGATCCCAGCTCCACCCAACTCAAGCCATTTCCCTCGCCATTTCACTTCGATCTCAAGGCTCGGTTCTGTGTAAGGGAAATAGGCCGGACGAACTCGAACTTCAGGGTAGCCCATCTTGGCATAGAAGGTTTTGAGGGTTGCAACAAGCATTTGCAAGTTCGCCCCCTCCTCCATGATTATGCCTTCAATTTGGTAAAACTCCGGCAAGTGTGTGCGGTCTATTGCTTCCTTTCTGAAGACTCTGTCAACTGAAAATACACGGCAAGCATCTTTCGGGTTTGCTGCGAGGTATTGGATGGTATTGACCGTGGTATGCGTTCGCAGCAATCCTTTCTTGGAAGTTTCTGCAGAAAAATTTCCGCCCCAGCCTACGGATCCAGTTTCGCCACCGTGTTCATGAATTGCTCTCCACGCATCAGTGAGGTGCTTTGGAAGGTCGATTGATTTTGGGTCCTCGAGGTAGAAGGTATCTTGCATTTCGCGAGCAGGATGGTCTTGAGGAATAAACAAGGCATCCATATTCCATCCTGCGGTTTGAACATAATCATCAACAAGTTCTGAAAAGCCCATCTCCAAGAAGATACTTCGAACTCGTTCGATAAGCGCCTGCATTGGATGGCTACGGCCAGTTCGAGGTGTTGCAGACTCGAGCGTTACATCGAAGGGTCGGTAGTCTGCATCCTTCCAAGCATCTGATTGAAGTAACTCAGTCGTGATTTCACTGATGAATTGTTTCTCGACTAACGCTTCACTTTTGACGGATTGGCCTTGAGGTGTAATGGACCAAGTACGGGTGGTCGAAATCACCGACTCAATCAATCCGCGTCGAGTTTTGAAGTGTTCCATGAGGTTACCATCGAGTGCTTCTGAGGGTGCCGGTAAAGAATGGATGAATGCTGTACGTGCTTCGATAGCCGTGTCGACATCAGAAGGGGTTGCAGCAACAAAAAATCCGCCTTCAAGTTGAACGCCGAGTCGCTTTAACAGTCCGACGCCAGGTCCTGCCTCATGGCGTTCAAATTGCGATTGCAAGTCCGCCATACTCGGCGTATCGGAATCTGAAATCCATTTCCAAATTCGAGCCTCAAGAAGTCCATTGTCCTTCGCTTTCTGCCCTTCTTCGGCAAGACGAACAATGGCTGAACTGGTTTCGGTTGTTGAGACGAATCCCGAATTACTGAGCCCGTGTCCAGCACCAGCAGCAACTGCTTGGTCCACCCACTCGCAGGCGCTGAGGATTTCAGCCAGTGTCCAATCATGTCCACTTTTTCCCTGCATGACGCGCAACATTCTACGCTCAGGGTTGAGCAAAGCGTCTGCGTCCATGATGCTTCGTAATGTTTCATGCCCTTCAATTCTATGGAGTGGAACAGTCCATACGAGGCTTTTTCCTGACTTCTTCGATTTGCCAGTTATTCTTCTTCATCCCAGAGGAGAATTGAACAGCCAGGGCATGTATATTCAAGTGGACGATCTGTTTCTAGAGATTCTAAATGTCCACAGGGCCCGCAAAGTACCGTACATTTTTTTGGCTCATCTAATGTCACATCAACGCGGTACATGACTCGGCCTGCATCGGGGAGTTGGGTTGATTCAGGTGCCCAGTTTGCAATTTCTTCCGGTGATAAGCCTTGATCTGATTTCATCGACATTCCGACTAAAAAAAGTACGACTCCACTCAAACCGATTGTTCCTGCCAATGAATAGATGCCTGCAACGCTAAAGAAGGCGCCTGCAGGTATACAAATCATACTCGCAATGAGAAAGTTTTCACGAACATTTCGCATGATAAGACCTCATTGAAGCGCGTGAGCTAAGGCCTCGGCAACGCGAGGAACATGTCCTAAAGGAACAGCACATAGTCCGATACGAACGCCACCTGTAAGAGGGACGAGGAAGACATTCTGTTGAGCGCATTGTTCAGCAATTGCTTCTGGGTCATCATGTTCGAGCCAAGCGAAAAATCCATCATGTGTTGGATTGATTGGAACGTTGAGTTGTTCACAACACTCTTTGAAGAGGTCCCTACGGGTCACAAGTAGAGACTTCAAACGGTCTCGTTCTTTGCCCCAAGCATCTCCGCCTTCGGAAGATGAATGCATTTCACTGATGGTGTACTGTGCAATTCTTGGTGCGGCGGACCAAGTTTGTCGACCAGTGACTCCCATCACGGTTCCAATCTTCTCAACGACTTCAGCGTCAGGGTGAATACTCACTAGAGCGCCGGTGCGCAATCCATAGATTGTATGGGATTTCGAGAGTGAAACAGCGAATGTAATCAGTAAGTTTTCGGTCCAAGGCCAGCCTTGTTCAATCGTTTCACGAATTGTTTGTCCCCACCCATGTGGCTCCTCTGCGTACAAGTGATATGCAGAATCAATCAGCAAGGTATGCCCGACGTGCTCGTTTGAAGAGGCACTTTCCATGACCGCTTCTAGAAAGGCCATACGCCCTTCTGGAGTCAACGAGAGTCCAGTCGGATTGTGCGCAGGGTCGTTTAACCAAATCATCACCTTATCCTGTGATGAACAAAGTGAGGCGAGTTTGTTTCGAAATCCTTCAATGTCGACAAATGGATGCACTTTACTTGGCGTCGATGGCAAGAGTGGATACGTTTCGATGCCAAGGTCACAACCTGATAAGAAGCCTTTGAAAGGACCCCAATGCCGGTCGCGGAGCAATACTTTCTCGCCTCTATTGGCGAAATTTTCTGCAGCAAGGTACAGTGCACCAGAGCCACCAGGAGTTGCTGTAGCCGTCATCGAAATTCCGAGTTCGTCGAGGGGTTCTCGATGTTCTCCAAGCGCTAATGTTTTGGCCAAATCAAGAAATGCAGGGAGTCCTTTCAACGGCGCATAAGCGGCGATTTCAACCGGAGGGGCGACTCGAATCGCTTCATCAACAACCTGGTTTATCGCAAGAGAACCATCGTCTTCGAGTAAAGCACCGATTGTTCCATTGACTGCATCAATGCCTTCTGCGACTGCTTTTTGATAACGTCCCCACCATCCAAAAATGGTATCGTTCCCGACCTTTGTCTGTGCATAGGCGTTGAGCAATCCATCACCAGCATCAGGGTTCATGCCTCTCCGAATACGGCACTGTTCTTTGACTTGTCTCTTCGATTCGTTCATCTTACAGAGACTTTGAATCATAGAATCTCCTTGTATTCTATCCGTTTCATTCATCAAGGGTAAGTGTGTGGGACAGTTCGTCGCCTGTGTAGCATAGCTGGTAGTGCATCGGATTTGTAATCCGAAGGCCGGGGGTTCGAGTCCCTCCGCAGGCTCCTTTTCATTCGCCTTAAGCGAGAAATAGTTCGACCTCTCATTGACGGTTTTTATACATCGAGTACGACTCATATTCCCCGTTTATGATTTACCACGAACTGAATTATTCTGCGTCGATGTCTTGGGGTGTGCAAGAATGCTGCGTACTGAACATTTGATTTATTACAATTCTCATGTTACAACTCGTGCCACCTGCGTAAGCACTGTGACTGGTTTCTTTGATTGGTCGGGTTTACTTTACTGCAAAGAATGACTGGTGCCATTGCCTCCGACATAAAGAATCAATTTTTTATACCAACTGGTAGTGAGTCATCGTATGTGGAGAACCGGTTCAGTGTTGGTTCTGTTTTGGCTCTGTACTTCCAGTCTTGCTGGCTGCTTGTCTCAAGATGGGAATGAAGCGAAGTTCGAACTCATCGTCGATGCAAGCGCAATGAATGGAACCATCATTGAGTCATACTCTGAAGGCGAACAAGTTTCTTGGTCAAACGTGACCATTGATTTTGATTTTTCGAAGACATTCGCTACTGATGGCTTGGTGACCTTTGGTGTTGATCTTATGGATGGAAGCATGCCGGTCACATCGGACGCCTCAACCGGTTCTACAGTTTCAATAGAATTTTTTGAACATGGCATCTACGACATTACTGCCTATGCCATCGATGCTTCAAGTCAGCAACTCAATACATCATTTACGATTCAAATCGAATTACGAATGGATTGGACTGAATCAAACACGAATGAGCCTCAAACATTGATGTTTAATCCAAATCCTGCCAATGGTGGTGTCCATCCATTGTTGGTTGTCATTAACTCAACTATTGAAAATCCAACTCTTTTCGATGAATTTGGAGTTGGGGGGCAATCTGTTGAATTCTCGTGGAATATTGCTGATGAGTATAATGATGTTTGTCAGAGTAAAAGAAGTCAGGTCAATGATGGTGAATCGGTGACTTGGGACACTATTCACTTTAACACGTACCTCGCCCATGAATTAAGAATCAACTATGAAGACGGACAGGATTACATTTCCGTGCAACAGTCCGTTTCGATTCTCTATTCAGCCGACAGCTTTTGAACTGAATTCAACGATTCATTTTTTCTGACATAGGCTCAGGATTTGTCTTTCGATTCCTGAACAGATACAATTACAGAAAGTCGACAACAGCTGTTGATGATTGAATACTCTAAAGCGAATGCTCAAAGTCAATGATTCAGTGGGCATAGCATGGTGGCCCAACGATTCGATGGTAAAGCCTGTGCTGCGGAAGTCGAAGAGGAACTCCTCATTCGAATTGCAGCATGTAAAGAAAAGGGTATTCAACCACATTTGGCTGTTGTCATTGTTGGCGATGATCCTGCAAGTCATGTTTACGTTGGCTCCAAGGTTCGAGCATGTGAACGCCTCGGAATCAAAAGTACGCATATTGAATTATCTGCTGACTCGACAGAAGAGCAGGTTCGAGATGCGATTCTCTCATTGAATAAACATAGTGGCCTTCATGGAATCCTTGTTCAATCACCCTTACCCAGTCACATGAATGAAGAAGCACTCACAGATTTGATTGACCCGGTTAAGGACGTGGATGGTTTTCATCCTCAAAATCTTGGGCGATTGGTTCAAGGGCGATTGGATGGAATGTTACCGTGTACACCCAGTGGAGTCATGCGAATGCTGTCATGGGCTGGAATCGAAACTGAAGGGAAAACGGCAGTTATCCTTGGACGTTCACGTATCGTAGGTATGCCACAATCACTCTTACTTGGTGCCAAAGGCGTTGATTCAACAGTAACTGTTGCTCATTCACGTACCAAAGATACCGCTGCGTTGTGTGCAAGTGCAGATATTGTCATCGCGGCAGTTGGGCGGGCAGAAATGGTGACTGAAGAGTGGATCAAGGAAGGCGCAGTTGTGGTGGATGTGGGAATTAACCGTGTCGATGACAGCAGCCGAGAACGTGGATGGCGACTTGCAGGTGATGTACACCCCGATGTTGCCAACAAAGCATCCTGGCTTTCACCCGTTCCAGGAGGCGTGGGTCCGATGACGATTGCCATGTTGATGGAGAATACAGTTCGAGCCGCAGAGCAATGCAACGTTGCTTAACAACCCTCATAGGTTGGTGGCACTTAGGTCAATCACATGGACCCGAAGGCACCTCGGACCGCTACGGCAACTCTCGTATTGGGGATGGTGACATGGATTTTGTGTGTCGTGAGTCTTGTCTTAAAACTTGGACTGGCCGATGGTTTTGGAACAGAAGAAATTCTTCTTCTTCTCATTGGAGCTCTCTTTTTCCTCACTTCATTTTTGGCTTCACGCGAACGGACTGAAATCTTGATGATTGAATCACTCACTGTCGAAGAGCAATTCGCTGCAATCGAATCCATGGCTACCCCATTTACTTCATCAGCTACGGAAGTCGACCAATTCGGATTTGAGACAAAACCTCTGGTCACTTCGGAATCACAAGGAATTGTAGCCTCGATTCTGGGGCAAACCGAAGAGCTGGATTCAGTAGAGATTAACACTGCTATGGCCGCCTTGTCCTCTGGTGATTCAGGTCGCGTAGGTGCCGAATCTGTTCGGAATAATCCGGCACCACATGTACAAACTGAACAATTCCGAGAAGTGTTCAAGTCTTCGAGCACAACACAAGATGGGTTTCAAAGGATGAAGGTTGAGAATATTCCCTTACCAGGGGAAAAGAAAGTCCGTTCTACACCTGATTTGCCATGGCTAACACCAACGCATGAGTTTCAATCATCTGGTGTCGCTCAAATTCCCTTGCCTGGTACTGCCCAACCTGTCCCCGAAAGGGCACCATTGGAAGAGAAAACTCCTGGAATGCCTGACCTCGATGACTTATTTGCAGAACCCTCTCAATCGAAAGTGCCAGAACCAGTCCTTCCTACGCTCCCGAACCTTGACGATTTGTTCTGATGTATTTCCATACTTCCATAGAGGTTGGACTCTTGGCTCAACACATGTGGACTGAGAAGTATGACCTTCATAGCCATTCCACAAACAGTGATGGCCAGCATCCCGTTGAAGATGTGGCACACATGATGTCAGAATCGAATGTTCGCTATTGGTCCCTCACCGACCACGACACGATCTCTGGTTGGGATGCTGCTCAAACTGCTGCTGAAGCAAACGGCATGGTTTTTATTCCGGGTGTTGAAATCACTTGTATGCCCGGATTACCTGCAGAATCCTCCATCCTTGAACTTCGAAATCAAGAACGAGCGTCTGATTCATGGCATTTATTAGCCTATTTCCCTTCAATGGAATTCCAAAGTGAACAACACCAACAATTCAAGTCATGGTTAGCGCCTTTAGGTGAAGGTCGAATACCAAGAATGATGACGATGATCGAAAAGTTGGCTGAACTCGGCATGCCTGTTGATTTTCAGGCCGTATCCGCTCGAGCAGGTGATTCAGTAGGCCGGCCACACTTAGCAGATGAAATGATGGCATTGGGTTATGTTAACACTCGTCAAGAAGCGTTTGATTTATGGATTGGTGATGGAAAGCCGGCACACATCTCTCGCCCCCAACCAAGCATCGTTGAAGCGTGCTCAGCAGTTCATGCTGCTGGTGGAATTACTTCACTCGCCCATCCACTGTACTATTGTATTGATACAGAGACTTTGGTTGCTTTTTGTCTTGAATCAGGTGTCGATGCAATCGAATGTTTCCACCGAAGCCACAGTGATGCTTACCGTTTCCAATTATGGTCTGCTGCCAAAGATTCAGGTCTTTCAGTGACCTGTGGCTCAGATTTTCATGGTACGAGATACAATCAAATGCCAGGCCGAATGGCCGTCCCAACGATGACTCTACCGCCTTCATTGAACAACTGATTCATTTTCATTGCGAGTGATTGAATCAATCAGAAGGGCGACCTCGAATAAGATCACGACCGGCATTGCGACCAAGAAAAGCGACAACGGGTCAGGGGGCGAAAGGAATGCTCCCAGTAAAAAAGCACCAAACCAGATGTGTCTTCGATACGAACGTACCGTCGTGCGATGAACAATTTTCATTCGCAAGACCAGTAGAGTCACCAGTGGTGCTTGGAATCCGATTGCAGATGCAATTGCTAAATTGGCGATAAACCCAATGTAACTTGTAAGCCTCCATTCGGTTGATAAGCCAGCAGTCTGGGCATCTGTTGTCAGATATTCAAGAAGCATAGGGATGAGCCAATTCCAAGCATAATAGACTCCACTTCCGAGGAGAATAACTGCAAAAAGTAGAGTGACTACGAATGTTTTGTTTGGACGGGGCGAGTGAACTTTCAATTCTGCTAGTCGTTGGCGAAATGCTAAGTTTTTACTCGCTTGCCAGCTTCCTTCGCAGAGGAATACGACCACCATGCACAACAACCCGACCTGAGCTGCGAGTTGGACTTGGAGCAAGATAAACTCGACAGGTGTAATGACGATAATGTCGACATCTGCAGGTAATCGATTTGGCTCGATAAGCCAGGCGATGACATTTTTGGTAACTGGAAATGTTACCATAAACGCAAAAGCAAAAACCAAGCCAAGTATTTTGAATCTTTTTCGGAGGTACCTCTGGAATGAGGAGAGAATTTCTCCACCCGGTGAATCAAGCAGCTCATCAACTGCATTGACCAAACCTTCAGCTTCTGCCATTGATGTATGCAAGGGGTTGGCCCTCATAACACACACTCATTGCCCATGTCACTCTTGTTCCCAAATGTGTGAAGGAGTTGAATCGTAGAACGTACGGTTATACTTCTTCAATCTACGAATTCGATTGACGACAAAGCCAGTAATCCACAGTGAGGCTAACGACAGGAGGATTGCTTGACCCATCAAGTCTTCATGATAGTCATTCAATACCCTGACTTCGATGACATCACCTGAATCAGCATCACTTGGGTTATGCATTATGATGTAGTGGAATACCTTTGGTGCATCAATGACCAGCGGGAGAGTTGCGCCCGGTTCGACGGTATGAACTTCACCAAGTGAGCGTATAATGTTCCAATCGATTGAACCATTCTCCATTGCTGGTGTGGCAAGATTAACCATAATCACCACTACTTCCATTCGCAATGTATCATCGAGATTAGTCACATTGGAATGAACTTGCATTCCTGGTTCAAACTTTTGAATAATTTCAAATCGAGAATCCTCTGGACCGAGTTGATACGATATGCGTTCATCAACTGTTTCGGTTTGAACTTGGACGGCCATGAGGATGGTTGTTAGCATGAGTAAGGTGATAATACCTTCAACCAGAAGGTGCTTTCGTACTTTCTTGGTGGTAATTCCTTTGAAAAAACTACCATGGTCGTTCCGTAATCTCGGCTGGAGATGGTGGATGAACAATGCACCGACACCTCCTATGATCATTCCGAGAGGTATATCGATAAACCAGTGGATTCCAAGATAGAGGATTGTGAAAATGAATAATACTGTATTGATTAAGACAAACAGGTGGTATCGATAGTGGCGCCATTCTTTCATGGTCCCACCGCTTTCTTTGACGTGTAAGTAATTCAACAGAAGTATACCAAATGGTATCGCGACATGGAGTGATGGAACGGCATTATCAAGTGGATCATGCGTGGCGTAAAAGACACTATACCAGCCATCGTGGTAGAGTAATGATTCCATTCCAGGAATCCATGATGAAGTAACTTCGACATTGAAAAACAGATAATATGGAACCGCAAGGGCATAGATGAGTAAATAATTCAAAGTGACCTTATCGGTCATGTCACGGTCACCAGAGTAGGCGAAGTAGACAGTTGTGACATAAATTAAAAACAAATAAATGAATAAATAATGAAAGTTAAGGAAAGTTGTCAGTGTATCATTGAGGAAAAATTGTTGAATGTGATAGGTAAAATTACCTTCAATTGAATACACAATCTCAGTCCAATGACCAGTTTGAAGTTTGATTGGTTCATTTAATTTGTCAGTAATTGCCTTCCATTTAATAATGACAAGATAGCCCATTGCATGCAAGTAATAGCGTTGGTCATGAATGACTTGAAACCATTTATTGACCGGTGTACGCATTGATTTGTCATGGGATGTGAAAAACCAGCAAACAATTGGGGTGAGGAGTAATATGAGCCCCATCATGATTTGGTAAGGGTCCATATTCAAGGGGCAGTGGTAATTCATATAAGGCATTATGACCGGAAAGGGAGGCAAAGCACTCTTCTCATCGACTTCTGAATCTTCCATATATCGCGACGGTAGGCCTTAGAAGGGAGTTCTCTGTGGGATGGGTGGTGAAGTCCATGTGGCAACAGGCGCCAGAGAATACACTTGAGAGTCTCCGACATGGTCTTCAATACAATGATGGTGTTGAATTTGATGTGCGTATGACTCAAGATGGTGAATTAATCATTCATCATGATGCCAAAGTATCTGTTCCTGATTCAAAACTCCCTCATGAAATTTCATGGGTTGAAAACCATACACTTGAAGAATTAACTTCACTTGGATTTCCTTCATTCCGTTCAATGTTAGAAGATTCATACATTCAAAAAGAATGGAGAGAACATGGTAAAATGGGCTGTGTTGAATTCAAACGACCTCATCCTCGTGCATTATATGGCGGTGGGGTTTTTGGTAAAAAGAAGCATATCGCTCATGTATCATCAATGATGGAAAAGACTGAATCTCTCCTCCAGGAGTTTGAAATTCCATCGCAGAATACTGTGTATTATTCCTTTCACAAGGGTATGAAGTCCTCAGTCCAATCTTCGGGTTCAGTTCGGCCCTGGGCTGAGTTGGTACCCTATATCCCACCCTTTGGGACACATTTTACCAAGCGTATGAGGGGGAGTATGCAGTTTTTTACCACTTCCATTGCGCGTTTGATTGAATCTCATCGCCGAGCTGGAGCCTCAATGTCTCCATGTGCTGTAGATTATTTCATACCACCAATAAGCAATCTTCCTCTCGGTTATGCAGGTGGATTACATGGTGCAAAAGCAGAACGATTAAGTGCAAAACAAAGAGGTTTTCCAATTTATGTTTGGCCAACTGCATTGGAAATCGAGCATGATTTACTGGCAGCTGGTCTCACAGGTCTTACTGATTGTTCCGATCCCGGAGTCACATGGCTCCCTTCAGGTGATTTACGTTGGACTCAACCGGCGACTCGACCTTTGGATGCAATCCAACAACACACATTGGAACATGCCACAGAAGAAAACCACAAAGAAATCTTAGGTGAACTCCAAGGTGAAACGATTCCTTGGTCTGAATGTGATGCAGCTCGTCGTAAGGAATTGGTAGAGATGTGGCGCAAGAAGTGGATGTGGGAGAAGTCAACCTCAGATATTCTTGAAGATTCCACTTTGGCGTCTCCACCATGGGAAGCAATTCGCCTCATTGGACATCGTGGTTCTGGCAAAACTTCACGGCCAGTTCTCGAGTGAAACTCACTCGATATGGCGCAATTTTTGTGCTTCAGCAATATACTTCGGACGGTATATTGGTATACCTTTTCCATCGCGGAACACACTGCGTTCATCGACAATTTGAGCGCCGATTCCTGCAACACGTGCCCATCCGAAGAAAGTAGTGTAATAGGTGGGGTCTGTCAAACCAGCGTGATAAAGTAAAGCTCCACTTGCAATATCAACGTTAGCGTTTGGATTACTTATCTTTGGATTCTCAGCCAACACACGAGGGGCAACTTCTCGAAGGGTTGTGACGATCTTGAAGTTTTCATCATCCGGACATATTTCAGAGCCCAACTTAAACTGAACAGTTGCACGAGGGTCTTCACTCCGAAGGACAGCATGGCCAAATCCGAAAATCGGACGATTCGCTTTCAATTCAGCTCGAACAAAGGCTTCAACTTCAACAGGGTCACTTGTTCCAACCTTGAGAACGAATTCCAAACATGATTGATTTGCACGACCGTGCAATGGTCCCGACAAGGCATTCATTGCACCTGCCATTGAAGAATAAACAGTTGCCTTACTCGACGCAATAGCCTTCCCCGTAAAGGTCGAAAGGTTACCGCCTCCATGGTCCATATGAAGGACGAGATAGGTGGAAATAATTTGCTTCATCTTTTCATCATCTGCTCCATGAAGTTCCAGTGTCCGAACAAAACGTTCAACCATCGAAAGAGATGCATCATCTGCAGGAATGTTCTCTTCACGACCTTCACGGATTCGGAATATAAGTCCCATCAAGCGGGGCATTCGTGCGATAAGATTGAGTGCATCTTCTTTCCAATCATTGGTTGTTTCAAGCATTCCAAGGGTATGGATGCCGACACTCAGCCAATCCATTGGATGGCCGGATTTAGGTAGGGATTTGAGGACAGACTCAAGGTCACCAGGTAAAGTGGCACGTGCGGCAAGGTCTTGACGAATGGCAACAGACTGTTCTTGGGTTGGTAGTTCTTTGTTGAACAAGAGATAAACGATATCCTCTGGTTCAAAGGTAGCCAATTCGGCAATTGGATAACCGCAATAGTGAACGCCTTCTGAGGGTGTGACGAAGGAGGTTCGACAGGTACCAACAGGAACGCCACGAAGCCCGGTGTTGAGGTGGTCCTCTGTAACTTCTAAAAGCACCTCATTATTAGCCATTGAATCCCCTTCGATACCTCCCACATACATCTTTCGTATAAAGACGGCTCTTCATTCATCAATCAATAAAGTCGATAAAGGAGAAGATTAGGCTATAACTCGAGAATCTATCTTTTATTGTGAGGTGGCCACGAACGGAACCCCTTGGTGGATTCACGGTCAGCAAATACATGGATTCGAACCGTTTCCCCATCGATGAGAATGGCATCATCTGCATCAATTCCTGGGCAGGCCTCTTTCACTTTATTCCATGCTCTATCCGTAGCTAAATTTTCTCCCCACCACGGAAATGCGGCGCATTGTTGCGGGCGAACTTCATAAATTGAACATTGCTTCTTCTCATCTAAATAAATGCAGATTCCATCATCAGGACGGCTGTTTAAGACGTATCGACCATCAAGCGTTTGACGGCAATCGCGTTCAATCCAATCTTCGACCCCCATGCCATGTTCAGCAGAGATACGTTCGGCATCAGTAATTGAGAGATAGACGATGCCACCAGGCTCGTCACAACATTTCCCGCAACTTGATTGGCATGAAAAGGCAACGCCTTTCATCCACCATGGTGCTCTCATTCTTCTTCACCTTGGACGAGTTTGGCAGGAGTGTTGATTCGTCCAAGTCGAATCATTCGAGTTGGTTTTCCACCCTCAAGTAAGTCCAACATATCGATGTTTTGAGCATCAATATTCCATTCACCTTTTGGTTCGTGACTTTCGAGCGCTTCCACCGTTGAAACTGCTTTTTGACGGCCAATAGTTCGACCTTTCTTGGTCACTTGAATTTCTTCCATTTCAGGCCAAGGGTCTCGTTCCGGATCAAATTCAGTGAGATTCCCTTCCATTGCTCGCAATTCGTCAGCAATCAAAATCAATTCATCCATCGATGCTTCAGGGGTTCGATCATACATGTCAACTAACTTCGCTTCTATGTGAGCAAGTTGTAACGAACTTTCGCGTAAATCCTTTTCAAACGCATTTATTTGAGAATCAAATGCCTCATCTAAATCTGTGAGTAAGTCTGCAGCACGTCCATGGTCACGAACCTCAATGTGGTCAGTACGGGTGATGAGGTGCTCCTCTCGTTCATGTAAAGCAAGAACCGAAGGTGCAGCAGGAACTGTATCTTCGAGAGCGATTTTGAGATAAGCAGCATGACGTGCGTCTGCTTCATCCGTCAATGCCTGAGTATCGATCTCAGGAGGTAAATACGTATCTTCACCTATTTGTGGAAGTTCTGAGTAGAGGTCAATACCACCATGGACGGTGTCGCTGTAGACAGTATCAACGGCAGAATGAATCAAACGGGATGCAATATGTTCGACGCTTTCACGAGCAACAGGGTCGATATTGGTTGCCTCATCTCTTTGGTTTGAGAGCAGAGCAGTTACCTCTTCACCATCAATAATCTCTTGACCCGACTGTAAGGCAAGGGCTACTAAATCGAAGTTAGCTTTGGTTGCACGCCATCCTATTGTATCTTGGAATACTAGGCTCGTAAGTTGACCATCATCCATCATGAATCCCTTCTTTTGAGCCAAACTTCTCGCATACAGCACCATGCTTGCAGGCTTTGGAGTGTCAAGGTGGACTGAAGCAGCATTACGAGTTAACTCCCACAAACGTGATGTTGGCCAATCTTCGGGTTCAGAATTCGAAGAGAGGATAACATGAACTCCCATATTGAGTGCATAGTCAAGCATTGTTCCAAGTTCATGGGCCAGTTCAGGATTCCGGACATGTTCGTGAAGATCATCAATTGCGAGTAATCGTGCATTTGCAAGCGTATCTTGCCAACCCTCTGGTAAACGGTCAAGTCCGGATAAGTCTGCTACAGAGAGAAGGTACACATTGCCTTCTTGGCGTCGAAGTACAGCTTGAGCAGTTGCATGAAGAAGATGTGAGCGTCCAGTTTCAGGAGGTCCTACAAATACCAGAGGATTCAGTGGACCACCTGGTGAGTCAACAACAGCTTCAGCAGCTTGGGTCGCTCGAAAATTTTCGTCGGTGGTGAACCATTGCTTGAAGCTCATTCGAATTTCAGGCCGTAATCGTTGGGGCCATGCCCCCTCAGTTGGAACGGTTACTCCATGATGGAACGGTGAGTTTGAATCAACCGGTGCTAATTCTGGTGGTAAGGCCAAAGTAGCTCGACCTCGTTGATCGTCGAGAATACGTTCCCATACCGGGCGTCCATCCTCCTCCATTCCGAAATAACCGTCTTCAGTTTCATCAGTATTTTGCTCGATTTGCTCATAGGTTCGTTGGCGCAAAGAACGTATCCTACGGGCGGCAATATCTGCCAATGAGTCTCCATTGGAGGTGAGGTCAACAGCCGGCCTTCTCCGTTTGCTTTCCTTCCCCAACACCTTATCTGCAACGACGTCAAATGTTGGTCGCTCTACAACACCTGTTCTCTGTAACAGTGTTCCTTGACGTTGATCTTGGATGTTTTGTTTTCCAAGCAGCCGATTCATTTTCGAAAGTGGTGGTTGTGATTCTTTGTCCGTGTCTACAGTAATCCTGTGCAACCCAGTTCCAGATTCATTGAGTTGTTGCTTTGCTAACTTCAATGCGAGAGCTAACTTTTCTCGGCGGGCGTTCATTTCTTAGCACCCTCCAATTCTTTTCTTAATCGTTCACGGTCCTCAATTTCCCAAACACTGAGCTTCATTTCAATTGAAGACTCCGTTTGCTGGCGAGAAGCAGATTCACGTATAGCGTCTTTTGGTTGTGTTGGGCTTGATACGCCTGGACGAGTGAGTAAGGGCGTCAACCTCGTAGGTGTATTGATTGGTTGCCGTCCTTTTATGGCTTCAAGAGAACCTTTTTGGAAAGGGGTATCTGGTAAGTTTAATTCTTGGCGATTGACCCGTTGGCGAGTTGCATCATTCAGTGAAGAATTACTCTTTGCTGAAGATTTTACGCGCATGCTTTCGACAGCCCTCTTTTGGCGGTCAGCATACTGTTCAAGGGAATTCGAAAAGGAGTTTCGTGAAGTCGTGTCAATTCCTTTGAGTTCAATGAATTCTTTTGCATCGTGTGCATTTGCGGCCGCAGCTTGGATTCCCTGTTGATTACGAGGAGATGTGCGTACAGTTGCTGCTTTCTTTCGCCTTCGAATCCGTTGTGGTTTACGTGGCTGATTGATAGGAGTTCTGCTCTCATCACGGATTGCTGGATTGGATTCAACGAGTTGAACGGGTTGAGGTGAACTTGGTTCAATCATCTGCTCAAGTTCCCAATGTGATTGTATCCCCCTTTCAGCACCAGTGTGGTCGAGAACAGTTTCCATCATTGGTATTTGTTCCGCATATTCGCCTGAATCAGATTCACTCTCTCCTGCGATGGTCCCATGCAGTTCGTCTTCAGGTTCTGCCCATTCTCGAATGACGGTGTCAAGAGATTCCGTTGCCGCCTGTATATCTTCAGAGTCCGGAGATTCGAAGCCACCTTCCATTGTCCCAAAAACAGTGGATTGTGGTGAAATACCATCTGAGACTGATGAGGAAATTGCGAGGTGTAATTGCTGTTCAATCCACTGCTTTTCTTCTTCACTCGGTGGTGCGCAAAGTGGGTGGTCGAGTATGAGGTCAGGTTCAAGATTCCAATGCTCAAGTACTGACGGCTCAAGATCGGTCATGTATCGTGACAAATGTTGTCGAGTTGTCATTGGGAATGCATTGAAATCTCCAGTCGCCAAGAATAAATGGTCCTCGAGACGTACTCCATCGACAATATCACGAAGGAAATTAACGATGCGGTCATCACCATGGATACTTGAAAGATATTCAATGCCTTCAAGAACGACAACAGCGCGAAGGTTTTCCCAAAGGAAGGCGTCAATTTTGCGACGGATATTTTCTAATGTTGGTTCAGTCGAACGTACATCACCATTTTGCGACAGCCATGAACTTGATGCAATTGGAATATTGTGGTCGACGTTGAGCGCTTCAATCTCATGGCGTGCAAGTACGAACAATGGACGGCCATGGACTGCTAAATGTCCAGCTAGATCAAACAATGGGGCTGGATTCGTGGAGTCGAAAAAGTAGGCATCTCCTGGTCGCAACATTTTCTCAACACCGTCAAACCGCTGCATGAGAGCTTTACTACGCAGTCGTATCGCTTCCGGTGCTTCGACCATGACTTCAAGTTCAGGTAAGCGCTCTTGTCGGCTCCAAGTGCTTGCTCTCAATTTCGATTTTGACCACCATTGATGTCCACCATCGGATTGTTTGGTTTGTTCATCAACTTGGAAGTGTGCTTCTTGATGGAGGTTGAGAATTTGATGGACATCCGGTAATGGGAGTTCATGTATTGCGAGTAAAGCATCAAGCATTCCAGCATCACTTTCAATGTCCAGTAACGCTTCGAGCGACATCGTGATTGCATCTGCTTCATGCAACGCCAACATTGGCTTTCCTTCTTGGAATACAATGAGGCCTATACGGGGCATTTGCTCTTTTGGACGGCGTTCAATTCGGATGTATCCTGAGGTGCCTAAGCGTGCAATATCCATCGACAGTAACCGTAGTGATTCAGGTCCGCCACGGCGAACTTCTGTAACGTCTCCTTGCGGTAGTTCCACCAACTTTTCTCACCCCTACGGGGTGATGCTTACGAGACACTTCTTGAAGGGTGCGGCTCGTTTGAACATAGAATGGTCCTTTCTCCAATCTCATCGACGAGCCGTCCGTATTTTTACTTGAAACATTTCCATAACACCGTGAAGTTGAAAGACAGCGAGTCGATGGTCAAATATGGGCGACGAACGGGGTGAATTGTCGGTCGAAATGCGTCGTTTTGTTTCGTTGGATATTGCACGGCCATTTATCTACCGGTTTCTTGCCATACTCATCATCTATGAATCACTCATCGTTGGCCTCCTGCTCGTCCTCCTTTCGATGGGGAGCAGTCTTCTTGGCCTGCTTGCTGTCATCCTTGGTGGAATCGGTGCTTTTTTCATCTATCAAAAGTCACCATTGCTTCGAGTTCCTTTGGCTGTGAATTTGAATCACCCATTTATGGGGGACCTTGAACTTGGAGCTGCAGTGGTGATGGTACAATTCTCTGAGGGGGAGTGGGGCGATGTAGGTGAAGGAAGAGTCAGACTCACTGTTGATGAATTACTTGGTGGCTCTTTACTTATCCGAGATGATGATACCTATGCAGTACTTGGACATTTTAGCCCCTTACACCAAACACATCCAATCCTTAAGCGCTATGTTATGCTGATCAACCAAGCCATCGCTTTACGCGATGCAGTAAACGGTACTGAAGATTCTATCGAATCGGCTCGCGAGAGAGAACAACTTGAATCGGGTTTGCTTGAACGTTCTTGGCTTGAAGAACAGGATACGATTGAGATTGAGCCCGAAGGGATATTTCATAAATTACGTAAGGAATAAAAGGCTTTTCTACAAAATTATAGCCTTTACATTGAAAGGCTATACCTCTACGGCAGAACGTGAGTTCTCCAACGCGATGGCAAGGTCACCTCGATGCTCTGGGCCCCCGTGAGCGCGATACACTCTTGGGAACCTCCCTTTCCCGACGGTTTACTCAATTGCCACTTTGGCTCTCACATCCATCGAATATCTCAGCGTTTTACGGACTGTTAGTTTCTCTTGCTTTACTGCTTCCTTACCGATTTGGCCAAGCATCAGAAAGTTGGTTTACGAATTGGGTCTTTCATTCAGCATTAATTATGGTTGCATGCCTCCTGTTAGGGATGTTGTCTTTGGTAATTGTGAGAATCTCAAGGCGTTTCCCTGTGACTCCACCACGCCTGATTCTTTATCCAATGCCTTTTGTTGGATTTGGTTTACTGACGATTTCTCACTCTGGTATGTATGATTTACCTGCATATCTCTACATGTTCTTGTTATTGCTACCAGGGCCGATGTATGTTCATCTCTCTTGGGCGCCTCGATGGCGCTTACTGTGCCAGTTAGAAGATGGGGTGAACCCTTTTCAATCCCTCAAGATGTCACCGGAAGAAGATTCGAATGATGTTGAAGAAATCGCTGGCGGCGATGAAGAGTTACTCTCAGTCGTCAATGCACTTGAAGATGAATGAGTTCAGATCAAGTCAAGTGTTGGTCCGACTTTTTCGAACAAACGAAGTACTTCATCTAAATCTTCACGCGTAAGACCTGCCGACATTTGTGTCCGAATCCGAGCTTTATCACGAGCAACCATTGGGAATACAATTGCACCAGCCATGACGCCTTCATCACCAAGTGCTTTGGTCATGGCCTTGGCCACGCTTGACTCTCCACACATTACTGGTATGATTGGTGTTGCCGAATCCCCGGTGTCGAATCCGAGTGATTGCAATTCCTTGCGAAAGTAGTCCGTGTTGTCCCAAAGTCGTGCATGATGTTCCGGTTCATCCATCAATACTTCGATGGCTGCTTTTTGAGCTGCTGCAACACCAGGTGGCTGCGAGCCCGAAAGAAGCCATGAACGAGAATGATTCAAAGCATGCGTACGGGTCATTTCAGTACCAGCAAGAATTCCACCTTGGACACCCAACGCTTTGGAAAACGAGCCAGTTTCAAAGTCTACTTTGCCTTGGAGATTGAAATGTGCCACAATTCCAGCGCCTTTTTCCCCGAGTACTCCTTCTCCATGACAATCATCAACGTAGACCATTGCACCGTATTCTTCTGCGAGTTTAGTCACTTCATCGAGCGGAGCAATATCTCCATCCATTGAAAACACACCATCGGTGATGATGAGTTTTCGTTCAGCACTTTCATGGGCTTGGAGAACAGCTTCTAATTCACCCATGTCATTGTGTGCATAAACGCCTCGACTTGCCTTAGTCAAACGAACACCGTCAATAATCGAACCATGATTGAGCGCATCACTAATGATGACATCTTGAGGTCCAGTGACGAGGGTTGGAATGAGTCCAACATTCACGGTATAACCTGCAGAATAGATGAGCGATGCTTCCACACCCTTGAATTCAGCAACTTTTCTTTCAGCTTCCAAATGTATGTCCATGGTTCCTGCAATCGCACGAACACTGCCACTGCCTACACCGTATTTCATCGTCGCATCGAGCATAGCCTGCTTGACTTTTGGGTGGGTCGTGAGGTTGAGGTAATTATTTGCTGAGAGCATGATTGTCGGCTTACCGTTCATTTGACAACGCGGTTGATTTGGACTTTCCAGCGTCGGAGGTTCCCAAAGCAGAGATTTCTCAGATAATTCTTCAAATCGAGTTTTCATCCATGTCATGTCACCCGGCATATGCTCTCCCCAACTCATCGCATTGGTTCGCCGTTCAAGTTCTTTCGGGCTGCTTGGGATGGACACACTGTTGGAACCATGCACTCAAAAAGGAGTTGCATCTGGCGTTGGTATGCGTCTGACTGGTACTGTGAGCAGTGGCTTGGGCCGAGCGCATATCTTCATGGCACAACCACATTACCAAGAACAATTCAAGCACTTACTCGGAGGAACTGCGTGGCCGGGGACATTGAATCTCACTATTCAAGGCCAAGATTTAGTAAATTATATCGCGTTAAGGAAAAAATCCGGTATTGATACTCTTGATGCATCTGATGAAGATCGTGCGGCTGCATCAGTTCTTGATGTTTCGATGTACGAGTCTCATCGAGTTCGTGGGTTCTTGCGAGATGGAGTCTCCTTTGGTGGTGCAACTGCATTTTTAGCACTTTTGGAATCTGGTGATTCGACCGTTGAATGCGCCCTTTTAATTCCAGATTTGACGCGACATACCGATGTGGTCGAAGTTATCGCTTGTGCTTTTTTACGTGAGAAACTTTCACTTGAAGACGATCACATCATCCAAGTTGTAGTCAAGTGATTTACCTGTGCTTGACGATTGGCAATTCACCAATTTGCGCCCATTCCTGGTACAAGAGATTCTTGATTTCATGTCGAGCACCTTCTCTCCAACGCTTTCTCATTGTACGTTCAACAGCGGGGCCCGTTGGCGGAGCAGTAAGTGACACCACTTGCGTTATGGTTGCCGGTAAGGGTACTTCGTCCCAATCGACTCCCCAAAGGACGAGCCAGTCAGGAGGAGCCACACCAAAATCAGCTTCAATTTCTGGGTGTTGAATCGCTTGGAGGACTTCTTTAGGTTCAAGATCACCGATACACATTCGATGCAAAGCCATGGCTGTTCGTCGTACTTGATTCCAAAGAAAAGCCTCTCCAATTATCTCAAAACCAATCGTACGCCCATCAATAATCCATGGTGTGCATGAAAGAATTGTTCGCATCGGATTTTTCCCTTCTTCAAGACGTGCAAAATTAGTCGCATTATAGGTTCCTTCAAACATCTTCAACCAATTAAGAAAGGGTTCGCCGGGATCTTTCCAAAATTCGATTCCTTCAAGTCGGTAGCGATAGATCCGGTAATTGGCCATACGTGGATTCCAGTGTTCATCTATTTCACGGACATCAAGGAAAGCGATGTCTTTTGGTAATCGGTCATCTAATGCTCGAATCATTTTCCGAGGTGTTAATGCATCCCAAAGTTCTCTCTCAATTCTGACTACTCCGCCATTGAGACGAACATGTACTCCGGCATCTGTTCTGCTGGAGAGTACTAAATTGTGCTCAGTTGTCGAGTCATCTAACCATTTGAGACTACGGAATACTCGAATCAACTCACCCTGAACCGTTTTGACATCGGGTTGAATTTGGCTTCCATGGTATGCATCGCCGAGGTAGCCGATGCGAAAGGCGAGACGAACGCTTTGGTCCGCCATGTATTCACCTCAATCTTCTCGCTGGAGCATCTCTATTGCATCTTCAGCGGAATAACCTAATCCACCTACTGACCAAATGAGTGCTTGCTTCAACCAAGGCTGAACCATTGGATTTTGCTTACTTGGGTCCATGACTTCGATGGCATCGACGATGTTGCGACTTGCAGTAAACAGTATTTCATCGACTGGGATGTCTTCGAGCTCAAGGCGACGAGCATAGCGTTGAAATTCTTTCACTGCCACGGGAATACGGCGGCATTCAAGTGCAAAAGTTGCGAAATCACCAATGTATTCCATGTTTTCTTCATCCATTTGCATGGCTTTTTTATAGGCCATCATGATTTTACCACCTGGGATGACATCGTCTTGTGCTTCGGCGTTTTTCATGTTTGCAAACTCTGCAAACATGTGGTGGACTTCTGCATTTGTTTTGTGAATGCCCATCATTTCGTCGAGGTCAGCAATAGCTCCATCAAGGTCGCCACTACGCAGTTTTTCAATCGGTCCTTGGAGTATTTCTTCATTGTTCATATTCTCGCCTCTATATCTACGCGGTAGTATTCAGTTTTTGAAACTCTCGCAGGTCTAATTAGGAATCAGTCCTCATCGCTAGAAGCAACGATTGTGTCTTTCAAGTCTCTGAGGAGATTTGATTGACTGTGTTCCTTGTGCTTTTCGTTGAGGAGTGCTTTAGCCTTCTCCCAATTGCGAATATTATACATGCAGTGCTTAGGATCTGCACGGACGGTTCGAATAGTACGTTGGTAGGTGAGGAGTCCAATCATTGAACGAAGGATGCCTTTGCCTGCTTTTTCTGCTGCTGAGTCGCCTTCTCTTTCAGTAGTTCCTGGAATTGCACCTGACATTCCAGGGCCTGTGTTTTCTTCGACAATCCCAACACCGGAATCGGTTAGGATGGTCACTGTAGCAAATCCGAGAAGAGTTCCTACCGGTGGTCGTTCAACGATCACTTCAGAAATACGGTCGAACAGAATTCGGCGGTGTGAACGTGAAAGCAAGAAACTGTGTTCAAAAATGACTGCGTCTGATGTGACTGCATAGTTGAAACTTCGCTGGTAATAGAACGTCATTGCCATGTAAATGCCTACAAAGCCCAATCCGAATATCAAGTAGTTATAGCTGTCAAGTCCAATCCAGTTCCCGATGGGTTCATCCATCCACAGATCGGTAATCCAGAAGATCATGTCATCCAACTGAATGATAACTGGTGTCAACGTAATGATGAGCAGTCCAATGGTGACCCAGCGTCCCGATGTTGAAACATTTACCAAACGATTTATCCAGGTGATAAACAGCATGACAAAGACAAAGCCAAATGGCCATTCTTCTCCACCACTCACTTCGATAATCTTCAATACAATTTTCATAAATCCACTGGAATCTTCAGAACCGAGTGAACTGGCATTATCGAAAATAAAGTGAATGGCTAAGACCAGTATTCCGAGGAGATACATACCAAGGAAGGCAAAGGTGCTTGGACGCTTTGTCAATAAGACTTCTTCTCCTTTTATCAAGCGAAATTTCTTTGCTAAGCGTGCTTGATCAGCGACTTGCTTCCCTTCATTTGTTGTTTGAACTTCAGAATTAGGTTCTTCTGCGGCATCGGATTCTTCGCTCATAGCAATCTCTCCTCCAACTTGTCTAGCACTCCTCGCACATAATACCTTGCACGGTAGACTGCCAAATGAGTGACAAAGATGAGCTCATTAGCACTACGGTTAATGTAACAGTCCCCATGAATGTTCAGCATTTCCCCTTGCCCATTCATAATTTGATTCTTTGCGTATTCCGAATTCATCCCGAATACGAAGGTACTTCATCTCAAGAGGATATTCATTGTAGGTGAGGTGGGATTTCAAACCACCACGGGTTGGTTGGTTAAAGGTCCAATGCGCTCGCTCTATGGCTTGAACCCGTAGTTCAATTGTTGTTCTGCCATTCCACATTTTAATTTCAAAAACAGGCAAAGGAGCACCTGGAGTTTGACCATGTTCACCCTCGGTCAAATCCGATGCGGTTTTTTGCACAAGTACTTTGGTAAAACGTTCGGTTCGATTATGAATTGGATCATGGAACAAACCACCCTGGGAAAGTCCGATGTGCCCGGAATCTCGACGTTTCCAAGGTCGATTATCACGCGCACTCACAGTAAAGGAAACATGAGGGAGAAACCAATCGATATAGGACCCATCGTTAAGATGGAGCATGCCCCAATACCATGGGACTGAGGGTGCTTGGACACAAACTTTCTGAAAATATGCAGTACCTGTGACTTCTTGCTCATCCAATTTCCCATGGACACGAGTTCCGTGCAGTCTGAGAATATCATAGCCCATATTCGCAGCATAGTTCGCACTGGCTTGACGAGCTGTGGATAATGCTGAATTCCAAGGGGTGAGGTGAAGGTCGAATTTCTTTGGGACCATAGGGTGCGATGCTTCTTTGTCGGTCGATAATTGAATCCAAAAAGAACTCAAGTCACTTTTCAATCCCATGGACAGATCCTCTTCTAAGAGTGGCACAACTGCACCACCTCCTTTCCCGGTATGAGTGGATTTATGAGGCCAATTCGGATGTGTGTCTGGGAGTGAAATTATGCGACAGATTTGTTGAATTACAGGTTCATGCATTTGCTTTCCATCGAACCACCAGGCACAAACCATTCCATCCAAAGCCATTGCCTGCTCATCATCAAAACCTGGCCGTCCAGCAGGTCTCCATGGCACTCCATTCACCTCGACCAAAGCATTGTCCTTGGTCGACCAGAGCACCATCAATTGACGGCCACTCGGTCGTCCTTCTGGGTCATCAAGCATAACCAGCCACCACCACCAGTCCCAGGTGAGATGGTTGAGCGGAGGTCGCTCTTGAAGGGTCCAGAGTTTGGAAAGGTCTCCTGCAAATGCAGACATATCTGGCATTATTGAATCTCCTTGCCCTTGAATATAGCCCCGCCAACAAACCAAAATGTAATGGCTTGGAATAACAAGACGAGCGTTGCTACAATCGTTCCTGAGAATGCTGAAAGGCCGAGTCCAGGCTTCGATGAGAAGAAACCGAGTGGGCCAGCACCGTCGAGGGATGAGTCAAAGTTCCAACTTCCAACCCCTCCGCCACCCCAGTTCCCCATGAGGATAAACAAATCGAGGTTTGGCCAGACTAACATTGCAGCTGAGTCAACAATCATAAGCGCCCATCCAATTACTGAGAACCTCAGCAAAAATGCATCGGGGGCTCCCATTGAAAGCAAAGCCATTCCCAGTTCCCAAGCAGCAAAGGGTATGGCCAGAATAATTCCGTATTTCCACATGACTCCGAGGGCATTGAATAGCATTCCATAGACGAGTGTAGCCATCATCGTGGCAAAAATTATTGCCAACCATACGCCTAGATCTGCAAATCTAAAGAAAGAATCACTTGGTCCAACAAATCCTGAAATAAGTGCACCAAGGATTCCAAGAACAATGACGTATGGCCAAACGATACCGAGATACCCCAAAGTACGATAAAGGAATACTTCTGTTCGAGCAATTGGTTTGGCGAGCATAAAATGCATTGTTCCTGAAGTCATTTCATCACGAATGAGTCCTGTTGCCAAGAACAGAGGCAAGAAAATGCCCAGCAAGAGAACAAAGCCTAGTTTTCCAATTGAGAGGACAAATGCCAAGTGAATTGCTTCACGTGAATAGGCGTCTTCATCCGGATCTTCGTCAACACCTGAGTCTGCATAAATATTGGAATAAATCTTGCCATCAGATTCAAAGTATTCGATAATAATATCACATGGAATTCCATTGTTATTCGAGTCCTTTTGAGAATCTGTTTTATTTGAATCTAAACAATCCCCATCATCATCCATACCCGTTGTTTGCATACCAAGTTGAGTCGTAATATCCCAATCGAATCCATCTTCGTTAATGTACATCGAAACCGGGTCTGGTTCGATAGGAGGATCAAATAATCCCGGGTGTGATTCGCTATCCCAAGGGTCAGTTCCTAAACGTAGTTCTTGACCTCTTGGGTATCCATCATTATCATAATCAGTCGAATCGCCATCGTTATCAATCGATTCAAATTCAGAACCCATCACATCGATATAGATCAAAAAGATCAGGGATAATGCTACGAAACCAACGCCAAGAACAACCCATGTGGAGGTTTTTGTTCGATATTGCCGTAGGGTGAATTCGATAATAGCTGAAGCCTTTCGGTCAAAAGCTCGATAGATGGAATCTGGCTTTGTCTCCATCACATACTCCCCCCGGAAGTAAGGTAGCCCAAGATCGATGTGAGGTCATCATCAGGATTGTCGATGGTTGACACTTTGTGGTTATTATCGACGATGATTCGTGGAAGTTGTGAATGAATTGCACCAAGATTATGAGTTTGAATCGAGATATTTTCCCCATCGGGGAACGAGATTCCGAACACTTCATCGATATCGATGACATCCTTTGCTAATTGTTTGGGGTTTTCTGCGCGGATCGAAATGCGATGAGGGATTTTATCTAAGCGTTCTCGAATCGAATGAAGGTTGCCCAAAGCGAGTAATCGCCCTTGGTGTAGAATCACAATTTGTTCTGTAATCCGCTCAATTTCTTGTAAAATATGGCTGCTGACCAATACAGTTCTGCCCATACGTCCTAATTCCCGTATCACGTTCATGATCGTCGTTCTGGCAAGTGGGTCACAACCCTGGAGTGGTTCGTCGAGAATAATCAATTCAGGATCGTTTACCAATGCATGTGCGATTTTTGCTCGTTGTCGCATGCCTTTCGAATACTGTCCGATTTTCTTGTATGCTACATCGGTTAATCCGACAAACTCCAGTACGCGGTCTGCCTCAATGTTGGCTTCATCACGCGTTAATCCATTGAGTCGGGCGAAAGTAGACACAAAACCGTGACCAGTCATCCAATCATACATCTTTTCATGCTCTGGTACGAAACCAACCCGTGCATAAGGGGCAGGGTTTTTCCAAGGGTCAGTGCCAAATAATTTAATCGAACCTTGACTCACTTTGAGTTTACCCATGAGTAAATTGAACAAGGTAGATTTACCTGCTCCATTCATGCCGAGGACCCCTGTAACTCCACCATTTAAGGCCAAGGTAATGTTTGACAAAGCGAATATTCTCCCATAACTCTTGGATACATTTTCCAAAAGTACTGCAGGTGCAGCCACTTCGGGCACCCACTCTTTTGTATCCACTTTGCCTTGTTGGTCAAAATCTGGAATCATTCACGAGTCACCTCCATTGAAGAAACGCGAGTGCTCAGCACATACAATGCAGCTGCGTTCATGGCGATGAGTGAGGCTAATGACCATGTCCATGAGTACTGGTCATACGTTGGCTGAGTTCCTATAATTGCCTGACCAACATGCGCTAAACAATCATAAGGTGAAATCAAGTAAAGAATTTCACGATCAAAAAGATTGGAGGCGATGAAAGCTAAGACTTTGGTGCCGAGTATGATCGAAATCAGTGCGATGCCTGGGAAGAACTTACCCTTGGAAACACTGGATAATGAAAGTCCAATACTGGTATATGTGAAAATCAACAACATACCGCTGAAGAATGTGGCAAGGAACATCGGGAAGGTGTCAATAATCCAAGCCCAACCTCGGCCCATTGTTGCGATTTCAGCCAAATAATAGAGCGCTAATGTCACCAAAATGATGATTGCTTGAATAAGACCAACAGATATAAATTTCATTGAAACATAGTCAAATCGAGTGATTGGACGTGAAAAATAGAGTGCTGAAGTGCCATGTTGTCGGTCTTCAGAGATGATTCCTCCCACTAACAAGGCAGCAACAACCGGATACATGATGGTGTTCCGTGGGAAGAATCCGAATACATGGGCATAGAGATTATCTCGACTCACTCCCCATACTGAATGGAACCCTGAGTCACCAATCAATCCTGTCAACAAGGTCATCGCTACATCACCCATTGATGCAATGAAGACAACTAAAAGATACAACCGAATTGGCATACCCCAAGGTCTGTGACCTTTTTTGAAAATTCCGAGTAAGTGGTGGCGAAGGATGGACCAGTTCCTCATCCATCGCGGATTGAGCTCTCCATTCCATTGTTGGTATTGTTGTTGGAATACCTGTCCTTCAGGCTTCGGAGTTGAGACACTTAACGTCGAAAAGTCTTCATCACCTTCAGTCGAACCCCAAGCCGCTTCCAGTCTGACTTTCCCAGTAACTGGAGCTCCCGAATCATGCTCGGCGGGCTTCTGCACATCGATTGGATTCCATGTATCTGGAAGGGTGAGTGGAGGAGATTCCGCAGGAGTACTCATGCTGAACCACCTCCCATGTGTTCAGGGGCGTCAACTTTACGAGCTTGCGTAGGGGATGCCAATAAGTCTTCACTGGATTTGACTTCATACCCCAGGTTTTCCATAATCGAGAGGAACAAATCCTCAAGTGATGCCTCATATTCATGCATTCGACGAATTTGTGCACCAACATCAGCAGCACAACGTAGAATCATCGAAGTTGTATCTTCTTGTTCATGGAGAATACGCATTACACGGCCTTCTCTGCGAACCTTCAAACCGTGTGAAATCATCATTTCCTCCAATCGTGAGGCGCCCCCCCATACGTGGATTTCAATTTCTCGATCAAAGCCTTTCAGATCTTCAATACGGCCTTGCGCCGCTAGTTTTCCCTTGTGTAAAAGTATGAAATTTTCACAGACACGTTCAACATCATCCATCAAATGTGAAGCCATGAGTACTGAGCGGTTACCCGTTTTGACAGTACTGGTAAGGGTTTCGATCATGTAATTTCTCGAAGCAATATCAAGTCCATTTGACGGTTCATCGGCAATGATCAATTCGGGATCATGAATAAGGGCACATGCGAGTTTCGTCGCTTGTTTCATTCCAGTGGAGTAGGTGCCAATATTTCGGTAGCGTTGTTCTCCTAATCCTACATATTGCAAAGTTTCATGTGCTCGAGAAAGTGCAATTTTAGGGTTCATTCCGAGTAATTCACCCGAATATCGGACCTGGTGAATCGCTTCCATGTCCGGGTTCAAGGAATCATATTCGGGCATGTATCCAATCCGGGAACGAATTGCATCGCCTTGTGTGCGAATGTCAAGACCGAGAACCGTGCCTTCACCTTCTGTTGTTTGAATTAAACCAAGGATGGTTTTGAGGAATGTCGATTTCCCTGCGCCATTGGGTCCAAGCAATCCAGTTGCTCCTTTTGGAACCGAAAGGTTGAGTTTATTCAAAGCCACATGCGGACCATATGATTTGGTCAAATTTGTGGTTTTGATGATGAGGTCGTCTTGCAATATCTACTCCCTCAGTTACAAGAGAGTCGAGACACTCTTTGAAGTATGCCACGGTTTGTCAGCATTTTAGAGAATTTTACAACGTTATGCCGCCGCGAGTTTTTACGGCTACACCTTTTTGGAAATGTTGCATATCAGCAGGGGTGCATTGTGAGATTCCATGTCCGAGTAATTCACCCTTTAGGTTGACAAGTAGGCAGGTATCTCCAGGCGATACCCAAGAGTCACAGGCAAGAATAAATCCATGAAACACATTCCGCCCTTGACGTACAAAAGGTTCAGCATCATCATTGACAACCACCCAAGCAAGACCTTTGGAAAGATAACTTGCATCATCAATCATTTCAAACCCAACCGGCATAGTTTTCTCACGATGAGCATGAACTTCAATCGCCCCACCATCGGTCAGTGAAAGACCTCCGTCGGTCAACCGTGGGCTGGCAATATGTGTTCCATTCGAAAGTAGGGCGTTCTTCACTCGACCCAATCGATTGACGACGAAGGTTGAATCTTTCAACAGGTTTTTGACGAACTCTGGCTTCAAATTGAACAGAAGGACCATCTTGTCGGCAACATGACGGCGCTGAATACGCAACTTAGCATTCTCACGTTCCTCCTTTTCGAGAGGCTGTGAACTTACCTCGTCACTCGTTTTTTCATCCAAGACGCCTGCATCACGCAATGCGTTAAGAGCTCGAGATTGAATCCCATCACCAAGTAAATCTACGAGGATTATGCGGTGTTCCCCCATGCCATAGTGCCCGAGTTCCTCTCGAACCCCAGCAAGATCTGGACGTCGACGCCAGAGCCATTGGGGTCCATCGATATGAGTGAACGGATTGAGATCTTCGAGTGAGTAAGGGAGTAGGCCGATTGGCGTGTGAATCATCACTTCAAGTCCGGGGCAGTGATGTTCTAATCGGGGCATAAGGTCGCTTAAACGTTCTCTCCATGGTCCTGAAGTGCCGTAAGCAATCAGTACTTCATCAGCTCCCTTTCCACCACGGTTTTGGGGTCTCCAATGTTCCTTCAATGCCTTCTTTGCTGCATTAATGTGTGGTCGAACATGGGTATCTTCACCGCCCCAGGGTTCACCGCCTTTACGGGGTGATTCTTGAGATTTAACAATCCAATCCCATGCATGCTCCCACGTGCCAGCATGTTGGTCCCGGTCTCGAGCAGCATCTCGGTCATCGAGAACAAGTTCTTCCAAGAATTGCAAGTTAAGTTTCTTATTGTGTGGACTCGTAGAGAGCCACAAAAACGCCTCGCGCAGAGCAGGATGCTGATGGCTACGTCGTTCTGCTAATCGCCAAATAGTCCCATCTCTAATCGCCTGCTTACATCGATCGAGTTCTGCTAAAGTCACTTCGAGATTATAGCGTGCTAAGAGTGCAGTCTTCTCTTTTTTATTCAATCCACGAACTTCTGCTGGCGTACAAGCGGATACACAAGGCATTCGTTCAGGCCATTCAGTCAACGTTTCAATTTTTTGTGTACCCCAAGGAGTCAACAAACGCCCATCCCGTGCAAAGAGTGCATAGGCGGCCGAATCAAAGAGATCGGCACCCAAGGCAATCGACATTGGAAACAACATCGGATGGCCACAACCAAACATATGAACAGGCCGATTTGGTGGGAGATGGGGAAGTGAAGCTAACATAATCTTGGCATAATCTTTGTAGAGATGGCGTTCCATGACCGGAACAATTCCACCGATGGGGTGGATGGCGAAATCGAATTCACTCATGCCTTGGGCCGATTCAGTCCGGAGATGTTTGAATAATCCACCTTGAATGGGACCATTGAGCATTGTTGTACCAGATGCTGTGATGCTTGCAGGAGCACGTTCAATGGTTTCTTGAACACATTTTGCCACTTGAGCCTCAGTCATGTCAGGGCGAGAAAATACATCGAGCATGGTCGCAATATCCACTCCAATACTTCGTTGGAACTCAACAATCTCTTCAACGCCAACTTCGACATCTCCGTAGATATAGGCTTGGAAAGTTCCAGAATCAGTCATTACCACTCCTGGATAATCCAAGAGTGCATGAACGCCTTCAGCAACTGCGACGTCCTTGAGTCCTTCGTGCTTCCAAATGATATATGAATTCGTAATAAGCGCGCCAATTCCATAACGGTCCCACATTTCTCGAGGTTCAATGGTTTTGATGTTAGGATTAATCACGGGCAGTAAGGCAGGTGTTTCGAGAATTCCGTGTGAGGTATGCAAGCGTCCCAATCGCCCCCGCCCATCTCGTGCTATAATCTCAAACAAACCTTCGTCTGCCTCACGGCATGGAGTTGGGTCGTCTCGACGGCCATCAGTCCATGCTCCCATACTGTCGACCCTTTCCTTCGTATCTTTCAACCCATCCGTTCGTGCGAACATAAATGATTAAACAAATTCAACTGCACCATGAGCGAGAATGAATTCTCTTCCCAACTCATCAAACGTATCGAGCAGAGCTGAAGAAAACCGAATTCGGTAGATTTCATTATCTGCTTCTAAATCATTTTTCACTCCCTCAAGTGTCCCAGGAGCTGCACCACATGAGAGGCAAGCACCGGTTAAATCCAAAACGAGGTCAAGTTCAGAAGCTTCACTTTCACCCCAGTCCAATGCTGAGACTGCAATCCCGCCACCGTGACCGTCGAGTGCAGCTCGAACATCACCTAAACGTGAAAGTAAAGCAGGAACAAAATCACCTGTTCCGATGAATGGAAGCAACGAAGATGAACGAAGCCTTTCTTCTTCAACAGGGTCGGTCATCTCATCAACTCGACGACTTGCTTCAGCGGACATTGCAGCCTTTGCTTCGGCCGCATATTTTGCCACGAGGTCATCGTCGGTCATGACTCTCGCTCACTCCTCTTCTTCTTCAATTGTATTATTGAGTGGTATATCCGCTGTTACCGGTATCGATGAAGATTACACCACTTGATAAAGGAGTTCCGCGAGGGGTAATTGGGTGAGGGAAGTGGCTGAAGAAATCTTGCGAATCGAAAACCTTCATGTTAGCGTTGAAGGAACGGCCATTTTGAAGGGGGTAAATCTCACGATTCATCGCGGTGAAATCCACGTAATCATGGGTCGAAACGGGGCAGGGAAGTCTACTTTAGCGAATGTCGTTATGGGCCATCCAGCCTACGTAATCACAGAGGGTAGCATCTTTTACAAGGGTCAACCTCTGGAAGAACTTGCTGTCTTTGAACGCGCTCGAGCAGGTATGTTCCTTTCGTTCCAATACCCGGCAGTCATCCCCGGTGTTCAAGTGGGAACATTCCTCAAAAAGTCAGTTACTTCAGTTCGTGATGAAGCGCCTAAGGGTCGAGCATTCCGCAAAGAATTGACTGCGGCTATGGAGCAATTATCCATGGACAAAAGTTTCCTTTCACGCTATGTGAATGATGGATTCAGTGGCGGCGAAAAGAAGCGACTTGAAATTTTACAGATGCTTTTGCTAAAACCTCATCTGGCCCTACTCGACGAAACTGATTCCGGTTTGGATATCGATGCTTTACGTATTGTTGCAAAAGGAATTAATGAAGTCGCTGTCGATTCGGCATGTTTGATCATTACACACTATCAGCGCCTCCTTGATTTGGTTAAACCAGATTATGTCCACGCCATGATTAACGGAGCAATTGTTCAAACTGGTGGGCCAGAATTGGCGTTAAAACTTGAAGACCGTGGCTATGATTGGCTCGATGTTACTGCATGAGGTGTTTAGATGACTGATGAAGCACAAGACGTTATTGGCGACTATCGCTATGGATTTCACGACCCGGAGAACTCAACGATTCGTTTTGACCAAGGACTCTCCGAACAAGTCGTTCGAGATATTTCTGAACTCAAAAACGAACCACAATGGATGACGGATATCCGCGTCAAAGCATACCGTCATTTCGTCGAACGGGTCATGCCCGAATGGGGAAATTGTGATCTCTTGAACATGATTGACTTTGAGAGCATTACTTATTTCCTGCGTTCCTCGAATAAAACTGAAAAGTCTTGGGACGACGTTCCGGATGACATCAAGAACACCTTCAACCGACTTGGAATTCCTGAAGCCGAGCAAAAATGGCTTGGTGGCGTAACAGCACAATACGAATCGGAAGCAGTATACCACTCCATCCGAGAAGATTTGGAAGAGCAGGGTGTCATCTTCCTGGACATGGATTCAGGACTGAAACAATTCCCTGAAATCATCAAAAAGTATTTTGGAACAGTCATTCCTTACAGTGACAATAAATTCTCTGCGCTTAACACAGCGGTTTGGTCCGGAGGTTCATTCCTCTACATCCCGAAAGGTATCAGCGTTGAAATGCCGGTTCAAGCCTATTTCCGAATTAATGCCAAGAACATGGGCCAGTTTGAGCGAACGCTCATTATTGCTGATGAAGGAAGTTCAGTGCACTATGTGGAAGGCTGCACTGCTCCGAGTTATTCGACAGACTCCTTGCATTCAGCAGTGGTAGAACTCATTGCCATGGAAGGTGCAAAAATCCGTTATTCTACCGTTCAGAATTGGTCCAGCAACGTCTACAATCTCGTGACAAAGCGTGCTGTAGCTCACAAGAACGCAACCATCGAATGGGTCGATGGAAACATTGGCTCCAAGTTAACCATGAAGTACCCCTCGGTACTCCTCAAAGGCGAAGGTGCGCATGCAGAAGTGATCTCTGTGGCTTATGCTGGAGAAGGGCAACATCAGGATACAGGTGCTAAAGTTCACCATCTCGCCTCAAACACAACCTCGAATATCATTTCAAAGTCCATCTCAAAGAAAGGTGGGCGTTCCTCATACCGAGGATTGCTTCAGGTGACTCCTAAATCCTCGGGCTGCCGCTCAAAAATCGTTTGTGACGCCCTTATTCTTGACGAGAATTCACGTTCAGATACCTACCCTACTATGGAAATTGGAAATTCGACTGCTGACTTGGAACACGAAGCAAGTGTTTCGAAAGTCTCGAGTGACCAACTGTTCTATCTCATGAGCCGTGGATTCACCGAAGACGCCGCAATGGGCTTGATTGTCAATGGTTTCTTTGAACCCTTTACCAGGGAACTTCCGATGGAATATGCATTGGAATTGAACAAGTTACTCGAATTGGAAATGGAGGGCTCCATTGGATGATCTACCAACAGATGGCTATCCCCCCTCGTTCAGAACATTTGTGGCGCTATACACCTTGGCCTCGAATTCATCCAACTGTTCCCACCGAAGTACCAATTGCTGATGCAGTGATTTTTTCTCTTGAAGGCGAAGACGTTTTTGAGGAAGTACAACCGTCGAAAAGTGATGTTGAGGATATCGCCCGCGCTTTTTTACTGGCTGCTGGAGGCTCATCAAATCGTTTGGTCATCAATGAAGCAACGGAACCAATCCACATCAATGCTCGAGCATCAGGGCATGTGGCAGTTGGGCATTTAAATCTCGAAGTCAAAGGTTCCGCTGTTGTTTTCATTCACATTTCAGGTGAACCCGAATGGGTTGGGCTCCACGTTACCGGCAAGATTCATCCAAATGCTCAACTCTCCTTTGGTTTTATCAACGAACTCGATTCCAATACCAAATTCCTTCGATGCGAAGACTGGCTGATTGAACGTGATGCTGAACTTGAACACGCCACCCTTTCGGTAGGCGGATTCCGATGTAAATCGGATCTTCGGAGTACTCTGAATGGAACCGGTGCAGCAATCCGTCAATCCGTCACTATCAATGCTGATGGTGCTCGCCATGAAGATCAGCATGTCGAAGTTCATCATATCCACGGTCACACCAATTCTGATTTGGTGATGAATTCAGCATGCGCTGGAAGCAGCCATTTCATTGGCACAGGCTTACTCACAATTGCTGAAGGTGCCAATAAATCTGATGCATCTCAAGTGTTCCGTAATCTTCTTCTTTCTGAAAAGGCAAGGGCAGAAGCAATACCTGAACTCGAAGTTCTCGCTGATGATGTTTCGGCTGCACATGGAGCTGCAAGTGCTCCTGTTGACAAAGACCAAATGCATTATTTGATGTCGAGAGGATTGAGTCCAGAAGAATCACAAGCAATGATTGTCAATGGTTTTTTACTCAACGCTTTTTCAAATCTTACCAATAAATACCTCATAGAGGAAATGCGAACTCGACTTACTGTACATCTTGAATGTGAACTCAAAAGGTGATAGTATGGCAATACGTGATGATTTTCCGATCCTCAAACGCGAGGTTAACGGCTTCCCATTAATCTATCTCGACAATGCAGCCACGACACAAAAACCACAGGTGGTTTTGGATGCAATGAACGATTATTATACCTCTTCAAACGCAAATGTTCACCGAGCAGTTCACACACTTGCAGGTGAAGCAACTGAAGGGTATGAATCATGCAGGACGAAGTTGAAAGACTGGTTTAACGCCGAGCGTGCAGTCCTCACCAGTGGAACAACAGAAGCCATTAATCTGGTCGCCCACTCATGGGGTCGAGCAAATCTTTCCGAAGGTGATGTCATCGTCTTAACCGAAATGGAGCATCACTCAGATATTGTTCCTTGGCAGATGCTCGCAGAGGAGCGAAAGATCGAGTTGCGATATGTTCCCGTCATGGAAAATTTTACGCTCGATATGGATGCCTATGCCGCATCTTTAGATGGTGCAAAACTTGTCTGTGTCGTTCATACTTCCAATGTTTTAGGCGTGCGTAATCCGATGGAAGAAATCATTGAACTTGCCCATTCAAAGGGTGCCCTCGTCTTGGTTGATGCAGCTCAAGGAGTACCTCATGAGCGAATTGATTTTCAAGAATTTGGTGCCGACTTTATGGCATTCTCTGCTCACAAAATGTGCGGACCGACAGGTATTGGCGCACTTCTAATACATCCTGATGTGTTTGAAACCATGCAACCATTCATGGGTGGTGGTGACATGATTGAAACCGTCACAATCACGGGCTCAACGTATCAAACGAATGAGCATAAATTCGAAGCTGGAACACCTAAAATCGCTGAAGCGGTTGGCTGGTGTGCGGCATTGGATTGGATGTCAAAACTCGATTTACAAAAAGAACATCAACGCTTGATTGGTATCGGTCGCTGGGTCGCAGCAGAATTGCGAACCCTCGGCATGGCGGTCTATGGGCGTCATGAGAAACACGACAGTGCCGTTGTTTCCTTTAATCATCCAACAATCCACAGTGAAGACTTGGCTCATTTGTTTGATGCACGAGGCTTTGCAGTCCGAACCGGTCACCATTGCGCACAACCTTTGCTTAACCGACTCGGTGTGAGTGGCACAGTTCGAGCATCCTTTTACCTGTACAATACGATGGAGGAAGCAGAACTCTTTGTCGAACAACTGAAACAAATAACGGAGAGATTTGGATGACCTATCCTGAAGAACTCTCTGAATTAATTGAAGAGTTTAGGGAAATTGACGATAAAATGGAGCGCCTTGAGATGGTGTTTGATATGGCCGATGAAGTGATTCCATATCCGCTCGATCAATGGAATGATGATTCGAGAGTTTTGGGCTGTCAATCAGAAGCACATGTATTTGTGGACTTAGATGACGGCAAAGTTCTCTTGCTCGCCGGTGCTGATGCAAAATTGGTTCAAGGTCTCATGGGAATCTTGAGCATTGCCATCAACGGAACAGCCCCGGCTCAGGCTTTACTTCTCTCTCCAGACTTTGTCGAAGAAATGGGGATTCTCAACACACTTTCACCCAGTCGCTCAAACGGATTTAGAAACATGTTCGACAAAGTGATGAAAGATATTCGAGGACTTGAATGAGGTTTTATTATGGTTGAAAAGCAAGATGTTATGACGCAGTTAGATGAAGTTGAGGACCCTGAATTGGAATTATCCATCGTCGAATTAGGACTTGTTTACGATGTTCGCTTCGAAGAAAAGGACGACGCACTTCATGCGGAAATCGATTTGACATTAACTTCACCTGGTTGCCCAGCAGCACCCGAAATCATGGCAGCAGCTCACCGTGCAGCATTACAAACTGAAGGACTCGAAAGTGTCCACATCAATCTTGTTTGGACACCTCGATGGGATCCAAAAATCCATGCGACTGAAGATGCCCGTATGGACATGGGTATTTGGGATTGAATCAGCGACGAACGACAATCGTGATTAAATCGCCATCTTGGAGAAGATGGTCGAGACCGACACGCTGCCAGTCGAATTTCGCACTTGGACCCTTCACTCGGGCATACCGGAACTTGCGAACGAAATCTCTGTGCAACTTGTTACAGATGTGTTGAACTGTTGTATCGTCTTTGACGATAAGTGGCTCTTCCATGTCTGCATCTTGGCCTTGAGGTTTGAGAAAAACTCGCATGAATCCAAGATTGTCATAAATGAAATCTTTCAATTCATCCAGACCAATATCCTTGAATGCTGAGATTCGCATAACTGGCCAGTCAGCCGGTAAGGACTTTCGTGAGCGAACTAAATCTTCCTCTGTTGCAATATCGATTTTATTGATTGCAATAACTGCTTTTTCATAAATACGGTTCTCGGCTAAACAGTCGACGATTTGTTCTGCAGTCGTGTTATTACGCAAGGTCACAATGGCTGATGTGTATCCAAAAGAACGAATGATTTCACTCATTTCTTCATCGGTGAGGAAGGTTTGCTCAACGGTTGTGCGAACGTCGATTCCACCTCGGTCTGTGCGCTTGATGAAGACGGGAGGTTTGGTTTCATTGAGTCGAAGACCTGCATTGTGTAATTCACGATGTAAGACATTGAAGTGAGCATCTTGGAAGGGGTCAACGATATACAACACCATATCAGCACTTCGAATCACATTGAGAATTTCTCGTCCACGACCCTTTCCTTCCGCTGCACCTTTAATAAGACCGGGTAAATCCAGAATCTGAATTTTCGCACCTCGGTGTTCCATGACACCCGGAATACATGTGAGTGTAGTAAAGGCATAACCTGCTACCTCTGAGTGAGCATCGGTTACTTTTGAGATTAATGTGGACTTTCCTACCGAAGGGAAACCAACCAGTGCTACGGTTGCATCACCTGATTTTTTGACTTCAAACCCTTTACCGCCACCACTGGCTTTCGAGTGAGCATGCGCTCTTTCTTCCTTGATTTTTAATTGTGCAATTTTGGCTTTGAGTTTGCCAATGTGAGCGTTTGTGGCCTTGTTCTTTTGGGTCTTATCAATCTCGACGCGGATCAAATCGATCTGCTCCTTAATTGTCGCCATAACAAAGCCTCCATGTGACTCGGGCCAACCGTTCTTCTTCAATGCTCTTCTCTTGAATCAGTGGATTCACTGCTTTCATTTCTTCAGCACGATGCCGATGACATCAAACCACACCACCTTTTGGATTCAACTATGGGCATAGAATTGGTTCTCTTGCTTGTCGATACGCCAAGTTTGGATATGCTTCTCGAACGCTCTTGGACTGAACTCTACCAAGGAATGGAAAAGGGCCAATTTCGCGACCAAAGACCTCCTTTTGATGGACGATTAAAGCGTACCTTTGATATCGATTGTGAAGCAGAAATCCTCGATTGGATGGATTCAGTTGAGCATGAGGGTTCGGGCACGGTTTTAGAGGTCTTACGGACAATAAACGACGGTCCACAAGGTTTGCTTCATCTCATGCAATGGGCTAGCCCCGGTGCTTGGGAAGTTTGGGAAGGCCGTGCCTTCCTCTACCTCGATGTTGCATTGGAACGAACCATTGCGGACAGTGAAGATTTGTATTCTGAATCCACCTGGCATGAACTCACAAATCGACTCAAAGGTATTCCTGAGGAGGAATTTGCAGAACTCGTCTGTTTGGATTGGATGAATCGTCGAAAAGAACTCGGTGAAACCCTTGATGAAAGTGAGGATGCGAAAATTGTTCCAACCTATGAGGCGCATGATCGAGCGACTCGTGCCTTCGTCTACACGATTACGCTTTGCGAAACTTCCTCGACACTTGTCGGGGTCTTGGGAAGAGAACATCTCAAGGCAGCCCAATGGGGACATGGCCAGTGGAATCTCAGGCAGTACCTTCTCGATGAGTAGAGGGGTTCAAAGACCACTTCCGTAACGCCTTACATGATGAGTGACGAATTGCCTTCGGAAGAACCTGAAGAAAACATCATCGAAAGCGATGATTCAATCCCAATTATCGAAGAAGGAGCCGATACAATCGACTTGGCGGATTCCATAGAAGTTGAAGTCCTCGACCCGTTGGAAGAAGCTCTTGCCCGTGCTGAAAAAGCAGAGAAAGAGATTGCCTACAAAGATGCTGAAATTCAGAATGTACGAAAGCGACTTATGGCCGAAAAAGCAGACCTTGTCCAATACAGTGGGATGGGACTTGCACGACGCATGCTGACTGTATTAGGTGATGTTGACCGTGCACTCAACAATCTCGATAAGGATGATTCTTCGGCGGTGGCTCAAGGTCTCCGCCTCTTGAGAAACAAGATGTGGCATGAACTGTCTGCGGATGGAGTTACTCCTATTGAAGCGAAAGATCAACCGTTCGATCCGGCGAAGATGGAGGCAATCACTACAATTCCTGCTTCAGAAACCTTTGCTGCAGGATGTGTTGTCGATGTTCTTGAAGCAGGTTACATGTACAAACAACGAATTCTTTTGGCTGCACGTGTTGTTGTGGCATCGGATGAATGAGCCACAAGATTCTTGTGTGGCGAGGCTTTCAGTTGTTCATGGTCAAGAAACTTGCAGGTAAGGCAGCCGGTGCTGCAGGTAAAGCAGCTAAGAAGGTAACAAAGTCAGCTGCACAATCTGCTAAGCGTCATGTTCTTGATGAAGTCACCAAGCCAGTTAAAAAAGCCGCTAAGGATAAATTTTCGGCCGTGACAAGTGGAATCAAAGCCAAAGCTGTACAAAAATTGGAGAGAAAAAAGTAAGTCGATAGAAATATTTTACATTTTAGAACTAATATCAAATCTTACATGTATATGAAGGTTGGACTGAATGCATAGCTTACGTTATCTGTAGTATAATTATTCTTATCGAAAAAACTTCGAATTTCATCATAATAAATATTATCAGGATGTAATTCTATTACAATCACAGGATGGTGTTTATCAATAATATATTGTGCACCTGACAAAGCATTGTATTCGTAATTCTCTATGTCTATTTTGATAAGACTAATGTTGTCCTCATTTCCGAGTATATTGTCCAAAGTATTGGTTGTGTTTGTCACACTTTTCATGTCCTTTCCTGAATTAGATTTATTCTGTTCAGTAACTACCATGCTGCTGCCAGTATTCTGTAGGTCATATACCATTGTGAGCACATCCCCTTGTTTCTCACTAACTATCTCACTATGCAATATATTTTTACAATCGTTTAAAATAGTGTTTTTCTTGAGGTACTCAAAATTAAATGGATTACCTTCAATGCATACTACTTTTTCCGAATTACAAAACTTATCAAAATAGATGCTGTGATTACCATGATGACCCCCTACATCAACATAGACACCATTTAGCCCCAGAGATTTAATTTTTTCGAGCAATTTTTGTTCATAAAACTCCCCCTTTTTCCAACTCATAGAGATGTGATCTTTTTTGATGTAATTGAATTTTAATGTGACTCCAGCATACTCAAATTGATATATATTATCCCCCATAATTACATCACCTTGAACATCATTCAGTAAATTTTTTTAATCCATTTAGATTCAATCAGTTTATTTGAGACTTATATGAGCGAATATAATTACCCTGCATGGACTCCAGTTTCAAAAGTCGAAAGTCGGAATAAACCATCTTTGTCAATTAACCATTCAATCACTGGTGACGGAATGCTTTCCTTGAGCACTTCTCGCACTGCTTCATCATCATACACAGTTGAGAGCATCTTTGCCGTCTGACGGACACGCCATCCTTCAAATTGTTCACGCTGATTCATTTCAGGAATACGCACTTCAAACCCTGCCTCACGATAGAGTTCTGCTGTTGTTTGGTCTGTGGTAATCAGAATTCCATTACCGTGAATTTTTTCAGCATGTGTTACCCAATTTGGTGGGTCGTTGATGTCTTCAATTGCTACAATCTCAATCTCGGCATCAGCCTGCGTTGCCCAGACTTGAATCATGTCTTGTCGTTCTTCCGCAGTCCATGGGTTATCCGGCTCCCATCCCGCCTGTTTCGAACCGATTGCAATGACAAGTTGGTCGCCGTCTTCAACATGTTCCAATGCAGACCTTACCAAATATTCATGGCCCATGTGAAAGGGTTGGAAACGCCCTAAAACTATGTACTTCGCCATAATCTAGCCTCATTCAAAATACGATTCAACATCAACTTTGGGAAGTACCATTCCAAATTGAGTGAAGCACTCAATCATGCGCTTACAGCCTTCGACTATTTCGCTGATTGGTGTTTCTCCCATTGAACCGACTCGGAACATTTTTCCCTTGAGATGGTCTTGTGCTCCAATCACTTGTGTGTTGAAGTCTTCTTTGAGACGAGCTCTCCATGTATCATCGATGCCTTCAGGGTAAAGTATTGAAGTAACTGTACTGCTACGCTGTTCTGCGTCTGCAAGTAATTCAAAGCCAAGATCTAAGAAGAGGTTTCGAACTCCATTCGCCATTGTTTCACATCGGTCCCAACGAACCTTGTTTGACTCATTCTTGAGTACGTCCAGAGCAGCAGCCCACCCCATGGCCAGATTAATTGCTGGAGTCCAGGGTGTTTGGTCATCTCCACCTTTTTTCAGAGCAGATACCAAATCAAGGTAGTAATTTGGATTTGAATCTCCTTGGTCTCGAATCGCATGGACACGCTCAATGAAGTTTGAATTTATTGCGATTGCAGCAATACCCGATGGCCCAGCAGTGCACTTCTGCGCTCCAACAACCACTGCTTCAGCATTCCATTCAGTCGGGTGCACAGGCATACCCCCAACCGATGTAATTCCATCGAGAATAAACGAAGTATTGTGCCGAACACACATTTCTGCAATGGCAGTAGCATCTTGGGTGATTCCCGTACTGGTTTCATTGTGACAAATCAAAACAGCCTCATAGCAACCTCGTTCAAGTTGTTGTTCAAGTTCATACAAGTCAAAAGCACGTCCCCATTCATACTTGAGATGTTTAACATTGCAAAAACGTTGACACATTTCTGCAACCCTTTCCCCAAATTTGCCATTGGTTGGGACCAGCACTAAATCATTGGAACGAAATCGATTGGCGATGACCATTTCCATGGCTGCAGTTCCACTTCCGGACACAACGACGACTTTGTAATCATCATCCCCAGACCAAGATTGAACTCCACGAACTGGTTCAGAGGGTGCTAAATTGAAGGCATTTCGTAGCCCTGAGTTGAGTTGGGCCATGACATCCCGAAACTCAGGACCACGTGCGGTTATCACTGGATTCGACAGTGCATTGAGACAGTTTTGACCCATTCGAACAGGACCTGGGACGAGGAAACAGTCTTGACTGATGTCCATGGTTGTGGCAACACATGGAGGTTCTTCAACTCCATGGATAGAATTCCTCGTTCCATCCGAACGTTCCTACCTCTTTATCGTCGAACTCTTAGGGAAGTGCTCCTACCGTCATCCATGGTGCGTGTCGGACTTGCAATGCTACAAGGTGCCCGGCATGAGCATGCCGAGGCACTGCGTGCAGCATCGATACAACTTCATCTCGATCTCGAAATAATTGAGTTAAGAAGTGCACTCGAAGTGGGGGAGCATCTCGATTGTCTTGTTCTACCAGGTGGAGAATCAACCGCAATGCGCAAAGCCAGTCAAAGTGAATCTCTTCTCACTGCTTTATTTTCATGGATGAAGCAATTCCCTCAACGTCCCGTACTTGGAACCTGTGCCGGAGCAATTCTTCTGGCCAATCCTGGTGAAGCACAATCTCCATTTCTTCGTGCTGGTATTTCGCGTAATGCTTGGGGCCGGCAACGAGAATCTTTTGAAGCAGAAGTTGAAGTTTCTCTTGAGACTCCGTCTGGAGGTCGCATTTCAGCAAAGGTTGCCAAACGTGACCAATTCAACCATCAACCGCTTCCAGTCGGTGATACTGCTTCACTCAATACCAACTCCACATTCCACGGCGTCTTTATTCGGGCTCCTCGGTTTGATCAAACAAGTATCGAATGCGTACCCGTGGCCACTTTAGGGGAAGAGATTGTAGGTGTTCTTGACGGGTCGCGATTGGCATTGACTTTTCACCCTGAACTCACCGGCGATTACCGTTTTCATCGGTGGCTCATTCATCAGGCAAATGCATCCCAATAAGGATGGGACCATACGAGAGGTTGAAACCCCAAAGGCGACAGGAGTGTTTGAGTTCAATGACTGTGTCTTTGCCAATGGCGACCGAAATCCTCCCTGCAGAAGACGGTGAGGCTGAAGGATGCATTCAGTGTCAACGAGGTAGTAAACTGGTTTTATTTGTCACAGGTAAATGCCATTGGGGCTGTGATTATTGCCCTCTCTCGGACAATCGACGAGAATCACCCGACATGTTTGCCAACGAACGCCGATGCTCTTCTTGGGCTGATGTGATTGAAGAAGGCCATGCTATGCGTGCTACAGGTACTGGGATTACCGGTGGAGACCCAATGCTTGACATGGAAAAATCACTGGAAGCCGTTCACCAACTGAAAGCCGCTTTTGGAAAAGAGCATCACATCCACCTCTACACTTCCATACCTTTCCAAGTCGACCGTGCAGCCGATTTTGGAGCAGCAGGATTAGACGAGATTCGTTTCCACCTTTTGGATGGGACCTTGACGAAATATCTTCCAGTGATACAAGCCTGTGCTGATGCAGGCATCCACGTAGGAATTGAGTTACCGTGTGAACCGGACAAAGAGGAACAACTGTTCGCCTTGCTCGATACTTTACATGATTCTCCAGTAGAATTCCTTAATCTCAATGAACTCGAAATTACGGTTGGAAATCAAGAAAATATGGATGTCCGTGGATTTAATCTGAGCGGTGGTATTACCGCAGCAGCTGAAGGTTCTGCTGAATTGGCTCTGCGATTGAAAGATGCAGCCCAAGACATGAATTTCCATCTGAAGTTCTGTTCATCGCACTACAAGGATGCAGGACAACTCCGAGCTCGTTTCCGACGAAGGGGTCAAGCGAATTTACGACCTTATGAAATATTAAGTGACGACGATACGATTCTGTTTGGCTCCATACCTACTCAACTCGAGGATGCATCTGAAGACGTCGCTGAATTGATGGAAGAACTCGGAGTTGCAGAAGGATGGATTCGGTATAATGCTGAATATCAGCGCATTGAATTGCCACTTTCGTTAGCTGAAGAATTAGCGGATGTGGTCAATGTTCCAGTCCACCTCATCGAAGTCCACCCAACCCATGACCGACTTGAAGTTGGTATGGTTCATCTCAACGCTCACCGTTAACGTAGATGTTCGACGGGGAGTCTTATATCACGCCGGCTTTACGACGGTTTACCTTAGGGCTCGTGGTCTAGGGGTTATGATGTCGCCTTCACATGGCGAAGATCGAGAGTTCAAATCTCTCCGAGCCCACTTCTCATGCGACTTGCCTTTATTTCTTTAATTTAAAACCAAGAATAAATCGCTGCACCAGTATCGTAATCAAACCGATGATTTCAGCCCATTGCCCATATAATTCCAAACCCATGACTCACATTAGTTCTGTGAGTTTACATTCTTTCCATAAGAATAAATGGTCATTATTGTTTTACGAATTACAAGTATCCCACCCATTATGTTCAAATGGTGTGCGGTCTTGGTAGAAGCATGGGACTGGATGGTGAAGATGCAATCAATATTGATTTGTCCACCAATCTCAATGACAGTGTTGTTGGCGGTAATTTGCATACCGGACCTGTGATTCACAATCATTACCATGCACCTCAGCAGCAAGATTTGCCTCCTCAAAGTTCTCCTCAACCAAAAATTCCTCGGAACCGGGTCTTTTCTGCATTCAAAGGTCTATGGGGGCAGGCTGATTTTGGTGTTTTCAAACAAGCTGAAACTTGGAAAGCTTTCGGCATTGCTGCACTGATGTTTGTGACTATTTCCTTTGCTGCACTCTCAATGTTTGACAGTATGGATGACATATTTGCTTCTGACGCAGAACCTGCACCAATTCCAAATATTGTATTTGAATCGTTGAACCGCAGTGACATTGAACAACCGCTGGCTAATTCTACCGGGTGGATCTCTCTTTCTGAACACCGTGGAAGTATCATAATTCTTGATCTCATGGCGCGTGACTGCGGAAATTGCCATGTTGTGCAAGAACACATTGAAGAGAATATGGATGATTGGCAAGCCATGGCAAATGCTTCGGGTAAATCACTGAAAATATTTGCTTATGGTGCCTGGTATAGCGAAGACATTCCATATCTGAATCAATCAGCGGACCCTTATCATGTTCCGTATTATCCCACTGGGCTTGGTTCCACTACAGGGGCAGTTTTGGAAGATGGTTCGACCACCGATCCTGTCCGTTTGTTCACGACAGGCGGTACGGGGCAAATTCCTGTTGTTTTGATTATTGACGAAGAAGGTTACATCATTGAGAAACAATCCACAGGTAATCCAACCGACCGTTGGGCAGGTTTTGATGGTCAAATGGAAAAAGTATTGTCGGCCACCCTTTCCGAACAAGAATCCTCTGAACTCATCTCGTCACGTCTTGCATGGGAGGAGCCGAGTACATCTTATGCTGCAATATTCATTCTTGGACTGGTGTTATCTATTTTGGTCTACTTCTCACCATGTGCTTTCCCAGTATTGCCGGGTTTCATCTCGTACTATCTTTCACTGAGTGCCCGAGAAGACGAACTCATCGATTCAGGGCAACTGAAAAAGAAAATGCCGAATTCATTGGTCATTGGAATACTCTCAGGACTTGGCATGTGGACATTCTTTGCCTTGATTGGCATTGTTGCTATGATTATGGGCGAAGCTTTTGCTAAGTCGGGCGCAGTACATTTCATTGCTATTTTCATCGCTTTGTTGTTGATTGTTTTAGGTTCGATGATGCTCATCGGAATCACTTCGCATCTGATGGGATTTGTCGATAAACTTGTTCGTAAGTACAGTACAACGGAAGAAGATGAAACGTTTACCCCACGCCGAAACATGTATCTCTATGGCATTGGTTATGCCGCTGCATCCATTGATTGTACCGCCGCTGCAGTTCTTCCTTTCGTCCTCTACCTCAGTACACTTGGACCTTCGGCAACTGGAATTGGAATAAGTGGTTTGATGGTTGGTTTATTGATTCTGATGGTCATTGTTACAACCATGGTGGGCTTGGGACGACAAGTCATGATTAATTTCCTCAAGCGTGCGACAGGCATGATTAAACTGGTTGGATCTTGGATGATGATCATGGCAGGAATATGCCTCACTCTCTACCTAACACGCCCTGATTTGGTCAGTCAGGTTTTCGGTTAATCGAGTGCCATTCGAGCATCGAATTGGTCGATGAATTCTTCTGTCTTCAAGCGTTCAAGACATGGTTTCATCCAATATCTCCATCCGAGCCCAGCCACTAACATTGCAGTTGCAACATCCCAAACATAGTGTTGTTTGATGGTCATGGTCGATATGACGAGCGAGATCCACATAATGAGAAGTAAGGCGTGTGCTGTTTTGAGACGCGTGGTTCTTGGTGGATACCAATACCTGAGCACCAATACCACTTGCATGCTTTGAACGATATGAAGCGAAGGCCAAGAATTCCAAGGGGTGTCCACGGTGTGCATAGCTGCGAATATCGGTTCCCATGAAGTACCTTCAATGCCGTGGATAAGATGGCGCAAATCTATTTCTACAGGCAACAGGATGAATATTAGATTCACTCCCCAGCATGTCAGCAGCATCATTTGATGAAACACTATATTTTGTCGCCACATTATTTCATTTTTACTACCGAGCCAGGCAGCTGCTGGGTAATACAAATACAGTGTAAGATAAGGTAAAACCATCCATGCGATGAATGGAATCTCGATGTCGAGTTGGAGTGTGGGGTCAAAAGCAGCCCAATCCCGTATTGATGCAAATCGATTAATCAGCGTATATGGGATTGCAGCAAACAATCCCATGGCAGTCAAAATAGCAAAGGTGAGGCGTCTGTTACGAAACATTTGCCGATTGTTCCAATGCGAACGCCAAATTCTCCAAGGTTTGGAACCCCATTGTAGGAACATGATTTCACCAAATCTGTTGGAGGTGTAATACTTGTGCTGGCTCAGAAGTTCTCATGGCTTTTCTGAGGCGTAATCATTGCGACCAGCCGCAATGAGGGCAGGCTTTCCAACCTGGCATCATGGCAGCTTGACACTGTTGGCAGACAGAACCAACTGGTGGTGTTGCCTGACTGACTGAATCGGTCCCATCAATTGCTTTTTGAGCAGTTTGCTGACGCAAGAACTCTTGCATCACTTCAGGAGTCAATGCACCTTGTTGTGCTGCCATTTCCATCATTTTTGTCTGAATATCATTTTGCTTATCCATTCTCTGATCTTGGTGTTCTTGACTTTGTTGAATACGGTCTCGCTTTCGATTCTGGACTTGGTCAAACAAGTCCATAGCTTGAGATGTTTTATGAGATGATTCTTTCATACGAAGGTCAGAACGTCCTTGGTCTCGCTTGAGTTCTGCTTCCCAGACCGATTCCTGCTTACGAAGTTCGAGAAGTTCACTTTCTGCTTGTATAGTGACTTCTCCTCGTTTCTTTGCACGTTCTACATTTACTTCACATTCAATGCGGCGCAGTGTTGCAGCTTCACGAATTGCGATACGTTCCATCAAAGCATCGGCATTTGCTCCTTCCGTTTTTGTTGCAAAGTCAAAATCTGCTTTGAGTCGAGCAAGCTTCTCTTGGTCAGTTTTACTGGTCGAAATAAAAGCACGTAAGAAAGTGAAACCAAGAGTCGATAGCGTCTGTCGCATTTCAACCTCGGTGTGCATTTCCAAATGCTCTTGGAACTCTGAACTACGTAATTCTTCAATGCTTGTACATTTTGCCAGCGCCGGGACAATGCATCGTGTCGTAACTTCATGGCCAAAGAAAGAAATCAACCCTTCTCGATCGAGAAGTGGTGCACGGTTTGCAAAAAGATTGAGTAATTTAGGAATGTCCTCTTTACGTAATTGGATGCGGAGATTCATGTGTCCGGTAGCTCCTGAACCATTTGCGAGATTTGTTGAAAACGGGACCCACAAATCGATCGGTCCTGTCATAGCGAACAGCATTCGCCGGTCAGTTGCTGTTGCACCCATCATATCTGCAATATGACGTCCGAGGCCTCCTCCGATGTTACCGACTACTTTTTCAGATACGATGTCGCCAATTCTGCCATCGATTATAAAGGCGCAAGCTTCATTTGGCTTCAAGACAACTTGCTGTGATTTCCAAGTTTTAATGTCATTTCCATCCACAAGTCGAGCTACGATGTTTGGGTTGCTTCGCCACTTAAAATTCGTCGTCATATTCACACCTTCTTTTTCTGTCGCAGTCCATCAAGAACAGTTGATCTTGCACTGTAATAGCCACGGGAACTGGTAATCATCTGTTCACACTTTCGAATCAAAGACTTGACTTCATTGTCGGACTGGTCCGAAGAAAATGCATGTTCGACACTGTTCGATATATTGACCGCTTTGGTCATCATTTCAATTACATCATGGTCGTGTTTGATGAGTTTTTTAAGGACAGACACCGATGCAGAACGTTGTCCAGAAAAGAAAGCATGTGTCATACCAGTTGGTGATTTATCAATGTCTTCAATTAATAGATCTATGGTATTGCAACATGCCTTTGCTGCTTTTGCTACAACAATTTTCTTTTCTCGAAAACTACTGTCATGGATATTCATTATATGGTTTCGAGCACGTGTGCCGCACCGCTTAATTTCCTCACGAATCGCGAGATCTGCATTACGTCGTTTACCTTTTGTGTACCCTTCATATCCAGAGAGAACCATTTGGATTCCCCGCACATACGGGAGCACATCGAGTGGGGTACCTACCATGTTGACCAAAAGGAATTGATACGGGGCCACTTATTATGGTATCCTTGGATTGTAGCCATCTTAATTTACTCTTCTTCCGTTCCAAAAGAGGTGATTTCATCCCATTTTAGGACTCGATCCGCAATAATTTCTGCTTCTTGGGGGTCATGTGTAACATGTATTGCAGAAGTTTTTTTCGATTTGAGAACAGCTCTTGTGTCTTGGGCAATCTTACGGCGTGTTGGAATGTCCAGTGCTGAAAAGGGCTCATCAAGCAACAAGAGTGCTGGTTGATTGAGTAAGGCTCTCACGACCGTCACGCGTTGTGCCTCACCACCTGAAAGTGATTCAATTTTCCGAGAAGAAAATCCTTCAAGTCCGACAAGGCATAATTCATTGGCAATCCTTTCTTTCCGTTCACTCTTCGTGATTCTTTCTCCAATTCCGAGAGCAACATTCCCCGCAACATCTAGATGGGGATAGAGAATCGGTTTCTGAAATACATAACCAACATCTGCTTCTGTTGATTTTGAAAATTTAATCATCCCTTCATCAACCGACTCCAAGCCAGCAATCATACGCAAAAGCGTAGATTTTCCACATCCACTTGGCCCAAGAAGAGCGACGATTTCATTTTCATGAACCTCGATATTCAAATTTTTAAAAATGAGTTGAGAGTTGAAGGTCTTGGCAATATTTTTCAAACGTAGTGTTGTCACTGGATCTTTCATCAAAAACCACTCCTCTGGTCAGGTGCCCTGAAACGTTCTGCAAGCAGGAACAAAATGAATGTGAGCACCATTAACATCGTTGCAGCAGCCATAGCAGTCGGATGTATTAGAGGGTCGAAATTTGGGCGACTCATTAACTGGTCGACGACAATCGAGAGTGTGTCCCAAGTACCCGAACGTACTAACAACCATGAAGCTCCAAATTCACCAAGAGAGAAAGCTAATGTGAGTGATCCCGCTACAACAGCCGGTCCTCGTAAGAACATCAATGAACCATGGTACCACGATCGTAGTGGTGAAAGGTTCAACATTTTACATTGCTCAGCATATGCTGGATCCAGTGAATGGTAAGCTGGTAACATCACTCGCACAACAAACGGAATGGTGAGAAGAACATGAGGATAAACCGGAAGAAGGAACCAACTAAACATCTCGGGATACCATCTTAGTCCACCGAGTAACACACCCAGGCCCACCATCAAAGCCGAAATCGCCAATGGTAACATACATGCTAAATCCAATATCTTTGAAGACTTTGACCATCCCGATTGTTCGAGTTTGAAGATCGTTGAGGCTAAAACCCATCCGAGAGGTAACGCTACGACAAGGGTACATAAGGCATAGATGATGGAGTTTGACATCGCTTCACCAACTCCCATTGTGGACAAATCTCCACTCCATGCATTTGACCACCCATCCAGGGTCCAATCATATTTGGCAGAACCATCGGAGATTTTACGGACTTGAAATGAGGAGATAAATACTGAGACAAAAGGTAGAACGGTGAATAATATACCGAGAAGAATAACCAACTTAGCGAGTATTGTGGGTGGACCATGGTGCTTCCGAACACCTTGTTCACTCAACAGAGAGAGTCGCTCTGAATAGCGCTTTTGTAACATTGCAGTGATCCACAACGTGAAGAGTAAAATGAGGAATTGCAGTAGAGCAACCGAATAAATCAATTCGCTTGAATCAATTCGATACCCAACAATACCTGCGGAAGAACCAGCTTCTGCCATAAGTGACTCAAGTGAATGGTTGGTAGGCGCTAACCATTTCACTAACGCAAAAGAGGTGAATGAAAATAAGAAGCTTAGCGATGCTGCACACAGTACTGCAGGACCAATTACCGGAATCCATAGATTTTTCAAACGTGAAATTCTTGATTTCCCTCCTGGTAACATCGATAATTGTTCTTCCCAAGCCGGGTCGAGTGAAGATAAGGTTGGTTCGACAAATCGAATCATAAGTGACAAATTAAACCAGGCATGTGCAATGATGAGTGCTATGAAATGGCCAGGATGTTGCCAACCTGATGCTTCTGCAAACCATCCGATTACACCCTCTTCCAGGCGTAGGTCTATGCCCATTTTCGTGAGTAAACCGTCTTGCCGAATGAGGCTGAGAAACCCCATGGCAGCTACAATTGCAGGTGTGACAAATGGAACCGCTAGAAAAGCCCGTAATATTCGGATTCGCTTCCATTGGTATCGGCTTAAGAACCACGCAATCGGCAGTCCGATAAGAACTGTTAGCAATGAAGATGCAAACGCTTCAAGGAGTGTGAATCGTAGTGCTTCGCTACCGCCATAGACGGTATCAAATCCACTCAGGGCTTGCCAAAAAGTCCAACCGGTGACCATCTTAAGTCGTATGAAAGCATAGACAAAAGGTAGCATTGTTCCGATAAGGAAAATAACGACAATGAGGGCTCGAAACGATTTATGAGCTTGACCATGAATGGGTTTCAACCTCTGTTTCACCGTAGCATTGGCCACGAGAATCATCCTCAGTCAATTTGAACTGCATTCCGCCAAGATAGCAGCCAATCATCCATATTTTGCTCAATAAGGTCTTGGGTAATAGCCGTACTCACGAATGCTTGATCAGCATGGTATCGGTAACCATTCGTTTCAGGTAAGTCTGTATCATTTCGGACCGAATACATGGAATTGTAGTCAGGCATATTGGCGTTGACTTCTATTGATGTTATGAATTCAATGAATTGGTTTGCTGCATTGACCTCTGCAGCACCGTTGATAATCCCGGTGTACTCTACCTGATGGAATGAAGCACGTGGAAGTACCAAGGAAGAGGAATGGGTATAATTTTCTGAAAAATACGCTTCGACTCCGGGTGAATGGCAATACGATACGGTAAGGTAGGCTCCACCGATGTGGCCCTCCATGTATTCACCATAGCCACCGGTATAGTATGTCACGTACGATTCAGTCCATCCGGACGTAAAAATTGCTCCATTTTGGGCAACGGCATTCCACCAACTCGACATGTTTCCACTTTCGTTACCCGGTGAGTTGCCAAAGTAGTCGACAGTCGCAGCCAAAAATGCTCGACCGGGTGAAGAAGTCATTGGCGAGGGGAAAGTCATCTTACCGTTCCATTCCGCTTCTGTGAGATTCCAGAGGCTTGTTGGAACTGACATATTTGCAGCAGCCAAGGCATCCTCATCGTAGTTGAGACAAACATCACCCTCATCGAATGGAAGTGCAAGTGGACCATCATAGAATTCCATCGAGGAGGTGGTAAAAGACTCATTGGATACAGAATGTTCCATCAAAAGGCAGTTTTGAATTGCAGTTGGAAGATAGGTGTTATCCAATCCAATCATCAAATCAGCAAGCGGTGCAGATTTTGTAAGCATCATTTGGTCCAAAATTCCTCCAGCATCATCGGTGCGAATAAATTCAACTGAAACACCCGTCTCATCGGTAAATTGAGCGATGAGTTCATCAGAAAAACCAGCAATATCATAGGTTAAAATCTTCAATGTTCCATCACTTTCTCGAACCTGAATTTCTGCCAAACAGGAGTTTTCAGATTCGAGTGACCCCAGAGCTTCTTCCGATAAACAACCGCTCAAGGAAAAGGAAATAAGGAGAGTAAACAGTACACCCGCTTTCAGTTTGGAATTCATTCAATCGCCCCGAAGTACAGAAAGCACCTGATGTGTTCGATCGATCAGGTCAAGTGGGTTATGGGCCAAGATGTAGAGTGTCGGTTCCCATCCAAAATCTCCTTGATCGAGTACTACATCAATACGCGAATCTTGAGTGTCGACTGCTCCCTTTGGTGCGAGTGAAAAATTGTAACCAAGTTGTTGGCAAGCTTGCTCAACTCGTTCTGTGTCAACTCCATTAGCTCCCAACGGAGGGCGGATGTTGAGAATTGATACCTTACTGGTATCAAGGGCATGAATTGCGAGTAAGACTGACGCAAGATGTTTTGATGATCCAAAACTTGGTGTTTCATGGTGGCGCAATGCCCCATCAACCAGCGTAATACGGCCAGGGAAAGCTGCAACTTCTTCAGTGGAAGTAGCTCCACTGCTGCACGATGCAATGTTGAGGCCTACTGCGGGGATGGAATGCTCTATACGTCGTACATCCAATCTCCCTGCTGCCCATTCCAATCGACGTAGCAGTGCTCGTTGTTCTTGTCCTTCTTCTAAATCCAATCCAGTCAAGGTTTTATCATAGCGAATAGTATTGTTGCCAGTGAATTGAAATTCGATAACAAGTCGTTGTCGAACGACACGTGATTCTGGCCCCATAGCATTCAAGGCCAGAGATAATTCATGCCCCCATCCATCGATTGTAGCTTCATCTGCACTTGCCCCAAGCGATGTTGGGGGTTTTTGCATCTGGCGAGATATCGTGCTCTGAGTCGAGCCCAATACTTCTGCAATCTCTGTTTGGGACCAACCTTTGGTGCGCAAATCCTTCGCAACATTTTGGTGTAACCGGCTGAGCCATTTGTCTCCTACTTCTCCAAGCATATCTGCAGCTCAAGCAAAATACTATTCAATGTTACTCATGAAGTATGCATGATGCATGGCTTTCGGACTCAAATCCCGACCATCGGTGAAGATTAAGCATCGAATTTGTGAGTTTGATTTCTTTTCAGAGCCTGTTTCCATTATGATCGCATTACCGTGGAGTAAGTAATGAATAATTGGTCTTTTTTCGAGGTTTTTACGGATAAATTAAAGCTCAGTAATCTTTTTATTGAATGTGCATATATTCCTATTCAATACAATTCTTATACTTATTTTATTGATTCCATCCTATCAGTCAAATCAAGATGCAAGCGATATGATTCACGAATACTAAGAACCTCCCCCACTCCCACTGTAATTGAGTCACATGGAGTTAGAGGTATTCATCGAAGAAATTTCCAATCGCATTGTGAAGTATCTCCGTGCTGGAGATGAACCTGGCAAAGTAGCTGATCCTCTCCCACATACCTCTCTTTCGAAAATAACCGACCTCAAATTGCCGATTGAAGGTAATGGCATGAACGCAGTGCTCGATGACATCGATACCTACCTGCGTTCCTGTGTCAAAACGAATCGACCCGAATTTATGAATCCTCTCTGGGGTGGGATCAATACTGCAGGACTCGCAGGAGAAATCATTGCCACTTTGACAAATACTTCGATGTATACCTATGAATTAGCTCCATTAGCAACACTCATCGAACAAACTTTACTGATTCGAATGGGTGAGATGGTCGGTTTCTCAGGTGGAGCAGGAACCTTGACGACAGGCGGTTCAAATGGAAACATGCTCGGGATGTTATGTGCCCGCCAGGTGATGGTTCCTACTTCAACACAAACTGGATTTGATGGCCGTACCATGGTTGCTTATGTCTCCAGTGAATCTCATTATTCGGTTCTTATGTCAGCGAATGTCATCGGAATCGGCCATCAGAACATCATCAAAGTCGCCTGTGATGAAGATGGATGTATGCATCCATCTGCATTGGAAGAGGAGATTCAACGCACTCGACGTGAAGGTGGTGTACCCTTTTGCGTCATTTCGACCGCAGGAACAACCGTTCGTGGGTCATTTGACCCGATTAAAGAAATCAGTGATATTGCCCTCAAGGAAGGGATTTGGCATCACGTCGATGCAGCATGGGGTGGTTCAGCATTGTTTTCTTCGAAACACGGCGCGCTTCTCGATGGAGTCGAATCTGCTGACAGCGTTTGCTGGGACGCTCATAAAATGATGGGTTTGCCACTGATTTGCAGTGCCTTTTTGGTGAAGCAGCCTGAAATTTTGGCTCGAGTATGTGCGCACGGGAACGTAGCCCACTATTTGTTCCATGAAGAATCTCGTAACATTGATGCTGGGCGATATTCACTGCAATGCGGTCGTCGTAACGATGCTCTCAAACTTTGGCTGGCTTGGAGAGAATGTGGTGATGCTGGTTGGGCTTCGATGGTTGATCGGTATATGGATCTTGCAGGGCATTTAGAGTCTCAAGTTCTCGCACATGACGATTTACAGTTGATGTCGTCACGCATGTGGACAAATGTTTGTTTCCGTTTCTCACCGGAAGATTACGATGGTGATCTCAATGAGCTCAACTCTGAAATACGTCGAAGGATGATGCAAAATGGCAATTACATGGTGAGTCGTTCAAACATCGGCGATGATGTCATCTTCCGTGCCGTGATTTCAAACCCTAAAATCAGTGAACATTCATTGGATGAGTTACTGAATGAACTCACGCTACTCTACAATGATGTTATCCGAGGATTGCCCAGTGAACATGGTGCTTCTTCAGCATAAAAAAATAAAGAAAAAAACGACCTTTTTTGAACTACGAGGGGTGAACTTATTCCATGGAGGGAGATGTAACAACGGCCCCTCTTTGGAAACGAGTGTACTCGAAGGATGTATTCTTCCCGCTTGTTTTTGTTTCCGGTATGATACTTTCAGTTTTGGAACCCCTGTTGCGTTCCCTTTCTGGTAAAGATGTCAGTGATTCAATTTGGCCGTACGCTTATCGGACATTACAATGGACCATGTCCTTACGAGAAGGTATCTTTACGTTCACCCTCATGATGAGTGTGCTTCTTTTCCTTACTTTCTTGGTTCTTCAGCGACAACTAAAAGGCCGTTTGAATCCCCGTTGGGCTAATGGAATTGGAGTCTTTCTGATTGGTTTCCTTGTTGGATTTATTGTGCTGTTTTTTGCACTCGATCTGTTCTATTTGCGAGGAGCATTCCTTCTTCTGCCGACATTGTATGGTTTTCTTCTGCTTTCGATGCTACTGATGGTCGGAGGGTTTCCTCATGTCCCGAAAGATGCAAAGCCAATACGTATTGCAGGGCACACCTTACACATTGCAGGGGTTTTCTTTGCCGCGTGGTTGGTTATGCCAGGTATACCTGCAATGATTGGAATGGCCCCTTCTCCACCACCGGCGCCCCTTATCGGTTATGGTGCTGATCCCGGGCCGTTTGATACATCGCTTTCCATCCACCCCTATCCAGTTCCACAAGAAGTTGAAAACATGCGAGGTGTTGAGGAAGAAGACATTGAATTCTCAGTGTATCTGACGCTTCCTTTATTACCTGAAGATTCTCAAATTCAAACCATCCCGTTGGCTATTTTAACGCATGGATGGGGTTATCCAACCTATGAAGAATATACTGATTGGATCGCTCATCTCTCCGCGAAGGGTATGGCTGTTGCTTTCATTCAGTATCCTTCAGATATTAATCCAGAAATCCCAGATGGTTTTGATGCCATCGATGAATATGGAGCATCAAACTGGCCTCATCATCTGTACCGGGCGCAAGCATTCGAAGCGGCTTTTGATGAACTTGAACGCATTGCCCTCCTCGAAAACCGCTCGGCTGAAATTGATGCAGTTCTCGGAGAACATACCATCGATCCCTCGCACCTTTGGCTTGGAGGTCACAGTTTGGGAGGAGCTTATGTGTTCTTGAGCTTGTATGAATCCATGGAGAGGCAATGGGGCAATGAGACACTCTTCCTCGATTTTGAATCGCCATGGACTCGTCCAAGCCATCCTGAATTACAACCCAATATGTCGCGTCTTCCTGATTCTACCATGATTCATATTGCACAAGGTATTGACGATATGTCAGTTGATGTTTGTTACAGCGTTCATCACCAGGCTATGTTTTCTATGCTTCCGCAAGAGCATGTTCTCTTTATTGAATTGCAAAGTGACTTGTATGGTTTCCCTCGACTAGTGGGGTCGCATTACCTTCCAACAGATTCAGTTCATGATACACTGGCTGACTGGGGTGTATATCGCCGAATAGATGCGCAAGCAGACTGGGTCGTGGCGAGAAGCCGAGGTGATGTATTCACTGAATCTTGGGCTTATGAACATTTGATTAATTCTCCTCTGCTCACCAATATGGGGCAATGGTCGGATGGTGTCGATGTACTTCCATTGCTCATTCATCACGAGGCGCTTCTTCTCAATGACTCCTTTGCACATTGCCAAAATTAGACAGCAAGCATGTTGGATATTGCTTGAGTTTAAGGGGCGGGTTGACATCCCAATGCTATGAGCGATGGTGTACCAGTTCGAACTTCGTTGTATGATGAGCATGTTGCTCTTGAAGGGAACATCGTCGATTTTCATGGGTTTGAATTGCCGATTTGGTATTCAAACATCAAAACTGAACATCTTGCAACTCGCTCGAACGCTGGTCTTTTTGATGTATCTCATATGGGTTCGTTCCGGTTTTCTGGAACACATGTGAAACAATGGATGGAATCACTTGCAACACAAAAAGTGACTGCAGTTCAAGCTCCTCGTTGTGCATATACTCACTTTCTCGACCATGACGGTCAACTCATTGATGACATGATTTTTGCAGTTGTTTCCGATGAAGAGATTCTTGGCGTGCCGAATGCATCCATGATTGGAGTCATGTGGGATTGGTTCACGACTCATTTGCCAGAAGATGGTTCGATTGTCCTTGAAGATCTTTCAGACGATACGTCCATAATGGCACTTCAAGGTCCGAATGCCAAATCCATTCTTACTTCTGTTCTTGGTGACTCAAACCATGTTGCACGCTTCAAGTGGCAACGTATCGGTGAGAATAGCCTTGGGATTGAAGGTTGGATTCAAGGTACCGGATATACCGGAGAAGCAGGATATGAGATATTCGTACCGAATACGCAAGCTCCGTTGCTATGGAGAACACTCATTCAGGCAGGCTCAATACCGATTGGTCTTGGAGCCCGTGATACGCTTCGACTCGAGAAAGGTTTCTTGCTTTCTGGTGTCGATTTTTGTTGGCCACCTTTAGCTGAAGATGATTCTGCATCCTTCTTATGTCGAGACTCTTGGGAGACAAACGTACCCTTTGGGCTCGACCTTGAACATGAATTCATCGGAAAGCATCGTGTAATTGGGCATGATGACAATGATGCACGCTGGTGGGGTATTCGATACCTCGAAAAAGGTCCTTTGCCAAGACCAGGAAAAGAAGTGACTGCATTGGATGGCACGTCGGTTGGTCGATTGACTTCTGGTGCTCCTGCTCCAAGTCTTGATAACGTAGGTATTGGAATTGGATATTTGCATTCAGTCTCTGAAGGTGATGAAGTTCTGATTATCGCAAGCCCTCGGAAATCAGTCAAGGCAGTTGTTGTCCGACCACCTTTCATCTGATTAAATCAACAATCGGTTCACAGCTTCGAGGAAGTACTTTCTTTCTCGTTCGGAAGTCGTGTTTAATTGAACCCTTGAATCACGTAACTGGATGAGGCTCGCTGCGAGTTGATTATGGTCTAACCATTCGACAGTTTGACCGATTTCTTCACTTTCTGCAACTTCTCCCATCAAACATTTGGCATTGACTACACTAGGGACTCCATGGGCAGCAGCATCGAACATCTTCACCGGGAGTGCACCTTGCAGAATATTACCTCGGTTTGGTGAATACAGAGCATACATGACATCGATTTCCAGTATCATTGTAGAGAATTCATCTGAATCAAAACTTCCAGTGATCTTCACATCCAACTCATGATTCTTCTTGGCAGTCAGAAGCAGTTGTGAGACCAAATCAAATGCCACTCCATCCCCAGCTATTCGGATTGAAGGCCGTTGTTTTGTTTCCATCGAAAGAACAGCATCAAGAAGAAATTGAAATGATTCGACTTCTCGAACTCTCCCCAAATAGCCAACACACCAATGCGCATCCGGTGTTCGTTCACCCAATGTTCCCGATTCTGGTCGGTTTTCCACCACTGTGGATTCGTACCCATGTTCGAGCAAGTATTCTCGGAATCCAGGGTAGATACTTTGTTCAGATATCTTTCCACTCGAGGTGAGGATACAATCGACATGCTTCAAACGACGCAGCATTCGTCTCTCCATGACTCGACTGAGAATACCCCTTAGTCGAGACTTAGGTGCGGGCATACGTATCCAAGAGTGGTGTAAATCATGCATATCAAAAACCATAGGAATGTTGTATTTCGCTTTCAAATGACAGCCTATGCCGAGCGTGTCAGCATCATGGCAATACACGAGCTGAGGTTGATTCGTTGCTAACCCCCGGGAAACATTTTGACTGAATGTGCGAATACCCAAAGCGGTTTTCAACATCCCTCCATAGGGACTCTTTCCAAGATGGTAACGCATGATTCGTACGCCACCATGAGATTCGCTCATAGGATGTTGCTCTTGACGGTCATACGCATGGACGGTGACATCGTGACCTTCTTGGACAAGCCAAGACGCATGCCGTAGAACTCTCGGGTCGGGCGAACAAGCATTGGTAACGACCATTGCAATACGCGCCATATCCACTCCAAATCGAGGTAGAACATGAGGTATTCGGCCTTTCATAAGTGATACGGTTGAAGAGCGATAATTAAGGGCGTCTCGCGTTTGGTTTAAGCCGCACCCCCGGTGCGTGAGTGATGATATGGTCGACCAATTACCGAACTTGGGCCGCGAGGCCGAAATGCTTTCAGCAATGGGTATGTCTTCAATCGAGGACTTATTCGCAGATATTCCGGCTGAAGTTCGGATGACTGAGGAGCTCTCATTGCCTCCACCGCAATCCGAGGAAGAAATCATCGCTGATGCGCGCCGATTGCTGGGGGCCAATGTCGCCCTTGGTGAACGCGTCTCATTTTTGGGAGCTGGATTATATCGAAATTATGTACCGGCTTCTGTATTCCAATTAGTGACACGTGGAGAGTTCCTCACAGCATATACGCCATACCAGCCCGAAGTAAGTCAAGGCATGCTTCAGGCAATGTGGGAGTTTCAGACACTCATTTCAGAACTTGTTGGACTTCCAGTTGCGAACCTTTCCTTGTATGATGGCTCGACTGCAGCTGCTGAAGCATTGACCTGCTGTGTTCGAGTTCATAATCGGAAAGCAACTCAAAAAGATACAGTCTATGTCTCGGAATTAACGCCACCCGATCGACTTTCTGTGATGTACAATTACTGCCAAGGTGCTGAGATTAACATTAAACTCCTCCGCCATCATCCTGATGGAACCCTTGACCTTGCTGGCGTGGCAGAAGCTGCAGGCTCTTGTGGCGTCTATGTTGAACAGCCAAATCCTCTTGGAATCCTCGATGGAGGACTTTCCCAACTCAAAGAAATCATCGGTGAACATACAGCACTCATTGTGGCGGTTCAACCCGTGTCTCTTGGTCTGATAGAAGCGCCTGGTCATTATGGCGCTGATATTGTCGTTGGTGAAGGGCAACCTCTTGGAAGCCCTATTACTGGTGGCGGTCCAATCTATGGAATCTTCGCGTGCTCCAAAGCCTATCTGCGATTGATGCCTGGTCGCATTGTAGGTCGCAGTATTGATGTAGATGAGAAAGTTGCTTATTGTTTGACTTTATCAACTCGAGAGCAACATATTCGTCGTCATCGTGCCACATCAAATATCTGTACGAATGAAACACTGATTGCATTGATGGGAGCCATGCACATGTCTTTACTCGGTCCTGAAGGACTGCATACACTTGCCGTGCGTAACATGACTGCTTGTATTTTAGCAAAACAAAAGTTGAGTGAAATCTCAAGTATTACTTTACCACATGACAAGAGTCACCACTTCAACGAATTTGTGATTGAACTTCCCGGTTCCGGTAAAGATTGTTTAGCCTACCTCGAGACACTTGGTATCATTGGAGGGTTCGATTTATCTGCATGGTACCCTGAACGAACGAATTGGATTCTTGCCACTTTCACCGACCAAACCAATGCGAACCAAATTGAATTATTGGTGACACATCTTGCTGTTTGGGCTTCCTCACAGGGGGTGGACGCATGAGTCATTTGTTTGAGTTTAATGGAGCGGAAGGCCAAGGATATTCTCAACCTGCTCCAGTTCTTCCAGAATCTTCGATTGCATTACCTGAAAGTTTAGCTCGAAAAGCACTTCCTCGGTGGCCCCGATTATCTGAGCCGGAAATGGTTCGGCACTACACCTGGCTTTCGAAAAGAAACTTTGGAATTGACACAGGATTCTATCCACTTGGTTCATGCACAATGAAACATAACCCGCGTGTCAATGAGGTAATTGCACAAATACCAGGGATTGCAGATATTCATCCACACCAACCAGAACATCAGATTCAAGGTCTGTTAGCGATTTTCTACGAAATGCAGTACATGCTTGAAATCTGTTCTGGAATGGATCAAGTCACCTTACAACCCGTTGCAGGAGCTCAAGGTGAGTTTACTGCCGTTCGATGCATTCAAGAATATTTCCGACTTCGTGGAGATACACAACGGACCAAAGTGATTGTACCTGATTCTGCACACGGTACGAATCCTGCAAGTGCCGCTATGTGTGGCTTTGAGATCGTTGAAATACCAAGTAAGGCCGATGGTCGAATTGACCTCGAAGCACTCCGGGCTGTAGCAGATGAGACCACTGCAGTGATGATGATTACCAATCCGAACACCCTCGGTTTGTTTGAACCCGACATTGTTGAAGCATCCGCAATTGTACATGGCGTCGGCGGTCAAATGTATTACGATGGAGCGAATTTCAATGCGATTTTGGGCATTACTTCACCTGGCCTTATGGGATTCGATGCAGTTCACTTCAATTTGCACAAAACCTTCAGTCAACCACACGGTGGTGGCGGTCCAGGTTCCGGTCCAATCGGTGTCAAATCTCATCTTGCAGATTTCTTACCAGGCCCACTGGTCGAGCAACGTGCACCCGTTGGTGAAGAATCAAACACGGCTATCGACAACATGTGGTATGGCTGGTATCAACCAACGCATACCATCGGTAAGGTACAGCAATGGCACGGCAATGCAGGTGCAATTATTCGATGCTGGGCTTATTATCGACGCTATGGTCGTGGCTTGAAGACCATGTCAGAGCACGCTGTGCTCAATGCCAATTATCTTCGTCATGCCATTCACAAGGCTACCAAAGCAGCCGGTGTTGATTCAATGGTTCGTGATGGTGCAGATGCTGTCGTTGCCAAGCACGAGTTTACGCTCTCTTTAGCACCTGCTTTGGAGATGCATGGCATTTCTGCCATGGATGTTGCCAAGGGACTGCTCGACAAAGGATACATGGCACCAACCGTTTACTTCCCATTGGTTGTTCCAGAATGCATGATGGTTGAACCGACTGAAACGGAAAGCAAAGAAACCTTGGATGATTTCGCAACCCACTTTGCTGAAGTTCTGCAAGTTGATGCAGAAACGCTTCATGCAGCACCGATCACAACACCCGTTCGTCGTGTTGATGAAGTCTATGCTGCCCGCAATCTCTGTCTTCGTCATCCTTACGATGATGAATAAGAAATGCGTATATAGCGCCAATCTGTGGCATGTCCATGGATGTCCGGAAGATGCGCAAGTTTGGTTGGCGTCCCGTTCAGATTGAAAACAGAGCATCGAAGGCTCTTTTTCCAATGGCTTGGGGTTTTCTCCCCCTGGCTTTTTGCTGGATTATGTGGTACACTGGTGTCTCAGGTGAGTTCATTCCCTGGCTAGGTGCAGCCAGCATGTTTCTGATGCTTATTGGAGGACTTGCCGGAGTTTCCAGCCGTGTCGGAACACTGAATGCTTCGAAGATCGGTGTAGCCCTCGTTTCGATTTGTTTCGGCGTCATGGTGTGGGCATTAGTGACTCAAGGAACTGTTTCAGTACTCTTTGGATTACTGTATTCTTCTGCATCGGTTTATCTTCTTGTTAAGGCACTCGATTTCCTCTTCAAAGACGCTGGTTATGTGTTTGAAATGGATTGGGACGTGAAGGAGAAGTTGCCTGTTGATGCGTTGAGTGATTGGGATATCAAAACGACTCGTTTCTCACAAACCTGTATGGCAATCAAACGATTCAGTGGGAATCAATTCGTCCAACTTTACGGGGCTGTCGAAGATGATTCCGTTTTTTTAAGATTTGATTTATTAGGATGCCAATCACGGGAGGAGTTCAAAAACCTCAACTTTGGAATCGATTGGCCGGAATTTAAGCTTGAAGATTCATCCCAAGAAGAGTGAGATTCTCATCGGAATTTCCTCTATTGTGAAGAGACATCTTGATGAACCACCCGCGCCGGCATAGTCACATGGATGTCACCATTCTACTGGGTTCTTCTTCCGATATGCCTGTCGCTGAAAAGTGTACTAAAATTCTTGACCACTTTAACGTCAGTTATCAATTACGAGTTGCTAGCGCTCACCGTTCCCCGAAATTCGTTGAGGATATTGTTCAACAAGCCGAAGCCGATGGTTGCCAGATCTTTGTCGCTATGGCTGGTTTAGCGGCTGCTCTACCAGGTGCAGTGGCAGCACTCACAACCAAGCCGGTAATCGGTGTTCCTTGCGGTGGTAAAGTCCCCTTCGATTCACTTCTTTCGATTGTCCAACTTCCTCCAGGCGTTCCTGCTGCGACGGTCGGTGTCGATCGTGGGGATAATGCTGGTTACCTCGCTACACAAATCCTCGCCCTCAAAAATCCTCTCTATGAGGCTGCATTGCATCAAAACAAACTCGACCAAATTGAACGAGTAAAGGCCCAAGACCGTGAAGTCAATGGTGGTCTGTGATATGTTTGATTCGGATGAATTCATTCAAGAATCAATCGAGACACTCAAATCAACTATTGATGACATTGCTATTATCGCTTGTTCAGGCGGTGTTGATTCGACAGTAGCAGCCGTAATTGCCAACCAAGCAGTCGGCGACAAGCTCCACTGTGTCTATGTCGATACGGGTTTTATGCGCAAGGGTGAAACTGAAGAGATCGAAGCACTCTTGGCAGCTCAAGGTATCAAGAACTTAGTGACAGTCAAAGCTGCAGACCGTTATTTTGAAGCACTCAAAGGCGTTACTGAACCTGAGCAAAAGCGTAAGGTTATCGGTGAATTATTCATTCGTATTTTTGAAGATGAACAAAAAAAGTGCGGTGCTAAATACTTGGTTCAAGGAACCATTGCACCGGACTGGATTGAATCTGGCGGCGGTGTTCGTGATACCATCAAGTCTCATCACAATGTCGGTGGACTCCCTGAAGACATGACGCTTGTCGTCGTTGAACCGTTGCGTGACCTCTACAAGGATGAAGTTCGTGAACTCGCTCGAACGCTCAAAATCAATGTTGCTGAACGTCAACCCTTCCCAGGGCCTGGACTTGCAGTTCGTACTCTTGGTGACCTCACTCCAGAACGTGTTGCCGTTGTCAGAGAAGCCTGTGCAATTGTCGAAGAAGAATTTGAATTGGCTGCCGCAGAAGGCAAGATGGAGATTCCATGGCAATACTTTGCTGCTTTACTTCCTGTTCGTAGTGTCGGCGTTCATGGTGACGTGCGTGCTTACGGTGAGACAATTGTCGTTCGTGCAGTACAGTCCATTGATGGAATGTCAGCCCGTTACTCCGAAATCCCTCATGCTATTCTTCAGAAGATCAGCACTCGCATTACCAATACCGTCAAAGGTGCAGCAAACCGTGTTGTCTACGACATCACACACAAACCTCCTGGCACTATTGAATGGGAATAATGAGTTTTTCTAAGTCTTAGTTGGCTTGAATTCTACTCTTAGATTTCATTTTTCATCATCCTTAGTTCTACCAATGCTTTGGAAATGCAAGTGAATCCTTTGTTGTATTGTTCTTGCCATAAGGGGGCAACTCTAAGCGGTTAGAGGCACACCAAGAAATGTGGGAGATGAGGAAAAAAGAGGATTATTCCGATCTGTTTCAAGAGGTTTAGCCCGTATTGGAGGTGCGACAGTAAAGGGGACTGCAAAGGTTGCTGGGAAAACTGCAAAGGTTGCTGCAAAGGGTACATACGGTGCAGGTAAAGTTACTACTAAAGTGACATACAAAACCGGAAAAATTGCTACAAAGGGCGGTTACATTACGATGAAAACGGGAGGCAAAACCTTTCTCTTTGCAGCAAGAAAAGCATACCCTCGCCAACCAGATGAGAGTAAATGGAAATACAGTGATCGTATGGCCAAATTAGGATTCAAAGTTTCTTTATTCACTGGAAAAATTGTGATGGCGGCAAATAATTCTGCTAATGTTCAACAATTGGCGATGATCTTGGCAAAGGATGCAATTCTTGATAAAACTCAAGAATTAGTAATTGACAGAGTAAGAGATTCATTACGTCCGAATCAAGATCCTTGAAGAATGTCGCAAACCCCTTCCAACTGAATATTGCAGTTTGGTGGGCTTTGCGTGGGTCTTTTCATACGCTAGGCAGTGTACTGGCCGACTGAACACCCATTGTATTCCTCCATAATGTCTTGAGGGGGGGGTTGGCAAACCCTCGTGATTTCATGGGAATGATTTGTCGGCTATCCATATTAGGCATCACTTAAACTCAATTGCCACTTTGTTCAGGAAGATGATGAACTTCATTATATTGAAACTCAATATCATAAAGAGATATTAATTTACTCACAATTTCTTCTGAGTCCCCTTTATTGAAACCATAGATAGTCAAAGCATGAACTCCATGTAAGTGAACATATAATTCGTAAATAGCGGCCTTTCCAATCCGATGCATCCAAGTTTCTTCATGGAAAACAATTTTTGTGATATCTTTCTTTTCAAATACATATCGGGGAATTCTCCGTTTAGTAATCAATACCGCACTTAAATTTGAGCGTATCTCCAAACCGGTCCCTCTGAGATATTCTGGGTTGAGTGTGTTTTCTGCGAATTCCTTACTATACTTTAACCGCTTTAATTCGTTATAGAGTACCTTAATTGGGATAACTAAGAGAGGGATTACAACTAAGAGAAGGAGTACAATGTATATTTCAACACCTCGACTAAGAAAGAAAAAAATTACAATAATTATTATTCCAAATGTTCCAAGAGCATCAAGTCGTCTCCTCCGAGCCTTAAAATTCCCAACGAGTAGAGGAAATTCGAACTTTTTCTCAACATCCCGATTTTCAAGGGACTTGAGAAAAGCCTTTGACTTTTGGACAGTGCGTGAAGCCTGGAACCGTTGGCGCTCTATCTCTTGCTCTTTACGTCGAACAGCTCCAGATAAACTAAGTAATTTCCAATTACTAAATTCTTTATGGCAATATGGGCATTCATAAGTTTCTCTTTTACGTACACTTAGTTCGATATCACTTAAGTCGAAATCTTGGTTACAAGAAGGACACTCCACTATTGCCATGATGGAACTCGAAAATCCGCGAATATAACTCTTGACCCGGCACTCACTCAATACCCACGCGACACCCTTGCATGAGACGCCAGTAGCGTGGGTAGGCAGTTTACTGAGGGACTGAACACCCATCGAATCAAAGACAAAGAAAACTAGAGGGTTTGATGGTGGATTAATGGAAGCGACTCATCGCGCAAGAGAGGTGATGGCAACTTCAATCGCCCGTTTGAATCCCAAGGTAATACTTGCCCATCAATTGGCTCAAGTTCATCAAACCATGCTGCATGTTTATCGAACTTGGCGAAGAATGGACGCCCTACTAACTCTGGATTCCTGCATTGAATAAACCTCAACACGAAGGCTTTGACTCCATCAATCTCTGAGATTCCATCGATAGCAACTTTACCAGGGCTACAGGACATCGAGGGTCCACGAACAGTTCTTGCGAGGCCGGTGATCTTGGACACCGCTTCTTGATAAATTTTAAATGAATCTGAAAGTGATACTTTGAAGTAATTTTGTGCACCAGTATCTCTTGCGATGAACATGTAATAAGGAATGATTCCTAAGTTGACTTCTCGTTTCCACTTTTGTAGCCAAAGGTCAGCCGAATCATTGAATCCAGCGATGAGGGGGGCCTGAGAGCGAATCACAGCGCCGGTACTTTGTATCCGTTCCACTGCCTTCTTGAATAAGGGGGGTTCCAATTCTCTAGGATGCCCGATATGTGCCATGAATGCAACATGCCTTCCGCCAGCGATTAGGCGGCGGAACAAGGCCAGTAAATTATCCGAATCTTCACCTTCAGTGAAGCGTTTCGGCCAGAATGTCAAGGCTTTGCTTCCAAACCTGATGGTATTGATATGGGGCAAAAATTCCGCATCACAGAACGGCTCCAAGTATTTTTGAAGCATCTTCGTTCGCATCACCATCGGGTCTCCACCCGTGACAAGTACATCTGTTACCTCTTCATGTTCCTGTAGATAAGAGAAGAAATACCCCGCCTCCTTCTGTGCGAATTTCAAATCTGAATCACCGATGAATTGCGCCCAGCGGAAACAGTAGGTGCAATAGGAATGACAGGTCTGACCGGCAGATGGAAACAACAGAACAATCTCTGGATACTTGTGCTGAACACCATTGAGGTTGTCCCCCTCATCTGGTGTGTTCAAGGTCATCTGATCCGCTGGATGAGGATTCAAATCAGCCCGAATGGTATTGACTACAGAGGTGATTCTTGCCTCATCGCCGCTGAGACACACCTCTTGTAAAGCTTCACGATGGCCCTCTTCAAGCATATCTAAGGTCGGAATGAGCAAGTGAAAGAAGGGGTCCTCCCTGAGATTATCCCATTTGATCAGATTGTCAATCACATGGGTTGAAAGACGAAATGGAAATACCCGCGACGCCATTTGTACATCTTCCAATACCTCTGAGAATTCTGGGTGTTTATTCACCAATTCTCCAAGTTGGTTTCTTGTCCATGGCCGATATTTCTCAAGTGGTTCGGAACTGGGTTCCTTTTCAGCATCCCTCATAGTTGTAATCCTCCCTTCAAACAAACACCAATAGTTTCATTTTGATGACTTTACTATATGATGTGTTTGGTTAGATTACAATCGATATACCATCGTAATGCTTGACTGCAAGCGTTCATGCTCAAAGCCCATTCAACTCACAAGTGAGTTTCCAAGGGTCTGTTGAATAACCAGTTCGTTGCATTAACTAATGGCTTTCGGATAGATACGATGGGTTCATCCGAAGGTGCACTGTATTTTGAAACCCGGTATTATGGGCTTGCAGTGGGTCAGGCCGAGGCTACCGTCGGTATTCTTCTCGAGGTAAAAAAAGAGACATTTCATCCGGCTACGCAACAAGTCGCAAGGAGTTGATAAGATGATTTCTCACTGATTGTTAGATTTACTAAAAGTTTGACTTACAGAGTAATAGAGCAGAACTAATCCAACTAATGGGAATAAACAGATACAGAAAGTGAAAAAATCTACACCCGATAATCCAGTCTCGAGTACGGCCTCACGATGGTTGCTTGGATTGACATATACTGTGATTTCTTTACCTTCTGGATAATCTTCATCGGAATTTTTTGACAATGAATCACAGGAGGCATCAGAACTGTAACTGACCTTATCTCCCTGGTAAGTCGTTCCATCAATTGTGTATTCATACTCAACATTTAGACAATATACCATTGAACCTTCTGACTGACGAGATGAGACCGAACTATTTGTCACAACTCCATCTACCGGCGTCCAATCATTCGTATCTAAGTCAGACATTACCAGGGAACCAATGATCACCGTTACGAAAAGAGAACCAGTACACCATAAAATGGTGAAACCCCACATAAATACAAGACCCAATATGGAGGGACTTTCCTTAATCTGAAGAGTTGCTTGCTTGTTATCGTCTCGTTCTCCCGGTGATTTTCCGATTTCCCGACCAGACTTCTTATCGAGTTGCTCTTCCCAGAAATTACTAGACTCGTATTCAAATTCTTGATTACAATAAGGGCATTCATATGCCCCAGTCGAATCACTACCAAGGTCAATGGTTTCAGTGCAAAATGGACATTCCACCTCTACCATATTCAAAAATACAGCAATTAGAGTATAAATCTTGACCCGGTATCCACTTCAACCATACCGAGTTCTGTATGCCCTAATGGTATAACTATTGAGCCGGCAATACCCTTCAAATACCCACGCGTGAGATGTATGTCGCTTCCGTACCCTCTCATGATATGCCTGTACAGAGGGTATCTGAAGGGTTACACCACTGTCACAGAAGTTCCATATACGAACGATTACTTAGAAGAATCATGAACAAAAAGGTTGCACTTTTTCTTGTTGTTTTGATGTTTACAGTCTCTTTATCGGGTTGTTTGCGTAATGGGAAAGGTGATGGAGAACTTGACATGATTGATCGTCCACCAGAGGATGTGGACTCGGAAGATTACAATGTTCTCTATATTGGCCATAGTTTCGGTAGACAATTTGCAAAATTGCTTGAAGATTATGCACATACATCCGGAATGTCTAACCACGCCGCTTACGCTCAATTTAGTGGAGGGCCGAACGGGGCTCCAGATGCTCTGTGGGCTGATGAAGCGGACAGCGAGCGTATCAAAGAGTTCCTTGATACAGGAGAAATTGATGTTCTAATCATGATTTGTTGTAGTATAGAATTTATTGAATCAGGCGCTCAGTCGGATGAAGCAATTTGGAATTTCACTGAATATGCACTAGACCGGAATGCGAACACTAGAATCGGTTTAGCCCTGCCCTGGAAAGATTATCCAGAAGATTATGATAACGCAAGCGAATTTAGAGATGGCTCAGATGAAGCATATAGATCATGGGCTAGCCTTGGAACAAACTTGAGTTCCGACTATCCTGATGCTGATATCTTCACTTTCCATCATGGAGCAATTGCCTATGAATTACGCGAGATGTTTGAAGCAGGTGAATTGGAAGGTGACATTGAGAAATTAAGCGGACCTAAGCCAACTTCAATTTTCACAGACGCTAAAGGTCATGCAGGGCAATTGACAATCGACACAGGAACCCTCATTTGGCTTCATGCAGTCCATGGTTTCGAACCTTTGGATATGCCGGAATTTACTCAGTGGGACACAGACATTCGAGTCATTGCAGACTCTGTTCTCAATGAACAAAATCAACAGTAGCGACATATCATTTCCATGAAATCGCAAGGGTTCTTTCAAACCCCTCAAGACATTATGGAAGAGTACAATGGGTGTTCAGTCCCCAGTACACTCCCTAGCCTATCGAAGGACGCACTGAAAGCCCTTTGAAATTCGAAATCCGTTTCAATAGGTATTCGGATAGACCCATTCGAACTATCCATATTTAATTATTCAATACACTGAATGCATTAGTCAAGTTGTTCTTCCTTAGCCATTCGATACGCCTCAATCGCTGCTCTAGCAATTGCTTGAGGATCGTTATTGATTGTTTGACTTTCGATCTTAGTTGAACCTACCAATGCATCTCCTGCAATAACTGAATCTTGCATACTAAGTTCTGAATCACCCTTTTTCTTCATGTCATCAATCTCTTGTACGAGTTGAGATTTGACATACTCTGAATCCGAAACTCTTTGTTGCAAACTCTCTAATTCTTGTTGCATTGCTGCCATTTGTGATGAAGATGTTGAATTAGAGGATGATGCTTTTGGATTATTTGATTGCCCACATTGTGATGAGGAATTCACCTGGGAAGATGATGAAGATGTTTCAAACGAGTACACAACCAATCCTCCAGTGATTAGCGGGGTAAAAATTGGAATCGGAATCGTCGGTTTTGTCCTACTCTTATCGATGATATTCTTTATGTGGTTTGTGCTTAACTCAGATTGGCAAGCCTACTCCTAAAAAGAGAGTGCGGGTTGAAACAGGTTTGAGAATAGAATAATCGAATATAGATAATTCGCAAGGGTATATCCGAATCGATTGGGTGATGCTTTGAATCAGAATTATTAACATTGAAGGGATTCAAGAGAGCACAATTTCAGATAAGTTGGAAGTAACAAGAGTACAGAAGAGAGTTTTGCGGAGGTACTTACGAAGAGGTGAATGTGCATCCCTTCAAATAGGAAAGACCATCATTCATGGTTGTAAAGGATGCTGGGAGGATTCGCATGAGGACTCAAAGATTCAGTTATCTGTTTACTATAACGGTGATTATTTTGTTTGCCACCATTGCTTCGGCACACGGTGATGAAGAAAGTTCAGCACGTTTTAGCAATCTTGAAATTTTGTTCATCGCACTTACGCTTTCTTTGATTGGATTTTTACTTACGGCGACAAAGTATGCACAAAAGATGACTGTGTTTTCGGCTTACACCTTTTCGTTTGCACTCTACACGGGCTTTGTGCACGTTCTTCTTGGCTTAAATGATGGAATTCTACTTCTTGGCGGATGTGGAGTGTTGAGTATAATTTCTACGCCAGTACTCTTCACCTTTAGCGATTCAAGAATGAAATTAGCGAGAATTTCTCTCGCAGCATTATCGATCATCATGTTCTTCGCTTATTTCGTTTCAAACCACGATATTCACGCTATATTGGAAGATTACCTTGGCATTACCACAAAAATTTCGGAAATAGGTATCCTCATTGGTTTACTTATTCATAGAAAAAAACCTCATAGTGAGGAAGAATAAAACGAAGAGTGGAATCGTTCAATGGAGCCCACGTATACTCACGAGTGAAGTGTATGTCGTATCGGTACGCATCAATATGGCCCTTAGAGAACCCATCCATATCCCAAATCTGTTTACAAGGGTATTATGGAATTACCCTCGTTAACAACAAGTAGAAACCTATCTCTATCTAAGAATCACTCTTCTTCAGAAATATCAACGAAAGATTTTTTTTCTTGCTTCAAAGGGGGCTGAGCACGATACAACATCACCATGAAGGCGATTACTACTCCAAATCCTAATATTGGAAGAGCCGGTTCTTGCTGAGCATTTTCGAAACTGCTCAGAGGATCGTTGTTGTCACCACGTCCATCACCATTGGCATCTTCCCATTCCGTTGAATCTTCAGGGAAATCATCGCTTGAATCTGAAACTCCATCACCATCATCATCAGTATCTGCATTATTGCCAATTCCATCGTGATCAGTATCAACTGATTCTGTGGCATCGAATGGTAAATCATCGTCGATGTCTGCAACATTGTCACCGTCGTCATCGAGATCGGTATTGTCACCAGTTCCGTCTCCATCAGTGTCGATTGATTCTGTGGCATCAAGTGAAAATGCATCCTCTGCATCAGGGACACGATCACCATCATCGTCGGCATCAGTATTATCGCCAGTTCCATCGTTATCGGTATCAACGGATTCTGTTGAATCAAGTGGGAATGCATCATCTGCATCAACAACTGAATCATTATCATCATCGGTATCAGCATTATCGCCCGTTCCGTCATCATCTGTATCAACAGATTCAGCTGAATCTAGTGGGAAAGCATCGTTGGTATCAGAGACGCCATCACCATCATCATCGGTATCAGCATTATCTCCAGTTCCATCATTGTCAGTATCTACGGATTCTGTTGAATCAAGTGGGAAGGCATCATCTGCATCGAGCACTGAATCGTCATCGTCATCTGTATCAGCACTGTCTCCGGTTTCATCATTATCGGTATCAACAGATTCAGTTGAATCAAGTGGGAAAGCGTCGAGAAGATCATACACACCATCACCATCGTCATCCATATCTGTATTATCTCCGGTTCCATCATCATCGGTATCGACTGATTCTGTTGAATCAAGTGGGAAAGCATCATCAGCGTCGAGAACTTGATCGTTGTCATCATCAGTATCTTCATTATCACCAGTTCCATCATCATCCGTATCGACAGATTCTGTTGAATCAAGAGGGAAGGCATCATCTACATCGAGGACTGAATCGTCATCGTCATCTGTATCAGCATTATCACCAGTTCCATCATCATCGGTATCGACTGATTCTGTTGAATCAAGTGGGAAAGCATCATCAGCGTCGAGAACTTGATCGTTGTCATCATCAGTGTCTTCATTATCACCAGTTCCATCATCATCCGTATCGACAGATTCTGTTGAATCAAGAGGGAAGGCATCATCTACATCGAGGACTGAATCGTCATCGTCATCTGTATCAACATTGTCACCTGTTCCATCACCATCAGTATCTTCATTTTCTGTAGGGTCAAGTGGAAGCTGATCATTGACATCGAGTATTCCGTCGTTGTCGTCATCTGTATCTTCGTCTGCATCATCGCAACCATCGCTGTCGTTATCAGCACTCAAATGGAAGTCTGAAGTTAGACATTGGTCCATTAAGTCCAGGACTCCATCTCCATCAGTGTCGCTGTCCAGCGCATCGACAATTGTATCTCCATCATAGTCAGAAAGGCATTGGTTACCTGAGGTGCTGCGTATTGTAATTGTCGTGTATCCAGTTGGACATTGTGTTTGAGAGGATTGACCCATCTGGTCTACGTAGTATCCAGCATCTGCATCATCACAGTCATCTTGTCCAGTGTCTACTTGATACATTCCATAATCACATTCAAGTTGGTCAGTTTGACCAGTTCGGTCAACGTAGTATCCAGCATCTGCATCATCACAAGAACTCTGAGCAGTTGAGGCTTGATAGGTTCCAACTTCACAGCGAGTTTGGTCAGTTTGACCAGTTTGATCGACGTAAAAACCTGGCTCTGCATCGTCGCAACCATCTTGCCCAGTATCTTCTTGATAGGTTCCTGCTGCACATGCTGATTGACTGGATTGACCTATTTGATCAACATAGTATCCAGCATCTGCCTCATCACAGGAACTCTGTCCTGCTAATGTTTGATACGTTCCAATTACACATTCTGTTTGAGTTGATTGACCTGTTGCTGGAACGTAGTAGCCCAGATCAGCATCATCACAAGAACTCTGAGCAGTTGCGGCTTGATAGGTTCCTGCTGCACATGCTGTTTGACTGGATTGACCCGATGTTGGAACATAATATCCGACAATGGATTCAAGGCAGTCCACTGAGCGAATAGAACCAGTGTTTGGATTGTAGGTTCCTGCTAAGCAAGCAGTTTGGCTGGATTGTCCCGGTGTTGGAACATAATATCCTGCATCAGCATCTCCACAAGCAGAAGAACTCGAAGAACCAGTGTTTGGATTGTAGGTTCCTGCTAAGCAAGCAGTTTGGCTGGATTGTCCCGGTGTTGGAACATAATATCCTGCATCAGCATCTCCACAAGCAGAAGAACTCGAAGAACCAGTGTTTGGATTGTAGGTTCCTGCTAAGCAAGCAGTTTGGCTGGATTGTCCTGGTGTTGGAACATAATATCCTGCATCAGCATCTCCACAAGCAGAAGAACTCGAAGAACCAGTGTTTGGATTGTAGGTTCCTGCTAAGCAAGCAGTTTGGCTGGATTGTCCTGGTGTTGGAACATAATATCCTGCATCAGCATCTCCACAAGCAGAAGGACTCGTAGAACCAGTGTTTGGATTGTAGGTTCCTGCTAAGCAAGCAGTTTGAGATGTTTGTGCTGATCCCAAGTTGTAATCAACATAGTATCCTGCATCAGCATCTCCACAAGCAGAAGAACTCGTAGAACCAGTGTTTGGATTGTAGGTTCCTGCTAAGCAAGCAGTTTGAGATGTTTGTCCTACTCCCAAAGTGGAATCAACATAGTATCCTGCATCAGCATCTCCACAAGCAGAAGGACTCGTAGAACCAGTGTTTGGATTGTAGGTTCCTGCTAAGCAAGCAGTTTGAGATGTTTGTCCTACTCCCAAAGTGGAATCAACATAGTATCCTGCATCTGCAGCCGATTGAGTGGATTGACCAGTTTGATCCACATAGTACCCTGCACTTGCATCATTAGCATACATCGAGCCTGATGAGGGCACATACTTGCCCAACATTGCATCCACGCAAACGTATCGGCCGTATTGTCCTGCATTACAGGCAATGGATCGGATTGGATTTCCTGGAAATGCTTCCGTGTGGTCAAAAGCCCCATCTCCGTCTGCATCAGCATCAATGAACAATGGGGTACGACCCACTCCAAGGCTGTTGGTGAGCGTTGGTGTGGATTTCGTGGATGTCCCTCCGTTACCCAATTGTCCAGAATTTGACCGTCCCCAACATGAAACATTACCATCGTCAAGGACGGCGCAGGTGTGCTGATAACCTGTGCTAATCGCAATTGCTGTGCGACCTGTACCTAGACTGCTAGTTGAGGTGGGAGTGCTTTTGCGCGATGTACCTCCATTGCCCAATTGAGCATGGCTATTTTCTCCCCAGCAGGACACTAATCCGTTATCTAAGATTGCACAGGCATGTTCAGAACCCACAGCGATTGCCTTTGCTGTGAGGCCTGTTCCGAAGCTGCCAGGAGATGTTGGTGAATTTCTTTGAGGTAGCGCATAACTCAGTTGACCCCAGCAAGATACAGCTTCATTGTCGAGGATGACGCAGTTGTAATAACTGCTAGAAGAGATGGCAACGGGTGTACGGCCTGTTCCGAAGCTGCTGGTGAGTGTTGGTAAGGTTTTCATGGAAGTTCCTCCATTACCTAACTGGCCATCGCTCCCCTTACCCCAACATGAGACGTCGCCATTGTCAAGGAGAGCACAGCTGTGAAAACTGCCAACGCTTATTGCAACCGCTGTTCGGCCAGTTCCAAAGCTGCTAACCGGCCACGGATTGAGAGAATCCTGTTCATTCCCGTTGCCCAATCGTCCATCACTTCCTTCTCCCCAGCATGAGACGGCACCGTTGTCTAGAAGGGCGCAGGTGTGCTGATAACCTGAGCTAATCGCAATTGCTGTGCGACCTGAACCCAAGCTACTAGTGAGGGTAGGTGAGGATTTGGAGGAGGTTCCCCCGTTACCCAGTTGGCCAGAGTTCCCCTGTCCCCAACATGAAACCAAACCGTTGTCAAGAATGGCACATGCATGGGCGTATCCAGTAGAAACAGCAATCGCAGTTCGACCTGAACCCAAACTACTGGTGAGAGTAGGTGAGGATTTGGAGGAGGTTCCCCCATTACCCACTTGTCCGTAAACGCCCCACCCCCAACAAGAGACTTTACCATTGTCAAGGATGACGCACTGTAAGCTAGCACCGCCAGCAATGCTTTTACCCGTTACATCCAAGATTTTTTGTTCGAGTATATTCAATACACCATTCCCGTTAAAGTCTCGTTCAGAAAGGGCAGTGGTTCGGCCTGTGCCAAGACTGCTCGTGAGCGTTGGCGTTGTATTGTCGGAGGTTCCCCCATCACCCAATTGTCCGGCATTACCGTATCCCCAACAAGAGACTTCACCGTTGTCAAGAATGACGCAGGTATGTGCACCTCCCGAAGAGACCGCTACTGCCGTGCGACCCGTTCCTAGGCTGCTTGTGAGCGTTGGAGTTGTTTTGTCGGATGTTCCACCATTACCTAGTCGTCCGTTAGTACCGAATCCCCAACAAGAGACGTCACCGTTGTCAAGAATGACGCAGGTATGTGCACCTCCCGAAGATATCGCTACTGCCGTGCGACCCGTTCCTAGGCTGCTTGTGAGCGTTGGTGTTGTTTTGTTGGATGTCGCACCATTGCCTAGTTGTCCGAAAGTGCCTAATCCCCAACAAGAGACTTCACCGCTGTCAAGAATGACGCAGGTATGTGCACCTCCCGAAGCGATCGCTACAGCCGTGCGACCCGTCCCTAGACTGCTTGTGAGCGTTGGTGTAGTTTCCGTAGTTACTCCGTTACCCAATTGTCCGTAATAACCTTCTCCCCAACAAGAGACTTCACCGTTGTCAAGAATGGCACAGGTATATTCATTTCCCGAAGAGAGAGCGACAGCCGTACGACCCGCCCCAAGACTGCTGGTGGGTGTCGGTGAGTTTTTGTTGGAAGTCCCCCCATTACCCAATTGTCCGTAAAAACCCCGTCCCCAACATGAGACGTCACCGTTGTCAAGAATGGCACAGGTGTGAAAGTCTCCCGAAGAGAGGGCTATAGCCGTACGACCCGTCCCAAGACTGCTGGTGGGTGTCGGTGAGTTTTTGTTGGAAGTTCCGCCATTACCCAATTGTCCGTAAAAACCCCAACCCCAGCATGAGACGTCACCGTTGTCAAGAATGACGCAGGTATGTCCATCTCCCGAAGCGATCGCTACAGCCGTACGACCTATTCCTAAGTCACTGGTGAGAGTAGGTGTATTTTTGTTAAAATTTCCACCGTAGCCCAATTGGCCAGAAGAGCCCCATCCCCAACATGAGACGGAACCGTTGTCAAGGATGGCGCAGGTGTGTGAAGTTACGCTATTGTGACATGAGAATATTCCTGACATTGCGATTGCATTTTGGCAGGAACCTCCCGAAGAGAGGGTGGTATCGGTGAAAATCGATCCTTCTTGAAAACCAGGTTCATTGAGTTGAGATGCGGGCAGAATGACGTTACTTGCTTCTCCTAACTCAGGTAACTGCGAGCTTTCAGCAACCTCATTCATGCCACTGGTGGCTGCTGAGAGTCCGAGAACAATCATCAGGAAACTGAGTAAAAGTGTCTTCGTAATTCGCTTCATGATTTCTCCACCATGGAATTACTTATTAGTATGCCATCCAAATTTAATTGATTTGAGAATTAAAGTCGATTTTCACAGGGATGGACGATTCTGTGTATACAACGGGGGCCCTTGTAGTCACATAGGACCACAACGGTAACTTCTGTACTGGGGGGCTGAACACCCATTGTACTCTTCCATAATGTCTTGAGGGGTTTGAGCAACCAAAAGTAACATTAACATTAAGGCAACAAAGTTAGCAAGCATAACGCGCATGAGATTACTAATCTATTATTTTTAAAAACCTAATGGATAAAATTTAAACCTTAAAAAAGTCATATTTTTTGCAATTACCCTCTGTTCACCCTTACGACAAGCGTCTCACGCGAGGGTGTTGTAAGTGTTGTTCACTAAATCAGTCCATTCCGATTGTAATAGGATCAAAGTTTTCTGCTCTCAAATCTTGAATTAAATTGTTTAAACATTCTGAACCCCCATATCCTGCTTTCTGGATAATTACTATCACTTTTCTAGAATCTAATGTCTCATTGTTTAATTCTGCATGTATTAATAATGGCTTAAGAGAGCCTCTTGTATAAGTTGGTCCTGATGAAAGTTTACTATTTTGTATCCCTTTATCGCCGTGCAACCAATAGGGTGCAGGGTGATATCTAATGCTAAAACTTCCATCCCCAAGATTATATTTCATATCAAATACTACTGTGAACTGCATATTTGCATGGTATAAGTCAGATAATAATAATGTATTTGTCTGAATCTTAAACAAATCGCTTTGGATAAGTTGCAAGTGTTTATCGGAACCCCCTTTGCATTTTTTTCCGAAACAAGGGGATTCAGTGGGCGATACTGACGCTCCACTCAAGAAAGGGACCTGACGCGTGGGATGGAGAGGGCATTACAATCTGTTCAGAGAATGCTTATGATGTAATTTTTACCACACATTTGCCCTTTGCTCGACCCGAAAAAGAGCGATTGAACGCCCCCTGCCAGCCATCTTCGGAATCTTCTGAATGGAAGTCCCAAACACCGTCGAGCACAGGCTTAATCACACCGCTTTCGAGATGATTTGCAAGCGTTGAGAGATCCTCATGACTTGGTGAAAGGAAAAGGTAGGTCCAGTTAGCGTTGATAGATTGAGCAGCTTTGTACTCCTTCCGCTTTACCTTCCGCTTCAAGAAGAGTTTGAGGATCCAAGCAGTTCCTCCGATTCTCCTAATTTCATCTAAAGTAGGCGTTCCTGCAATAGAAACAATTCGTCCCCCTTCTTTGATGATTTTGACCATCTCAAGACCTTCTGCAGTTGTATCAAAACAAACATCGAATTTCGTACTGTCATCGTTACCATATGCTGTGACAAAGCTTTCTGATTTGTAATCGAGGACTTCATCTGCACCAAGGCTCTTACACAAATCCATCTTTTCGCCTTTTGATGCAGTTGTAACTACAAGTCCTGCTTTGAATACATGCTTTGCCAATTGAATGGCCATTGTGCCAACTCCACCAGCCCCTCCGGAGATGAAGACAGAGTCTCCTTCTTTCAGCCCAGATTCTTTCAGTACCTGGAATGCAGTCATTCCTGCGAGTGGGATAGATGCGGCTTCCTCGAAACTGATATTGTCTGGCTTAGTGACAACATCAGATGTACGTGCAACACAAAATTCAGCCATTGTACCTCTAAACCACGGTGTCTTCTTGTCATCATCTACATCACTCCATACGCGAGCAAATACAGGCTGTCCTACCGAAAACACTCCTTTGCTATCGGCTTTTTCCACAACTCCTGCAACATCATAAGAAATGACATGAGGGAATTCAGCAACAGGGAAAACAAGTTTCAAATCTCCTGACAGCAGTATTTTATCCACTGGATTAACCGAAGATGCGTGAACCTTGATGACTACATTTTTAGATGCATCAAATCCATGTGGATAAGGCACTTCCATTTTCTTCAATTGGGCGGGTTTGCCGTATTTCGTGAAACCGATGCTGTTCATTGTTTTGCCGTTTGGATGTGCCATCATGACCCCGGCTAAGTACTCCCGTACATAAACCAAAAAGTGGCAGAAGTGTTCTTTTGTAACAATGTTGTAACCTGTGCCTTAATACCAAAATGATACTTAGGATCTCTATGTCTCAAGTACAATCACTGCGCATTGAATCAATGTGCGAATCGGCCCGAAGCCATGTTGATGATTTACTGGTTTTACTTTCAAAATCAAAGATGCTCAGTATTCTCTACATTATGAATTGTGATCCTACGCCAATGCGTTTTTCTGAAATAAAAAAGAGGGTTGACTCTTCTTCAACAACTGTTGCAAGACGATTGGGCGAACTTGAAACCAATGGGTTGGTCACACGTACTGCTTATGCAACCGTCCCGGCTACAGTCGAATATACGCTTACCAAAGATGCGATATCACTTCATCCCAGTCTTAAATCGATGTTTGAATGGGTGCTCAATCGAGCAGACAAATCACTTTGAATCTTAACAGAATACAGTGAGCAACATATCGTTTTCATGAAGTCGTAAGGGTTTAAGATCAAAACCCATGAGATCGAAAATCATCCTGAAAGATTTACTTTGAACTTAGAAACGGCCCAAACCTTATTCCTCAGCAATGAGTAGAAGTGAACATGGTCGAGATTGAATGTCCTCATTGTGATGAAGATATTGAATTAGATGATGATGATTTCGGATTGTTTAAATGCCCTCACTGTGAAGACGAATTCTCATGGGATAATGATGATGAAGATGGTGAAGTAGAAACCTTCCAAACGCCAGGCATGACGGGCAAATTACTACTGGGAATCATTGTAAAGTGGGGCTGTTATATCAGCGGGGCACTGTTAGCGGTGGCAATCATTTCGGGAATTATTGTAATCTTAACCGATGGAGGACTGATGATTCTTTTTTCCATTTGGATAGCTATGGCTGCAGGATATGTACTCTTAGCTACACTCGCAATCGGAGTTATTGGGGTCCTCATTGGTTTGTTGGTAAAAAAAATAGACCAATAATTTGAATAATTTTGGGTAAAAAACCGACGATTTCATAGAAATGATATGTCAATTGTCTGTATCACCACGAGAGACGGTGTGAATTTTTCGTCACAGGATGTCTACACCCTTTCCACTTGTCAGTTCTACGTTCATTCATCACGACGAAGAAATACTGCACCAAGCAGGGCAATCGTTCCGAGAATTCCTGTGAATCCTGGAAGTTCAGTTGTCGTGTCCGTGGACGGTTCTGTGGTGAAGGTTATCTTCAACTCCCCTGAAGCGGTTCCATCAGTCCATGAAACGGTTATGTTGTGTGTGAATGAGGTGTCATCCTCTATACTGAATCCTATGCCTCCATAGAAATGGCCGTCCATTGCTTCAGCTGTGACGGTAACTGTTCCATCACTGATTGAGATGACAAGATCGTCTGCATCGGGATCGGTACAGTCAATCATGAACTCGAAATCCCCTGGTAGCAACGGCACGGTGGCAGTTCCATTGAGTGGTGCATCCAGAGAAGTAAGGTTCTGGATTTTTTCCGAAATATCTGACGCTGCTAAAGAACCGGGTTCGGTTCCTTCTGTCACGGTAAAGACTGTGCAAACGGGAAGTCTGTTTTCACCTGTGTTATTGTCAGTGTTATTGTCAGTGTTATTGTCAGTGTTATTGTCAGTGTTATTGTCAGTGTTATTGTCAGTGTTATTGTCAGTGCTATCATCGATTGATACCTTCCAAACAAATGTTCCATAATCAATTGTATCCCAATTGTAGGGTATATCGACATAGGCCGCTCCAGAAGATACGGACATCATCAGGCGAATACCGTCCTTTTGGAAAAACTTTCCGCTGACTAAATCAAAGTCATCGCTGCCAATAACGCCGTATCGAACTTTAATAATGTCTGAATTGAACGGAGAGGTACCGTCAGTGTAATGGGTGTTTCCGGTCGTATTTGCAAAAGATGCATTTTGACCAAAAGCATCTGTGCACTTATGCTGGGTGTTGTCCGGAACGGTCTCATTGTAAACAATCAATTCGCAATAATACCACCACGAGTCAGGATCGTCGACTTCTTGCCACCGGCTTTTTTCATCATCCCACGCCCATTCTCCATACTGGGAATTCCAAGTTTCATCATTTTTTCCATCTCTAGATGTATTATCACAATAATACATTCCGTCTTCGAGTAATTCGCAGTCGGGTTGGTAATAATTATCCGTGAAGTACACTCCATCTGACATGCACTCAAATTCTCTATAATTCTCGAGCTCGAGAAGCGTGCAATTGTCGAATTCTGTCAAAACATCAGCGTATCCACTTGAAGAATTATACCCGCGACAATTCCATTTCGTAGATTCGTTCTCTTGAACGCAAAGTGGCCAATCATCAGCAGAAAGCCAATCCCCGTCATGATAATACACTGTTTGAGGCTCATCAGTCACACACCGCCATAAATCAATTTGTCCATCGGATAAGTTGGTGTAATACGTACAATTTTCATAAAACTTTCCAGAATAGATCCCAAGTTCAAATTCACCATTTAGATCAGCCTCCCATGTGCCGTTAAAGAGGTAGAAGTGCGAAAATTGTACTCCTGTATCATCGAACGTTAATTCACAATACGATTGACTGAGTTCGACATCTTCCCCGTTCATTGACCACGAGGAGCCGATTTCAGCATCCCCCTGAAGACAATCTTCGCTAATCGTCTCGCCTTTCCAAAACGCATCAAATTCTGATTGGTTCAATACACCATCGCGGTTGCCTGATTCGTAATCGAGGTATGTGAGCGACCATGCCCCGAATCTTTCCTGAACGTTCAATTCAAGCCCTTGCGCATTGAGTTCCAATATTGATTCAGCAGTGTACCTTATCGAGGATTGGTTTGTTTCCAGAGCGATAACCCAATCACAGATTAAAACTTCAATTTCTTCGTAATCTTCATATTCATCGTTTTGAGAGAAATTGAAAGATGGAGCGAGTGAATAGATGATGTTGACCACGCAAGAATCTGTTGGAATTGTAAGCGTCCACTCAAGTGTATAATTGGTTGTGTTCATAAGTGATAAGTTTTCACTGTATTCAGCAGTGTAATTGACGAAAGAAATACTGTCAATACTGTCTTGCACACCCCACTTCAGCGTCAGGTTGGAATTGTTTTCAAAGTTTTCAAATCGCCACTTAAGTTCAACTGTAGCCCCTTGCACGAATTCTGAGTTTGTCATGCTACTTCCAATTTCTGTATCGTTAAGTGACATCAAAGTCACTTGGGGTGGTGACGACCTGGCTTCTGTTTCGTCAGTGGAATTTGCCTGGGCTGGTGCAGTCAAAAGAACGGACAAAACTAGCAATCCTGTGAGGAATACAGATATTTTTTTACCTGACATGAACATAGTCAAGAGAACGAGAATTATAATATTGCCCCAGAGCGTATATTGAGGAGTCCTTACAATATTAAAGGGAATAATGATGTTAAGCATCCTCATTGAAAAGAACTGGTGCAGGGATCGATATTGTCTTTACAGTTTCATTTGAGTCGAAATCCTCAATTTTACGATGCCAGGACAACGAAACGATGATGGTTACAATTCCAGTTAGAGCAGTTAAACTACCAGCAAAGGCCCAATACATTTCTTCATATGCTTCTGGACCCGTTGCATTTGCATTGATGATCCATATGATGAAACCAAGAAGAGACAAAGTAATGCCAATCGCCAGTGTTCGTTCCCTGCTCATGCGAGTAGTAGGGTCCAAGAAAGTATAACACTTGACCCGGCATCCATACAATATTCAAGATGCTGAACCGTTGGATGTTCTTGCTAAGTCCCAAAGACCAAGAAGGAAGAAGAACACCAATGAGATATGGACGTCGAAGTATACTGGTGGATAGGTTTCATGCTGATGTTCTCTTTCTTCACCTTACCTACAATCATCGAATATTTTAGAAACATTCCAACGGACATGCCTGCATACCAAATACTTGCTCGTCTTCGACAAGATGCTAAACAAAAAAAAGTAGAAGTTGACACTTCCGAAGTTTCAGTTTGGGATGAAGTCGAGTAAATATATGAAAACAACTGCATATTTTTACTCAAAACTTGTCAAAATATTTGTTTTCAACCCGACTCCAAACGCACTTAAACCGTCACTTCTCCTATAGATTCATGAGTGAAAACGTCAATACGAGGGTCATAAACATTAGGCAAGCATGGGAATATCTGACCTTAGAACTCAGAATCAAAGGTAATTGGAATGAGTTGGGTGCTAGAGGCTGGGAATTAGTCTCGGTAACATCCGATTTTGCACACTTCAAGCGACCGTTGTGATACTACTCATCCGGTAGTTCATTCGGTTTGGGTGGATGATTAACCTTGAAGAAATGAAGAGGTTATGTATGATAAGTAAGATATTCAGTTTTACTACGATAATTTCAAGGATTTTCAATCCAAGAGAACATCATGATTTTTGAGTGTTTTTTGATGGAAAAAAAGTAGACGCCGATTGAGGGGTTCGAACCCTCGACCTTGGGATTAACAGTCCCACGCTCCACCAGCTAAGCTAAATCGGCAACTTGGGCGAATAGCCCCCCCTTTATGACGGCTTCTATCAAGCCGACTAGGTGACAATGCGGATGAGTCGCCGAAACTCAGGTGTTGCTCTGATTCCAATTTCTAAGGCATCACTGATTTGAGTGAGATGTTGAGGGCTAAGTGGGATGTCATGATGAACCAAAACCCAAGACTGACCCTTCGAAACATGCTGATTTTTTGAAGTCTCAAGAACATAGCCAATTCCATGATTGATTGAATCACTCATCGAAAAGCGACCAGCACCAAGTTCCCTTGCCACTTCAGCCAAGGCCATTGCGTCAATCGATTGAACGAATCCCGATTCGGTGGCTACAACCGAAGACACGTGCTTTGACTTAGGGAGAACATGCGTCGGTTCGTTTGCAAGTTGTTCAGCAACCTTTCGATCTGTTCCTTGTTGCACACACATCTCGACAAAGAATCGCAATGCTTCCCCGTTCTCAAGAACCTCTGAAACCATCTGGATTCCTTGTTCAAGGGATGAAGCAATTCCAGTGAGTGAGAGTAGTTGCCCTCCTTGAAGTTCTACAAGTCCTCGAGTATCTTTGGAACCCTTTCCTTGAAGCACATAGACGCTACCAAGAATCTCTAGAGCGTTGCCAATGTGTGAACCAATTGGCTCATTCATGTCGGTAATTTGCGCTACAGTCTTGATTCCCAATCCTTTGGCTGCACCGACCATTGATTCGGCTAAAGCGAGAGCATCCTGCTCGGTTTTCATGAAGGCTGCCTTGCCACATTTCACATCAAGTACCAGAGCATTCAATCCTTCTGCTGCCTTTTTCGATACGATGGAAGCGGTAATGAGCGGTATACTGTCAACGGTATTTGTGACATCACGTATTGCATAGAGTAACCCATCTGCAGGTGCAATGGCATCATTTTGTGCTGCGATACAACACCCTACTTTTTGCACAGCATCTTGCATTTGTTTTGGGGTGAGGTCACAATTGAAGCCAGGAATTGATTCAAGTTTGTCAATCGTACCACCGGTGTGGCCCAGTCCTCTACCCGCTAACATCGGTATTCGAAGACCACAAGCTGCAAGTGCTGGTGCGAGAATCAAGGACATCTTGTCTCCAACTCCTCCAGTACTGTGTTTATCAGCTACATTTTTTGGACCTTGCCACTCCAATACAGCACCTGAATTCATCATGCCACGTGTTAGTGCTGTGGTTTCATCGACTGAAATCCCATGTGCATGTACACTGCGAAGCCATTTTTCAATATTCTCAACTGCAATCTGACGTTGAGCTACCCCTTCAATGAAGAGTGATAAATCAGCCATCATCATCGATTCATTCTTTTGAATCGAGGCACATAACCGTTGAATGAGGTCATCACTCATTTGCTCACACCTCGTCTTTAGCAAGACCGATTTCGACCAAACGCTGATGAAGATATTGACCTGCAGTGATGGATTGAAACAAGGACGTTCCACCAGTGAGTTGGATGAATTCTTCTCGTGGAGTTAAGTCAATATCGTTACGTGGATGGACAAACATTGGCATCGAAAACCGACGAGCATTGGAATTACTCGGATTGACAACACGATGTGTTGTGGATTTGAACAGGCCATTGGTGAGATTCTGTAGCATGTCTCCAGAGTCGACAATGATGTGACTTGCATCGCCTTCAACTTGTATCCAACTCCCATCATGATCCTTGACTTCCAGTCCATCGGCTGTTGCCGTGACCAGTAAGGTGATGAAATTGATATCTTCATGCGCAGCTGAACGAACCGCTCCTTGAGGTACTTCGTCACCAAGTGGAGGGTAGTGAATGATTCTCATGATGGTATTTCCGTCTGCTGCCATTGAGCTGAGCCAATTCTTTGGTTTTCCAAGATACAGGCTGCATGAATGCAAGAGGCTTTGTGACAGTGCTTCCATACGTGTGAATAGTCCATCAATGACCGGTTTGAATCCAGGCACATCATGGTCGGGCCATACATTTGCTACATAGGTCGGTAGTTCACCAGTCGTTGGATGGCTCCGTCCACTTTGCCAAAACTCTTTCAAATCCGGTGCAGGATTGTTCTTAGCATGCTCAATTCCAAAAGCAGTATACCCACGTTGATGAGCAATCTTGGGTTGAAGATAGGTCTTTTTAGTCGATTCACGAAGCGCAAAAAAGACATCACCTTGTTGATAGGCTTGTTCGATGGCTTCCAATGGAATCCCATGGTTCTTCAATGCAAAGAATCCAATATCCTTGAGTGAATCACCCACTGCTTGAATGAACGCTTGTTGGCGTAGATGTTCGCCACTTGTATACTCTGAAAAATCGACGACTGGGATGCTTCGCATCATTTCACCTTCATTAGTCCAAATTACTACGAACTTTTGAAAGGAGTCGCAGCATCTCGATATAGATCCAAATAACCGTCACAAGGAGTCCAAAGGCTCCCCACCATTCACCAACTTTAGGTGTTCGGTTTTGAATTCCAGATTCAATGAAATTAAAGTCCATAATGAGGCATAATGAAGCCACACCAAGAATAAATAAGGTCACTAAAATCCCCATTGGTCCAGAGGAATGCAGGAATGGAACTTGAAAAGATCCAGGTATTAACGAAAGGATAAACGAGACCGCATACAGCAACATAATCCCTATCACAAGACTCATGAGTACTTTTTGGAAGAGTGGAGTAGCCTTGATAATTCGTGTGGCATACAATCCATACATGGCTCCAGTAATGCACATTGTTCCGACAGCTGCTTGAAAGACGATTCCCGAATACATTTGTTCAAAAATAAGGGACATTCCGCCGACAAATAGACCTTGAAACGCAGCATATGAGAGCATTAATGGTACGGGGTTTTTTGGGCGCGTAAACATTAACAAAAGAACGAGAATGAATCCGCCTATGCCGCCAATGATCGCCCCTGTCATGGCGATGTTCATACTGATTGAAATGGCAGCATAGCCAATCAATGCTGCAAAGAAGAACGTGGTTCCAAACATGATGCCAATCTTTTGCATTGTCCCTTCATAGGACATGCTCTCATATCCTTCAATATCGTTCCAAAACTTATTCGAGAGGACAGGGTTACTTGAGCGATAGACCATAGCAATCAATCTTTGCAGACCGGGGTCCTTTGTCAAACTTGTGATGTTCAAGCGTGTTCCTTGACCTGTTCTTGATAGTATTCACCTAATTGCTCAATCGACCATCCTTGGTCAAGATACGATTGAATCGTGGCCTCAGGCCATCCAGGGCAAAGAGCAAGTTGTTCGGGTGAAAGTCCAGACGTTTTGGGTGCTGCTCCACTTCCATCGAGAACGGGCATATCCCAGTTGCCTGCATCGATTGTCGAACCAGCAAGCGCATCAAGGTTTGCACTTTCAAGGGTAATTAAATCCTTGACTTCTTCTCCCTCACTTTCGATATTCCTCAAGATATAGAATGCACCAGCCGCTAATATGACACCAGCTAGCATGAAGAAAAACATCATGTCAGTGCCAAAACTCGAACTCGAATCTGCACTTGGTGCGGCATTTGAATTACGTTGTTCTGTTGAACAACCCTTTCCGTCAACCGGAATACCCGCAACGGTATTTGGACAGTCATCATCACGATTGATGACTTCATCCCCATCATCATCCAATGTACTGTTGTCGATCGTTGTCTGATTCTCTTCCGTGAGTATACCACCAAGGTCACATCCAAGGGCTTCTGATTCGTTCACACCATCACCATCTGCATCTGCAAGTGTCAATGCTGATGTTGGAGATACATCCTCAACCGTTGAATCTAGAGCAGTTGATTGCGCCCAAGAGACTTCAACTGCATCAGGTATGCAATCTCCATCTGTATCGGCATTGGTTGCATGGCTGCCAAAGATATACTCGATTTTATTCAGTAACCCGTCGCCATCAGCATCATAGTCGCCTTCAAGAATATTTTGGGCAGTGAGAGTTCGAGTCGTTCGGTTGAGTCCATTTGCGACTTCCCAATAATCAGGCAGTCCATCGTTATCTGTGTCCGTTACATTGTCAGTACGAACCCAATCACGATACCATCCAGCAAGGAAAGGAGCCGTCACTTCTGCGCTCGTGAGAATGAGTCCCATCTCACGGTTACGGGTTGTTGCAGAATCTCCCCAGTTAATTGATGAGATCAGAACATGCTCAGCGTCAACAATCATGCCTTTGTTATGCAGTTTGGATACTTCATCATCCTCACTCATGACAATTGCATTGATGTCATATCCAAGGGTCGAGTTCCATTCTTCATTGAAGGTATCAACAACTTCTTGAATATCTTTGTCGAGATAAGCCCCGTTCAAAATTAATCGTATTCGAATTCCATTTTGAGCAGCATTTTCCAGAGCAGTAACAATCGGATTGTCTCCCCAGCCCCAACTCCAATCAACATCAAGGTATTGTAAGGATAACAAAATCTCTTCATCTGCTTGCTCAATCATCCAGACTAGGCCGTCAATACAGGTGTCTGGGCAAGTAATGAGCCGACCTGACACATTGGTCGTAATCGGTTCAGCCGTTGTGCCATTGACAAGATTTCTGAGTGAATCCATCGACCAATCAGTTGGAGCAGAGCCCGGAATGATTTGGGTGATGTAGGTTCGACTGGAAGATTCATCATAGGTAATCTGAGTCAATACCTTTTGAGCAAGGTCAGCATTGTGTATGATGACTCCCCATTCGGAATTTCCACGCTCGTCGGGTGCTGGCTGTGATGAACTCTTCCAGTTTCCTGAACCAATCCAGACACTTTCATTGTCTCGTACAGCGATTTTACTGTGGAGGTAGCTATAGGGTTCATCATTTTGTCCACCAAACCAGAAGGTGTCAATTCCAGCTGTTGCAAGTATATTTGCCGTGCCAATCTGATTGTTCTTGTCATAGTTGTTCCACCAATATTCTGCATAGTTGAGAACAACGGTTACTTCAACGCCTCGGTTATGAGCTTCAATAAGTGCTTGAACTAAATTTGGCTGTTCGATATGATACAGGTGAACGTGCAATGATTCATTGGCATTGTCAATCCATGCAACCAAGTCAACCAAGCCATCTTGAGGACCAATCAACGGGGTGACCGTACTCGTGCCCGAAAACAGAGTTGGTCCACAGAAGGTACTTGCTCCCAATCGTCCCCAGCGATGTTGCCAATCCAAGGCAACATCAGTATCGGGCAAATTGCCACAACCGTCACCTCGATGGTAGACCAGCAGGGAAAGGCTTGCGACAGGTTCGACCAAACTGATTCCGCTCCATCCTTCGACTTCTACAGGTCCATTCCCGTAGACGACTGTATCTGCGAGGATACCGTTGGGAGTCATGATCTGAAGTGTTGCACCGGAATTTGGCAGTGAAAGCCCCGATATGGTCATAGCAGAATCAAATCCAATAATCGTTCCATCTTCATAAACAGAAAGACCGTTTGGATCAGATGCAAGAATGATTGATTCGTTGGAGGGAATCGTGATCTCACCAAAGGAATAATCGGTGGCCTCATTTGCTGAATTCGTGAGTGTGAACATCCATCCATTCATGTAAGCCAGATTGTCTCCAATGTTGGTGATTTCAATGAATTCTGTATTGGTTGAAATGGTAGTTGAGCCTTCGGGCATAAAGCGGCTAAAGATGATATCTTGTGCCTCAGCAAAGATTGTTGCATCAGGTTCCTCATAGCCTGGTGTAGGCCAAAGGAGTAACTGCCACCCGTCCTGTTCGGCCTCGCCAGGTCCCATTGTTTGGCAGTCGCTGACAATATTCCATTGTGCAGATTGTACTGGAGTTCCATCTGGGTCCGAGAGTTGTAATTGGTCTCCCATACCTGAGATTACATTTTTCTCCATGAGGAGAACTGCACGCTCTTGAGGGGCGAGTAACATCGAGTCATCGGACTGATTCCACATGGATATGGTTCTGAAAAAGCGACGATCTCCATCATTTGTATCGATTCTCCAACGGCTCAAATTAAGCTCGATTGTACCGTTGTTCATGACTTCAATCCAATCTTCCAGAGGTTCCACAGAGTCATCCTTGCAGTATGCTAAAATTTCAGTGACAACTAAGTCGTGAGTTCCGGAATACATTGGCCACACAGGGTTGAGTTCACCGGGTGTCATCCAAGCAGATTGAATCCAATCACTGCCGTTTGAAGCACCAGTGCCAAGCGGTCCAGCACCTGCATGGGTGCTGTTTGGAGCAATCAATGATTCACCTTCAACCGTTGAGGTCCAAGCGATTGTATCAACCACGTTACCGTCCCCATCGAGTAAAGTAATCGTGTCTGGTGTCGTGTGTTTGAGGTAGAAACTCGTTGTTCCGTTTAAGGCAATCAGTGCTACTTCACCCGGTTGAATCATTGCGGTCGATTGTAGAGGCATGTTGAATTGGTGAAGGGTCAATGAACGACCAGCAGCCTGCAATTTCCATCCACTCACATCGAGAGCAGTTGCGCCATTATTATAGATTTCAAGCCATTCCCCAAGTGGCCATTGTTGTGAATCACTTCCGACCGCATCTGGGAAGACTTCGGTGAAAATCACGAGGCCAGTTGAAGGTGATTGTTCAAGTTCTGGCTGGCCAGGTGTCATCCCATTCGAAGGAATCCAAGGGTCAGCATCAACTTCGGCAGGAACCAGTGAAACATTTTGACCGTAATCAGTCGTGTACCAAGCAGAGTCAACAATCATTCCTGTCGAATCACGGAGCATAAGTTGGTTATAGTAATCCCATAATTCCGTACCTGTATTGAATTGAATCAGGCGTCGACCTTCCGCATCTATTGAAGTTGAACCCTGTGTTTGGTTGAAGACAAGTGAACCTGGATCGAGGTAGGTGACGTTCCCCATGCCATCAATGACTGACCAACCCGACAAATCCACTGTAGTATTTCCAGTGTTGAGCAATTCAATCCACTCACCATCGGGGAATGCAGAACCATCCAAGCTGCTGTTGGATAATAATTCTGCAAATTCAATTGGAGAGGGTGTTGAAGCAATAACTGAGAAATCTAAGGGATTACTGGCATTAGGAGTTGGGTATGCAGCATAGGCCCAATATTGTGAAGACGTACTTTCGACGAGTGAGAATCCTGCTTCGGTATCAGTCCAGGTAATTTGCTGTGCTTTGGTTCCGTTTGGCCAAAGCAATGACAATGTTTCCACACCATTGTTCAAAACTCCGGAATTACCAGAGCCGTTGACTGCGATGATTCGTGTATCACCAGGAGCGATACTGGTCGAGTTTGAATCATTTGAGTATCCAACAAGGTGGTTGGCGTTAAAGTCAAGAGCATTTCCTGCAGCATCTTCGAGTGACCATCCAGTCAAGTCCATCGAAGTCATTCCTGAGTTGTAAATTTCAATCCATTCGCCACCAGGCCATGTAGCGTTATCGTTCGATGGCCAAGGGTTCGACATTACTTCATTGATGACTAAGTCCGAGGGATACACGGTTGGACCACCAGTTGAGGCACCTGTATTGATTGCACCTGGTGTTGGTCCATTGGTGGCAACCCAATCTCCAGTGGCACTCAGGCTGTCTTCTTCAAGACTGGTGCCAGAAGGCGCCCCGGAGGAGGTGAACGTCCATGTTGCTTGGTCCAGTTGAACACCTGAAGAATTGAACAACGAGATGATATCATTGGTATTTGCAAGATAGAAGACCGAACTTGGCAATCCATTTCGTGCAATCACCATGTATTCATCCGGTTCAATTTCCCAACTGGTCGCATCTGCAGCATCATAATCAACAATGGAGTTCAAATCGAAAGTCAATACTTTGGCTGCCTTATTGGTCAAATACCAATCTCGAACATCGACTGTTGTATTTCCCGAGTTATGAATCTCCACCCATTCGCCACCCGGCCAACTGGCATTATCGTAGCCATTTGGATTCGGTAGAGCTTCGTTAAGACAAATATCGCCTGTACAAGCCAATGAACGACTTGAAGTGGATGAAGCATCAATGGTCTCTTCAAGAGATGAAACTCCAAAAGGAACCATTGTTGAGAGAATCATAAGGGCTGCGAGGCTGAGGGAGCGGAATACGGCATTCATGGTGTTCACCAACAGTCTATGGGTTCGGTCAAGGGGCATATCACTTTCCCTATGCCTCTCCGAAGAATGGCTTTCGTATGTTCACAGGAATCCGGCGTTATCGACGAGATTCTCGAATAAGAGGTAAGTGATTGGCACCAAAATAACACCCATGGCGTGACTACGCCGGATGCCCAGCCGTGGAGGCAAGAGGCCCAGCATTGTACCCACAATGAGGACTGCCAATCCGATGAAACCTGTGCTGACAAACACCAAAGCAGCCACGAAAAGAATAACGCTCATGATCATTTGTTGAAGTGGTATAGCAGCGTGAAGTCGTAACATACCCATGCCAACATATCGCATAATCGGCATAGCCATGAGGCCAGCGGCCAGAGTAATGGCCAACAATCGAATGAAATCAGCCGTTGGTTCAAGACTGCTCCAAGTATCAACAGGATACATTGCTTTGAGAGCCAAGGTTGCACCAGAACGTGAACGTCCAATGATGTAGAGGAATCCAAGGACACATACTGTAACTGCAGTGTTGACCGCAGATAGAATCGCAATGATCTCTAAATCCTGTTTGGTTTGTGGACCTTCCACGCCTTCATCGGATTCTGCTTTTGCGATTTCGAGAAGTTCATCATCAGAGAGTTCAGTCAAGCGACGAGTTTCCCAATCCATTCCAAAACCTTGCTTGCCTTGTATTTTAGCGGCCACGTTCCGACCACCCATGACCAGAACCGTTGCTTGAGATGCAGTCATTCCCGGTAGGACACCCATCGATGCGCCTGCGACTCCAGACCAGAAGCATGGGACCAATAACGGTCGAGCAGGAGGTAAATCCCAGTTTTCTTTCTGTGGAGGGAGGTGAGAAGTGGTTGCATAAATATCCAGCAAATTGGCGATACCAAACAATCCTGCTAAGCTCGGGAGTAGGAGGCTTGCTCCCGGCATATCAAGTGGAGAACGTGCTGGGAGTGAATGCGGTCCAATGATGGTCCATCCAAACAGTCCAGTGAGTAAGAAAAAGGCGGTAGCTGAAAAGAAACCTGCTAATCGTGAATCGGTACCGAGTTTCCCTAGGGTTGAGATTTGCAACCACTTTGGCCAATCGAGACGCGTCGTTTCGGTTGCTAATAATAACAATGAAATAGTCAATAAAATGAACGGTAGCATGGTTCGCAAATCTTCATACCATCCAAGTTCCGGTCCAAATGCAATTCGTGCCAAAACAATCAACGGGAGGGAGAGAAACAGTCCGAGTTGTGACCCGCGAGCAGACCAAGCGACTCCTCGTGCAGCATTTCCAGAGAGTAACATTCTGTGACCTGGTAAAAGGGACAGCGCTTGGTCAGCATCGGGCGCCCCCATCAAAGCCGAAGGAATGTAATTGAGGAACGTGTGTACCGTTCCTGTTGACACAATGATGCCAGCAACTGCTGAAAGAGGAATCCCGATACTGAGCAGTGCAGGAGCTAAAGCAAGTAAAATCAGTGCGACATTGTTGACGTGGAAACCAGGAATAATCCCAGTGAGAGTACCCATTCCAACCCCTAAAAACAAGGCTGCAAACATCCAGCTGAGTTCGTAGAGATAGGCATCGAGCATGAGAACACCTCAGGAATTTCCGTTATTTGGACCGGTTCCGTTTTCCACTTCTTCTCGATCATTGATTCCATCACCATCTGAATCGATGGTGTTTGAATTCAAACCTGTCGCCTCTTCAAAACTGTCGGCCAAACGGTCGCCATCTCTGTCGAAAGCATCTGCATCATCGAGAGAAAAGACCAGAGACAAATCACTTGGATGTTCGATTTGCCGTAGTCTCCCGCTCCATGTCAGTGATTGATTTTCGTGCAAGGAATCGGTACCGATAGCATTGAGTTGGACATTCAGTTTGATGGATTGTTCAGAACCTGGCCGCTCAAGATACCACCCATCTTCATGGAGTGCTGCCTTACCATCGATGAGCACATACTGGTTTTTGGTGTAGCCCCATTGTGTCGCCCCTGCATCCCAAAGTATTGTCTGAGGTTCTGGTGGTTCCCCTACTAACTGGTAGGTGTCAACCATGAGTCGCATCATCATTTTCTGATCATCCCACGAAACTGTGACGTTAGCAATGAGCCCTTGGCCCGCTTCGATCCATTCAGTTCGTGTCGATGGGAACGACATTGCCACACGTGTTTGACCAAAGGTGTAGGTCTGACTGTCGACAAAGTAGCCATTCGTATCGAGGGGTTCGAAGGAATACTGCATGAATGTGCTGAGTGTGTATCGTTTGCTCGGCGTCTGTAACATAGAGGCAGGGTTAGCAGAAAGCATGGCCTGCATCGACATTGCGGACATTGGATCAATGAGATTTGTTCCATTGCCGTTGTTCGCATCGATACACCACATACTACGTTCATTGTTCCACATTAAGCGCCCTGCAGCTTCGTAAGCAGATCCGTTGTAGCCTTGTGAATCAGCGCTTGTGATGTCTTCATCGGTTGGAAGAATGCACATCATGTTACCGTTTGGTCCAGAGAGTGTCCACTGACCGTTGGTAATCAAAACGGTACCTGCCATGGAGACCATACTCCCAGATTCATAACTCCATGTCGATTCACCTGACCATTCGAGCATATTAATTTGAGGCGTATGGCTTCTGTCGATGAGGAGGGTTGGGCCTTGAGTCATGAGCGCCCATCGCAAACTTGTCTCTTGGTAAGCAATCATTCCCGTCACTTCAATTTTCGAATCTGTTTCAATCCAAACACCAGTGGCTGATTGAACCAAAAGTTGCATTTGATGTGAAGAATCGGTAATGTAGGCGGAGGTAAAGGTGGCATCTGGATTTATCGATTCGCTGATGAATCCCTTCACCGTTACAATCTGTCCTACATAATCTTCAGGTGATACGGCAAGATCTGAAATGGATACTCGTTCGAGAACTGGCAAATCTTCAGGTTCCCAATACAGGGCGCCTGAGCCCGTTGCTTGCATGTAAAACCTACCGTTATAGTCGACTACATCACCCATCGCCGTAACATTGGTACCGATGGGAGGAATTGTTCCCGTCGAATACCATCGCACTTGGATGACTCCAGTATCGTCCTCGATGACCAAATCGACTCGGTCTTCTCCATTGCCGTATCGGTCTTCAATCCAAGAGATAACTTTCCCCTCAACTAATACGACCTCGTTTTTATGTTGGACGAGATCTTCAATATCGACCACTTGAGGTTCTCGAACCATTGCATACCAGTTTAAGGTGGCGACCAAGAACAGAGAAAGGGCAAACATAACCCACAATTTCTGGCCACGCGTGGCCGGATTGTCATCGGTTATTTTTAGCATAATGTCCTTGAGAGGATCCGCCATATTGCGATTCAAACCACCCCCGTGCTTAGGCATTGTCCCTTCGCATTCCGTTGTATGTTTACAGATTCTATACCTTTTTGGCGTGCGGGCCCTTTTTAATGGAAAAGCAGACCGCTTCCTGGGGATGGCCATGCGTGACCGTGTGATTCGAGATGAAATCCATAAGGATATCTTCGTTCCTGCGAACCATGCTAAAATAATCGATACACGGGAGTTTCAACGGCTTCGTTCGATCCAACAACTTTCTACATGCGAGTATGTTTTCCCTGCCGCAAATCACAACCGTTTTTCTCATTCACTGGGTGCTTACCACTTGGCTGGGACCTTAATCACCTCACTGAACGAAGTTCAACCAGACCTTGTTTCAGAGGATGACGGCGAACTGATTTGTTTAGCAGCATTGCTTCACGATATCGGCCACCCCCCGTTTTCCCATCTCTTAGAGACCCCCGAAGTTTTTGCAACCTACCACTCACACGAACATTGGGGCCGAGTTCTGTTAGAATCAGAAGACACAGAAGTTGGGATGGCCCTTCTCGAAGTTCTTGGAGCTCAACGAAGAAATCGACTTTTCGCACTTATGGATGGCGATTCTGAATACGATGGAATTGCAATTCCCTCTTTCATGAAGGAAATCGTTTCCAGCCAACTCGATGTTGACCGCATGGACTACATGGTTCGAGACCAAGCGAATACGGGTGCACAAATCGGTGGATTTGACATTGCGAGAGTTATTCGAGCTCTCAGAGTGAATGAAGAAGGTCATTTCTATGTCAAGTCGTGGGGATTACCGGCGATTGAAGCCTATCTTGTCACCCGTTACCACATGTATCAGCAAGTCTATTTCCACAAGGTCAACATGCTAACTCAGAATTATCTTGTTCGAATGCTTTCAAGGGCACGTAAACTGGCACAAGACGGTTCACTCAAACTCTCTTCTCCACTCGAGAATATGTTGTTGAACAGCGCCCTTGATGCCAAAGGGTATGCTGCATTGAACGATGCACACATACGCGTCGCCTTGCCGGAATGGGCAGAACACCCAGACACTGTTTTGTCCCATTATGCAATGCGCCTGCTGTCACGTCGTGATTTCCATAAATCCTTGCGTATTGAAGGATTGTCGACCGAAATGATTGATGTTGTTTTGCCGAGACTCGAACCTCTGGTGGAAGCAGCCGGATACAATCCTTCAATCGATATCATTACCGCTCGTATTTCCAAGCGTGGCTACATGCCGTATGAACAAGGGATTTTGCTTGAAGATGGCCGAGATGCAGCAGATCATTCACCACTGGTTCGGTCACTTACTCAACCAAATGAACGAGCCCTCATCTTCGTTCCGGAATCTATCCGTGATGAACTTGAAATCAATGTCCGTGAGTGGGTTAAACCATCGCAGTCCTCTCTTTCACAGTTTGAATGATGTAGAGATAAGTTCTTCTCTTGCGCCTATTCCCTCGACTTAGGGGCCCGTAGCTTAGTTGGTTAGAGCACCCGGCTCATAACCGGGGGGTCAGGGGTTCAAGTCCCTTCGGGCCCACTTTTTCATTTGAGTACCACGTAGGCCATTTTTAGAGCCACCACGGCGCAATGGTTATGAGGGTCTCATTGCTGGGGTAGACCACTAGGTGTGACTACTATGATGAAGCGTGCTCTGTTCTTGCTTGCCCTTTACCTCTGCTCAGTCATGATTGTGGCTGTACCTGCTTCGGCACAAACGCCGACTGCAGCAATCTCACTTTCATGTGCGCCTATCTCTATCAATATTGAAGTTAAGCCGGGTTCTACATACAACGGTTTCACCACTTGCACGGCAAACAATCCAACCACTTACCAAGAAAAAATTAGCATTCTGGTGACCAGCGACGGCCTTGCAACTGCCGCCCCTGGTGACATGTATATCGGTGGTAACTCAGAAGTCGATTTCCAAATCTCGGTCCGTGCAACACCCTACATGGTGATGCAGAGTCGAACTTTATCGGTTTCAGCCCAAGTACAAGAAATCAACTCCTTGCCTCCAATTAACTCAGCTTCATCCCAGAACAACATGATTGTCAACATCATGCAATATTCCTTGGTTCAAGTCGAAGCAGTCGAACCATTCGTTCAATTGATGCCAAAGAAGGATAAGAACTTTGAATTCAAGGTTTACAATCTCGGTAACCAAATCGACTTCATGAAGGTTGGAATCACTGAATCCAGTCGTGAGACTTTGGAAGAAGCAGGTTTCACAATTAACCTGCCTGCAGTTAAGGTACAAATCGACGCTATTCCAACAGCTACCAAAGTCCGTGTCATGGCACGAACTCCGAAGACACAAGGATGGAGCGATGCTTACCACGTCCTTGACTTCTATGCAGAATCTGAATTCGCTTGTAACAACGGTGGATGTATCCGTGAATCACAAATGATCACCGTGTATGTCCGAGGTGTCTACCTGCCAGGTTTCGAAGTCGTACCTGCACTCTCAATGGTCGTTCTTGCTGCAGCAGTAGCAGGCCGCCGGCTTACCGAAAACCGAGACGAAGAAGATGACTTTGTCTGGTATGAATCAGCTCCTGGCCTGTGACGGCTTCGACAGGCACCTGCGATAATCGCAATGAAACCCGTTCGTAGAGGGGTTGCTTTGATAATCCCCCACGCTAAACGCTCATTTAGCAGGGATACTTATGGGTGGACTCTTAGACAAAGCAAACGCTACCAAAACCGAGACAATGGATGCAGAAGTTGTCACTAAAAAAGTGACTCCAGTCATTCCGACTCAAGCACCATCAACCTCTCCGAAATCTAAAGCACCATCAAACCCAGATTCTGCAAGAAACCTCAACATTGGTGGATGGGTTGCTATCGTCATAGGTGGTGTCCTTGCTCTCCAAGGCGGCGGCATGGGCCTTTTGGTGGTCTGTGCTGTTCTCCTGGTGGGGATTGGGCTCATTGTTCAATCAGAACGATTAGCTGAAGGTGAAATGAATACAGTTAAACTTGGTATTTCGATCTTCATGGCGGTCTTAGTTGCTGCCGGTCCGTATGCTGCATTAGTGCTCATACCATCCGATTCGTCAATGGCTCTCACAGAAATCGGTTTGAGTGAAGAAAGTGACGAAATCACTTTTTACGTACGTGGGACATTTGATTCTGCGACTGCAACCATCAGCTTAGACGATGAAGTGCTCTGGACAGATTCCCTCACCTTGTCCAATGACCGAGCAAAGTTCAAAGCACCACTCAGTGCTTTTTTTGATGGTAATGCTCAAGACTATCAACTCACTGATCTCAATACTTACACCATCGAAGTGACTTCGGATGATGACCAAACAATTTCTTCAACTATTACACCATCTCTCATGAACCGTGAAGTTCTGAATTCTGGTGCTCGTATTTCAGAAGTTCTGAAAACTGAAACTTCGGGTCAAGTAACTTCGACAAGCGTTGACGGACTTGTTGTGGAATCTATTATGGGATTATTTGGTCCAGATGAAAAAACACGTGACAATGGGGAACATACGATGACCAATCTCGGACTTACGCCTCTTGCATCTGATTATACCATGCAAATGCGTATAAAGAAAAGCGGTTCTACAGAATACAGCTCTCCAACCATCACAGTAAACGGCCTTGATGCAACATGGACGAGTTCCATTGCTGGCGCAAAAAGTGGAAAGACCAATGGTTGGCTAGGTCTTCCGGGAACTGCCATGGATAACTTTGCAGGCGGTAGCGGTAATACCGAATACATCCAAAAAGATTCATTCTATGACGGTGCAGGATGCTATACATTTGAGATCATCATCACCAATGACCATTACCAAGGAATGACAGATTCCGAATCCACTGCAACAGGCATTATGGTGAGCAGTAACTCTTGGGAACTGGATTTTGATGCCAGTAGTGAACAAAGAACCATGGAAGTTTGTTGAAACCGTTGATGAATATAGAGATTGAGTGAATTCAATCTTCTTCGTCTTCTTCGTTGCTTTCATCCACCACTTTCCAAACAGTTGAGTCTTCGAGTTCTTCTGCATCTTCTTGTTCTTGTTGATCTTCTTCAAAGTGCTCTTCGACATCACTCGCTTCGATCTTCTTATTTGCATTACGAGCAAACAACACAGTTGCAATGGCAATCAGAACGACTAGAATAGCATAGACGATATACGGTTTGTCTTCCGTATCCTCACCAATGTACCATCCCACTTCTTGAGAGTTTCCACCTTCGACGTTGGTCACATTTGTCGCAATCGGTTTCAATATATCTGGAATGAGTGCTCGACAATTGAGTATTTGAGCACCGTCAGTATTTGCCCACCATGTCACAGGGAGTAGCTTTTCTTCACCTGCGGTAAGTGTCGTTGTGAGCGAACTTGTCGAGGTGTCGTTGTCGCCGACATAACACCAGATGTTGACCGTAGCTGTGGCATCACCCGTGTTTCGAACAGTGACCATAGCACCGATCCCTTTGCCAACTTCTGCAGTTGTATCTTCAGCATCGATGGAAACGACTTCGATGTATGGTAGTGGAATATTAACGACAGCCGTAGGCGTTTGTGGTGCAGGAATTGTGATCGAGAAGTTACCCCAGCTTTTACCAGGTGTGCCCAGAGTAAAGACAAGTTCAGCATCTTCGGAATGATAGACTCCATGTTGGTCGACCCATTCTACGATTCGTAGCCATTCACTTCCTCCAATGTCAATCAATCCATTTGAGTCTGTAAAATCGTCACGAGTGGAACCACCATACCCAATTCCAGTTTGGTGGACAGTAATATTTCCCGAATTGGTTTGTATCTGGCGTTGAGAGAGTAATCGTATCCATCCATCGGTGATACCACCTGTTCCTTGATTCTCTGTGTAAGTTATTTCGGCAAGGTCGTGTACAATGATATCCTCATCGGTACGGCTTCCAAGTATTGAGCTGGAATTGACAACGATGCTTGCCCCGTCTTCAACATTGATTGGTGCGCTCCCAATCAACGTACTCGACTGTATCTCGCACACTCCGGAACAAGTAATTTCAGCACCATAGATTGTAGCACTGTCGACCTTCAATATTCCTTGAACATCAAGCGTGAATGAAGCACTGTTCCAAATTAAACTTCCATTGGTGTGGTTGAGTTCACTTGCGGATAGAATCGGAGATTGTGCACTGCCAGAATGAAGTGCTTGGACGGAAACAATTTGTATCGGAAATGGATAGAATATGTCGAAGTCAGCGAGTAAATCACTACCATTGAGGGACACATCTATGAAAATATGATCTTTTCCCGCAGCATCGATTGTTTGTTCACCGATGGTTATGTTGAACATGGCTGATGCTGGAATCATTTGGCCAAAGTCGAATCGTAATTGCCCAGATTCAGCGAGGTCACCAAAATTCATATGCAATTGTGTCTTTGACTGCGGATTGTCAAAAACAGCCAGTCCCGAATCTAATTCTTCTCCAAGTAGCGAACCAGTGACCGTAAGGGTCGCTCCTTCTTCGACGGTGATTGAACTCCCCGTGGCCATCGTAAGGTCACCTTCAATTGTCAAAGAAGTTCCGTTTGTGACGGTTAGATTACCATCCATGTCATTGGTTCCATTCCACGTTTCGTCATCACTGGTGGCAACTGTTGAACCATCACTTGGGATTTCAGCATGAACTCCAGCGAGCGTACTCAGTGATGTGATAACCAAGAGCAATGTCAATGAAAGGGCGGTTCGCATGTTACACGGTAGAGTAAAACCCCATTATAGGCTTCGCTCCGGAATCAGTAGGGCACGTCTTTCCAACCCATCTTGTAACCAAGAAGATTGAATGACCGGTGTAAAACAGGTGTGAAGGCAATTAATGCCAACATCGGGAGTCTTAATTCCGAATCAGCTAGAACAGAGGTTCCGAGGAACATTTGCCCTGCCAAAAATACCATGATAGCGAAAGGTAGTGTGTCGAGAAGAGGCGCTTTTGAAGATATTTCACCTTCACGCTTGAGGCCTCGGCGACGCTTAACAAACGAGCCAGTACTGTCACCAACCAGACAAAAGAAACCGAGGAAGGAACCCAAGATGAATGCGGTGAGCATTTCACCTCCAAGAGAAAACCAGGCATCCTCAGCCCCTTGTAATGGATGAGTAAAGACTCCATTTTCTCCGATCACAGCATCTGTTGATGGCACTTCGCCAAAGGAAGCCACAAGAAGCATACACAAGAGTCCGGAAGTCAATGAACCTCCAATGAGGCCATTCCATGTTTTTCCATCTCCAAGGATTCTGTTTCCATCGCTGAGAGTTCGACCGCCATCGATTGGCCAAGGTCCATATCCGGTCTTCGGCAGCCATTTGCCCCACATCATGGCAAACGTGTTGGCCAAAAATCCAGGTAAGTAAAGCCAGAGCGTCAATACACAGAGTCCAAGAAAATTCATTTTCATCACCAAAGGCTCACACCTTTACTTGATGGCTTGGGGGGCGGTCTTTGAAGCATCCCCTCTGAAACTGCAGGAGGTGGCGAACTGTCTGCATGTAGACGCGATGGGATTATGGGATGGCGGCGACCCAGACAGACCATGGCAGACAAGGTCGTACTCGTTGTCGGTGGAGGTGGACGTGAACATGCGTTATGCATGGAATTGAAACAATCCAAGCATGTTGGTGAACTCCATTGTGCACCAGGGAATGCAGGAACCTCTTCTTTAGCTAAGAATCACTTGATTTCAGCAACCGATATCGAAGGACTGTTGAACTTAGCGAAAACTCTCAATGCTGATTTGGTCGTCGTTGGACCTGAGGCACCTCTGTGTGCCGCACTCGCAGACCGTTTAGAGGAGCTCGCCATTCCATGCTTCGGACCGGTAGGTGTCCTCGCCAATCTTGAAGGCTCCAAATTGCATGCAAAGCAAGTTATGCGAGAGGCAAACGTTCCTACTGCGGCATTCCATGTTCTTTCGGCTTCAAGTGATATCGAAGCTGCCTTAGATGATTTTGCAGGGAATCCATGGGTGGTAAAGCGTGATGTTTTAGCTGGTGGGAAGGGTGTTGTGGTGACTCAAGACCGCGATGAAGCACGTTCTTTTATTGAACATTCTATTCAGACAGATGGGCAAGTTTTACTTGAAGATTTTTTGCCTGGAGAAGAAGCAAGCATGTTGGTCATTATGGATGGCTCCGGCTATGTTTGCCTCCCCGCAAGTCAAGATCACAAGCGTGCATTTGATGGTGATGAAGGTCCGAATACTGGTGGTATGGGCGCCTACTGTCCAGCACCCGTGGTTACTGATGCAGTGCGTCAAAAAACCATTGAATCGATTATAGAACCGATGCATGCCTATCTCACTTCATCCGGGACACCTTACCGAGGCGTCCTGTATGTCGGATTGATGATTCCGGATTCTGGAGAGCCGAATGTAGTTGAATTCAACGTTCGGTTCGGTGACCCTGAATGTCAAATTACACTTCCTTTGTTGAAAACAGATGTGTTTGAAGTTCTTGAAGCTGCATCCACCGACCGGTTAGCAGAGCTTGATGTAGAATTTCATGATCATTTCGCAGCCAGTGTTGTTCTTGCAGCAGAAGGTTATCCACAATCTCCGATTAAAGGGCGTCGAATTCATGGCCTTTCTCCGAACCTCCTTCAAGTGAACGGTGCCAAAGCTTGGATCAACCACGCAGGCACCGGTTTCAACACCGAAGGCCAACTCATTTCAACCGGAGGTCGCGTTCTCTCATGCAGCGCATCAGGGCCGACACTTGAGGCATCTGTAAAATTGGCATATCAACTCATTGAGACGATTGAACTCGAAGGTTCTCACTACAGAACAGACATCGCATTCCGTGCACTTTGATGGGTTTTTGATGCCCTTATTTTCGTAAAATCCGAGGGTTAATATCAGCCTATTAAATGCGTTACAGCGTGGCTTTAATATGTCGTTCTTAGACAGTCACCATTAAAAGAGGCTCTTCAGTGGCGAAGACGCTTCAGCCTTGCTGCTGTCGCGCAAACACCTTTGAGGGATAAAATATGGAACAAAAAACTGGCACAACACGCACCGCGCCAGCAGCACCGCTTGGATGGCTTATCGCCCCCCTTGCAGTTCTGCTCGCCATCGCAGCCATCAAGCTAGCTGGAGTCACCTTCGCACTTGATGTAGACAACCTGACGCCGATGATTTTCGTCATCGTTGCAAGCATTTTGGGACTTCTCCCATCAATGCTCGAAAAGTCCGAATCCGCAAACCTCTCAAAAGCCACAATCTCCCTCTTAACGCTGGCTACTGCTCTAATCGGTGCGGAAATCATCTACATGCAGGATTATGGTGCATTCGCCGGACTCTTGTTCGCACTTGTCACCTTTGGCGTTCACTTCATGACTGCTCGCGGCCGTCATGAACTTGCAACCATCATCATCTTCATGGCCGTTGGTGTCAATCTTGGAATGATTTTGGCAGGAGATGCTCTTGCCAATCTACCAGAGATTTACAACTTAGCTGCTCCCGAAGAACAGGCAAGCTTTGTATCGACTTTGAATTTGAAGTATCAGGCAGTGGGATACCAATTCTTTTCCTCTCTGACGCTCTTCACGCTTGTTGGAACACTTGTTGCTACTTTCACGCGTGGCATTTTGACACCGGTCGGCGAAGTTGGTTGGTTCAGTTTCTTGAACAGCGAAAGCACCTCAGCATTCAACAAGAAGAATCTACCTCTTCAGATCGCTCTCGGTGTTTGGGCCCTTGCTCACATCGGAAGTCTTTGGCACTTCGACACAGTATCTGTGGCAGACAAACTTGGAATCACAACTGTTGAAGGTTACCACGGTCACTTTGGCTACTGGTCCGCCTTCTTCACCGGTATGGTTGCTCTAATTGTTGCAGGTATGTTTGCAGAACGCTGGCATACACGTGCAATGACTCTCGGATCATTGTGGACCTTGTATTTGGTCTCGACATGGTATGATGCTGGCATGTTCTCCGTTGACATGTTGAATGGTAGCTGGGGAAGTCTCATCTGGCTCGGAATTACATTCTTTATCGGTGTCGCAATTTATTCCATCTCCACTCATGATTCATGGGGCGGATGGGTTAACCGTGAAGAACATGAATACTCAGGTGCTCGTTTATTCTGGAACCAACATTGGGCAGGTGTCATGATTGGACTTGCTTTCTTCTTTGGTCTTGTTATTCGAACACAATGGTATGTTGTGCCTTCGATGAATGCATACGGGACTGGAAACTGGGACATGACTGGTGGTTCTGACCCTTGGTACATGAAGCGGGTTGTTGACTATATTCTTGCAAATAACGCTCACATGATCGTTGATGCTGACCGTTTCTACCCCGTCGGTGGAATCAACCCTCGACCTCCATTGTTCACCTGGTCAATTGCTGTGGTTGCAATGTTGCTTGAGCCGTTCTTTGCAGACGGTGATGCAGTTTGGTGGGCTATTCTTTCTCTACCTGCTATTTACGGCGCACTTACTATTTTGCCAGTTGCAGCTATTGCACGGGAGCATATTGGTCCAAAGGCAGCAGTTATCGCTGCATGGCTTCTCGCTTTTATGCCTGCACACGTGAGCCACACAACCTGGGCTCTTGCAGACCACGATGGTTTCATCATGCTGTTCCTTACGCTTGGGTTCATGTTTTGGTTACGAGCAGTCAAGTATGCTGGAACAGAGCGATTGATTCGCAGTTCATCAGCAACACCAATGGCTTTCATTGCCTCAATTTCTGCAGTTATCGAACAACGAAAGGCTGCTTTTGCTGCCGCAGTTTTGGCAGGTGTTAGCTTCGGTATCGTTTCACTCGGTTGGAAAGGTTTCGTAGTAGGACCATCGATTCTGTTCTTGGCATATGCTGCACAAGTTGCTCTCAACATGTTCCGCCGCCGTGACTCAACCACACTGAATGTATTGTTCTTGACCATGCTCATGGTAAATTTCTTGATGGCACTTCCATTCTATGGTCATCCACAAATTGATCTTATCCTCAACGGAACCGGTCTTCAACCGTTCTTGTTTATCATCGGATTTACTTTGGCTATTAGCTTTGTAACAACCGGATTCCGTGACAAGCCTTGGTTGCTTATCTTAGGCGTACTTGCTGGCGCTGGTGCTGTGTTCTTCTTGGCACTTTGGCTTCTCAAGCAAGCAAATATCTCAAACGCATGGGACGTCTTGTTTACCGGTAGTGGCTATTTCACAAAGACAAAGATTTTCGGAACGGTTGCTGAAGCAAACGCACCAGATCGTGGGCAACTCTTTGCTCAATTTGGACCGATTACTTTCGTTCTCTCTTTGATCACGGGTGTTCTTTGCCTTTGGTCGGCTCTTCGTCAACGCAAGCAAACAAACCTCGTGTTTGGTGTTTGGATTCTTGCCGCTTCATTCATGGCTTGGACTGCAGCTCGATTCATGTTCAATGCTACACCAGCAATCGCCGTTCTCGGTGCTTGGGGAATTGTATCTCTATGGAAGTGGGCAAATTGGGGCGGTTTGGTGAAGACTTGGAAGAAACTTGGAATCCGCTCTCCTGAAGACCGTATCCGTGGAGCTCGAATTGCAGTCTGGCGTACACCGTCCTTCTCTGCAATCATGCTCATCATGGTTATGCTTCTTGGGCAACAATTTACTTACGGCCTTGATGCTGCCATTCCTGGCAGTAACAATGCTGAAGATGAGATTGATGAAGTTATTTACAACCTCATCCCTGATGCATTCCGATGGGAAATCGCTGGATTCTCACTTCTTGATGACAGTGCTTATGATGGGAACTGGTATCTCGGTTCGTTCGGCTCTGGATTCAATGATAATGGTTGGAACTCTGCGTATGAATGGCTTGCAGCTCAAGATACCGAGATGGAATACTCTGAGCGCCCAGCATTTGTATCTTGGTGGGACTATGGTTTCCAAGCACTCGATACGGGCGAGCATCCATCCGTTTCTGATAACTTCCAATCTGGAATCCCTGCTTCCGGAAACATGTTACTTGCACGCAACCAAGAAGACCTCGTTTCGATGTTTATCTGGCAACTCGGTCAAGGTGACATCCAATATAACCAAGCACGTACAGATGAGACTGCTTTCACCGCAGGATACAGCAATATCGTGGGATCCTATCTCGGGGAAGAGCAAATGGAGCTCTTTTCGACCATTTCTACAAATTATAACCACGAAGACACCATCGCACTAGCACAATTGAGCAGTTTCGAAGTGTTCCAAACCAATGACGATGTCGTGATGGCAGTCGGCCATCACCAAACCGATGGCATATTTGACTCATCGACACAATACTGGCGTATTTACGATGGTGGCGAACGTCTACTCTGTACTGCAGCTCTCTCGGCAACATGTGTCGATGAGGACTGGTCTGAACTCTCTGAAGCAGAGCGTGCCTTCAACTCTAACATCCGTACAGGTGATGATACAGTTGTTGATACCACTCACTATATCATTGGAGATTACTGGTACACAGCAGATCTTATTGAAGAATACGATTCAGTCGCCACGAACATTCACCGTAAGAACACACGTCTTTCATTGACCGTTCAATTACTCTCACACACACTTGATGACGGACAAATCATCGACATGTATGATGATTTGATTAATATGGAAGGATATTATTCCGTCCAAGATTACAACGGTGCTCCAGGTGACATGATTGAACGTGACCACGAAATCCGATACTTCGCAATCGATAACAGATTATACCCTCGTGCTGGTCGATACACTGAAGACATGAATTATAATCAAGGTCAACCAATGGGTATTTTCGGTGCACCTACCATTTTGAGTGGACAAGATATCTCCACCTACATGGATGAAGTGTACGAAACTATGCGTGGTGAATTCCCGGATGAAATGAGTCGTGAAGAAGTCGACCAAGCAATTACTGAAGACTTCCTGAATCAACAATCTGGTGCAGATATTGATCCATTACAAGTACAAGATGTCCGAGTTGACCACAACCCAGCCTTCTTTGACACCATGCTTGCACGGACCTATGTCGGTTACGGAGCCTCTTCACTCGGTGTCGATTCAGGCTCGTCTAACCCTCAACCTGCACAGCACTTCGGTCAATCAGGTAGCCCTGGTAGTGTTCTCAGCCAAGCTCTTCCACTGCCTGGTGCTATGCAAAACCATTTTGTTATTGCTAATTGGTATTCACCTGAAGCGAACAGTTCAGTCACAGCAGAACAACAAACCACCAGTATCTCATCGACCAACACACTTGTCAAGATTCTCAAGTATTACTCTGGAGCAGAGATTTCAGGTCAAGTCACTATGAGTGATAACGGCCAAGGATTATCTGGTGTTCGATTGCTGATTGAGCGTGACGCTTTCTCTGGTGAAGGTCCTGAGGATTTAGATCCGGATACCTATTGGGTTCCGATTGGTTTCACCGATGCAGATGAAAATGGACATTGGTCATTCGATGCACCTGCCGGTCGTATCCGTGTGAGTGCATATGCTGGTGATTACAACCCAATAGCAGCTCAAGATAACATCCGTTCTGGCGCTTTCTCGCAAGGCCTCGGGGATATTCTTACCGAGAATAACGATGACCGTCAAACCAATGACATCACCGCAATTCTTGGTGAAGTTGCAAACATGAGCTGGCTTGGCGAATCTCAACTCAACATTACCGCAGAACAAGCAGACCGTGCACCTGATGCCGATGCTACAACTCCATTCAACATCGCTGTTGAAAGCAGTGGTGTTTCTGGCCAAGTCACATGGACTGGCCATGAGTCGTTTAACGGGGATGCACTAGTCAGTACTGATTTCATCCTGCGTAACATTTGGTCGATGACTGAAAACTACACGCTCACGACAACCAATGGTTCATTCTCATCTGAAGACACTCGTATCCTACAAGGAACTGGTGAAGTAACCTTCACTGAAAATGGAACCTTCGAAAGCAATGGCGTTGCCTTTGCAGATGATTTTACTGGAACCTTTACTCGTTCGATTGCAGACAATCGTGTTTACACAAGCAATGGAACTTGGAACGGTAAAGGGTCTCTTGTTGCATCATGGGTTGCGAACCAAAGTGTCGTTTCCTGTCTCGATAACGAAACAGCTCCAATGCCTGCGAATGAAACACTCTGTATTCAAGATGCTTCAGCCTCTCCAATGGTCTATCTCCTCGAAGGTGAAGTAGAAGCAAACGGCCGACTAACCTCTGACGGAATTTCCACATTGATTACCGATCACTCTGGTGACTCGTTTGAAGCTACAGGTTCCTTTGAGGGAACCGGAACCCTCAATGGTACTGGTCTGTTTGTCGGTCCTGGCGATTTCTCTGGACCAATGGTCCAGCCAGGTTCATTCTACATCACTGGATTGCTTCCAGGAGTCTACAACATGATTGCTCAATTGGAGAACGGTAAGGAAGTTCTTTTACCAGATCCAGTGAACGTTGAGATCACACCTTCATATGATTTGGCAATGACTATGCCGGGTTCAATCTTTGAAGACACGTTGGTAGATTTCTTCAACGAACCATACGCAAATGAAACGATTGAATTAGTCGATCTTGAATTTGGTGTTGAACAAGCGGCTCTCATCCTTACGGATGAAAACGGTAACTTTTCCTATGGCCCTATGTCTGCAGGTGAGTATTATTACCGCGTGGACGTTGACAATGATGGTTGGTATGAATTGAATTATACCTTTTTGGTTCGAGATGATTCAGAAAACTTCAGCTTGTTGATGGATGTCCCGGATTTGTATGATATCTCATTACAACTGAATTCCGAAATTGACGATATTACTCAGGAAGCATACACTGATATCGCCGGAAGAGTTGTAACGTTCACAAACAAAGATCCAATGTTTGGACCAATTAATTCTACTTCAGACGAGAACGGACTTGTTTACATTGAATTGCCGATGGGGTCGTATATGATTTCAGATGAAAACGGAGATGAATACATTTTGTTTGATTCTGTAGACCTTGATTCAGAAGATATCTCCATGAACAGTACTTATGCAATTGGTACTTGGGTTAATGGCACTATTCGTGTCATGGATAAGGGGGACGGCATGATTAATCATACTGAATGGAATTCGCAAGAAGACAATTTAAAGTTCGAACAAAGTGAATCAGCATCAGGTCTGGACATTAGCTTTGTTGCAAATGACTTGACATTCACGACCAAAGTAGCTACGAATGGCACTTACAGTATTCGTCTACCGAGCGGTAACACCTTCCACATGACAACCTTCAGCATAACTTCACAAATGTCTGGTGGTCAATTAATTGAGCTTACTGGGGATGAAGAACTTGATAATGGCCTCATGTATCTTGAACCAACGACTGCAGTGTCTGGATTTGTTTACCTTTACGATAATAATTCCCTTTGGGATGGCGATGTACCTGGCTACAGTGCCCAAACAGTCGTAGCCACAGACACAGATGGTCTCGAATGGAGAACCACTATCTCAGATACCGGGACATTCATCTTTAATCTACAAGCAGGTGATTGGGATTTCAGTGTTGAGGACGAAGCATTGAATTCGACAACACTTGACAATTACAATGTTGTGGTTTCCGAAGAATTGCTTACAAACATTATTGAAATGTTTGTTTATCCAGACTATCTTACCATTGAACTCAACCTCTTTATGGATGCTGGCGCAGATGGTGTCTTTGCCAATGGGACTGCAGTGAGCCCTGCATTCACTCTTGTGCCACTGAACAATCACGGTCAACAACACAATTACACTGCAGATAATTATTCATCTGCTGGTAATATTACCGTCATACTTGAGCCGGGAGTGTATAGCCTACAGTTCAACGTAACAGATGCGGATGGTGAGAATGCCTCAGATTATATTCTCGTCGGATCAGAGCCGTTTGAACCTGTTTTGATCGGACTTGATGCATATGAAGAAGCTTTATCGTTCCCACTTCGTAATGAATACTTGGTTACTGGAGAACTTACAAACTCTAGCGGCGATGCTATTGAGAAGCAATTCTTGCTCCGAAATGAAGCTGATGATTTGTGGTTGAATATCGAATCTGATGTGAACGGTAGTTTTGCTTCTTACGTCCCTACAGGGGACTGGGTCGCGATTGTTGCACCATTCTTTGCGACGAATGACAGTACTGAAACACTCCGTTCTGCTTTCACAGTTGGCGACGATTTATCAGTTCGAATGGGCTTGAATTTATCATGCGTTGAAGTGATTGAATTCAAGTTCCAACTTCAAGAGAACACAACCAAGGAAAATATGTCTGGAATTCGTGTGACTCTTGTAAGTCATGATGGACTTGGCAATATTACGCTTTCAAAGTCAGATTCATATGGCAATGTTAGCGAACAATTGATGCCAGGAAACTGGAGTTTATTCCTCAACGAAACAACACCTCAACGCCAGTGGACTCTCGACACCTCTTCGACACCCTACCCACCCTCATTATCCGAGGATGGTATCATCAACCTTGAGAAAATTTTCGCAGAACTTGAAGTCGAAATCAGTGGCAAGGTCTTCTGGGATCTCGATGATGATGACATTCCTGATGGAACCGAAGGTGTTGCGAATGCAACAGTGACGATTCTTGGCAACAATACCCTGGTCGATACAAACGTAACAACAAATGAATACGGAGTTTGGTCTCTGTTTGTTCCAATTGAAGATGACTATCAAGTCACTGTCAGTAAAGAAGGATTCAGTACTGAGGTCTACAACCTCTCGAACTCGAGTGCTTATCCAGTTCACTCTGATCCTGAATCACACGATATTGAAATAACTGCAGGAAATGTTAGTGTCTCAGGAAATGTGACCGACATTAATGATGCGAGTCGATTGAATGGTTCGACAGTTACTCTTTATCCAACAAGCGGTATGGCTGGAGAATCTCAAACCGTAACTCCTGTATTTGCCAATGACCAACTTACTTGGTCTGCAGTCATTGCACCTGGTAAGTGGATTGTCATCGTTACTGAAGCAGATGCTGGAGCCAATGGTGGCGGTGTCGCTGTCGGCTTACTCGATGCAAGTATTTCGGATGGGGCCACACTCGATCTCGAGATGAGTCTTGGTGGCTGGATTGATTTGACAACAACTTGGACTGATATTGGCCTGAATGAATACCATGCCGGTTCTGTTAGTAATGGCTCTGGTCTGCTGAATGAATCGGTATCGGTTACTTTCGCAGTAGGTTCCGAGATAGAATGGGATATGCCTGTAGGGACTGATGGTAGTATCAGTATTCTCATGCCTTCTGAACAAATTGAGATGGATTCTTCGTTCATCACTCTCCAGCATAGTATGGGCTTGGAAATGGGATATATCGGTGGTGCTGTAACTCAAGTTGCCGAGGGTCGTTCCCCAGTCACTCTTTCATACACACGTACAATCAACTCTGATACCTCAATAACTCTTGTTGAAGGAAGTATGATGAATGCAACATCTGTTGAGGACTCTGACCTTGAGTTCATTGCAATCGAAAACGATGTAGCTTACCAAGCCATTGAGTTTGATTTGAACATAAGCTATGATGGCACAGAAACTGTCCAAGTCTTCGATGTTCTTGGCCTCGTAGGTGTCTCACCAGACGAAGCAAACTGGAAGGTAGAATTCTGGAATGGAACTGAGTATGTCGAATCGTATGAACTTTCACTCGGAATTGGTAATAATTCTAACGATACGAGTGTAGAGTCTTCTGCAGTTCTCAGCGTACGAATCCTCGCACCAAACCAGTCTGATGCATGGCATTTGGAAGATCCACACACACTTAAGGTTCGCTTGGATACCGACTCAACACCTTCCAGTGAAATTGCTGTTTCGGTCCAAATTCCACAAATCTATGGATTTAAGTTCAGTGATGTTGTCACTGAAATTGGAATTGGAACAGGAGGAAGTGGTTCATTCAGCTTCATGCTCGAAAACACTGGGAACGGTGATGACTTGTTTACCATTGAACTCTCGGATAACATCCCTGAAGGTTGGGAAGTCACTCCAATGACTTCAGCCATCAACATTCCAAAGACCGGCAGTCGCTCGCAAATGTTTACCGCTTATTCATCTGATGACTTTACTTCGGGTACCAAGAAAGTGACCGTAACTGTCACCAGTGAAGATGGTATTTTTACGGATTCATTCAATGTGTCAATCACCAAAGCGAGCATTGAACTTTTCATTGACCAAGGTGATATCGTAACTCTTTCCGACAACGTAGCGGACTCAGCTGGCCAACTTGTGATTCCGGTCACGAACCTTGGTTTCCTCGGAAGCTCGAATGTGGTTGTATCTGCAAGTATCGTTGACGGTAAGTCTCTCGGTTCACAGACGATTACGCTCAATCCAAATGCTACAACGAATGTTGAGTTTGATTTACTTGCAGAAGATTCATCGAATACCGTTCGATTTGAAGTCCGTGTCGAGGTTGCTGGCGATGAGAGTTCACAAGTGACTCAGGAAATTGGTATCGGTGGAGAAGATAAAACCATTGACTTCTCGATCGAATATTACATCACTGTTGAATCGAAATCAACACCATGGTTTACTGTGGCTATTGCCATACTCGGCGGTCTAGTGATTTACGGTGGAATTCGAGTTTCTCGTGCGAAATCTTCTTCAAATAGATTCTGAAACCAGACAACACATTATATCCAAAGTTACTCAAGTTACTTTGTTGGTGTAATGCTATGGAGGTGACGCTATGAAGGGAATTGAGAACTTGGAATTGCTTCCAGAACCTAATGATCCACACATACTTTCAGCCATTGACCCCTCGGCAGTTGGTTTTCAGGACAGCTGGCGTGCAGAAGTTACGGGATGGGCTCCTTTGGATGCCATACCTATGCCACGTTTGCGACGCAGAAGAGTTCTTGCAACCAATGGTGCTGTATTTGCAATCCTTGTCATAATCTTACTTGTTGTATGGAATTCAGGGCTCTTGTTTCTCGAGTTGTCGCCACCAAAATCAGAATGGGCGAATGAGCAATCTCAATTCAATGACTTTTCGGAATTCGATCTTACTGGTTCTGGGGTGAAAGTTTGTATGGTAGATACGGGTATTGATTTGAGTAACCCTGCTTTCTCTGAAGTCGACGTGACTTTCAAAGATATGATCGGTAGTTCGAACGCACCCATCGATTATGGTTTTATTTCCCACGGCACTCTCATGGCAGGAATTCTGGTCTCTGGAAATCACCAATTGGGTATTGCCCCGAATATTTCCCTGGCAATGGTGGCTGCCTTGGGTGCGGATGAGAATGATCTGAACAGTGGTTCTGAACAAACTGTTGCGAATGCCATTCAGTGGTGCCAGGATGTCTTCCAAGCAGATATCATTTCACTTTCTCTTGGGGGGGAACAAAACATCGAAATGCAAACTGAGGGGGCGAGCGTTTCTGCAGTACGACGTGCGGTTGATTCAGGCATTTTTGTCGTCGCTGCTGCAGGTAACGACGGTGGTGGTTCAGATGACGGCTTGGTCTCAGTACCAGGAAATGTTCCACGTGTGATTACTGTTGGAGCATCAACACAAGAACAAACGGTATGGGTAAATTCATCAGCAGGATCACAAGTTATGCCTGATGGAACGCTCCGCCAAAACCCTCACTTGAAACCAGAAGTCATAGCACCGGGTGTAGGTATCATTAGCACTGGTCTTGGTGACAGTTGGTACTCGAGCAGTGGAACTTCAGATTCGACTGTTTTTGTGACAGGTGCATTGTCGTTACTTCTCGAAGCATTTCCAGAATACAAACCGACTTCATCATCAAATGGAGAATGTATTGACCTCGTAAAATCTTCTCTGAGGAATTCCTCACTCAAGTATGAGGATTCCGTTGAACATGATGACCATTGGGGATATGGTCAACTCCAGGCTTGGGATTGGTATCAAGACCTGGCGACTCAGACCTCCCCGTGTTAAATTCCTCATGCAGCGTCAACCACTTCATATCGGTTAAAGTTGCTGCTACGGACTGATAGAGTGTTCAAAACCACACGCATAAGTGATATTTTTGTCCACTTATGATACTAAATGAGTGCTTTTATTGATATTAAAGACTTTATTTGATATTATAAAACTGGCAATTGAGGCGCAGTATTATAGTCGAGTGTGTTATGGGTAAGGGTAGGTGTCTATTTTGAATAACACAACATCACACAAGAGCATATCATTGGTCGCACTACTTTTGCTGTCCGTTTTAACTGGCCTCATTACCATACCAGCCGCTTCCGCTGTGAACGAAACGAATTCTGGAATCATCTCTGGAACCGAAACATGGACAGGGACGATGAATCTTAATGGCGATGTTTTGGTTGCCGAGGGTGCTCAACTTATTGTTAATGCAGGAACGACCATCAATATCCCATTTGGAAACTACATCGATGTTGAAGGTGCAATTTGCATTGGCGATGTTTCTTGCGGTTCGAGTTCAGGCTCATCAAGTAACCAGGCACGTTTTGTCTGGTCATTACCTACGGACTATACTCCAGTCGGTCGTTGCTATACGAATAATACCAATAATCCAAATTACAACGGTGATACTGGGTGTGGTTCAGGAATGGTCATCCGTTCAACGATTGACCAAGCACTCACCTCGATTAAATATGCTCATTTTGAAAATGCCTATGGCCTTCCATTTGACACCAGTCAAGTCAGTGGGAAACAATACGGAGTCTTGGTGTTCGACGGTTCCTCGACCACAGCAACCGGTCTTTCTTTCGAAAATATTAACACCTCAAATATTCTCGCACTTGACCTTGCCTCTCCATTGATTTCTGATTCTACATTTACCAATGGAGTTGATGGAAATGGGTATGACGCAGCTGCAGTACGTGGCTATGGGGCCGGTGCTGGAATTCTTGGTACAATGCGCATTCAAGATTCAGTTTTTACCGGTGACAACGAACCTGGATGTCAAGGTCAAGATGGTCGAACCGTTATTCATGTCGAGAATTCATATATCGACCTTTCGAGACTGGAGATTAAGGATAATTCACTCGGGGTGTATCTGAAATTGAGTTCAGGATCACTGACGAACTCTACTATTGATGTCAAATGCAACGGTATTGACACGAACTCGCACAAGGTCACAGGTACGATTAACCACACCCTCTATCTGAATGACAATACCATTACGACTGAAGAAGGTGCAGGGATTACAGCCTATGATGGTGCGATTGTTGATGCAAACCGTAACGTGATCTCCGGTGCTTCAGCTGGTTCGGGATTAGCAATACGGGACTCGTTTGTAATTGCAAATGACAACACTATTGGGCCTATTGGTGGGTTCAATGGATTTTGGATTTTCGGCACCTCAGATGTAAGTGCTGAAAACAATACGATTCAAGATACAGGTGCAGAGGCAGTTTTGCTCGGTGAATATCACTTCGATGACCAAGGCTGGAATGTTCCAAGACCAACTGCATCTCGATTGTATTTTGCAAATAACGAAATCTCAAACAACACCGGCACTTGTAATTCACAAATGTATGGTGGGGAATTCGCCTGTCCTGCGTTTAATATTTTCATGGCTTCTGCTACCCTTTATGATAATAAAGTAACCAACAATGGTGGCGATGGAATGCGAATCAAAGGCAGCATCGTCAATGCACAAGGGAATGAAATAGAGGTTTCCGGATTTGCAGCCAATATTTCCATGTATGATGACAAGATTGCGAAAGACAAATATGGCTCAATAGCATACTTTTCAAATAATTCATACACGAATGCCTCGCAAATCTATAACATTACTGAATCACGAGTTACCGTTCAATCTGAATTCATTCCGAATCCAGGGGGCAACGAAATGTATCCAGTGCAACTCAGCTGGCTTAGTTCAGAATGTCCCTATGTTCTCGAGGAATGTCTCATCGTTCCTTCAACAGCAATCATGCCTCCAGCATTTATGCCAATGGCACTGGAAGTTGTCGCGAATTCGACTGTGTTCTCATATGCCGATTTACAAAATTTTGATTCATCAAAAATTCACGTTCAGAATCAAAACTCAGCTTGGGGAAGTCAAGTACGTGAAGGTGAGTTGGTCCAATACCAAGTCAAAGCCAAGAACAGTAACGTTGTCGATGCAACAGTAGTCATTCGTGACGCAACTGGACTGCCACTCTACACTCTAACGACAGATGCCTATGGATTCACACCTGAAGTCTCCCTTCCTTCTGATTTCTTACTCGACCGAAATTGGAATCATCTTGTCGGAGAAAGTAATGTTCAGATTCCTGGAGTTACAGATTCACAAGGCAATCCCGTCTTCATCGATGAGAATTCATGTGCAGATGGTTATGATAATGATGGAGACACTCAAGTTGATTCTGCAGACATCGATTGTACAGGTGGACGTGAATTACCGTTTTATACCGTAGAAGCTTACATGTTTGGCAAAGGAGAAAAGGAATTTGATTTTGTCCTCAGTGGTCCGATTGATGATGTAATTAATCTTGATAATCTCAAACCGAGCGTAACTGTGACTCAGAACGATGGGTTTTCATTTGCAACAACCGTCACTCTAACAGGTTCTGCATGGGATGGAATTGGTGGACCTTACCCTGTTGATTACATTGCGTACCAAAACCAATTTGGACTTATCAAGCGTGTTGAAATACAGCCCCCAGGTTCAACAGATTGGTATTCTGCTGTTGACGTCTCTGGTGCTGGCAGCGAGATTACCAAATCGAACCATCCATTCAATACATGGACCTTCGATTGGGAAATGTCAGCTCACCCAGATGGTGAAGGCGATGTTACATTCCGCGTCCGTTCATATGACGGATTAGATTACTCTCCCGTTGAAGTCCGAAAGTACAAACTGAATCTCGTTGCACCAAGTATTTTGGTCAATACTCCAAATGATGGAACGTCCCATGATAACGGTAAAGTTACGTTTACAGGAACGGCGAGTGATCCGTACACAGGAACTTGGGGTAGTGATATCACCTCGATTTGGTTTGAAATAACTGGACCTTCCTGTTGTAATAATCTTGGCAATGATTACGCTGCACCCTACTCTGCGAACTTTAACATCCCCGGGTCAACTGCTTGGGCATATGATTGGATCTTCTCAGACTTGCCAAGTGGTGATTACAATTTCCGTATATGGGCATCTGACAGTGACTTCTGTAACGTAAAGACCGGCTGGATGGACTGTACCTATGAAAGTCGAACTCTCACCGTGAATACGGACAATGCAATTCCTTTTGTTCAATTGAGTGAACCATTGAATTCTGATACTCTTCGAGCAAGTGAGGCTCAATTGATTCAAGGTGTTGCTTTGGATAACGACGGTCTTGTGACACGAGTTGAAATTGTCATCTTTGACTTGGCCAGTGGAACTGAAATTAATAATGGTCCAGATCCAGTCACAACCTTCGCTCAAAATGGTGCATGGTATACCACATGGGATACTTCGGACCTGATTCACGATCAGCAATATGAATTGATTATCAAGGCATGGGATGGAAAGAATTACTCGAATACAAACACGATTCGTATCACTATCGACAATCCGAGTGATGCAGAAAATCTGGTTCCAGTGTTCAATGACTCCGCTTGGGTAAGTAAAATCACGTTATATTGCGATTCAAACCCAACGAAACAAGACCGCTGTAATGGTGGAATTAGTATCGACTTGACAGAATATTTTTCAGACCCTGATGGTGTAGTTTCAAGCCGCACAGATGGATTGGTATTCGATGTATATGATGATTTAACAACTCTCGTCGATGATGAGTATGGCGATTACCTCACATTTAGTACCGGTGGAGTTGTGAAATACAACCCTGCATATGTCACTGGCCTTTCAAGTGAAGTTTCTGAGTGGTCGATCGTTGGTTTGATGTTTGAAGCCAGAGACTCGTATGGCTCCGCTAACTATTCTTACAAAGTCAACATCGTAGTTGTTGAAGTCACATTCAATGTAATTCAACAGAAAACTGAGCCATTGAGCCCCGATAACCCTGCAATTTTCTGTGGTCAAGGATTGCCTAACAGTTTAGTTGAGGCACGATACGATAGTTTGTCCGGTGTTCGAATTAACCAAACACGCGTGAATGCAGATTCGTCTTGGTGTATGGAAATCTCAAGCAGTCAGCTTTCTGGAAATGATGGGCCACGTAACATTATTTTCGAAATGGATGACCAAGTGTTTACCGAACGCGATGGAAGTTCTGATGCTCTGTTTATGCTGGGTGCAGGAGATGGAGAATCATCTAATGTCAATTTCTTGTTGTTCGGAATCATCGCGTTCGTTCTTCTTGCTCTCTTGGGCGCTGGAATGTTTTTCTTCCAAGTTGAATACGATGACCTAGATGAAGAGGCTGAAACACTCGCTGCGCAAGAACAAGTTGCTGATGACCCCTATGCTTGGGCAAAAGCTCGTCAACAACCAGTTGCAATACCTTCTGCACAAGTTGCAACAACACCTGTTGTTGCCCAACCGCAAGTGGCGACTGCTCATCAGGCAGGCCAACATCCTGGATGGATATGGGATGCAGAATCGAATAATTGGGCCCCAGACCCTAATTATTCACCTGAGCAGTGAAGCATCTTTGGCTCACTGAATCGGAAGTATTGAAGAGGAGATAAGAGGGAGACAAGATTATGGCTCTTCAACCGAAACCGGGAGTGCAGGAGAGAATACTCTTGCATTTGCTTGATTATTCTGATTTCAAAAGCAGTGTGGAAGTTCCATTCGCACTTTCACAGATGGGAATCGCGAATGCTGTTGCTATCGCTCGCTCAAATGTTCCCCGCGCTATTGCAGGATTGAAAGACGAAGGCCTCTTGATTGAACGCCAAGCACACGTTTCGGGGGTTTCTCGAAAACGTAAAGCGTATTTTTTGACAGATTCTGGGATCAATGTGTCCGAGGATACTTGGGTTCGATTGCGAAGTTTCCCACTACGCAGTATTATGGATGATGGCGCCATTATAAATTCTACTTTAGGTGAGCTCAATGACCATCTTGACTTCTCAATGCGACCTGTTGATATTATCCGTTACATGGATGATAATTGTGTATTAGATACACGTACACTGTCAGCTGACTTGGTTGAAAGAGACCTTTCGAAGCATGTTGAAAAACAACTGGTGACATCACTTGGCGATCTTCCAAGACTACGACATTTCTATGGCCGAGAAAAGGAAATGGATAATATGGTGAGCCTTATCGATGCTCGCGCCACTACTTTATTGGTACCGGGTATTGCAGGAATTGGTAAAACAACTATTGCATCCAAACTTATTGAACGATTTATGCATCGACGAAACCTCTTGTATCATCGATGCCAAGATTGGGAAGGCTCACGGTCTTTTTTTGAGGCGGTGGCAGATTGGTTGGCCAACATTGGCGATTCAACTTTTGCTGACTATTTGGCTGCGACTCCAGTCCCTCAACCCGCTGATGCAGCCCGATTACTTGTTGACTCGTTAGAGGGAACTCCGACGTTAATGGTTATTGATGACTTCCACAAGGTGGCCGATACCACCCTTCATCAAACGTTTCAAGCAATGTCTCTCGCTTTGCTTGGTAGCGAGGAAGAAATAGGCCTTGTGATCTTTTCGCGTTCATTCAAACCAGTAGTGCCCGCCAAAGATGCAGAAGGTCGTATTGCCAGTTTAGTTCTCCCACTCGATGGTCTTGATTCCGATGCTGGACGGCAACTTTTGAGCAGTTTTGAAGACCTTGGAGACGAACAGTGGTTACATATTCACGGTCTATCAAGGGGTCACCCCTTAGTGTTGGAACTGATTAACCGTGGTGCTTCTGCAGGTGCATTCCATGAAACCTTGGAAAATTATGTCACTGTAGAAATCTTTTCAAAGTTGAGTGCTGAACAAAAGCGTGTACTTTCAGCCCTTGCCATTTATCGAGAACCAATCGCTTTGAGTGCGCTTGCCGAACAAGGTTTGGATACAGATGAACTTGATGCACTGGTTGAACAAGGACTTGCACGGCAAGGAGATATTGACTATTACGATGTCCACGATTTAATTCGAGAATTTCTCTTGAGAAGTCTTGCTGAAAATACGAAGAAAGAGTTCCATGCGAAGTGTCACACTTGGTATCAAAAACAGACACCTTCTCCCGGCATTGTTATCGAACGAATATATCATCTCATTCGGTCAGGTGACGGCGAAGACGCAGCAATATTGATTGCTGATGAAGGTAGAGATCTCATTGCCCAAGGACACATGGAATTACTTGGACTCATTGAAGGCCTTTCGATGGATTCACTTGAGATTCAGGTGCGTATGAGAGTTTTGCAACTCCGTGGTGAAATTCTTGTTCTTCTTGGTCGTTTTTTGGAGGCAGAAAACATATTCCTTTCAACTCAATCTCTAAACTCATCTTCCAAAGTGACACGCCTCGATGCAGAGGTACTTTCAGCATTAGCAGATATCGCTCTGAAACAAGGCGATACTGACAAAGCACTGACGATGCACCATGATGCACTCGAGAAGTTTATTCAGTTTGGTGATGCCAAGGGTGCAGCACGCTCTTACAATAACATGGGATATTTATTACGTCGAAAGAATGATATTGTGAAAGCATTGGAAGCATATGGTGAAGTAGAGACCATCTTAGAAGGTTCAAATAACACTGAACTGATAGGTACGCAACTCACTCTTGCCCGTTCATTCCTTGAGCTTGGTGAAATCGATCGTGCTCGAACCCATGCCCTCGAAGCCTTCGAAAATACCGATGGAGATGATGATGTCTTACTCCATGCTCGGGCTCAGGCAGTCCTTGGACGATATTATGCCAAAGTGGGGGACGGTGACGTAGCTTCGCATCATTATTCGACAGCACTTGAGACGATGAGTGAAGCAGGTGACTTATTGTCGCTGGTAGAGATTACGATTTTACTTGGTGAAGTTTTACAGGATTCAGGACGTGCAGAAGATGCAATGGAGCATTACCGTGAAGCACTGGTTATTGCTGAAGCGAATGATTTACGCATGCAAATCGGAGAACTCCTCTCTCGTCTTGGTGGCGTGGCACCAGATAAACCTCGTCGAATGGAATATTTGCAAAGAGCCTTATCGGTGTTTAGAGAACTTGGTGCGAAGTCTCGAATGCGGGAAGTTCAAGCCCAAGTCCATGCTGCAGTTATGGGTCGATGAATCAATTCTTTGATTGAGGCCGATCATATTCCAGAGATGTAATTCCATCAGTGTGAACAATCCATAATGATGAGACTCCTGCCAGTACAATAGTACCTGTGTGGCTCCCAGCACCTGTACCGGAGATTGAAACATTCGTATCCAAGGTTCCACCATCATGAATCAGTTCGAGAGAGGTATCGGTCAAAATAAGTGTCATCCGACCTTCATCGGCTTCTGTCAATCGCCACGTCACCTTTTCTGCATAGTCAACAGAACCCATTCGACTTGCCTCATCTGCTCTTTCCACAGCAGCAGCGAGGTCGTCTAAGTTCGATTGAATGGCATTTTCATTCCATCGTTCACGGGTTGCTGTTTCAATTTCATAAGCCCATAGACTGAACATCGTTAGCAGTAAGACTCCAAGAAGAAAAGTGAAAATATATCCTAATTCTGTTGCAGCAGCACGTTCATCATTCTTCAATGCTATTCGATTCATGAAATCACCTCGGTCATATGGGCATTGAGTGCAGCGATTTGTAAAGTGAATTGAATCGGATGCCCATTGGTATGCCAAACTGCTTCTGAAGTCGCATAAGAAGGGTCTGGTACCCATCCGACATAGTCCGTGAGTAGATCGATACGTCCAGGGAAAATCGTCCAGTCTTCACTTGATTCAAGCCCGTCTGCTGAAGCATCAGCAATCGCTACACCATACGGATTTGACCATCCACGTCGGACTTCAAATGCTGTTGCTGACGCAAGTGATGAACGGTCAACAAGTTCGATATCCAAATTCATGCTTCCTGCACCACTTACACTGTCTTGGGTTGGGTGAAGAGAAGGAATCGTAGCTGCAAACCTTGGCCCAGGACCTCCTCGGTCAGAAGGTGAAACTACGATATAAGGTTCAAATTCGGGATGATTGGTCACAACGGCACCTCCTACATAGGCCACTTCCATTCCCGTTATCGAAGATGAAAACTCATAGCTAAGTCGAGAAAGGTGAAAACCCCATACTGTTCCTAAATTGGCATGAGTTGAGGCACCATTGACTCCAATCAAAGTGATCTGCATGCTGGCAGGGTGAGTACCTGCTTTCCAAGCATTTTTCAAGTCGACTTGACTTCTTCCACTCATCGATTGCCATGGGAGTTGTGATTCGATCCAACCGCTTGCTTGAACATTGATCGCTAAGCAGCGTTGAGCTCCATCATGATGCGCTTGTATGAGTCCATTTTGGCCCCGCAAATGATACAATCTTAGAGCATGACCTTCTTCGATATTCATCCGGTTCGTACCATTGTTGACGTTGAGAGTCAATTGAGTATCAGTATCGAAAAGAGAGCCGTTTCCAGTTGTAGTTCCCGTTAAATTCCATTCTGCAATCGATCCTGCACGTGCAAGATGAATCTGGTTTACTTGTACTCCATCTGCATGAAGTGTGTGTGCTTGGCCAGATAATGCTCCAGTATCGTCAGCCGGTAGGACTTGTAATCCTGAACCATTGGTATCTCCTCTCCATGATACGAAAAGGTCACCATTTGCATCCAGCATTGGCGCCCCCTCAATTTCTGCTGGTGGCCAATCAAATACAACACTCTGATTTGGAGCCACAGAAATACCTCCGCCTCTCCAAGTCACCGAGACACTGCTGATGCCAGGATTCGTAAATACAACTTCACCTTCGAGTGAAGGAGCAACAAAGGAATGTCCGAGGTATTGTCCATCAATACTTGGCCAAGCCATTTGTCCAACATCATCTTCGATATTCGTTTGAAGTACCAATCGCGATGGTGCACTTGTGGTGATGTGTACCACTTCAGGAGCATCAAGCGAAAAGAGATGATCAAATGTTATACCGACATTATTTTGATTTGATGGTAGTGCATAATGCGAGGTAGAGGTGTGATTTGTCACAACGATTTGGTTTGCAACTTCACTCACGATATGGATTTGTGTGCTACCACTTTGCAATGGGAGTGACCAGGAAGTGCCAGTTGAATCAATTGGACTTGGGTCGTTGGCTTGCATAAGAGCTGTGCCACCCCCTCCTTTTGAGATCAACAGATGCAGTTGATGAGAGGAACGAATCACAAGTTCACCAGTTGCGCTTGTATCAAGTGTGTACATGCCATCAACCATCAGATTACGCTCGGATTGTTTGACAGACTGATTCCATATTTCAATTTCAATTGGGCCTAAGGGGAGTGCAAGGCCAGGCGATGCAGTCATCGAGATACTATCAGCCCATTCAGGAATCGTGAACAAATACGGATTTGCGGGACCGAGACGTAGATCATCAATACAGAATGCCGTATTCATTGACTCAGGGTGTCGGACACTAAATTCATCATCATAATCAAGGGCTCCTTGCACACGGAAACTCGTGTCGTCGGCCCATGTAGCTGAGTACCACATACTGCTCTGCATCATGTTCCAATTGAGTGTTCCATCGACTGGAATCAATTCAATTTCTGTGGAGTCACCGGGCATTCCGGTTTCACTAAGAGCTGCAGTCTGATGTGCTAAGAGTGACATCTGGGATGACATATCATGTCGTTCTATTGACCCTTCGAGCTCTTCGATAACTGGAATCATTGAGGCCATCATCATCGCAATTATCGACAAGACGCCACCGAACAACAGCACAGTTGCCACTGCTGCTGAAACTGCCTCTTCATCACGTAGGAGAGCAGAGTTCATTTGGAGACCTCCACACGTTTGACATCCACTTCTAAGAATAATTGTGCACCTTGAGTCTCAACAGTAAAACCGTCTGCACCACTTGCTCGCATGTAGGGGGCGTAACCGATATAGGTATCCAAGGTACCAGATGCTCTGTTCAATGTATACTCGTCCAACATTCGCTCATGGTATTGTGGCGTGATTAAATCATTGAGTGCATTGATGACTGTGAATTTAACGTTGTATGCATGACCAGAGAAGAGCGTCATCGGGCCAAGTGAAATCATATCCATGGCGATTTGGTTTGCTGATCCAAGTGAACCGTTAATGGTGACATCATTTAGAACCAGCGATAGTCTGAATTCTCCGTTAACTAACGTGTCGATTTCAAGATTAGGATATTGCGTGACACGCCATGGTTCATTCGGAAATCGTTCAGCACGAGCATCATTCATTAAGGCAATCTGGTGTTCTCCAATCCCTAAAGACGTCGTGATTTGAATACCTGACACGAGATAAGATACGCTTCGGTGAATCGCAAGACCATCTGCATCGAAAACCGTCACTGTGATCCAATGTTGAGAGGAGGATGTATGTCTTACCATGACCTCTTCGTGTGAGGCGTCGAAGGTATGATTTTCAATACCAAATTCGGTCTCAACCGTAATGCTACGAGCGGTTTCATTCATTGATGAAATTCCAAAAGTAGAGATGTTCACATTCCGAACAGTTACTGAATCATAGGGCGTCAAATCAGCAGCAATCGTCCATGTTTCCACTTTTACAATCGGCTGAATTGTCGTTGATTGCAATGCAAGAGTGTGGCGAATCCCAGTACCTTCAGGAGCGCTTCCTGCAACATCGATGCGATCTTGGAACCGTTCTGCAATCCCATTGGCACTGTTCCAGTTTGTGTTGTCTTCAAAGTCACTGATGTATGGATTCAAAAATACCCAAACACCACCCATGATTGTAATGACCATTGCCAGCATCATGACAACTCCAAGCACTTCGCTCACTGCCCGTTGGTCCCGGCGTAGGGACGGGTGCGAAACAGTGGTTGATTGTGCGTTCACAGACGGCTCATGCTTTGGCATCATTTAGCCATTGACCTTCCCACACCCCCTAGGGGGGTGATTCGAGTGATTACAGATGAGTCGGATTGAGTGCCGTAGATGATTCAAATAGCTCACTTTTACCAATATAATGGGAGCGTTCAGGACCATCTTGAAGCGATATGGAAATATCTCCAGTAAATACCTCATCAATATGGTACAAGACTGTTGATTCTGCCAAGTGCGGCTGATTATTTTTCTCTGACAAGTGGGTTAATGAAATGCTTTTCGTTGCGGGGGTGCACACTTGAGCAAGAAATTCTCCTGTTTGGTCATTTGATAAGTGCCCTCCTCGGCCACTTATCCTGTCTTTAAGCGAGTAAGGATAGGGACCATTCATCAAACGGTTATGATCATAATTCGCTTCAATGGCAATATGTTCACATCCTCGAACGTGAGTGATCAATTCATCTGTCCAAGAACCAAGATCCGTAATGACTGCTGCTCGACCACCATTGTGGCTTGCAATGAAGGCGACATTGTCAGCACCCGAATGCGGTACCGGGACTGGTAGTACCGCTAAATCTTGGCTGACATGTATGAGGTCTAATGATTCGAAATAATGTGTAAGCTCCGGAATTAATCCGAGTTCTTCAGCAGTTCGATGGTTTGCTTGTACCTTAATATTCCAACGCTTTTGTGCTACTGCGGCACCGCCGCCATGATCCCCATGATGGTGGCTGATGAACATAAAATCAATCTCAGTTGGATGAATCTTCAATCGCCCCAGCCTCTTTTCAAGTTGAGCTCCACTGAATCCTTGATCAATCAAAATCTTTGCATTCTCGGTTTCAAGCAAAGTAGCGTTTCCACGACTGCCTGTACCGAGATGCGTGAGTGTCATGGTCATCTGAATCAAGATGCACCGGGCGCGAGCGGCCTTTGAAGAAACCGGAGAGGTTGGATGCGATGAGTTGTTTTTTCCACTCGTTTTCTTCTGTGAAGTCTTCGAATCTCATCTTTAATGGGAGTATGTCTCCGGTCACTGAATCTTAAATTGTCCGAACATCGCTCCATCATCCTCATAAGTGTCTTGAGAGGGTTACACATCTGCGAAGCGTATGCTTCGTAGGCTGGTCTCAAAATGCGTCGTAGTTTAACCACTCTTCTAACCACTCTTGCAGTTGTTGCAAGTTTACTGTTCATGTCGCAATTCCCTTCTATTTCGCCGGTTTCGAACCTCCATCCGGATACGACGGATGGTTCTAAGCCACCTACCACTGATTCCGATGGAGACAAAATACCGGACGTTCATGAAAACCTGTTTGAAGAATGGATGAATTGGAGCACTATTGATGGTCGTGCCATCGTTATGCAGGGGATGGACAGCAACAATGCTTCAGATGCTTTTACCGACCAAGACCATGATGGCTTGAATGCCACCGAAGAGTATTGTTGGCCTTATCCCGCAAATTGTACGTCACCTGGATTCCCGCGGGGATTGACTGGAGAAGTCAATGACTTGGGTGAAAGGAGTTATCTCGACCCTCGTATGTCCGATACTGATGGTGACGGAATGCCCGATGGCTATGAGGCATACATGTGTGAACGTCTTGGTGGTTACAATTCTGTTTCTTTGAAATATGAATGTAAGAGCTTTGACCCATTGAACGGCTCTGATTTGTATGATGATCCTGATGAAGATGGGTTTGACGTCAATCGAGACGGGGTGTTATCTACATCCGAACGGTTTTCTTCACCTGAAGAATATATTCAAGGTGCACCATTGACTCACACGACTGAATTAGATGGAATGTGGTGCTCAGCAACTTTGCCAGATGGATCAGTCTTCAAGAACTGGCCATTTATTCCAACAGGGCCAAATGCAACATTCAAGAATTTGCTCTCTGCTTGTACTGAAAATGCATCCATGGTGATCGATGAAGACCTCTGGCTGGGGACCGATCCTTTGCTAGCAGACTCTGACCGCTATCATTGGGATGGATTTTCGATTCGACGCTTGTTTCCCTCTTTTGGAGACGGGATTCCGGATGGATGGGAAGTCCATTTCGGTCTAGAACCCCTGAACCGAACCAACGCTTTGCTCGACCCCGACCTCGATGGATGGGATGCGAACCGTGATGGTGGCGTTTCACCCGATGTGAGTCGCACACTGACTGCGATTGCTTTAGGTGAATCACTTTCAACATTGGAAGAATATTTTGTTCACAATGATAATGGGAACTCTGTTCTCCCCGGTCTTAAAACGGTTTTACTTGGTAATCAACTCGACACTCATGAATATGTACCGTTGAGCTATCTTTCACCAGCCGATGAGATGAGCCTCATACATCATGATATACGCGACCTCGATGAAGACGGTACAATGTTGTATGCAACCACTCGTTATGGAATGACTGTTTTTGACTATGACCAAATGATCAGTTATGACCATTGGATGCCGCAAGGTGTTGAATTACATGAATCGTTACTTCTCGCAGTTGATGGCTCTCCCTTTGCCTTAGCAATTGCCACGAACATTGGCTTAGCAGTTGCCCCACTTCAAGAAGATGGCAATCTTGCCGCACTCACTACTTGGGACTGGTCACTCTCCGAGGAAATATTTGCTCTTTCACTCCTAAACACCAATAACCAAAATCAACTCGTGCTTGGCTTAGGTCAATCAGGCGAAGGTGGTGTGTATGAAATCACCACCTCTGCTCAAATTACTGAGCAATATGAGATTGCTATAAGCCTCAGCACCGCACTAAGCCAATCGCAGGCTATGGTTACGTCTATTGCTCATGGTCCAGCAGGTGGTGGAAATAATACATTGTATGTAGGAACTGACCGAGGATTGTTATTTGGCGAAACATCCACTGCACGTGGTAATTTTGAATTGGCATGGCGATTTTATTACTCTCCAGAAGTCACTCCTTATCCAACCTCTATCGAGGAATTACGTTCGCTCTCTCTCGGTATGGTTGCGAATCCTGCCAATGTTCGAACAATGTCACTCGCTGGTCCGACTCTATCCAATGCACAGGTTTTGTGGTTCGGCACCCCATCTGGAGTTCACAAGATGAGCCTCTTAGATAATTCGATTTCCCACAGTGGGTTACTCGAACACCCAGGCATTGATGGTCGTTATGTTCGCGAATACAATAACGTTCACTCAATCCATCCAACTGGTGATGAGATTCTCATCGGTTCAGACAAGGGTCTATGGGCCATTTCAGGAGATTATTCCGCGGTCTATGGTCTCCAAGCTCAAGAAGATGTTTTTGGAGAATTAGTGACTCTCCAAACGATGACAATTGAAGGAAATACGACCGTATTTACTGGTTCTTCACCAGGCCAATATGCAAATTTGGAATTGATGAATCCCGGTGCAAATGATTCTGATAATGATGGAATGCCCGATGGCTGGGAGGTTGCCAATGGATTGGATCCGACCGATCCATGGGATTCACTCTTCGATGCCGACACCGATGGAATCGACCTTGACCAAGACAGCGATGGATTCTTGGAACGTCTGTGGACGAATCTCGATGAATACCGTTATGTGACCCAATCTCTCAATGGCTACAATTCTACCAACCCCAAAGTCGGTGATACCGATGGAGATGGTTTGGGAGATGGTAGCGAATATTTCGGCTTCTTTTATCAAGATTCAAACCTTTGGTGCCATTATTCTGTTCAAATGGAATATATTTGTGATGATGCGGCAGGACAAGCAGCTAATGCGACTTACCTCGGCCTTTCAAGCAGTGACCAAGGAACAGATCCTACAAACTTCGACAGTGATGGCGATGGTATGCCAGATGGGTGGGAAATTCAGCATCGGCGCTGGGTTGGATCTTCATTTAATGGAGGTAATAATTGGACTCTCGATCCTAATCGAGCCGAAGATGCAAACTGGGATGCAGACCGAGATGGACTTGTGAATCTTTGCGAATACCAGTGGTCGCTCGTACGAGGTGCGGCTCTTGAGGGGTTGCTGTTTGAATCACATGGTGAATCAGTAAACTCTTCTCGAGAATGGTTTGAGGCAGACCCCAATAATATCGATTCCGATGGCGACTCTTTACCCGATGGATGGGAATCAGGTGGTGCGTGCACATGGGACCCTTCTCGCCAAGGAGTGAACCCACTCAATGCATCCGATCTCTTTGAAAACCCAGATGGTGACGGGTATGATATCAATCATAATGGGGTTCTCGAAGATTCTGAGGCCTTTGTTAATTATTTGGAATTCCATATCCGCTCGGATCTGTTCTCTGGTAACCAAACACTTGCTGGTGAACCACTTCCAAATGGTTTCTCTACAGATCTCTTCGCAAACATCAGTGATTATGGTTTGCCGGAAGAAAATTTCGGAGACCGTGCTTCGGGCTCAGTTACTGCACTTCAAACTCTCACCAACATTGGTTCTGCAGATCCATTTGATGCGGATTCTGATTCTGATGGGATGCCTGATGGCTGGGAGATTTGGTTTGCCCGGTGGAATGTTCTCGATGATGCATGGACTTTGAATCCATTAGATTCTGCAGATCGATGGGAAGATGCTGATGATGATGGAATGGCGAATTGGGAAGAATACAATTCAATTTCTCCATTACTTAGCGAAACGGATCAGAACCGGACAGCGCCTCAATGGTTTGTCACGACTGTTGGTTCCGCTTTTGCCTTACAACAATGGCCGGGATACACCTTTGAGAATTCATTTGGATCGTTTATCTCTTCTGATCAAATAAATTTGACTGGTTTGACTTCAGATCCGAATAACATTGACACCGATGGTGATGGAATGATTGACGGGATTGAACAGTTGTTCACAACTTGGAATTTCACCGCTGAAACTTGGACACTCAATCCTCTTGTTCCAGACGATGGTGGATTTGATGGAGATGGTGATGGTTTGACGGACAGTCAAGAATTTGCTATTGCCATTGAGAATCCAGTAAATGGATTAGATCATCCTTCCGATGCTCCGCTTCTCCATCTTGATGGTGATATTCAACAACCAACTGAAAAAGCCCAGCGTGTCTTTAATATTCTCATTACCAAAGAAACTCGTGGGAAGCGTTTGCTAACTGATTTCAATGATTGGCAAGCAGGAGTGCCACCGAATGCTATTCTTTCCACACTCCTCGGTATGACAGACCCAACCAACCCAGATACGGATGATGATGGTATGTTTGATGGGTTTGAATACTGGTTTACTGAATGGGACCTGGAAGAGAATCGTTGGAGTATGAATCCTCTCATCGATAGCGACGTCAATCTTGATACTGATGGGGATAGTTTCGACTGCGATGGTGATGGTAATATATCGGTTGATGAACGTTTTTCGAATTTACGTGAATGGGAGTCTCGAACATATGGGAAATACATTTCTCGGTTCTCTGTGCCTGCAGATCAAGGATTTATCGGCTTTGGTGACGATGCTATCAATGCGTACATCGAAGAACTTGGAATGACCTTTGAACAGGCTCAACAAGCACTGTATACTGATTTCGTATCAAAGAGTCAGTCGAGTGCTGACCGCATGGTTCTGATTAATGAATTCGATGAAGATAACTTCAACCGAACCTTACTCGGAGTAGCAGACCCTACAAATATTGATTCTGATTCAGACGGTATTGAAGATGGATGGGAGTATTGTTATGCAATCTATGGTATGGAGGATGTTTCAACGATTAACCATTGGGCCTCGAATCCATTAAATCCGTGGGATGTCAACTATGATGGGGATCATGATGGTTGGTATGACCGCTCTTCCTTTGATCAGCCTGCTCAACAAGGAGCCTGGTCCGGACGTACGTTTACTCCTGCCTCTGCACCTATTCAGCCTGGAATTGGCGATTTACCATTCACGAATTGGATGGAGTGGGACAATTTAACTCGTCCCGATTTGAATGATTCGGATGAAGACAGCATTTCCTATTCTACGGTTGTTTCCAACGGAGTTGTCGTATATCATCAACAAGATTTCAATCTCTCCGATGGTCGTGAAGTGTTCAAGTATGGAATAAACCCCAGTGATAACGATACAGATGGAGATATGTTGCCGGACTGGTTTGAATATTCGAAAGCATGGAATGAATCAAATGATAATTTCAGTTCGCTTTTACCAATCCGTGTCGTTTGGATTGATGCTATGACTGGTGGTGCTTGTACGACCGATACAGATTCTTGTTTGCCATTGTCGCAACAAGGCTCAGAAGGTATCCTTTCTCGTCCAGACCTGTCGTTAACTTGGTTTACTATGAATCCTGCAGACCCTCTCGATGCGAATTATGATCCCGACCAAGATGGTAATTGGGATTGTACTGGTGCTGGATGTGTCTATGAACCCTATACGAATTTCCAAGAGTTCTATGGTATTACTGATTCTGATCTCTCATCTCCGAATGCAGTTCGCCTCAGTGGCATGATTTATGGCGGAGAAATTGTTCTCGAATGGTGGCAACTTCGGGCAGCCTTGTTGAAACTTGATTCTGCCGGTGTAAGCTCAGAGAACTATTTGAAAATGGACAAATCCTTCAACAGTGACATTCGGTTTGCATACTTAGTTGATGATAAAGATACGAATTTCCTTGTTCTTGATTCAAACGATGATGAAATCTATTTAGCTGGGAACCGAACTGATGCTTGGGATATTTACTATGTTGGTTCTCCGAACACAGCACCGGTACGGGCTGTTGGTGAACATGAATTCGGTTGGTATTTACTGGATTTGGATAATGACCATATCGCTGAAGGTTCAGATCCAATGAATTGGGATACCGATGGTGATTGGATGGTCGACTGGTTTGAAGTGCATGACGATGAAGAAGATGGTATACGCGGTGACTCATCTCCTATTCGGTATGATTCACGTCAGACTGGCTGATTTTGAGTAACGAGTATGCGTATGGTTCAAAGGCCAAAGGCTCTAAGCCATAAAAAGGGGGGCAGATATGCAGAACGATTCATCCAATGGCCGCGGAATAATGTTCATCCTTTTTGGCATCTTGGTTCTTTCACCAATGGGTCCATTGGCAGATGTTGTGGTAGGATCTGCTGATGCTGCGGGAGTCTCCCGTCACATTTACTCACTGCACGATGGTTCAAGCGAATATGTCGCATTATACCAAGGGGCTAATCCTGATGTTGGGGCAATGGTTTCATTGCCCAAGGGAGCCTTAGTCACCGAAGTTTCAATGACTCTTTCAGGTGCCTCAGCTACGGGATGGAGTCAAACTGTTACTGATGACCGAGATGAATGGATTGAAGGCACTTCTTCTGCCACTGATGCACGGAGTGGCGACTTGAGTTTGGCCTTTTCCAATCGATCAACGACTTTCTTCCCACATGGATACGATGAAATTGAAAATTCGGTATCAGATGCATGGCTCGATAATGGTTCATACGCTGTTCGACAACCCCATACTTCAAATTCTACAGAAAGTAGATTCTCACAACAAGCTCTGAAAACTTCAACCAATCTTATGAAACAATCTCAAGGTGCCATTTTGAAGCATCACGATTGGCTCTTCATGTCAACATGGAGTACTTCTACATTCCAGAATATTGTTCATCGCCTTTATCCAAATAATGCAACCAAAGAATCAGTTATTACGTTAGATCAAGGCCAATGTACGCTCCCTACGCTTCATTCAAGTTCATACTATGGGAGTTATGGTTTCCGAGATTGGACCATCACTGATGATGAACGAATGTTTGCAATTCTCTCAGGCTATCGTTACCATTACTCCTCATCGGCTCCAACTCAATACCATCGTGTTCTTGAGATGGATATCTCGAGAGATGATACCTGGAAATGTATCGATTCATACGATATATCACCTCAATATTCCGAATACACAGCAATTGCTTATGACAGAATGACAGATGAGGTTTGGGTTGTCCATAACGCTCAAAGACGTATTGTTCCATACATTTTCGGAGATCAGCCCGATGGTCAATATACGCGCGGTCAGGACATGTATTCCTTTTCCTCCTCATCTGGAAGTTCTTGGGAGTGTGGCAAGAGTGGACAACAAGTTCGTGGATTAGAAGTCAATGAAACCACTTTCTTCATGCGCTGTCAGAAAGGTACTTCGAGTCAAGACAAAGATCAATTGGAAGCTTGGACAATTTCTGGAACTTCCACTTCTTTAGTTCCACAATCCGGTTCAAGATTGCTTTCTGCTCTTGGTTACGGACTCCAATTTGACGGTACTCGGTTCGTCACTGTCGATTGTGGATATTCCACATGGTCTTCGGCAACTTTGTACTACCGTGAGTATGGTACTGGATGGCAATACAAAACCACTCCAGCCCCTGGGACTACGACATGGTTTGGCCCAGTTACTGAATCAGTCGATCCAATCTTGAGCGTAAATATGCAAACCTATTGGTCTGCTGCCTCGATAGGTGATCGGGTCGATTATTGGGTTTCTGCAGATAACGGAACACACTGGGAGTCCGTAGAATCGAATACAACAATTCATTTTTCTTATCCTGGCAATGATTTGGTTTGGAAGGCACAATTAATTGGTTCAACAGCAGTTTCATGGTGGGTTGATGTTGAATATTCAACCGAGTACTCCCCATCTGGAAGTTGGACTTCTCCCCCTTACACAACCGGTACAAAAGTCGGTAAAGTAAGGCCGAATTGGGTTGCTGATATTCCGTCTGGCACTTCCATGCAGGTTCAGGTTTCAAATGATAATGGTTCTTCCTGGCTTCCAGCATTGAATAACCAAGAAGTAAGTTTCCCATCAACAGAGGCCGGAGATACTATTCGTTATACAGTGAGTTTATTGTCATCCGATACTTCGTTTTCACCCATTATTGACTCGATCACCATGGAATATGAAGAAGGTTATCCAGACCGTCCAAAATTAGACGTTGGCAATGATCTCATTTGGGATTGGGAATCTCTTCTTTTCTTGAATGAGTCAGCAGTCACTGCAAGTGATGAATCAATTGTAAATGTTGAGGTAAAATCTCAACCATCACTTGTTCAAGCGTTTAACTCCATGATTCCTCGGAATGGAGATGGTGATGTACTTATCCCTATCGCAGTGAAAGCTGCAACCTCTGGACGGGTGAAAATATCAAACATTGATATCGCCTATCAGATGCAGACTCGTGTAATTGATGCTACATTAGAGGGCGGTCTACTTTCTCCCGATGGCATCTATCGAAATCTTCAGATTCGAATTGCTCCAGGTGATGAAGTTGACAAAGTTACTGAAGCCCTCATTGCTCTGAACAATTCATATGGTGAAAATCCAGCATTTGATTGGGAAAGAGGCGATACCTGCTCTTTGGTGAGTGATGCAGGAGGAATCGTACAATTTGATGTAGCGAATTGCACATCAGTCACTGATTCAGATGGCATGGTTTCCATCCGGATTCCAATTTTAGTCAATTGGACATGGGATGATGAAAGTAAGATGCAAGCACTCATTTCCATTGAGGATGATTTAGGCCAAGCAGTAGCAGCTTGGGAAACCGATGGTTTAGACGTCATTGTCGAAAATGATATCCAGTTGGATGGGTTACGTGTCTTTGACGAAACTGGTCGTGAACTCTCCCCACTGGATTGGGTGCGGGGTGGTTTCAACCTCTCGTTCACCGGAAGTATACATTTCCAAAATTCACAACTCACTCCTTTAGCTGGGCAATTTATGCTACAAGTGCTCGGGCAAAACGTCACCTTTGATGGAGATCCAATAGGGGAACCAACGCTCTTGGCTCAAGAACAAAATCCAGCATTTGGTGGGTATAATCTTACGTTCCAATCACCGCTTGAATCTACACCAGGTGGCATGATTTTCTATGTTCAAGCTGTACAAATGAAAAACGGTTCGGTATATGCAAACCCAGGTTACAATACAATCCGATTGGTATTGGATGGAAACTCACCACTTGTACTTTCATCGACTCCGGCAGATGGAAGCGAGCGTCATGCAGGCCCCCCTTCTCCGGGTGGTCAAGCAATCAGTATTCTTGTTCAAGATTCAGTTGATCCTCCAAGTCAAATTACTCTGCATTATTGGCTTGGTTGCAAGGCCAGCGTTTCAATTGGTTGCAGCGATTACAACTTTGATGGTCTACCAAATTCTGATGAATATGAAATGAAAACGATTACATCACCGGATACTCAAACTGGTGGATTGAATATTTTTGATAGTCTTATCGATGACTCAATGCTTCAACATGGGCAACGTGTTTCTTACTTTGTTTCCGGAACGGATGCACAAAATAATGCGATTGTAATGGGCGGTGGTCCGGTCTGTCCCGACAGCAACATCGCTTGCGGATATGTCCCTGGTGAAGTAACTCCAAATTGGGAAAACGATTTAGGTACTTACAAAATTCGTGTCGAATTTGAACCGGAACTTGATCTTGATAATTCAACAATACTGGGTCACGATGACCAATCACCACTCCACCCTGGAATCTCATACACTGCTCAAATCCTTCTTTCAGACCGTAATGGTTGGCAGGATATTCAATATATCCAACTCGCTCTCGGTGGGAATTTCAATGATGATGAAACTTCTATCTTCATCTCTTTGACCAACGGCCCAGACGGAACCCCAATTGCTGTGATGGAATCAGGATCTGCAAATATTGCAGTATCAAACCTCTACTCAAGCGTTAAAATCGATGAAAACAATAACTCCATCATCAAAATACTTGCCCGATTCCAATTAACATGGACATTTCCTGAATCATTTGACACCAACGGTGTCAGTCTCATAATTCCAAAGATTTTAGTAACTGATTTACCATGCAACGAGGGCGAAGTTACGCCCTGTTTCCAGACCACTGCGGGCTTAGGAAACGATGCTTGGAGCCTTGATAATGACTTCAGGTTTGATACCACGGAAGGTCATATTCGTGCAGTCGAATTACGTGATGGGACCAATCACTACAACTCGGATTTCAAAGAAACCCTCATTGGTGCTGGACAAGCATTACGCATTAACGGGCGAGTCCTCTTCTCGGAAGATGAAACTCCTGCACCTGCAGGTTCATTTGATGTCGTCTTTGGAGATTATGATAATACCTGGACGACCTCAACCCGTGAAGATGGTGAGTTTAGCCTTGATTTGTTGATTCCTTCCGTACCATCTGGTCACCTTGACTTACGTTTAGGCCTCAATGATTTACCTGGCTTGGCGATGGATGAAACATCATCCTTCCAACGGGTTCGTTTGGCAGTCGACAGTTCTCGCCCGAATATTGGGGATGTATCGTTGGATAATGTCGTATCAGGTTCAGACCTTTCAATCGGCTCTTGTGGTAATTTGCAAGTAATGCTTGAAACTATTGATGATTATGGATTTGACCTCGATGAACCTGCAGTTTTACATTATCGTGTTCGGGCAGGTGAGGCAGAAATCTCTCGAGGTAGTGTTCCTCTACCTGAAACCACACCTTTCGGTGGCCAATTCTTTTGGACCGGTAATCTTGACCTTACCGACTCTGGTGCGACAACACTGCTACCATCCTATATGGTTGATGTCTGGGTCTCTGGTTCTGATTCGGCAGGGAATCCATTCAACACTCTGGGTAATTCGATTACTCAACCCATCGCTTCATGGTCCTTGGCTTTGCTTGGACCAAGTATTGACTTCGATGCTGATTCCAGCTCTTTTTCTTGGGATGATCCAAGTCCAATAATGGATCAAACTGTAGGACTCGACTTTGAAGTACGTAATCTCGGAGGTAAGGGTGACGTGGCATTTGTATTGCAAAGAGCCGTTAATGGTGGTTTCTGGGAAGATACAGCACGTGTCGACCTTGTGGCTACTGCTGGAGCATTTGTTACAGGAACACTCCCAACAGTCGCCAATGTCAAAGCAGGTGAAAATATCAATTTCCGTCTTCTTGTTTTGGTTGATGAAGTTGAAATGGATCGTAAATCCATTGACCCTTTACTCATCAAAGAGGAAACAATTCGGGACGGAGAAGCCCTCGCACTTCAAGCTCAGGAAGGCACGTTCAGTATCGTTCTCTATCTGGTTGCATTAATCTCACTCAGTCTTGCAATGTGGCTGCTGGTCATGAATCGACGTATTCGCTCGGGTGAATTTGAAGGTGGAGTCGAAGACCAAACAGCCGAAGTAATTGATGAGTTAAATCACTCAAAGGTGTTGCCTGATCTCACATCAGGTGTACCTCCTCCAGTCGGGTTGACGTTCCCTCCGCCAAACCCTGAAGTTCCATTCTCAGGAAATGTTCAACCAACAGTTGCACCTCTGGCCACTTCAGCACCTTCGGAGGACAAATCTTCAGGCATCCCCTAACGTCGTTCAGAATACCACCGATAACATCTCTGACAGTGCTGTGGGTGGAATCCCGAATGCCTTGAACGGTTCAGTTCCTAATGATTCACCAGCACAACGTGCCCCTCCACCAATTCCACCTACTGGCTTGCCCCAGGGATGGACTCAAGATCAATGGAACCACTTCGGATGGCAGTACGTTGATGCAATGACCAAATGAGTTGTTCATATGACTGAGGAAGAGGCCTCGGCCGTTGATGGCATGGTAACTCTGCAAGAACGGATGGTCAATCTCATCAATCAGTTAAGCATGCCATTGATTGAAGTGAGTCTTGTTCTGAGTAAGCATATTGCTGGCCTTTCACGTTCCTTAGATGACCACATCAATGCCACCCAACAAACCTTCCCAGATTCAGTAACCCACCCTTGGGCAATTGAAACTCCAGAAAGTGATAGTAATGATTTCACGTTTGACCTTGAAAAAATATTCAAAATTATTGATGCAGATAGAATGGACATTTTAGCCACCCTTGTCCGTGTGACACTTGTTGAAATCGATGCCTCATTGGCTGAAGGATTACTGGCACTGCGCCCTTGGGAGGCTCTCTCTCGGACCCAATTGGCCAAAGCGAAAGGTCCAGGTCAACTGTTCTCACCCCTTGAAATTCCAGAAGACTGGTGAGCAATGGGTTTGAAAATAACCACCTGCACCGGCCATCATGGAGAAAGGCGTCCGCATCTGCTTCGGGATACTCGTTGTGCTCATATCCCCAATACTCTCTGGCTGTCTTGGCACTGATGGTCTTTTAAATTCCGGTTCGAATCGTGGGATTCCCGGTGGATTAACACTTGCGTGTCTTGATGACTCGACCTATACCTCAATGGTGATTGAAATTGACTATGAACTCGGCTACCAACCTGAAACAACATCGACTGATATGTTGAAAGAACGTCTGGAATCAGTATGTGCTAAGCCAAAGGGTATTGAAATACTCTTCACTGAAACTGATTTTGGTGACAGGGAAGTTTGGCAAGCAAGTGATATTCGTACCTCTGGATGGGAGGAAAAAAGTCACGACCCAAGAGATGACTCTACCCTTTATTGGCAAGTCATTTTCCCTTCAGGAACCTATCATGATACCAGTGTGCTAGGAGTTGCCGTTGACGCATCGACGATATCTATTTTCAAAGATTCTATCGATGATGCAGAAAATGTTTTCCGGCGTCCCTCTGCAGAAAAAATTGAAAACAGTGTTCTTATTCATGAATTTGGTCACCTTTTAGGCTTGGTCAACACAGTATATACATCTCCGGCAGATCATGAAGATAGTTCCAAACCAGGTCACTCGAGTAATGAAGACTCAGTCATGTATTGGGCAATTGAATCTTCAAGTATTGCAAATTTCTTTGACAATGAATTGCCGACCGAGTTTGATGTTGATGACAAAAACGATTTGATTGGGTTAGCCGATGGTTCAATACCATGCACTGATCAGTTGTGGACTCCTTAGTCGGACCCGGCTGCAATTTGCTTGGTGGCTTCTCGCCATGCATGAAATATTGAGTAGAGCCACAATCCTGGCCAAAGAACAATTGTTAGAGCAAGTGGGATTTGGAGCATTGTCCAGTCAAAGGCCTTACGATGTTGTCGATTAAAGTGCTGACCAAGGAACATAAATGGAATGATTGCCAAGAACGCTGTGATCAATGGACGCAAAGTTCCCCAAAATCCTACTCCAAACGTGATTTCTTTCCAAATTTCACGAAACAATCGGATTGGACGCCAATCAAGTATCCCATGTTTCTCTTCATTCGTGAGAGAAAGAATCAATTCTGGATGTGCTTCCATACTCCCCACTGTACCTTCGTAGTGGTTCTTATTTGTCAACATGACGGGTAATCTCTCGGCAAGAGTATCAAAAGCCCCCCTTGACAAGGCATCGGTATGGCTCGGATATTGGTGACGGGTTTTGAGCCATTTGGGCACCATCAGCGTAATATCTCCAGTGAACTAGTTGAAACCTTACCTTCAACACTGCTATTCAAGGACCCTTGGTCTGACCTGCGTCAACACACTGAAAGTCCTCTGACCGTTTCAATCGATAAACGTGTACTCTCTGTTGATTTGGCGGGTTCAACCGAAATTTCCTCTGCTCTTCATCAGGGCCAGCATTGGGATGCAATTCTCCATATCGGGTTATGTGACTCATGTCAAATGCCCCGGTTAGAAACACTTGCACAAGATCGAATCGACATGCCCATACCTGACAATTCTGGTCGTCAAACCAGGGGCCAGAGCCTCACTGGTACAGGAGATTTATCAATCTCAATCCCGGTGGAATCATGGATGCCTTTGGGCTGGTCGATGGAATGCGAACTTTCGAATGATGCAGGAACATTTCTCTGCAACGAAACATTCTATCGTACCCTTTCAGCTCTTGAAGCCACTTCAAACACAGATGATCAAAATATCCCATGCCTCTTTCTCCATCTTCCTTCATCTGAAAAGTGCTCTATTTCCGAAGGCAAGGAACTTGTTCAAGAGATTCTTCAGCGAATGATGTATCGGCCTGTTCTTTCAGTTGTTGCAGCTTTAATTTCTAAAAACGACCACTACCTCATCGCTCGTCGCTCAGTTACCGAATCACATTCTGGCAAATGGGAGTTCCCTGGAGGTAAAGTTGAACCGAATGAATCGCTTATTCAAGCTCTTGAACGTGAAATCATGGAAGAATTCAGTTGGAAAGTGATATGTGAGAAGTCTATTGGCACCTGGTACCATTCACTCATCGAGATCGATATCGCTCTGCATGTATTACCTACAAATTATGATGGTCAAATACCTGATCTGGAAGACAAAGAATTGTGGACTGCTCATGATGAAGTTTCTTGGCGACATCTTGCGGATACTTCGATCGTTGATTGGCTTGGAAACGATGAGGCCGTTGTCGATTGGATGAGAAAAACAGCCTACTTACCTAAAGCCAAGTAGCTGCTTCACCATCCTCGCCCATTGCATTGTCATCTTTGATTGAACGTGGGGCAATATCTCGTCCCTTGTGCCATGTTGCAGCTTCAAGCCAATCACCGAGGTGTTCTCCTTCTAATGTGATGGTTATGACTCCTCCAAGTGGTTGTTCATTCGGTAGGGGGAAGGCCACTTTTCCAGCAATCGCTGCCTGGCGTAGTAAGTGGAATTGGGTTTTTTGTCCATCGAAATGCACCGTCATTGCATCCAGTGCAGTATCGAGTATTCTGTAGTCGTGAAGCAATTTGAGATATGTTTCCAGTGAAACCTGTTCAGCACTCCATGTTTCGAGAATCGCTTTCCCGAGTGATGGTTCTTCAGATGTATTCCCTCTTGGGAATTCTGGAAATATTGCTAAGACCGCTTGCTCCACCTTTTCAGGGGAATCAGCTCCCCTCAGTTCAGTTTCAATACGGATGCGTAAATTTTCATTGACACCATTGAGCCGAAGCAGTGGGTCTTGCATACCATCGCCAACCATCACTTGCACATGAACATGCCTTTTGTCAAGTAAAATGGCGAAGAGGTGAAAGTCAAAGGCATATTGGCAAAGGGTATGAGTGATGTTCAACCGTCGATTGCATCAGTCATTCCAGTGTTGAATGAGTCGATGCATATTGGTGCATGCCTGGATTCACTGATTGCTCAAACATTGAGCGCTAAGCAGCACCTGGTCTTAGTTCTCGATGGTGGTTCAGAAGATTCAACACGCAATGAAGTGACCAAAGCTATCGAACGAAGTAAAAAAATCAACGGACCGCTTATTGAATTACATTCCAATCCTAAAAAGCACGTCGCAGAGGCTCGTAATCTTGCTTTAAAACTGCTTCCGGAATCAATTCAGTATCTCGTTGAAATGATTGGCCACGCAACGGTCGAGCCCGAACACCTTGAAACTCGATTAAAAGAATGGTCTCGTATCGATACAGCAACTCCAGCACCTTTGGGTGCTGTGGGTGTCAGAGTGAAACCACGAGTCGGTAAACACGGAATGACTGAATCATGGATTGAACGAACGCTTTGCTCACCTCTGGGGAGTGGAAGTGGTCAATTTGAGACTTTTACCAAATCCAGTCCAACGAATACGCCCGCCTTTGCTATGCATTCTCGCTTGGCATTGGAACAAGTAGGTGGTTGGGATGCATCCTATATTACCAGTCAAGACAGTGATCTTTCCATGCGTCTCCTTGATGCTGGTTTTGTTATTCATCGTACCCCTGCAACCAGTGTTTACATGGTGAAACGTTCTGGATTACGGAAATGGTGGAAGATGGGCCATCGGTATGGTTTTTGGCGGATGAAAGTCTTGCGAAAGTATCCTAAGCGAGTAAGTCTACGTGAGTTTTTACCTTGGTTTGGACTCTTAGCGACACTGACTCTTTGCTTTTTACAATCTGAATACGCTTTGGTTTTACCTGGATGTTATTTGGGCGTACTGGTAATCGAAGGTCTCCGCAGCAGTATTGTTTCAAAACGTATTTCAATGCTCTTTGGTGTTCCATTGTGCTTGTTTCTCCTTCATTCGAGTTTTTCGATTGGATTATTCGATGGTCTGTTTCGTAAAGGCCGAGCACCCAGTGACCGGTGATACAGGACCATACATTGGATGGCAACATACTTGAGTAGGCAATTGAAGCGAGGAGTGAGCACAATGGCATTCGAGCGAACAGCAACAGCCCGTGGGATTGCAGTTTTGCCATTGCTTCTGATGGGAGTGACTCACTTTACAGTAACGCCCCTTAAGGAAATGTTTGAAGTTGAACCAAACCTCATGTACGGGTGGTACGGAATCGGCATTGTCATCGGTATCGTCTTATTTCGGAAAACCCGTACTGTTCGTGATCATGAATTTCACCGAAATCAGACCATGAAAACGATGAAAAAGGTCTACCAGGCGGAAGAAGCTGGTGTTTGGCAAACCGATGCTCAGCTTGACGGTAACCTCAGTGCGGTGGGTGAAATGGTACTTCAACAACAAGTTTCGAGTATCGACAAAGAATCTCCTGAACTTGAAATTGGTGAAGATGAAAGAGTCGAAGTTGACCTCTTGCTTGATTCTGAACGTATTCGTAAAGCGAACCGAAGAATGACAGGTACTGAAACCTTTGATGACGAATACGTCGATTCGACCATTGGTGCTACCCGTAAAATATCTCCAATGGATTCATTTCTTGATTTGATTAGCCGGATGATTGGCCGTGGAAATGCCGACCAACGTCGTGAAGAGAAAAAGCAAGGCGCCCTCCGTGCTGCTGCTTCTGCAGCTCCGGTCACCGCTCAACGTCCTGTTGCTCCAATCCGATCCGTCGCCTCTTCTGATGATGCTGAACTTACCATCATTTCGATGACCGATGATGGTGCTGTCGAATCAGTGATGTCCGAGGTTGAAACTCTTCCACAGGTTGTTGTCCAACCCCACACTGAGAAAGTCTACGATTGGGAATCAAACATCCCTCAGCAACAATCAGCGGAAAGTATCGAGTCTATGGCAATGCTATCCATTCCTCAATACGAAACCTCTCAACCCACTCAAGTCATTGAACCTCCAAAGGGAATGATTTGCAGGGGTTGCAATGGAACGATTCCTCTCGATGAACCGTTTTGTTTACAATGTGGTCTGGACGCTTGAAATCGCCCTTATCATGCGAGATGTTGAAAGAGGTCCTTGATGCCCCTCGTTTTGTTGGGTGAGTGCTATGTCGGAAAAGCGAGATTATTACGAAGTCCTCGGAGTGGCAAAAGATGCCTCTTCATCCGACCTCAAGAATGCGTTTCGCAGTCTTGCACGAAAGTACCATCCAGACCGTAGTCAGGAAGATGACGCAGAAAACAAGTTCAAGGAAATCCAGGAAGCATATGCTGTCCTTTCCGATGCTGAAAAGCGTGCACAATTTGACCGGTTCGGTCACAGTGGTCCTGGCGGTTCACCCTTTGGCGGATTCAGCAGTGGCGGATTTAACATCAATATGGAAGATATTCTCGGAGGAGATTTCTTCTCGAATATCTTTGGTGGCGGTGGCGGTGGCGGCGGTCGTCGTTCACGACGCCGTGGCAGTGACATTCGCATGTTCCATAGCGTTGATTTGAAACAAATCTACGAAGGAAGTTCAGAAGAGGTCGAAGTTGAACTTCCAGTTAATTGTTCTCAATGTGCGGGGACTGGAGCCAAAGATGGTAATATTTCAGATTGTAGCGATTGCAGCGGTCAAGGACGGGTACGGATGCGTCAACAAGTTGGACCATTTGTTCAAGACGTCGTACGAGACTGTCCACGTTGTGAGGGCTCTGGCCATCAAATCGATGAGAATTGTAGCCCCTGCCGTGGAAATGGAAAAGAGATCAAATCCACAACTCTCCGATTCAATATCCCTGCCGGTGCCGAAGCAGGAACCCGATTGCGCATGCGTGGTAAAGGAGAGCCTGCACCTCAAGGCAAAGGCGAAGACGGTGACTTATTCATCGAGATTGATGTTGAAGAACACCTTTGGTTTGAACGCTCAAATGCCGACCTCATTATGTCACTCCCGCTTGGTTATTCGGATTTAGTGTTGGGCACAACCTTGAACTTAGAGCATATTGATGGAAAACAATTGACCATCAAGGTCCCACCGTATTCCAATTCCGGCGATACCGTTGAGATTAAGAAGCGAGGTTTGCCACGTAATCGAGGAAGTGGTCGTGGCGATGTCATCGTTCTTTTGAAATTACACATGCCGAAAAAGATTGATAAAAAATCAAAGAAGGCACTTGAAGTATTGAAGTCAGCACTCGGGCCAAAAGACCTTGTTCAACGTATTAAAGAAGATGCAAAAGACCGTCGTGCTTGAGTCTTGAAGCGTACTTCGGCTCAAAGGGTGCTTGGACCGCCGGGTGTAATCTCCGGCAATTGTCGCAATTCTCCATAGAGTGCTGGGCCAGTCACAAAGGTTCCAACAATTCCAAGTTCTCCATTTGTATTATGGGCTAAGGCAATCCAAGGTCGTCCTTCATCATCGAGTTCAACATCAATGAAATCTCCAAATCCGCCACAGCGTACATTGCCACAATCATCGGTAATGTCAAGAGGGTCATTTGGTGAATTAACAGCCACCGTTGTAATCAATGGGTTTTCTGCAAAAGCATCGGTCATGACCGACATGTATCCACTCCATCCACCAAGGTCATCTCCTTCGCCGATGTATCCGACAACAACCCTGCCTTCTTCACCAGCAAAAATGGTCGGGAATCCAGTTTCATTGACACCGGGTGGTGCAACCATCATTGGTTCTGACCAAGTGTCGCCTTGGTCGCGTGAGTAGGCCATCCAAGGCATGTCATCAATGCTGATCCATGAAGCGAAGAGGTTGCCCGCTTCATCAGCTGCAACGGCTACTTCGTGGCTGTGCCATCCTTCTTGCATTGGCACAGTGGTTGTGATTGTATGTTCTGTCCAAATTGAGCCGCCGTCTAAACTTCGGTAGACTGCAGGTCCGTCGCACGATGGATTTCCTCGGTATATGGCCCCATCATTGGAGCCAGCAAGATGGCCGTGTAAACCAGAGCATTGAGCAGTATCTGTCGGATATCCTGGTTGTTGAACATCCCATGAAAGCCCACCGTTCAGCGAACGTGAGCACTGGGGACCAGCGGCAGCACTTCCGGTATTGATACAGAAAACATAGATTGTTTCATACATACCCATTCCATTCAACATCCGGCATTGAAGCAATGGATTGGTGGTCTTGTGGAGTGTAGTATCCTTCAGCAGTAAACGGAATTGACCAGGTTTGGCCGTCATCATCTGAGTATTCAACAAACATTGCCGTTAAAGCATGCATATCGAATTTTACAATTCTGTCAGTCCACTTATCGACATAGATATACGGGTCATTCGAGGAAGGGACTTGACCCAAATCAGGAATCAGAGGATTGAATGGTCCCATGTTCTCCCATGTTTGACCTTGGTCCATTGAGGTGTAAACCATACTTCCTGAGCCCGCTCCACCAAAGGAAGCATAGTGAATCCCGCCAGTGGATGTGACGCCAATTGTAGGTTCAAATGTAGTATCGCCAATTCCATAGTACGTACCTGAAACAGGGTACGGTGTTGAATTACCTGTGAGGTTGTCAAACCCTATTGTGGAGTTTGATGCATTGACTGCACCAGCGTAGTGGTACCATGAAGTGGATGTAAATAATCCATCGAGTGGACTCGCAATGATCGGTTCTTCTTCAACTTCTTCAGTGCCAAAGCATCCTGACATTGTTGCACTCAACATAAGCAGAGTGAACAAAACTGCTGGAGAAAAACGATGTCCCATACCTACGCGGGGTAGACGATGACTCATGATACTAACCCCTCATTGGATGAACCGTTCATGTGACCCTGGGGGTCAAAGACTCAAGATTTGTTCTTGAGCATTTCTTCGATTTCTTTGGTTGCAAGAATCAAAGTTGGGGCCCAGAGACCTACGAAGATTCCTAAATTTTGGTCTTCAGTTATGAAGTAAATATACAATGATAATACTACTGATAACATGCTCGCTACAAATCCGATTTTTGATATTTGTCCACTCATTTTTCTCGCCTTGTTACCATGTGGGGGGCGTTTACATTTAATGAAGTGTTTATTTTATCGAATCGAAAAGTAACAAAAAAACATTCCCAATGCGTAATCTTCAGTTCAGTGGGTCATTTAGAGCATAAATCTCACTCGAATGCGACGAAATGACATCAATCAAGTCAAAGGGGTTTTTGTCGCAGATTCAAGAATTCAAGTATTCAAGAAGTGACTATGTACCGTCCCCTTTCGACCTCCTCATCTTTATTTGAGCACATTCTTTTAGGAAATGTCGTGTTGAAAAGGGGAGTGATATCCTCAAATACTATCATGAGCGGGTAACCTTTCATGAACGGTAAGCGGAGGGTGGCTCATGTCGCAAATCGATGACGCTAATGGACAAGTCTAAACGGACTCGATGCATGGGCATGCAATGGGTCTTTTGGCCTCGTGCACTCACGTTGTTGACGGTTGGCTATCGTACGATTCTTGATGCGAAAAGTTCTGTTGGATTTCGTGACAAAGACTTCATTCAAGTGGGACGACAAACTCTACTCTCCAGTTACCAAGCGAATCTACTTGTTCATACTCATTACGGGTTTTTTACTCACGATGAGGTGGGTTTTGGGCGAAACTCATTCCTTTGTCGAATCCTCAGACCCGATGTTCCAAGCAACCTACATTCTTCTTTCGACTTCCTTACTCAGTGCTTCACTTAAGGTGATGATTCCAGTCATCATGGACCGATTCTCAGAGCCTTCGAGCGTCACTGTATCGGGAAGTAATTCTCTCATTATCTTCCTTGCACGTGCAGCAATTTGGTTTGGAGGCCTTTACCTCGCACTGTCTGAAATGGGAATTGAATTACTTGGAGTCCTCGCATCCTTAGCTGTCTTCTCACTCATCATTGGCCTTGCCATGCAACAGACTTTGGGGAACATCGTCAACTCATTCATGTTGGCTTTAGATCAACCGTTCGAAGTCGGTGACCGGATTGAAGTCGAAGGAAAAACAGGTGCAGTCGTGTCAGTTGGTATTCTCTCGACCAAGATTCTTACCCATGAAGAGAACTTGGTCGTCGTTCCGAATAACAGCCTTGTAAATTCTACAATTATCAATCACGCACGTGGTGGTGGAGATGGAGCAGGGCGGCGAATTTCACTGGTTCATGATATAGGTGTCAGTTATGATGAAGATATTGACCACGTCAAGTATACCATACTCAAACTTATGCGCCAGTGCCCATATGTAATCGCTAAACCAGAGCCTCGTGTCTTGCTCTTCGAGTTAGGTGATTTTGCTAAAGTATTCCGAATGTTTGGATGGGTTGAAGATTATACAGATGAATTCATTGCTCGAGATTGGTTGCTCAAGAACCTTGATGAACAATTCAAGGCAGAGGGCATTGAGATTCCTTATCCAACAGCAGTTGAAATCAATGCACAAAGTCCGCCTACTTTTAACGCTCACCGCAAGAACACCAGTGTTCGAATGGCCCGCATGAAGATGATCAAAGAGGACAAGCAGTTAGCCAAAGAACGTGCCTCTGCGAAGATTGAAATTGAAAGCATCACTGAGAAGTTGAATGGTAGTGACTTGGATAAGAAGGAACGTGTTATGCTCGAAGAAGATCTTCGTGAACTGAACAGTATGCTGAGTATGTTTGAAGCCGGTGGCGACGATTGAGGACGTGAACTCATGAATAAATCCGCAAATCTGGGTGACCAATCTCTCGATTTACGTTACATGCAAGTTGATGTTTCGCTGATATCGGCGGCCGATTTACCAGGCATGACCATATCAGATACCTTCAATCATACTGAATTCATCACATTTATTGAGAGGTCAGAAAAAGGACTGGTATGTCTTATTCGAGTAGAATTCGAGAATCCAGCGGTCTTAGAAAACGACCACACAGTCTTCGAGATTTTAGAAGTCAAATCACAAACTGCTCATTCTGCATTGGTTAAGGTATTGTTCACTGGACCAATTCCGTTATTGTTTTGCAATGATGAAGATGCATGGTGGGTAAGTCCATCGCAATTGAATAAAAGTGGTATGAAATTGACCATCCGAGGGACCATCAAAGCATTACGCAGAATCCGTGAAGACTTGTCGAAATTAGTCGGTAATGGATTTAAGGTCAAACTCGGTGAAGAATCGCTAAAAGGACCCGAATTCATTGATTTACTGCCAGAAAAACAGCGATTAGTACTTGATAAGGCAATTGAGATGGGGTACTACAGTAGACCAAGAGGTTGTACTCAACGTGACATTGCACGAATGATGGACCTCAAGCAGGCAACGGTCAGCGAACATTTACAATCTGCAGAAGCAAAAATCATCGATTCGATCACCAATTAATGACGAATTCAATCAGTAACGAATGATGGATTCGGTCACCAACGAATGACGGATTCAATCAGTAACGAATGATGGATTCGGTCACCAACGAATGACGGATTCAATCAGTAACGAATGATGGATTCGATCACC
>CASIAP010000010.1 GCA_949372645.1 Candidatus Poseidoniaceae archaeon | reverse complement strand
TGAGAAGCCAACTTTGGTCAATTCCATGATTCCATCAATAGCAAGTCCGGTTGCTCCAATAACTTGAGGGGTGAAACCGATGTTGAGTTGTGTGATTTGAACGTCACAAGGAGTATCAGTATCAACAGAGCATGCATAGGATGTGTTCTCATGATAGGTGACTGTTCCAGCGGTTGAATTGTGAGAAGTAAAGGTTCGGTCAGAAGTGATGGTGTAGGTGACCGGTCCAATCATTTTATGAGTTGGGGCACTACCGTTTGCAACTTCTGCTGCATTGGTTACCGTCCATCCATAGAAGTCTCGGTCAGTTGTCGAGGTCACCCAGTCTTCTTCAAATTCTGTACAATCATCGTCGGAACAAATGTTATCTAATGGTGTGGTCTTTGTTGCTTCAATTACTGCGTCTTCTACGGCACCTGTAGAGAGCACGGAAAGCCCACCGCTCAGAAGTAAGCATACAAGTCCTGCAGCAAGCATCGTTTTAGTCGTCATCATTGACATAAAGTCTCAACCGATTCTCATAGCACATAACAGTTGGTGTAGTTTACAACACTAAAGTGCAAGAATGGAACCATTTGCACAACGCCGTACTAAACAAGCGGTGCGGTCTTGAATGAGCAGTTCAACCCACCCACATGGCCGAAGGCGCAAATGGGGACTTAGGCCCAGATGGTTGGCCTGGCCAAATATGGCTTGAAGGCCGAACTTTGGTACACTTGTTGGCTGAACAAACTCGTCCAACGCATATGCCAAGAGGGCCAGCAAAAAGGACTGGCCCCGGTTTTCTCAATCCAGCTATGGCTCCAGCCCGAACCCGTAGCATACTGTTACTCAACGACGCACTTGAGCATGATTGGTTAGTACGTCCCGACCAAACGATTCGGGCATTAGATGCATTGTGTGCAACTGGGGTTCGAATTCGTCGATGGAGGAATGAAATCCCTGCTCATGTTCAACAACGTTTGAGAATAACGGCTAACGATTTAGATCAGTTTGCGTTAGACTGGGCCAAAATATCACATTCGACACACCCACCAGTTCAAAACATTGAACATGAGCCTGAAGATGACCGTTACGGAAAGAATTCAGAGCAACGTTTTGTCAATGGATTGGATTTTCGAAACATCGATGCACGTATTGCAATGATGGAAAACGGATATCAATGGATTGACCTCGACCCTTTCGGCTCACCAGTTCAATTTCTTGACGCTGCCCTCCAAGGGTTGTCCAGAACTGGCGTTTTGGAAATCACAGCAACAGATACTGCAGCCCTCACCGGTTCATCTGCATCCAGTCAAGCTCGACGGTATGGAGCGAAAGGAATCGTCGATGTCTATGCACATGATGATGCTGTACGTCTGCTTCTTGCAACGGTTGCCACCAGTGCTGCACGCTTGGACAAATCCATTACACCGTTGATGGCCCTCTTTGATGGCCACCATGTTCGAATTTCTTGTTTAGTCAAAACAAGTCGGGAAAAGGCGAGTAAAATTGGTGACATGATCGGATGGAGAGTTCGAGAAGAGGATGTACCGTACAGATTTGTTCGACATCCAACTCCAGAACAAGTCAAGCGTGCAAGCGGCCCGTTATGGGTTGGGCCTTTGTGGGACAAAGATGTTGCAAGTCGTATGACTGAAGAAAAGGTGCTTGAACTGTGCCAAGCTTCACCGGAAGAAATTGAAGGAATGAAAACGGCAGGGCTCGAATGGAGTGCCGATGATGTTGAATATTCAACTCGAGAACTAAGGCGCAGTGTACGGTATATTTCCGAAGCAGCTGACCTCATGAGCCGTGAACATTTGCTGCTGAATCTGGATTCATTACCGCGTTGGGCTGGTATCGGTGGGGCGCCGAAACTTGAGAAATTAATTGCAAGTATTCTCGCAGATGGGCACTGTGCTGCACGATTGCCAGATTTGGAACCGTTACTGGTTACAGATGCTCCGTTCGAAACGGTTTTGCAACACGTGAGGAAGAATTCCCCTTTAGCCGAATGAAGGGTCAGTATCTTGTTCTGATGTGAACGTTTGAGTTTCAGGCCCCGGCAAGAGTGTCTGAGTGTTTTCAATGACTTCTCGAACACTGTCTTCAATATCTTGAGCATTTTCAAGCAATTCACTAAGAGGGATTTCAATACCTGTCAACTCGGCAACGGCTTCAACCGCTAAAGCAGCGGCTCGTGCATCTGGGTACATTGGACTGGCCTCTGCGAGTAAAGCGGTCACATCGATTCCAAGACGATCGCCTTCTCCAAGAAGAAAGCCAGTAATACCGGCAACAATACCTTGCTGGATTGGCTCGATACCAGCGCGGTGAAGACGGTCTCGTGCCAATTGCGACGAGCCGACACCGAACAAATTACCAGAGGAGGCATCCTTACTGGATTGAACCAGTCCATCGATGATAATGAGTCGGTCAAAACCACCACGTGTGAACCATTCCAAAACAGTAGATGCAAACATGATGTCTTGTTCATCTTTGAATTGTATTTCTGAGGTGAATACGCCAATGCCATCACCTTGGTACACTCGAACCGGGTGCTTTGGCACCTCATTGTGAATCAGGGCCACTGCGGGGAATGTTGCATTTAGCACCGTACCTAATTGCTTGAGCTTGAGTGTTTGAATGATATGGGATGCGGCAATCACGCCAACCATACCCGCTGTTGTAAATCCAGCAACAGCAACGCCACCTGTTGTTCGAGGGTCTGCACCGTCTTGAAGAACCAGAGCATATCCTTTGAATTCGTGTTCCATGTCATGCCCCCTTAATTGAGCGTGATGCCAGTCAATGAAAAGTCATGCGGTAGGGTTAATCTTCCCAGACTGCCCAATCTTCCCAACCGTCTTCACGGTACCACCAAACGCCCTCTTCGTCTTCCCACCATTCAGTTCCTTCTTCATCGACCGTTATTCCATCGCCTTCAGACGCTGATTCTTGTTCAACTTCTGCTTCAACTTCTTCAATCTCATCTTCATGAGTGTCAAAGTCTTCGATTTCACCACGGCCATCAACTTCATCAAAGAGTGAAGAGCGACGTTCTTCGGGAGGTTCTTCGTCCGAAATCTGACCACCTTCCGATTTGATTTCATCTAAACTGCGATTTGGTTTAGTAATTGGAGCGGGGGTGCTGTCGTCTTCGAATTCTTGTTCATCATCAAATTGTTCAGACCAATCGTCTTCATCTGTTCGAGTTCGTAGTAAGACAAAGGCGGCACCTAAGCCGCCAAGAACCAGTACCGCAATGATTCCACCAATCAGTGCGCCAGAACCACCCTTGGTTTCTGTAGGATCGGTGTCAATTGGCTCATCCACTTCCAGTTGGGCTGCAAGCGTCCATTGGATTTCACCCTCGGTTGTGGCGGAAGGCGTCGTCATTGCTGAGCAGCGATCTGTGCCGTCATCCATGCAAGTGAGTGTTAACACATAACCGACTCCTTGTAGACCTGGGAACAATCCATCGGATGGGCCGTTTCGTATTGGAGTAAACGTGACCTCGAGCGTTTCATTGGCGTTCATTGTAAGGATTGGCCCCGAACTGGGCAGAGGGTCGGGCTCAAAAGAAAGTGGCGGAGGTGTAGCCGGAATGACTGCCCAGCTAAAGGCAATTTGAACCTCAAAGGGATTTGGGTTGGTGATGGTGCATGTCAACGGTGCGTCGGAAGAGTTTTGCTCCCATGCATACGTTATTACTTGGCAAGAAAGGGAACCAGCAAGCGTCACATCTGGGAATGTTGGTTGATTGGTTTCATTACCCGTTTCATTACCCGTTTCATTACCGGTTTCGTTACCCGTTTCATTACTCAAAGAGTTGTGGAAAGTGAAACTAAACGTATCTGGTGTTGGTGAAAACCATGGTTGGTTAGCTGAAGGCCAGAACGTCAGCTCGTCGCCTGAAGAGGCGGTTCCGTCAAGTGTGATTTCTCCGCCTTTAATTTCGACAGTACCGGAGTCCGAGAGAGTTCCTGCTGAATTCAAAAGTTCCCAATCATATACAACGTTAGCAAGTCGCGCGATCTGTGTAGGGAGTTCGGGAGTAATGGATGCAGCAATCGAGAATTGTTGGGATTCGTCGAGTTCAATCGATTCTGAAGAGGTGGATGTTGTTGCGCGCAAGACGCCCATTCCATTCAAGGTCGCAGTGCTCATCTCTGTTGGCTGAAGAGTAGGAGTGCCGGTTGTTCCACTGTATTCCGCTACAATAGAAACGGTGCCTATAAAGTCAGAAAAAGTTGCTGATAAATCCGTCAAGTCTTCGACTTGGACAGCAGACCAAACACCATTTCCATCAGTCGTACCAGTGAGGGTATGATCATAATCGAGAGCAATGAAATGGAGGATTAAATCTTGAGACGGGATACCTTCTCCTGCGCTCGAAAGAGTGAGGTTCAGGGTTAAAGAATCCAATGCGCTCAGTTCAAACCAACTCGCGTTCAAAAATCCGCTTGAAGACATTTCAAAGGTAATAACGCTTGATCGGAGAGAATTGTTTTGTGATTGTACTGGTCCAAAGGAGGAGAAGTTTGTTGAGAGGTTTCCGAAGGAATCGTAGGCCACGACAGCGACCCAGTAATCGGTCCGATCAACCAATGTATTTCCATTACCATCCACAGTAATATTCGTGGTGAGTTGATTTGTGAACGGTGCAAAGGTAGCAACTGAAGTCAAAGATTGGAGTGTCGTGATTTCCTCAGTGTTGACAAAAAGGTTGTATCCTGAAATAGAGTCGAGTGAAGCATTCCATGTGACACTAAGCGAACTGCCATTATCATTTGCAGTATCGATGACATTGAGGCCTTGAACCGCTAGAGGGGGGGAAGGGAAGGGTACGGTGATTGAAAGGGTTGCAGAGAGATTGCCCCTCACTCCATATGAATGCAGCGAGCGAACGGCGTAGCGATACATCTGCCCGGGGGAAATATCGGCATCTAATGATGAATTAAACAGAGAGATAGTGGAGGGGGTATTGAGATCAAACGGGTCACTACCATTCGCTTTGAAGATTTCAAAGGAAATCAACTCTATTCCGAAATCAGTTTCATCTTGCCATGAGAACACAAGGGCCTCGGAAGTAAGTGAGTCTATTTTCAAGATAGGGTCTGGTAGTGAATCCAAATTCGGCGCGCCGGGAATATAATCTGCTTGGAGATTAGAAATTGGCAATGTACCACTTTTCGTTGAGAGGAATGGCAAGACAATACTAATTACTCCATTCCCTGCTGTTTGCTGTTGATTGATGGCATCGGCAATAACTCCTCCAAAGAGATTGCTTTCAACAAGGAATGCAAAGTCATACCCAATGTCCATGCTCGTAATATTGAAGTCACCATATCCTGAACTGGTAAAATCATAGGCGAAATGGTTCATTTTGATGCCGAAACTGTGTAATGTATACGAGGGATTGAAAGTCAATGGGGAGAGGAGATTCTTTAGTTCTCCATTCGGATCTTGAAATTGAAGGGGGGGGGTCCCATTCTGCCCATTTCCGGCATACCCAGATGCGAATAAATCATTTTGACCGTTTTGGTCTATGTCCATGCCGATTGAATTCCATGATCCAATAAACAAACCAAAGGTGTTTCCTTCACCAGCAGAAACAATGTGTTCCGGTAGGCCATCAGCATCTATGTCTGCAAATATTGAATTGGTTGGGTGCGACCATGGTTCGAGAATTGTTTGGGTCACTGAGATAGAAGTAGTCGTAATATTATACAGAGTAAGGTTTCCTTCCAGAGTTTGAGAACTTCCATCACTCGAAGCGAATTGGGGGGCGATGAGAGAAAGGTTGCCATCGCCGTTATAGTCTGCAATTGTGCCATTAACAAGATTCAGTGATGCAATCACTGTAGTTGTCGTCCAGGTCGATCCTGTATTTTCAGCAATGACGACACCTAGCTGAGTTGAGGACAAAAAGTCGATGTCGCCATCTTGATCAATGTCACCTCCAATCACTTCAGAACCAAGTCCATCGAATGTGTCCACTGCCGTAGTTAGGGCGTTATTCACCCATTGAATATGACTTGAATGACCTGAATTGTCCGTCACGACTGCTGAGAAAGGTCCCAGCGTCCCATTCAAATGCCCAGCATAGAGATTTGCCAACATGGCTGGAAAAATTGTACCATTCGAATTAACTACCAAGGTACTGTTCTCATCAAAAGTACTCAACTTATCATTGTAAAGGCGTAAAGATACGATTCCACCTTGATGAATCGATAAGATATCGGCATATCCATCGCCATTGATGTCGCCTACACTGGCAGATATCAAGTCGGCTGAAAGGTTAATTGGCATCCCAGAACTCAAGGTCCCATTTACTGGGCTTGTTTGATGGAAACATACGCTATCATTATCGGGGGCAATTGAAATCACATCGCTAAAATTATCACCATTCACATCGACTACGGTGATATCGCCTCCAGCACCACATGTCGGGACCCAGGATGAAAGAGTGATGCCGGATGTTGTATTCCAATCAAGAGTGCCCAATGCAGGCCCTACAGGAATGCCTGAGATGTTTACATTAGCTTTGACGACTATTTCGTGGCGAGTGTCGTTGTCAAGGTCTCCAACTTCATACGTCAAAAGGTTATCAATTTCGAACAATCCAGCGGGAACTTGAGGAGTGAATGTCGTGCTCATTATTGCGTTTTTGATTGTAGAATCGTGTGGTAATAGAAATTCAGCTGATTGTGCGGAACCGTTCGAAAAAATGGATTGTGAAGACATGTTATTGGTAAAGGTGTTTTGATGGCCTAAGTCTCCAAAGCCAAGACCGCTAAATTCCCATTCAGTGATTCCATCTTGCCCAATGTCGAGAGAAACTTGGCCTGGAGTGGCTAATTCATCCATTGCGTGAATAGTGAATTGGCCCGATTCAAATGTCACGTTCCGGGGAACTTCGATCGAATGATTTGTGTCGAGTTGGTTAGCGGTTAAAGAGAGAGAAAGTGAGGCAGAGCCGCCTGAGAAGAGATTAATTGTCCCTCCTTGCCCGTTTGCACTGGCCAAAAAGAGAGTGCTGGATTGAGAGAGAATAAGGAGTGAAAGCACGATCACCGTTGAAATCCGATTTTGATTCATTCGAGTGGCCTCAAGGCTTGAGGCACAAAGCCCCTTACAGAATAAAGGGATGTGTCTTGGGTTTTCAAGCCTTTGTTCAAATATTCCAAAGAGAACACTGGATGCAGAGTCGCTAAAGGGTTAAGAGCAGTAGGCCGATGCAAGAATCAAGTTGAGGTGTTTGATTGGATAGAACAGTTAAGATTTCTGTTACTGCGGGAGATGTTGAGATCGATCTCGATGGGTCGACTTCAGAATTAGATGAGATGCTTTCATTACTTCGTCAAGATGATTCCTGGGGCCTCATGGTTGACCGTTTGAAGGTCGCCCGTGATGCTGCAATGAAGGCTGCCATAGCCGCTGCAAAAGCATCGGGCTTACCTGAACGAGGAGGTGCTTTCCACACGTTAGTTGAAACATGTTCTTTGAAAAGAAAGCCTGACCAAGTTCTTGGCGCGATTCATTATCTCAGGGAAGTCGAAGGCATCAAAGATAGCCCCCCACGCGTCATTAATCAATTGTTTGAAGATGCTGGAATGGAATCACCCGGCAATCTCTCGCTTTACCTTAACCGGTTACGAGAACGAAATTTTTTAATCATTCCAAGTGGGAATGAGGATAAGAACCGATTTGCAGTTTTGAGTGCAGAAGGCCGCGCCCACCTCGACAAACGCTCAACAAATTGAGGAATGAACATGGTCATGTCAGGGGGGGGCGATAATGACCCCCGTGAGGCGAATGGTGAGGAATCAATACCGTTGGACTGGTCTTTTCAAAATCATACAGAAGCTATTCTTCGCAAAGGAAGGCATGCAGGGTCGACGTTTCGTCGAGCAATTCTAGACAATGCAGATTTTACAGAAGGAGATTTTTCAAACTCTGATTTTCGAAAAGCATCCATGGTTCAGATCGACTTGATGAAATCCGCCTTTGATGGTTCTGATTTTCGAAATGCTGACCTTCGAAAGGCGAGATTGAATTTGTCGAATTTTAGAAACTGTCAATTTTCTGGAGCTGACCTTCGCGGCATTCGTGGACGATACGCTATTTGGCAAGGCAGTGATTGGTGGAATGCAGTTATCGATGATGATTTGAGAAAAGCCCTTTCCAAAAAATGGCCTCAGCCGAGTTCAGACTGATCATTCTTCACTGTCTGCTTTCAAAACCACTCGGTTTTCAGGATAAAGCGCCAAACGGGCCCGGGCATTAATCAGCGGTAAAGCAGCAACTCCGGCACACATGAACATGCATACGCCGCAAAGATAGGAATAAATTTCGTAATTGAGTAATAAAATACCAACTAAATGCTCATCAGCCGCTCCTTTGACAAGAAGACTGCCTGTGATGCCAGATCCCATGCCAAGCGTTGCACCCCCAAGTGCAATTTTTGCACCTGAGCCCTTGAGAAAAAGCAACATGCCCCCCCCAAGGAAAAGCATGATACTCGCAATACCCAACCCATAACCGCGAACTGCATATCCGCCAGAATCTCTTGCAGCATCATGAAACTTCTGATATTGTTCTACCGAAATGTCTTCTGTTCCGTCTCCTTGGCTATTAGGAACATCCAAAATCATTTGGACATCTTCATCGGAAAGGTCTTCCGCTTGATGGAACCCTACGTCCCCATAAGCCTGGAAGAATAACAACAAAGCCCCGATAATGAGAAGAACTCCGACGGTTCTCGGCCCTTTGGTGTCTGGTCGTACGGTGAAGATGTACGGGGGAATTTCCGATTCGGGTTGGCTCTCATTCATGCGCATTGAAAACCCAAGGTCGACGTCGGACCCTTTGGAATCAGGCAGAACTGTATCCTGTTCAGAGTCCTCACCCGTGATTGCATCCCCCCATACCGATTCTGATTTTACCGGTGAGGTAGATTTTGAATTTGAATCACTCATGCTGTTGCCTCCATTATATGATTGAGCAAACCTGCCCTAATATCTCCGGGAATCTCTTGTGATTGCAATGAATCCATATCGACGCATACGGTCACTTGTGAAGATGTCCACAACAATTCTTGCTTTTGGTTATGAAACTCATATGCCCATGTGCATGAAGTGGTTCCCACTTTCGTGAGCCAAATTGTAGCATGAACCGTGTCCCCATAGCAAAGCGGTGCAACAAAATCAGTTTCAATGTGGACCACTGGAAAACCAATTCTTCGCACACCTATCATTTCTGGATAGCTTATTCCACACATTGGCTCCCAGCATTCTTCAAAAAACCGGTGCGCAAGATCATAGATTCGGGGGAAGTAAGCAATGTTGGCATTATCCAGCATTGGATAATCGACGCGCCGTGCCAATTGAACCGCCATAGTTGTACCACATGCTCGGTCATGATGAAGCCTTGTATTCGAAGTCATAAAAAGTTGCAAAAAGCAACCCGTTGCGCTTATATCCAATCGGTTAGTGGGCCGACTACAAGGCCCTATAGTGTAGCTTGGATATCACGCCGGCTTGCGGAGCCAGCAACCCGTGTTCGAATCGCGGTGGGGCCGCTTTGTCTCTTTGTAGTGCAGCCGCTGTCTATGATTGGGTTTTCCAATCATGCATTTCCCAATTGTTTTCTTGAGCGAATTGCTTGAATGCGCCTTTGGAATTAATGGCTACTGGATGTCCTGTAATACGCATAAACCAGGAATCTGCCATCGTATTGCCATACCCATAACATTCAGCAAGGTTATGTCCATTCTCATGAGCGTCTGTTTGAATGATTGGAACTTTTCCCTTCCTACGAGGTACAGACCAGCCGCGTTCTGAGCCGCTGAGTATACCTGTTCGATTTGCTGGGCCACAGCCATATACTGCGTCCATTCCAAGCACTTCCCCCATTGCTTCCGCCATGGGGGCAATGGTTGCTGAAACCAAAACTAAACGATGGCCTTGGGCTCGATGCCATTCGATTTGGTCGCGGGCTTGCTGGGTGACCTTATGGACGAGTTTTTGTTCAGCGATTTCTTTGGACATCTTCTCAAGAACCTCCCAGGAAGCGAGTGAAAAGTGCCCTCGGTTTCGCGCTGCATCATACGGAGCCCGTAGACGTAAGAGATTCACAAAGAAACCAACACACCATGCTGTGACTCCATACGGGATTCGCCATGGGCGTTTTTTACCAAGTACTGCTGTTAACGTTTTTTCACTCGATGCATCCAAAAGGGTGCCGTCAAGGTCAAAGTACGCCGCAACACCTTCCCGCATAGCCTCTCCTCAAGCCTCAATGTACATGAGTTTCCCCCTCTTCAATTGCCTGATTTCAATGTTTTTTAGGCACTTCAGAGCAACCTGCTTCGCCATAGACTCGTCGACCTGCAGTATGGTCTTGCCACCATACGAGGTATTGGGCGAGATGACGTGGAATGAAAAAGCCAACTTTACGTGGCGTAAGCCCATGGTTTCGCATTGCACGCTCATGGGTTAAATTTGCCACAATTGATTGGGCTGAACATCCGGGATTCGCGCCAACAAAGCTAAGGATTTCTATTTTCAATCGTTCAAATCTTGCTTGCTTTTGTGAACCTTTTCCTTCTCTTCTGGGTGGCATAACACGAAAATCTCGGTTAACCCATATCAAAGAAACCATGGGGGTCCCATAAGGTCGAAGTGTTTGAAATATCACTCAAACGAGACGCTTTGAGTTGTTTTCCAGTTTGCAGTTGCTAATTTCTTAGCCTTTCCATCAGCAATAATCGGGTGAATGTCTTTGAGACGTCCGTGCATACCTTGGACTTGGAATTTAACTCGTAATTCAGCAGCTTGATCTCGGACAACTGCTTCCATCTGTGCATCATCTAATTCCACGGAGGCAAGGGTTTCACCGCTCGAATGACTGGTAATTGTGAAGGTTGTCCCAGATACCGAGAGTGATGGTCGGAAATCCATATCGTTTGGATGCTCCATCCAAACTGAAACATCAACGGAAAGGGAATCGCGGATATTGAGGCGGCTGATTTCTACAGTATTGACCATGGCAATCAACTCATCCGAAGTGCTCCCGCTTCATACATCTTCCCATCGAACAAAGTGGTCACTCATAAGCAATTTCAGTAAGTTTTGGAATTAAAACGGTCACGGTTACGGTCAGTGTCCAGTCGTTGCCCTCATCAAGGTCTGGCATGCCTTCAATCAAAGGGTCAGGGTCTGCTTGTTTTGCAAAAACTGACCAAACCCATGTGCCTTGACCTGAACGAGTACCTGAGGCTGTGAGGAGTTGTTGGAGTAATGCTTCTTCTGAATCTGAATCATAGATGCCGTCTTCTCCAGCAGGATTCATAGTGTCTGCTGACAAAGAGGCTGATGTTGATTCATTGGCCGTGATATTGCCATCCTCAGTTTGAGCAGATTTCTCATACCCGTCGTCGACGATCAAAATTGATAAGGTGAAATTATCTTCGGGCGCAAGTACATCTTGCTGTAATTCCAGAACTCCGAGGAAAGCGGTCACACGGCCGTCTTCACCAGGAGTGATATTTCCCTCCCACTGTTGGCCTTGGTCGAGGTATTCGTCCCACGAATATTCTATTTCTTTCGCCTCCCATGTCACTTCATAGCGCCGAGGGTTTATTTCAAGAGAGAACAATTGCTTCAGACTGGCATTTGCTGAATCGGTAACTGTTACACTACCTTGAATCGTTCCTGAACGGTTCGTGGGCAACAAGACTGTGGAATCTGTAGAGTCGATGTCATTCCTCATATCTCCGTCGCCATTTGAGTCTTCACCCCAATTCAAATCCCATTCAAAGTTCAATTCATCCCCTTCTGGGTCTACACTGCCGCTCGCATCCAAGCGCACAGAGTCACCTGAGCGAATTGATTCGGGATACGTCAAATTGAGAAGGGGTGCGCCGTTAACATTAATCAATGCCGTCGCTTTGTCTTCTCCGCCTTGGTCGTTGATTACCGTCAATTCTACGGTAAAAATCCCAAACGTGGCATACCGATGAGAGGTGAAACCTGTGGTCGTATCACCTGTTTGACCGTCACCGAAATCCCAAAGATATTCAGTGATGACTCCTTCAATCGGGTCTGAGTCTCGGGCGTCAAAGGTAACGGTTTCACCTTCTTGAATGCGATCTGGATATGCTAAGAGGTTTGCTCTTGGGTCTACTGTGAAATCTAACGCATCTGTGCATCCAGCAACAAAACTCGAGCAGACCATGAGTGCAACCATGAAGAAAGAACGTAATGTCCCCGTACTCCTTATTTGCCACATGGAAATATGCTGAATCCTCACCCTATCTAATGCTTGGGGGGTTATTTCCGGTTTGCTTCGTATTCGAAAGCATCGTCTGAAAAGTCGGATGTTCAGAATTCAACTTCTTCGGGAAGGTCTCCGACAATAGCAGCTGATTCAAGATGGTCGCCCATTTCTTCAACCGATTGATATTCAACGATATTCAGTATTGAATGGTCTTCTGGTTGCTCATCAGGAGACAGGAGGTCCATAACCTCAACTTCACCAGCATCATAAGCAGGTGCTGCGGTAGGCTCTAGCGCTTGCTTAACCTTCTGTACATTGGATTCTAATTCATTCATAGCATCGTCAATAACGCTTTGTTGGCGTTGAACAAATGCTTCAGTGAGCTGTTCTTGGTGAGGGTCATGAAATTCTACTTCCTCAGCTTCTACTTCTTCTGGCTTAGAAGAAAAAACCTTTTTCAAACGATTCAAAAAGCCCATAATCAAATGCACAGACCGGACGAGTAAGGGGTTTGCGATTGCTTGTATCTGATGGGTGATATTGAAAGGGGGTCAGCGGTGTTGTTCGGATATGGCCCCGAATGTCCTCGATGGTGAGCGTGTGCTCGCCTTTGATTTGGAGACGACTGGTGTCTCGACATCATCGGACCGTATTGTGCAAATTGCCTTGGTTGGAGCTGCACCAGATGGCACCCCTATTCATTTTGAGCGAATCATCAATCCACGTCGCCCGATTCCTTATGGAGCGAGTAATGTACACGGCATCTTTGACCAAGATGTGCGAGGGAAAGGTGATTTTTCAACTGTTGCTGACCAAGTTACAGAACTGATTGAGGGTTCAGTCATCGTCGGCCATAACGTCCGTCGGTTCGACCTGGACTTACTTGAGGCTGAATTCTTACGCCTAGGAAAAAGAATGCCGCGCCCTAAAGCAGTCATGGACACTCTTGAATTGGTTCGCAGGCTCAATGTCCCACGCCCCCATAACCTCGGCGCACTGTGCACGCGCCATGGTATTTCCTTGGAGAATGCACATACTGCTGCTGCTGATGCTGCTGCCTCCCTGTTACTGTTCTGGAGACTTTCAATCGACCACGCTCCTTCGTTTCGGCATTCTCTTGAAGAATTAGAACGGTGGGCGGTTCATGGAAATATTTCTTCGGATGCCACGAAATTGGGAAGGGGTTTAGGTGATCTTGAATTAGTTGATCAATTAGGTAAAATTCGTAGAGATGGCGAGCAAATAATCCTTGCCTTCGGACGCCATAAGGGCCGGGATGTAAAGGAAATTCATGTTGAAGACCCGCGCTATATCCATTGGCTTCTATCTGCGAAAGGTGCCGGGGATGACTCGGCGAGAGAAGTGATTCGGTCCTATATTGGCCTTGATGAGTAATGACCGTCTCGGAATACAATGAAAGCCCTTTGAAATCACAAACCGTTTGATTTCAGATTCAGCATTACTTCAAGATCAATAAAATATAGCTTTAACTTTGGGAATAAAAATCATTGTGCATAGCCCACCGACCACCATGAGCCAAAGAATAAGGCTAACAATTGGGAACGGGGCTGGCCCCCATTCAGAACACGATTCTATCATGCCCCAATCAGACTGGTTAGAATCGTAAGAAAGGCATTCATCGGATTCATCAGTCAACCAGTTGATAATGAGCAAGACGAGTCCCAATCCAGCAACTATAGTAGACCCGATGAGGCCATGGAGTCGACCCATGGCCATTTTTATTCCGAAAAATATACCCATGCTGTAAAGGACGAGCATTGCTATTCCGATTAAGATGACTATAGCGCCAAAGGTCGTGTCAGATTCAACTACACTCTCTACGCTATCTACTACCATCCCAGCAAAAATTATGAAAATAGAGCCTATTGCATGAATACCCATCCAGATCGAAAAAATGACACCAGCGGTTATTCTCAAAGCCGGAATATCCGAATATTCGTGCAAGACGTCGTTTCGTGAAAATGCAGCCATGTCTTCGAATTCTCCAAATTCGGAGGCCTCGGGGGCAGTAACTTCATCCATGCCCCACTCAAATTCACCATCACAATATGGGCACGAGAATTCTCCTTGGGCATCATCGTCCAACTCAATTTCTTCATCACAGTGGGGGCAGAGAATTTCAACCATAATCGTTCATTTTTTCGCATTAGATAAAGAGATTACTCCGGAATTCAGCAAATAATGGGAGACTGCCCCTGAAGTCGAGCCTTTCTTCGACCTCAGCCTTCGAGCTATTTGTTCTCTCGATGATATTCCATTCCATCTGGTAACGGATTCCATGGTAGGACATCGCACCAATGCCCAATTCTCCAAGCCCTTGCTTGGGTCATGATAGAGCCGAGATAAATCGGCCCTTGGTGTCCTGTTGCAAGGACTTCATCAAGCGCATCTTTGCCCCGGTTGTCAAAACGTGCAGACTGGCGAACACCTGTGGGCATTGCCCGCCCGTTGGCATCAGCGGGTTCACAGAGTTCAAGAACAGCAGATCCCGTGTTAGAATCATAGTCTTGCAGAAGAACGACTGCGTCTGAAAAATCTGACTTGTGGAGTGTACCGTTGTCGTTTCTCCAATTCCACCAATGCGGACACCATGCTTTCCAGTCACAGAAACCTCCACATGATGCGTCCCCAATGGTCGGCTCCATCGGGAGAGGCGTTGGAACTGTAGCCTGCCACGCAGCATAGGCCGCTTCGAGGACACTCTCTCCATGTGCTGCCCATTTGGAAGAGTTTTGAGTGTACCATCCTTCGGTTCGGACCGTTGGAGCATTCGGATTATTGGCAAGAAGGATGTCCCGATACATGCGAAGTTGACGATTGACATCGGTCTTCAATTCTGTTTCAGGAGTTCGGCCTGTTTTGAGATCGGCGACCAACCAACCAACTAATTCACCGGCCTCGTTGATGTCGCCCATCAGCAAATCAAGGCGCCCCATCAGCCGGCCATCTGAAGTTTTCAATTCTCCTTCAACTGCTATGGCAAGTTTTTGAATTCGTCGCCATAATGCCCCTGTAATACGATCTTGCTCTAGACTACGAACGCCGACGTGGTCGAGCAACATCATGACTGCTCCGCGTTGATTTTTTACCGCATCTTTCCATTTGTCTTCTTTCCATTGAGGGCGGCGAGGAGTTGCGTCGAAGATGGCCTTTTCTTCCTCCCACCGTACTTTGAGAACGCGTTCAGCATGTTCAGGGAGCCACCCGCTTTCAGCATCACCAATATGCGAAATATCGTGAAGGAGCAAGTCTTCGACAGAGGCGTGGACGGCTGTTCCAAGCGAAGCGGCCATGCCTGCTTTACGGGGCAAACCTTGACGACTTAACCAATACATACGCGGGCAAGTTTCGTAACGATTCCAAGCTGATGGGGAGAGCATGTGGGGGCGCGGTTCTGAAGTTGATTGCTCCGCCATAACGCCTCCTTGCCTCTAACAAACATCAATCCACCGATGATTCCGAAAGATGCAAAGTGTTGAAGACTAAGAGCAACAGCACACCAACATGGAACGCCCAAGTGTCCGACTCAATACCAAAATTGAAACTGAGAATGCTATGGTTGTCGCCTGTTTTCCAAGCATCGGCATGGTCTCGAGCGTCGTTGCTCATTTTTTGATTGATCATTTGGATTTAGAATTTGTCGGCGCAGTTGTCGACCCCCGCCTTCCAGTGATTACTTTAGTCCAAGATGGTGAACCATTGCCGGTCATTCGAGCCTATGCCGGTAAGCCTCAATGCACCATTGAAGGATGCGACCAAGTGATTCTTTTGATGAGTGAACTTGTCATTCCTGAACCTTTAGTGAATGACATTGTTTGGGCTATGTTTGAATGGTCAAAAGAAAATAAAATCGTTCACGGTGTCGTCATTGATGCCTTTGCCAAAGAGGGCATGAAGGGCAACCTCAACGGCGCCGAACCAACGGTTGAATACGAAGACACTGAAGGGATCGATGTTGTTGGAATCGGAGCAAACCAAAAAGTAAGAGACATGCTGAAATCAATGGAAATCACACTTCTCAATCAAGGCGTTATCAAGGGTATTAACGCCGCTATTTTGAGTGAAGCTCGACGTCGTGGACTCGATTTGATGTCCATCATGGTTGAGGCTGACCCACGATGGCCTGATGCTCGTGCTGCTGCAACACTTATTGAAACACTCAACAAATTGTTACCAACCATCGACTTACCACACCAACCTCTTCTTGAAGAAGCTGAATTACTTGAAAGTCAGATCAAATCGATGATGGAAGGCGCTGAGACAAGTGATGTTACTCCAACCAACAATTCAATGTACGGATGAGAGTGCGTTCATTCGTTTCCAACTCAACACCAGCATAGAGATGCCAAGCAAGAGTGCAGTGGCACTTACGATCATTGGGAACAACAAGACGTTTTCGTAAGGCAAATGGAGTATATCGAGGAGTGATTCTCCTCGTGCAAAAGTGCCTCCCGCTGAAGCCGTCAACAACATTGAACCGACTGCTGCGAGACCAGATGCGCTGTGAAGGGTAGTCGATTTCGTGGTAGACCATACATTATTTCCAAGCCGCCAACGTGTGATTAAACAGCCAAGTGCAAATCCAAATCCTGTCATCGAAAGGAACATTTTGTTGACTAAAATAGGACTATTCAATCCCTCTCCTGGGGCAGATGAAAGGCCGCTCAAAATTGCAAATGGAGTTGCTGCAAGTCCGAAGGCAAGTGTGAAGTGGGCCACATGATCAAACACAGGCGACCATGACGGTTGCTTCAAAATACCCAAGTGAAGAAGAAGACAAAGCGTAAAACTCAACCCTGCAACCGAAAAGGCGCCAACGACAAGTTCCGTGCTCACAACATGAAAGGTTTCAGGCGAAATCATAGCTGCCCACCTCCATATTTTCCGGCAAGATAGTCATGGCCATACGTGTTCCACTGCGCCTCTGTCCAGCCGATTGGTAACCCTGCAGCAGGCAGAGGCGGAGGGGTGGAATCGGAAATGGTGGCATGGGTTGGAGAAGGGGGAGTCTCTAAAGCAAGTTCTTCCAAAACAACGGGTGTTTCGTCATACTTCGAAGGAGTCGACTTAGGGGTGAGGCGAGTTTGGAGCGTGATCACGATTCCAGCAGTCATGAACAAAAGAGCAAAGGCTTGGAGGTAGACTGCATTTTCTGAGACTTCCCAGCTGCTTTCTTCAGCAGCGAGGGTGAACCATGGAGTTGTTTGTTGAGGCCCTTCGCCTTCAAGAATAACGCGCCATTGAACGGTCGTTGGTTGCAATGCTGCGGGGAGAGTAGCTGTCCAACTGTTGTCTCCAGTAGAATTAACAAGTGAGGTGGTAATGAATCCATCTTCTGATTTCCATTCAAATTGCATTGAGTCGGTAAATTGAGTTTGAATGTTTAATTCAGTTGAAGTGTCAAGCTCTCGAAGGGTTGGGGGGGTGAAGTCGGCTGCGAGCCTTGGTAGATTTTCGGGGACTGGTTCGACTGAAACTTCGAAGCCCATGGCAGTTGTTCCGAAGAAAGGAGACGAAGAGCCTCCGCCGTGATGAATTGCTGCATGAAAAGTAGTTGAGCCCAAAGTTGAGGCTCGGATCACCCATGAGATGCTGGTTTCATTTTGTCCCGGGCTGAGTTTTTGTTCAATGTAATTCATTGCCCCTCCATTCACATCAGAGAGGATTTCCCATCCTGCATCCTGGGGCGTATCTGAATGTCCAGTCATGTCAGTTAGCAAAAATAAACCAATCAATCGCGTCGAGCTTGGTTCAAGATTTGTTGCAGTAAGTGTAAGCGTTGTTGGAATTCCAACATAGATTGTTGCCGGTGATGTGAGAGAGAGAATGGCACTCGACGTTTCATTGATCGATGCATCTCCGTGGCAGGCCCCTCCACATTGCATGTCTTGAATCGAATCGCCGTTACCACCCGGCTCAGCAGCCCCGAAAGCAGAACAAACCAAAAGCAGTGAAAGAACAAGTACGGTATGAATTCGAGATTTCATCTTCAACTCAATCCCTCCGCCCCGTCAATGCAAAGCCAATTGCAGCAATCCCAATCAAGAGGAAAATAATTCCAGAGATGAGCCCTCCGAATGAAGAGGGGCCTGGCGCCTCAACTGCGGCGGGTTCAAGCAGGATTGATTGAGCATCTGAAGTTCCTGCGACCAATGGCATATCTCCAATTTGCGGTTGAATGGTGTAGGATGTCTCACCGGCAAAGAGGGGAGTATCTGTGTATGATTCAGAGGTAGTTGATCCAACCAAGACACCATTTCGCAGAATATTGAAGGTTGCATTTGGCCCCTCCCAGCTCCATTCTAAAACAACCGACTTACCCTCTGATTCGGTATTGAATTCGGTAACGACTGGTCCTTGAACTGCTGAGAGTTGTACATTTGCTGTTGCAGTTGCCCCCATATCATCGGTAACTGTGAGTGTAATAACCGTATTCGCAAGTGGAATCATTTGAATTTCGAAACCTGAATCTGAACCGATAGTGCCTGCAGTATCGACCCATCCCCATGTTGCCTCTACGATTCGCCCATCCGTATCACTCGATTGTGTAGCATCGAGTGTCGCCCATTCTCCAATCCAAATCGATTCGCTTTGGACTTCGATTCGGGCTTCGGGTTCAATATTAAGGACTGTAATTGCCTCAATAACTGTAGGACCTGATGTCAAATTACTGTCGATTGGCGTGACGTGCACTGCCCATGTTTGGCCTGGGCCAAGTAATTGATTCGGGACGTTGATTTCACCGGTAAGAGAGCCTTCGAGAAATCCATTACGGTACCACCTAATATCTGTTTCTACATCATCTCCATCCGCATCGTCAGTAGAGATGGCAAGATTCAATGGTCCAAGGGCCGTTACATTCGAAGAAAGTATCACACTTGCTGTTGGAGCACTGTTTACGATCGTAACGTTTGCGGAAAGAGCGGTGGCGCTAACTTCAGTACCATCACCCGCTTTCACCATTACTGTCCATATTTCACCTTTCAAAGTAGATTCGGCAGGAAGAGTCGTCAGCCCGGTGAGGGAAGACTTCTGCACTCCATCTCTCCACCAAGTTACCTCCGAGCCTGATTTTCCATCCCCATCAAGATCGGATTGGGTGAACTCGACTGTTATGGAATCGGTTGTTTTCGCTTCCGTGTGGCTCAGCGAAAGTGATTCTGTGATCGGCAGGGTGTTTTGAACAAAAAGGGTGTTACTTGAAGTCCATGGCGACCATTCTACTCCATCATTCACGCGTACTTTCGCAAACCAATTTTGGCCTTTTTCGGTAAAACTCGAGGGGATCATCATGCTGTTTTCAGCAAAAGCAAACGGTGCATTGTTGAGGAACCAACTAATTTCGGAATCGACTTCAAGATCTCCATCAAAATCAGTAAAAATATAGCTGACCGAAAAATCATCGGTCGTGTAAATTGTAGCCGGACTCAATTCAACGGCGGACGCAACCGGTGCAGTATTTGTTTGCCCACCTCCAATCATAACAGTGGAGGAAGTTTGCCATTGCGAAGTGTCTTCTGTGTCATTGGCTCGGACTTCAACAGTCCATGATTCTCCATCACGTGTTGCGAAGGAAGGAAGCGTTTCCATACCGTTCAATTCAGGAACGAGGATGCCGTCAAGAAACCAATGAATATCAAAATGAACTTGGTCTGCATCATCGTCAGAAGAAGTGCTACTGAACGTTAAGTCATCATCGGAGGTTGGATTGGCCGGCTGAATTGTTGGCGTTGTCAAAGAGGGGATGGAATTGGCAATGGTCAATGTATTGCTCGTCAGTGGGGTGCCCGAGTCTGAGCCATCGGACGGCGTTACAGTTGCCTTCCACTCTTCACCCTTCGAAGTTAATGATGCTGAAATGGTAAGGCCTTGGAGACCTATTTGCTCAACCTCGTCTTTGAACCATTGAATTTGCGTCCCGGATTCAGGGTCATTATCTGTATCTGAATAGGTATAACTGAGCGTCAGTGACGAAGTGGTCGTTGCTCCATTTGGACCCAACATGACATTCGAAACACTCGGGGGGGTATTTGCAACTGCACCTGTTTCTGAAATTTGATAGGACACAGTGGCCCATCGGTCTCCGGAATTCCCATTCATGTTGTTTGAAGTCAAACCTGCAAGAGAAAGAGTCGCTATACCTGATCCAGTGGAGGGTGCGGTCCAATCAACACTCCAAGATCGTTGGCTGCTGCCGGTAATGGAATGAGTTGCGCTGTCTTGAGCGCCGTTCACATTCACGGCAAATCCCATTCCTGCGTTCAGAGAGCCCTTATCGACTTCAAGGCTAAAACCACCGGTTGTACCACTAATCCCGTTACTCACTGTAATAGTCAGCGTCGAAGTTGCACCTGCCGTATATTGGGCAGGTTGACCGGTCATTACAACTGTTGTAGCGGTTGAGCCGGATTGGGAATGGCAGTTACAACCCGAACTTTGATTGTACATTCCATTTGATTTTCCTTGCGTCAAAGGAGAACTGCCAAGTAAGACAAGAAGAATTAACCCCATGGCAACGAACATTCGATTCATGTTTACACCACTGCACAAGTGGTTATCAAAGGCTTGGTTAAGTGATTGGACAAAAGTTGATTCAGGCCTCGAAAAACAGTCATAAACTACCAGCCACTAGTTGAATCATGGATCCAACCGGATGGCTCGAGTTTGATGTAGATCGTATTGCAATTGCACTGGAAATTAATGTAGAAGATGTTCAGACCTATTTCACCGATGGTCGTAGGGTTTCATTTCTTATTGAAAGAAGGGCTGTTGAAGCAATGCCCGGTTCTGAACTAGCTCCAAGCGAAGGTTCCGGTTATGATTTAATCGATAGTGAAGGGGGCTATTGGGAGGTAAGGAGTCTTACCAAAGGTGGAATCTATTTTTGCCCTTCGAAAATGGTCGGGTCTGGAAGAAGTTTCGAAGAAGATGGTTTTCTTGAGAAGTTAGACAATATCGAGGGATACTTTGTGACAGACGTCACCCAATTCCCTGAGATGCCATACTGGACTATTTCCTCAAATGTTGTTGAAAATTGGTGGCACGAGGGCCTGCTGGGCAACTCAAGTAAGATTTCGAATCAGAAGTTTTTCAATCTAATCGAAGATGTATAAAATTATCTTCTCTGTTCAAAAACGACTATTCGATTCGTATTTGTGCCTTTCTTACTGTTATCTACGCCCCAAGCGTTTGCTGTTTTCGTGAATTCTTGAGAATTAATGAGGATGATGACGGGCTCTAAGCCTGCTTTAACTCCACATCGAATCACATTTTCTTCGAGTAAAACCGTTCCATTTCTCACTTCTCCAACCTCAAACGCAATGTATCCTCCTGGCTTGATTATTCGCTTGAGATCTTTGAGAACTGCAGTCATTGTGCTTTCCCAGTCCGCAATTTTCTTGAATTGACTGATATTGATTTCGGAAGAATCAATGCCAATGAACCAGCATCGCAGCCAATTGTCAGCCTGATAATTAACGACGTCCAAAAAAGGAGGAGAAGTGACTACAAGTTGGGTTGAACTGGTTGCAATTCTTGAGACGCTTTCAGCATTCGAATTAGTGAGCTGAGATGATAAATCGTGGGTGAATTCATTGAGGCGTGCTCCGTTCCAGTCTTTGAGGAGGCTCTTTGACTTCTTGATGATTCGAGAGCGTATGTCCTTGTATTCAGGAATCTGTTCTCGGGTTTCATTTATTTTCAATTGGCGTTTTACACTTACTGCTTGATTTGGTGGAAGGGTGTAGACTGAAAAAAATCCCGGTGAATGCCCCGAAAGACGATTGATGGCGACCATACGAATCCAAGCATCGATTGAATCGAGTGTCCCGAGTTGTTCTCTTTTGAGAAAGTATTCCTTTAGTGCAATGATTTCTTTGAGTGTGTCAACATGATAAAAAGCGAGGAGTTCGGTATTGTTTTCCGCTGATTCGCTCAAATCAATCCCCCCCAATCGCCGTTCGATGTCACTAATCAGTGGAGGTGAAAGACGTGGAGCAAGGAGGACTTTGCTCAAGGGGTTGATATCGTTGCCAAGGGGTTTTCTTCCAAGTAGAAAGGCTTCGAGTTGAGTCGTGCCACGGCCCATGAACGGGTCATAAACCGCATCACCAGGTCTAGATAAACGTTCGATGAAAAATCGTGGCAGTTGTGGTTTGTAACAAGCACGATATGAGATTTCATGTAATGAATGTGCTTGACGTTGACGGCTTGTCCAATATTCATTGGTCGCCTTCATCGTCATGCCCTTTTTGCCATCGACTTCCCATTCGAAGGGTTCCAGTTGGGTGGCTGAACCAAATTCATCATAATCAAGAACTGAGTTGATGAATTGTTGGGAAGTCATCGTCGTCAATTCTATCCCCTCTTTTTCGTGGTTTCCGACAGTTAATGAAGAGTGGCTTTGAAAACACCTTGAGCTCATTTGAAATCAAAAAGCGATGGTTGCTTTTTCTCTTTCTTTTCGTTTTCTAAAGCTCGGGTCGCTTCAAGCTCTACAGGCTTAAGTGCTTGGGCAGGCATTCCGGTTTGGCCTATGGCTGCTTCGAGTTGTTGTTCAGACCATACTTGCACCCCAAGAGATTCTGCTTTTGCTAATTTTGAACCTGCTTTTTCTCCTGCAAGTAATACGCTGAGTTGAGTAGAAACGCTACCGACGGTTTTCCCACCCGCTGCCTTGATTGCTAATTGAACTTCTTTTCGTGGCTTTTGAAGAGTACCCGTTAGGCAAAAAGTCATTCCATCGAGTGGCCCACCTGATGCTGCTTTAGGTTCATCAAGAATCGTGACAAGCGTTGCCAAGTCGAGTAACATCTCTTTTCGTTTGGAAAGTCCATCGCGAACTTGAAGAGCGACTTTACTGCCAATTCCTTCGACGTTACACAATGAACGAATGGCTTGGTTTTCTGAAAAGGGTTTGTCCTTCTCATCGCTCAGGGGTCCAAAGGTTTCATCGGCAGTTGTTGCAAAAGCATCCTCGACCCATTGTAAGAGCAATGTGAAACTTCCACAGTGTTGTGCTACAGAAATGGCCAGTTCTGGTCCAATCCCTGGAAGGCCAAGCGCGTGTAGGAATTTACCAAGTTGGAGTTCCTTGACTTTACCAAGTTCACTTAATACGTTGAGAGCTGACTTTTCACCCATTCGTTCCATGTTTTCAAGTTCCGCTTGCTGGAGTCGAAATAAATCGGGGATGTTCTTGATGTGGCCTTGTTCGAGTAATTGTTCGACGAGCTTCTCGCCGATACCGTCCATTTCAAGCGCTCTGCACCAATACAGAATCGAACGGCTCGTTCGAGCATCGCACATGAGCTCTGTACATCGCAGGAATGCTCCATCAACTTCCAATTCCCCCTCACAGGCAGGACAATGTGGGGGGATGATAATCGTTGTATTAAGAGGTAAATGTTCGTCAAAGGGTGTTCCATCAGCATGGAATCTGTTGGCAAGGTCTTCTGGTTTTGCAGGGCCTAACCCGGATTCAATTTTCGGGATGACATCGCCTCTACGCACGATGAGTACTCGATCGCCTAGTTGCAATCCGAGACGTTCAACTTCACCCACGTTATGCAGTGTAGTATGTTCAACAGTCACGCCTCCGACCGTCTGAGGTGCAATACGGGCAACCGGCGTAACCACGCCAGTCCTTCCGGTTTGCCAGTTCACTTCGAGTATCACCGATGTTGCTTCTTCAGGAGGAAATTTCCATGCTAATGCCCACCGAGGGTGGTGGGCAGTCATGCCAAGTAACTCGCGAGTTTTTAACGAATCGACTTTGAAAACAATCCCGTCTATTTCAAACGGGTGATGGCCTCGAATATCCGCCCAGTGCTCAGTTGTTTGAGTCATCTGCTGGGTTACTTCGGATGGTGTTTCAGCTTGATGGACTTTCCAAGGCGCTGGACAAATACCAGCAACTTCGCTTAACCAATCAAGAATTTCACTATCATATTCAGTCTTTGGCGCATCGATAGAATCGGGGTGGCGATCGGTTGCAACTGGGAATTTTGCATCGTATGCTTGGAAGACAAGGTCGCTTGCCTTTGCTTTACCTTCTGCTCGCTTTTGCCGAAGAGCACCTGCTGCAAGGTTGCGAGGATTTGGGGAAACTTCACTGTACTTCGTCTCGAAAATATCGCAACGCATGACTACTTCTCCTCGTACGTGGACATCGACTTCGACGTTCAGTCGTTCAGGCACGTTGCCGACTTTACGGGCATTTCGAGTAACATCTTCGCCCCGCTCTCCACTTCCTCGAGTTGCTGCCCGGACTAATCGCCCCTTCCGATACTCCAATGAAAGGGCAGAACCGTCGAGTTTTGGCTGTGAAAGAAAACGTGTGGCACCTAATGCCGTTTCGTTAACAAAGTGGGTGATTTCTTCATCGCTCGTGGCTTTGTCGAGACTGCGCATTGGAAACATGTGTTCAACTTTGACAGACCCTGGATCAACATCTGCCCCAACACGATTTAATTGTGGGTGGTCGCTTGAAAGGGTGTTGAGTTCGTCCCATAATCGGTCGAAGGCAGCATCAGAGATTTCAGGTTCTGCAAGGTTGTAGTACAGATGAGACTGGTGGGCAATCTGTTCAGCAAGCCACGCTATTCGCGCCGGCTCATCTGTTGGAGAAGGACCGGTCTGCGCCATAATAGAACGAGGGTATCACGAGTTCTTAAGGCTCCCTTTACGGTCAACTGAAACGAAGCGCAACAAAATCGCTGTTCGCCATTGGACAGCGCGTCATAATGGCTTGAGAAAGTATTCTCAAGTGTATTTCTGCTACAACGTGAACGGTTGCTTCAAACAAATGTCCAGCATGAACGGTGTTGTCGTTTGCTGTAAAGGTCGCATGAATATGTGTGAAAGCGCTCCCATCTTCATGGCGTGCCAAATTGCCTTGCATACTTACCAATTCACTGGCTTCTTCGAGTGACCATTGCTGATATTTGTGGGACTCATCCATGAATCCATGCACGTTCATTCGAGTTCGGCCAATACCGCTGGTAATTGCCGCAGCATCAATACCCGCTTCATCTGCAAGAGCTCGGATAGAAGTGTGAATTTCTTCACCGGGGTCAAGTCGCAAAAATACATCGTCGCCGCTTCGTGTCCATTCCATGTTCCGCCCAAAGCAAGACGACTATTGAGAATAACGCTACTCTTCCTCGGTATCTTTTCGCCCGTTTTGAGGCCAATCAGCATCAGTATTAAGCGCCAAAGCGATGCGAGAACGGGCCACTGACAAGTCATTTTGGACACCGCCCAATGGCAGAGGCCCGAAAATACCCCAGCCTTTTCGTAAAAGCATTATCCGGCGGGCCGGTTGACGGCGTGCAAGTCGTAATCGAGGCCAAGCATACCGCTGACCGTCGGCAAAAAGATGTGTGCGGGTGATGGCATAACGTTTAGGAATTAATAATGAAATAATATGAAGAGACAAGAGAGCGTCCCAGACAATGGCGTACCAATAACTGGTGTTTGATGCCCCAATAAGCGCCCAAGGAAGGGCGATCATGGCAGCCATCGAAGCGAGATTTCCCCACTGGCGAATAACTTCTTGCGGCCCTTCACTCTGCCAAGCGAAACCGCCATTCTTCAATTCACCCAGTACGGGGATGTCGCTTCTTTGCCGAGTCAGCCAAAAGGCGTCCCAAGCTACGATGAGGCCGAGAATACAAACCGCTGTAGCTGCGACCATGTTTGCAGACAAAAGCAAGTTTTCAGCCATCGTCATGCCTCAAAGATGTTTCTCGTTAATCGGGCCAAGTTCGCCACCACCGCGCTTCACTCTCGCCATGAAAAGGCCAATGCCTGCAAGAAGGAGAACAATCAGCAATAACGTGCCTGTTGAGAAATCGCCACTTGCGCTGTCACTTGTTGCTTCCAATGTATCAAGTACGCCGTTACCATCATCGTCTTGATCTTCAATAAGAGAGGTCGTTTTTCCTTCAGGACAATTGATGACGTCAGGTTTTTCATCTCCGTCAGTGTTTTGCCAGGCGCATGGGTCAAATGACCATGCGTCTCTACTGTCTGGGTGTCCGTCGTTATCATCGTCGACGTCTTCACTGTCTGGACCGCAAGAATAACCAATGGTGTTATCGAACCACACGCCGGTATTCAATGTGAAAATACAGGTATTGGTCCAATCTCCATCACTGTCAAGTTCAGTCACTTCGAAGTCGACTGCGTCGCTTGATGTTGCACCGAGTGTGTCCGTTACTCGCAGTTCAAGCACGTACAATCCGTATGTTAAATCGGTAATGTTGAATTGTGGTTCATTCGGCCCACGCATCTCTACATCACCACTGGAATCACTGATGATCCATTCAAAGGTCAAATCCTGTATTGCGTCTAAATCATCTGAAAGTTCAGCTGCTGCAAGTAAAGGCATAGATTCCATCACCCGTTCACCAGAATACGGTTCAGTAATCTCAACAGTTGGTGGATTGTTCGAAAGCAGTGTAATTTCAATGAGTGCAGATGTTGTCTCTGAGTAATTCGTAATATGGATGGTATCTGGAAGGTCAGCTGCCTGAGTGGTTACGGTGAAGGATGTGAGTACGGAATTTGTTTGGTTGCCCGCATATGATACCGGTATCTCGATGAGCAGGGAATTACCATACACTGATGTTGAAAAGGAAGGTTCAAGACCGAGGGTGTTGATTGTGAATTCAACATCATGGAGCGCTCCATTCAGTTCAGCATTGAGTGTGAATGTCTTCCAAGTCCGCAATTCTGCACCATCATACATCGAAGGGTTTTCTGTCGATGTATCAATGAGGTCGATGAGAATCGCTCCTGAAGCAGCAACAACTCCAGTGGTGGTGCCGCCTTCAAGACGAGCGGGATAATTCTCTGAAGAGAGTACTGTAGGGGCGAAAATATCGGGGTTACGGGCAATCAATGGAGCAATTGAGCCATCGCCGCCGTCTCCGTGTAAATCAATGCCAACTGAATATGAAAAAGCAACCAAGTCTTCGATGATGAGTGAGCCAGAGGCGCGACCATGGTGGCTGATGAATGCAGTTCCTGACCCCGGGCCGTTCAATATAACGTCATGAAGCATTCCTGCTGAATTATCAAAATCAAGTCCTGGCGATCCGGTGAGTCGGATATGGTTCATCAGAATCGCTCGGCTGTTTGCCACGGTAATCCCGGCAGCTGCCCCGACTGTTCCGTTCAAATTAGAAACTGTAAAGTCTCCATCAATTGAATCTAGAGCGAGGATATTTCCTGCACCATTGAACATGGATGCATCGACGTTCGCCAGTGCCCCTGTTACTGCAGTGAAATCAAATCCGTCCGATACATCTTCTCCGACTACTATCGTATCGAAATTCAGGGATGTTTGGCGAGCCCATACCCCAATGCCATTACATGATTCGAGGGTGACTTGGGTGAGGGTCAAATGACTCGATGATGGGAATGCCTTGATGCATCCATTTCCTGCATCATACATGTGTGAATTTTTGAGAGTGATGTTGGCATTACTGTTACTGCTGATGACAATTAAAGGATCCGATCCCGAAGACCGTGCCATAGTTATTCCGTCCCCGATGAAGGTCCCCTGACTTTCAACGCTTAGAGCCGGTGAAGCTTCGACAATACTGGTCTGTGACAAGTCGAGAGTTGAGCTTGCACCGCCCATAATAAAACCGCCCCAACGAGAGCCGAAGCCAGTAGAGGAGAGCGTTGCAGCTCCTGCATCAATCCGACCATCGACACTAATGTGACTTCCTTCAGAAATACGTAGAGAAACTCCGTCATCAATGGTGAGCGTTCCTAATGCTTCAACAGCAAGGTCGCCATCGAGGAAATAAGGACTCCATTGGGCTTCGAGAACAAGCCAGTTGGAGAGGGACCCTGGTGTGACTGTTGAGGCCATGAACTTGTGTTCAAACGAAGTCGATGAATCCCATGTGATGAAATCCCTGAATGATCCAATTTGTAAATTGATATTTTTGACACCACCGACTGTTTGGGAAGCATCGTCGACATGGCGGGCGGTCGCTGTGGTTGAAACTTCGCCGTTAGCATCAGTTGTCGTGAATGCTCCATCAATCGAAATCGATGCGCCTTCAACAGGATCCCCTTTATCGAGAACGGTGAGTTGGAGAGAAGATAAAATGGTGAGTTCAGCACTGGTACGTGCTGTAACTGCCCCCTCTACACTTCCTTCAAGCATCTCAACTTTACATCCGGGTTGGAGCAGGAAAGAACCAAGGATATTGATATTTGAAACACTCCGAGTTGTTTGACAGGCCCAAGTGAGGTTGGAGTCAATCGTCATTCCTTGCCCGCCATCCGATTGCGTAAGCACTGAATCAAAACCAAGAGTAAGGCTGTCCGAAAGAAGGGATGCACTGCTGCCAGTCAATTCTCCTGAACCTTGAATGTCGGCATTCCCTCCCGCAGGAAGAACAAGTGAAGTTCCAGACAATTCTAAGCCGCTTCCAGATGATACGGTGAGGTCTCCAGACATTACGTGAGGTGATCCATCGGGTCGAGGGCCGAGGAATACGAATTGGCCTGTAGAAATAGTCCAATCTCCTTGAGGGATAACTGGAACCTGTACTGACTGACCCATTTGGGAACCGTAGAGTATGACGCGGACGCCAGCGCCTGCAAGTGTAACATCAACCGAAGAACCGCTGCTGAGAAGTGGCAGTGTTGCCGCTCCGTTGACGTCGCTTTGCATAGAGAAGCCATGGACACTGATCATGGCTTGAACTGGATTCCCCGATAAGTCGCTGAACGTTACCGGTGTTTCTTTGAGATATGAAGCTGAAGAGACGGAAATGCTTGCTGTTGTTGACCCCCCGTAGATGAGGGTGCCATCGCCGAGAGCATCGGAAGAAGATGTTGGGGTGTTTTGAGGTTGGAAGTCTCGAATCGTGGCTGTGGAAGAGGTACTAATGTAGAGTGGAGTTGTATGGGTAGCTGCAATCCAATCAGAAACATGGAGTTGTGATGATTTGTCTAAAATGACGCCATCAGAATATGCTCGTGTATGTAATGCATCGGCTGTGAAGGAGCTGTGCTCCAAATGAATTCCAACACCCTTTCCATCTTGAACAGTGAAGGAGCTACCAGATATCTCGGCATGATTTGCCTGCACTCCGTTGCCAAAGTGAAGCGTTGAGAAGGAGGTGAATACGATGTTTGCATACCAGGCATTGAGGGCGATTGAAGTCGTGTCTTGATTTGCATATGTTTTCGACGCGCTGACGGAAGTCCAATGGTGGTCTCCATCAAGGAGATCATAGGCTATTGAAGTGTTTGATGACATCATATCAACAGAAACCTCGTTGAGGGTGCTATCTGGATTACGGAACTCTATCCCCTTGGTTCCGGCTGTTAGATTGATGAAACCAAGGGTGATTTGGCCGGTCCCTGTTCCTTCGATTCCTCGCTCTGTGGCAGAAAGGTTGAGGCTGGAAATGGAATGGTTGCCTGAGCCCGATAGGATGAATCCATTCGTAATGTTCGAGACGGTGATGTCATTCCAACTGCACGTACCGGTACACCTTTGGTCGACGATAGGCAATGATTCAGATAGACTTCCTTCAAATTCAAGGTCGTTCATTGAAAAAGCGCTTGCTCCATTCGCAAGAAGGAGGCGGTGTCCTGAAACAGCGCCGTTAGAGATGGTCAAATCATCGCTATCAGCAGCATCAACGAGGAGTGCGATGTTTTCGCCACTAATGCTTTCTACCGTTGTCGATGCTCCTTGTTGGCTTGCAATGGCTACCGTTGTATCGAAGAATCCAATTCCTGTTGCTGAGAGGGTGCCGCTTGACGACCGCAAACCTGTTCCAGCTTGAGAAATAGTCACAGTGTCGACGGTGCTCGTGCCCGTTGACCAAAGGCCACCGGCAATATCGCTGAATATACCTGTGGAGAGATTCAAATCTCCGGAATTTCGAACAACTTCGTAATCAATATGTTGGGCAGTAAGTGATTCAACCTCTGCAGAGCCGATCACATTGATGCCGATATAGGCATCTCTGATGGTGACTTTGTGGGCTGAAAGTTGACCTTCGACTTTGATTGCTGTTTTCGCATTCTCAATTGTCACCTCATTCAAAACCGCATGGCCTTTAGTAGCGATATGAATTCCAGTCCATAATCCGGCCCCATGGGAGCCGCTTGTGAGAGGGGTTTGGTTGGAAAAAAAGTCGGTTTGTGATGCATGGAGCGTTCCCTCTACACGAATCCAGTATCCGTCTCCACCATCGACCGTTGTCCCTGGAGAAAGCGTAAGAGTTGAGCCATTCATGACGGTGACGTTTCCCGGAAGAATAACGGCTCCAGACCACGTTGTATCAGAACTCACTGAAGAGTCTGTAGCCATTGCCGGTGTTGCCAGAAGTGACAAGGGAGTCAACAAGAGAAGAATGGCCAAACCCAGTGCCCGAACAGTTCGCATGAGGCCTACTCATCAAAGCCCCATATCAAACCAAAGGTTACAGGTCTCGGAAAATTGAGTTTATCGACGAAAGTATTCACAATGGTTTTGAGTGGGCCCGCCCAGATTTGAACTGGGGTCTGACGGCCCCCAGCCGCCAAGTATAGGCCAAGCTAACCCACGGGCCCGGGTTGGTTCGTCTCACTGAATGGAAGTGCTGAAAGGAGCGATTTCGTAGATGAGGTCAATGTGACCGACATACATACGGCGGCAACAGTAGCGCATCAGACCAACTTGGTCCAGTGCATCTGCCATTTCGACACCTGCTGCTGTCAATTCACTGAATTCTTCCCACTTGTGGGCAATAACGCCCCCGCAACTAAAACATCGTATTGGTATAATCATCATTTCACCTCATCGATAGGACTTTTGCTTCTTACGACGAGCACCACGTCCGAGTTGGTGCTTGGCTTCCTTGCGTCGTGGATCGTTAACCAAAAGGCTACGGTCGAAGCGAAGGTATTCTTCTCGAAGTTCTTCATCGATACCTTCTGCGCCGCCATTGTAGAGAACAAGGCCACGGGCGATTGCGGTACGAATAGCGTCAGTCTGACCCATTATTCCTCCACCAAGGGTGGTGATGTTAATGTCGACTTTGCTCAATCGGTTCATGGCATCTGCAATAATCAATGGTTCCATTGACTTGCGGCGTGCAAGAGACGGTTGTAGAATTTCGATAGGTGAACTGTTAACACGAACTCTGCCTTTGCCTGCTTTAAGTGAAGCACGGGCAACTGCAGTCTTACGCTTACCAGAGGATTGTACTGACTTTTGCTTTTTACGAGCCATCATTGCTCACCTCCGGTCCAACGGTGGGATGGTGCGCCAAGGTCGGCGCTAATATCTCCAAGAGTAATGAATCGCTCTGGAAGGTCTTTGCGGAATTTTGTGGTATCACCATGAACGTGGCCTTCAGGAAGGTCACCAGACAAATGGGCAGGACAACCGATTTCAACACGCAAATTGCGGAGTGCTCGGCGACCACTGCTGATCTTTTGGTAAGGTAACATTCCACGGACTGCTCTCTTGAGAATCATGTCAGGCATACGTGGGAAAAACGGACCTTTACGTGCGTGATTCAACTTATACTTGGCGTGATAGTTGTTGAGAACTGAGCGTGGGCGACCAGAGACAATTGCATGCTCTGCGTTGATGATGATTACTTTGTCATCACGGTTGTCACGGGCTGCTTTGAGCAGAATATCTGCTGTTGCTGAAGCGAGACGACCGAGAATCAGTTCGTTCGCATCAAAAACATAGGTTGTTTCATCCAAGGATAACAACCCCCGTTCCAGATGGGTTTTCGTTCATCAGCTCGCTGTAGGTCATAACTCGACCACCAGCGGCTTCTATCTTCTCACGTGCACCATTGCTGACACTGTAGGCGGCGATCGTGTGGTTTGCGGACAGTTCACCTGAGCCGAGTAGCTTGCCTGGTACGAGGATGGTTGCACCCTCTGGGGCGTAGCGACTCACGCGGCTCAAGTTCGGCTGTGCCCAATTCTTGCGACTCTTAGAGAGTCGCATGGCCACATCTCGCCAAACAGCGGCACCGGTGTCGCGAGACTGGGCTTTCAACTGGCTGATTACATCAACCAATCTTGCGTTTGTCTTACGTATCGGATTACTCATTTGACTCCCTCGATGCTTTGAAGCAATTCGCCGACCGGCCATCCCATTATCAATGCACCGACGCGGGCGCCGTGTCATTCGCGTCGCAGTGCACCGAAACTCTCGATTCGATGACAGATTCTGGCGTTCGCCATAAATCTTCTGAAAAGGTTCACTCGTAGAGTATCTCGCCCTTTGCGTCAAGCAATTCCACGGTTAATCCAGCTGCTCGACCTTGGATAATGATTTCTTCATGAAGTGTATCGGAGAAATCGTCCAGAGCGCCAAGTGCTGTAGTTCCTGCAACATCGGTTAACTGATCGATGAGGTGGTTGAGAACACATGAGACGCCGTAGGCTTGACCTGCACGGAATGCATGGTCAACACCGCCGATTTCAGGGTCTTCAGCCTTCATCCGTAGCATTACTTGCTGAGAATAGGCAACAAGAGCTCCATAAATCGATTCGATGATCTGGGCAGCTTCAAGGTCACCCAACAACATTTGCGATTGTGCAAGTGCTGCGCGCACGGCTTTCCCGTAGGTTGCATGAGCTCCAATAGTGTCGTCTGTTTCAGTTTGCATGGCTTGGTCGATGAGTTGCTTCCAGTCTTCCATGGACAAGCCACAGCACACCGGCCCCTTGAAGGTTAAGGCGAATTCGCCTGGAACTTCAATCTCAGATTTTGAAATCTGTTCCTTCGCCTTCAACGATTCCTGCTTGACGAACTGTTCCATCAGCTGCGACGAATTCGCCAGCCTTTGTTTGCTTGTCATACAGGTTCACCAAATCTTTGCGTTCAACCATACCACCTTCGCCTAAGGCGACGGTGAGTGAACGAACGATAGCATCCAAAGTTTGCAATGCTCGGTCTCGGTGGCTTGCATCGATGTTGTGATCTGAATAGCGTGCTTCTTCAAAGACCGATAAGAAAAGGTTCAGTTGATCTGAAGGCACCATGTTGAATGCAGTACGGACTGCAGTTTCGAATTCACGAGTGGTTTCGTAGACCTTCTTCATAAAACCATAGCGCTTGAAGTGCTTGACTAGATTCTTGTAGCAATCGAAAATGGCTGCGATGTATTCGTTACTCGCTTCAAGTTGCATCATCGTGTCGGTCAAAATCCCCTTGAGAGCTTGTACTTGACGTCGAGCTTGTGCGCGCTGGTAGTAGATTGCACCAGCGATCAATAACGCCATTGCGATCAATACGAATGCCATCGTCTTCGCTGGAGTGAAGAACCCTGACTTAGCATCAATTATCTTCGCTTCCGACCAAATGACATCATGCGTTACATTATCGAGGGATTCTTCAAAGTATGTCGAACCAGGATAATATGCAATAATTCTCCATTTACCTGCACATGGTACTCCATCACAGGTTTGGCCACCGAAGGGCCATTCAAAGTTTGCAATACCTTGCTCATTCGTTTGCGACTTATTGGTCCCTTCAACAACCCATTCACTGAGTTCTTCAGACCAATATTGGCGTACGAACCAAACCTCTTCGTTTTCTACAGCAAGATCGAGTCGGTCACGCAAAAGGGCGATGGACCCAATTACAGGGTCATCGTTGTCCAGTCCGTTATCTCCTGTGTGGCTCCATGTTTGCTTAACTTGCAAATCAATTCGAGAACGAACCAGAACAAGTTGATCGACATGTGAGCCGTTCAAGACGTTCGAGGAGTCTTTATCGCAGCCACCAGGGACGTTGAGATCTGGTTCAAAGGCAATACGAAGTGTGCGGAAGCCTTCCAATTTACCACCTGTAGTTTCGACACCGCGCCCGTTCGAGTTTTGACTTCGGTCGCCACTGAACCATTCGATCGTACCATCAATCTCACTGGTACGGATTGTGGAAATAGGGCGAATGTTCTGCTCGGGGTCGAGGTAGATGTTCAAGCACTTTCCACCAACATACTGGCCATTCGATTGCATCAATTTTGCATCGATGTGGAATGATTCCTTGAGGTAAAGCACAGGGTATTCAGTCGTGTTCGGTGCAGTCCAGGTCTCGACGCTGGCCTTGAAAGGTCCTACTTCGCTCAAAGCAAGGGTTGAATTCGAAAAGACATCAAATTCTGTTTCATAGGTGTCGTTCTGGTATCGATAAGCATCATTGTTATCATAGGATGAATAGGTAACGATGACCTTTGCCTTTCCAGCTGAAACGTCTGAAAGGGGACATTGAATGGAGAAGTATCCATCAAGGTCAGTCATTCCAGCAGAACATGATGTTGGGTTTGACTGACTGTTTACCATCTCGTAGTTGACGCGGATCTTGCGGTTAGATAAATTGGTGCCCAATTCATCTTGTAATTGTCCGGTAACGACCATCGGCTTTGGAATGATTTCGCCTGTAATTGGGCTAACTTCACTCGTGTAGACGATTTGGTCGTCGACTGACAAAGCGGTTCGCCCAATAAAGGAAAATCCGTTAGCGTTGTTGGTCATCTTCAATCTAAAGTGATCATTTCCAGGCACACTGAGGCAAGAGTCCCAAGAACCTTGGATTCCAAGAGCGGCTGGGTCAAGTTCTCCACAGCCTTCGTTCGGCAATGTTTCCTCAAACCGTAGAATGACGTTCACTGGTCCGAATCCATCCGGGAGGAAAGATGCTGGGTCTTCTTTGAGTGCTGTAGCGTTCAATGGAGCGATATCTGCTTGGAGACATCCAGCTTGTCCGTTGAATATTCCACTGGCTTCAAAGCGATCGAGCGTTCCGTCTAAGTTGAGGTCTCGATCCCAGATTCCGTCCCCATTTCCATCATAATAGCACATATGGGCTTTGTCTGGTTGAACATCGGGTAGAGTAATCGATCCTGCTGATGGTCGAACTGTAGCAACGATTTGTCGGTAAGTGACTCCATTGAAATCGATTCCTTCGAAAATCACATCCACTAATCCCCCGTTTGGTGCAGAGGCTCCGTCTAATGAAGCGCCTCCAGCGTCACGTATTTGCGTGGTATTGTCATCGGTAACTTGCGCTGTAAAAGACCATAAATCACCAGATTGACGTAAGTTTGGATCTGTTGATACAACGGAAAGATACGTTCGTGAAACGACCCAAACCTGTTGAGTCTTGCTGTTACCCTTGAGCAGCGGAGTTCCTGCGAATTCAAATTGGAGGCTGAAATTACCCAGAGAGTCTGTAGCAGTGATGTTGAAGGGTATCTCGAAATATCCGTTATCGTCGGTATAATTGACGCCTGAACGGCCATCTGCCGACCACGTATAATTTACCGGCATATTACGAACTGGTTGGCCTGAATTGTCAACTAATTGCGCTTGGACAGTTGTGCTCGTGTTTCGATATAAGCGAGGTACTGAGGTGGTTTGGAACGCGGTTGTCCCTACCACTGTAACGTTAATGTAAGCGCCTGTTTCAGCCAAAACCGAACTGTTGCCAGTAAAGTAATTCACTGAATTTGAGAAGTCAGCACGCATCCCATAAGTCCCCGATGAGTACTGATTGAACCAAGAGAAGTTGTAAGTGAATGCTGCATCACACGAAGCGCAAGCCTTTTTCGGCAGTTCGTTGTATGGTGTTTCAGTTGGTGTAGGGGAAAATTGGCCATTAAAGTCGGAGTCAACTTGGAATGCAATTCTGTCAGTATCCCAAGGCACATAGGTTCGGTTTGTCACAGAACCTGTAACCACGAGCTCCTCGCCTGTATTCATTTGTGGAACGATTTCACAACGAATCAAGCTGTCAGGGTCAGTTGGATCTACTGCACCACAAGGTGGTAAATCACTGTCTCCACCGTTCACTAGACTAATGAACCAGTGAGTGGAATTGGTGGTAATGAAATTACGCAATTGACTCTCTGGCCCCGTAAGGTTTGAGGCGTTTCCATCCCAATTCTTTGACTGGATGTGGAGTTTTGTGTAATCGTTGAAATCCAGTCCCGCCCCGTTGAGGGCTTCTGCATGGAATAATGTAGCCCAGTTACCAAAAGTCCCATCTCCGTTATTGATTGAAGAGTTATACCAATACACTGGGTTGACTCCATCAAGAATCATTTGTGCTTCAATGTTCATGCGATGCATAACGCGGATTCCTTGGGGTTCGGTGCTGTCGCCATGAAGGTAAGGGAATGGCCACTCTGTTGCGATCTCTGGTTGCGCATGTACAGTGACTTGATACTCGCCTGCAGGGAGGCTTGTATTTGTGTAATCATACGATATGATTTCACCGCTTCCATCCAGGAGAGGTTTGAGTTCCTTGTCGTTTTCATCCCAAGCAACTTCTTCATATCCGCCAGGCACTTGCCCAATTCCATTGTCTCGAGTTGAATTCCATTGAATTTGCTTCCACAACCCATTAATGCCGATGTTTTGAACAAAGGTAACTGAAACCAATCCATTACTTCCGGCTCGGTAACCATTTCCGCCAAGTCCGGTGAAATTAGTAGGGTGAGTATAGTTGCCAAAAATTCCACCGCGTACGGAGAATGTGAACGGAACGTTTGGCACTAAATTATCAAAGATGCCCCGTTGCAAGTCAGCAGTATAATACGACCACATATCAATCCAAAATGGTTGTTCATCGCTTCGGAAATAGCTATCGAGGTAAATGTCGGCAGTAAGGTTAGCTTCAGCACCCAAATAATAGGACTGAGATTCGTTGCCATTGAATGCAAACATTTCGGTTACAATTGCATAGACTCGGTAAGTCGTGTTATCGCCCACAGTCAAATCTTCGGGGTAGATGAACTGCCCAACAGTGAAATTGCCCGTTACGGTGGTCAAAACGTTGATCGTTTCGAGTGCTGTTGTTCCGTTGTCGGCCCATTCAATCTGAACTTGGACTGGCATTCCAACAGCTGACTCTAACGCGCCAGTGATTGGATTAATCCAATCGACATGGCCGCTGAATATTGAAGGCGATTGAGCGTCAATCCACAGAGTATCTGGGAGATTGAGAGTGATGAATGTCGGTGCCTTGTCGTCTCGGTCGAGCACGCAGTTGTTGTCGTGATCCCAATCACTTGATTCTGCACCGCCGTAGCATGCAAACCCGGTTTCATTTTCTTCAAGATGGTCGAAGTCTGCATCAACAAGGGTGTCGTTGTCATCATCGTTGTCGATTGCATCCGGCCCAGTTCCAGCGTCCAAGAGATTTGCAAGCCCTTCACCGTCTCCGAAATCATCATGGTCCCAAGGGTTTGTTGAGTTTCGATTAAATCGAGTCGGCCAAAGTAGAACTTCGTCGTCGTCGAGCATTCCATCTTCATCATCGTCCGTATCGATATCGTCACGTTGACCGTCGTTATCGTGATCGAAGGCTGCAGTCAGACTTATTGCTAACTCGTCAGCATTGAGGAGGCCGTCTGCGTCCCAATCATCATCTGCCCAATCAACGATTCCATCGTTATCATTATCAAATGGTGATTGCTCTTCTCCCCAGAAACAATTTGGTAGTGTCTCTTGGACTGAATCGAGGATTCCATTGTTGTCGTCATCGGGATCTTCTGCGTCAGGAACTGCATCGTTATCGTTGTCCACGTCATACAGAGTCGGTTGAATCAAACCTTGTGAAAGAATTCCCCGGTCCCAGACAGCTTGGAAATAACCGTCATCATCAACATCTGCGTCGTTTCCATCATCATCATTATCCATACAATTTGTTCCGCTGAAGAAATTAGAATTTTCTTGATTTGCATCGTTGTCAAGGTCGTCATCGACATCAATTTCAAAGAAATCCCAGATACCGTCGTTGTCGTCGTCAACATCATACCAATCATATACAGAGTCATAATCGTCATCAAGATCAATCGTCGAATTCGTGAAATCGCCATCGATGTCTCCATCAACAGAATTATTGATTAAATCTGCACCAAGTTCATCGGGGAAATCTGCAACAACTCCATTGTCAGAAGTCCATTGCCATATTCCTACTTCCAATCCAATCCAAGTTATGAAAGCATCTCGGTTGTTGAGCATTTGGAAGTGAGTAATTCCCGATTCAATGGTGTCGTCTCCACCGAAGTCATAGTGATAGCAACCACCTTGAGCGCCGGGTGTGCAACTCCAGTTGCCACTGGAGCCGCCGGTTGTAGCGCCTTGATTGATAAAAGCGTCAGGGCGAGTAGAATAGGGGGAGCCGAATTGGGCGTTCACGCCATTGAGTGGCATGTGGTAAAGGGTTGCATAGTTGTATCCACAAACAAATCCTGCACCAGAGTTTCCTGCAGACCAGCCGCATTGGGACATATTGAATGTCCCTCCCATCTTCAGGTCATCAGTATCGAGTAAACCGTCATTACCTTCGTCTTGATCCCACCAATCGGGCATTCCGTCGGCATCTTGATCGATATCTAATCCATTGGAAAGCGAGTCACCGTCCGTATCAATATCCCAGTCGTTACCGCCGTTGTAAGGCGACCAGCGGGCAAACAGGAACCAATAGTATTCTGGAACTGTTCCAGGCGTTGCCGGGGTTGTAGTGGAGTCGTAGCCGTTGTAATCAAGAACAACGTCCGAGAAAGGATTGTGCCAGAACACGAGGTTCCAGTGATCTGTTGCGTTATCTGAGTAAGGGGTGCTGTCTTGGCTCCCATCGAGTGATCCGCCATCTGCTACAGGGTAGTAAGGGTTGGCAAAATTATCATTAGCGTCATAGTCAACAACTCCGCAATTACCGTCATCGGGGTCATAAAGATCGGAGATTCCATCGTTGTCATCATCCCAATCGATGTCGTTTTCAAGACCGTCTCCATCAATATCGGAGTCAACTGAGTTTGGCCCATCGTCTCGGTAGAGTGCGCCGTTAATGGCATGAAGGTCACCATCGTTGTCAAAGTCACAGTCCCAGTCAATATCGAGTGGGTCGATGATGCCATCGTTGTCATCATCAACGTCAATCCAATTGTTGATGCCGTCACCATCCCAATCGTTGAATTGGGAATAGGAGGCTCGCTGAGTGTTACAGCGTGAATCAGGAGCAATTGGGTTAGGGTTTGCGATTGTAGGACAATTCCATAAGACCACGTCAGAGGATTTGTCAAGTGGGAAAGAATCGTTTTCATTGGAGATTTGGTCGTTATCGGTATCGTATTCGAAATTGTTTGCATCCCCGCTCACAGAGATATCGCCGAGGTTATCTGGAGACTGGGTGCCACCCATGTCTGTATCCAACCAATCGTAAATAGCGTTGTAATTCTGATCAAATGGCCGCAATCGATCATCGTCCAAATCTTGGTCGTAATCCATTTCGCAGTCAATTCCTGCAATACCGTCAGTGTCTCCACCAGGGGTTTGATATGGTGAAGAATTGGCGCGCGTGTAATCGTTTAGCATGTCACCATTTACGTCGATGTTAGAACATGTATCAGGTATTCCGTCGTTGTCGTCATCGGGGTCAGACATATCGAGAATTCCATCATTGTCATCATCGGTATCTGAACTGTCTGGTGTATCGTCGTTATCATTATCGGGATCGAGGAAATTTGGAATTCCGTCACCGTCAAGGTCTCCATCGATAATGGTTGTAAATGCTGGAACTCCATTTGGGGCGAGTGAAGTCACTGAAGGAGCGTTTACTGCGTTAACACGGTTTAACTCCCAGGTAAGGAAATTGATGCCGCCAGAATAAACGCGATATGAATTGAAATCCCAGTTGACTGGGTCGTCGTAAAGGTTGCCTGCTTGGGCGTGTGTCGTAGTCACTGATGCGTCGTAAGGATGAGAATCGGTGATGTCGTCTACGCCATCGTCATCATCATCGGCATCGAAGTAATCTTGGATTCCGTCACTGTCGAGGTCGCATGGCCACTTAAATTGGTCAATTCGGGCGTCGTTATCATCGTCTTCATCGTAACTTCCTGGCCCGGAACCATCTGAGTCTTCATCGGTGACGCCATCGTTATCGTGATCCATTGGGTTTTGGTCCGCATAGTAGTTTCCGCCAACAGCTTGTCCTGTCCATGGATGGATGATGCTTGGGTCAAGTCGGCGGTCTGTGCTCACGTTTCTTGGGTCAAGCCCGAGTGCCTCAAGGGCTTCAATATCAATCGGTCCTTCGAGAATTCCATCGTTGTCGTCGTCCCAATCCTCAGCATCGGGGATTCCATCGTTGTCATGATCGAATGGGTCAGTCCCATAGCATCCATCGAAACGTTCGAGGAGGTCGTAAATTCCATCGTTGTCATCGTCTAAATCGTTAAGATCGTTGATTCCGTCATTGTCGTGATCTTCTTTATTCGATTCTTCGAGAAGGGTCGAATAGTATGGCATAATAGCCGCTATTGCTGATTGATCGCTAATAATTCCTGCAGCAACTCCTGGGTCAGCCCACATGAGGTCGGAAAGAACTGGATGGTCTTCCAATTGCCACATATCTTGGTCTCCATTGAATGAGCCTTGTCCGGTTTGTACTGCCAATTGTGCTGACGCTTGGGTGATTTGTTCACCTTCACTGAAGAGGAGAGTCGGCGTTGTTTCTTCTGCACTAAAGTCTTGTACAATACCAAGCATTGTACTGGTCAACAACAAAATGATGATTGTCATTGACATTGTGAGCTTTTGGCGTTGGCTGATGGTTTCTAATTGTATTTTGGAGAGCATGTGGGCACCTCGGATTCAATTTCCCACCGACATACCCTATTTGAAGGCCGTGGCGCGGTTGCGTGTTTTGGTATCACAGAAGTGGTTGTGTATCATCTGCCATTAAAGTTCTCATCCTCTAGATGAAAACTGTTGGGATTTTTCTTAAGCCTATCGAATCTTCAAAACTTTGGCCGAACCGTAACTACGGAAGTGTTTTCCAGATCGATAATCTCGTCGGCTTCATCTTCGAAGTCGAGTTCGTCTTTCTGCCCATCTGCACTTTCAATGCCTTTCTTGGATTCAAGCTTAATAATCTGCTTTTGCAGTATTTCAAATTCAATTTCCAAGTCTTCCATGACGTCTCGGACAGTCTCCATTTTTTCACCGATACGTGAAGCGAGTTTTTTCATCTTACGTAGAACTCGTTTCTCAGACATGAACATTCCAGTTGACAGTTTGTTATCAACTCTTATACGATATCGATAAATTCGTGAACAAAAAAAGAAAGAAGAGTAAAGAGGGATTTCCAGGGGGCGAACCCCCTAGAAATCCGGCGCCCCGATACCAAAGCATCGGTGATTAACTTACGATAGTTTCGTCACTAAATTCAAGCTTCGAGTTCATCGAGAATGCCGTCGTCATCGTCGTCAGCATCTTCGTGGTCGTCTATTCCGTCGTTGTCGTGATCGAATTGACCGGTCATTGAGTTTCCGTCATTGACTTCGAACCAGTCGGCGAGGCCGTCGTTGTCGTCATCAGTGTCAGAAAGGTCCCAAATTCCATCATTGTCATGGTCGTAGCGGTAGGTTCCAGAGATTCCACCAATTTCGTCAACATCGAGAATATCGTCGTTGTCGTCATCAGTATCTACTCCATCATCAGAGCCATCGTTGTCGTGGTCACGGCTGCGGTCTTCACCAGCATCCATTATACCATTACCATTCGAATCTTCCCAATCATTGTAGTTGTCAATTCCGTCGTTATCGATGTCGAGGTCAACGGAATCTGTGATTCCGTCGTTGTCGTGGTCGTAGATGTTGGTGTTTGGATCGCCGTCTTGAGTTTCCTCAGAGTCGTCGATTCCATCGCCGTCATCGTCGGAGTCCTCGTTATCTGGAGTTCCGTCGTTGTCATGGTCTAATGGGTTTTCATCGACATCGTTGGGGATTCCATCGTTGTCGTTGTCGTTATCCTGGTTATCTGGGATTCCGTCACCATCGTTGTCGGCAGGACCCTGGTTGTCGGTTTGCTGTTGTTGTTGTTGGTCGGACTGTTGACCCTGTTGGCCTTCTTGACCGTTTTGGGTTTGTCCTTGTTGTTGTTGGCTCTGACCGTTTTGGTTTTCGCCGTTTTGGTTTTGACCTTCTTGCTGGCCTTGTTGACCACCTTGTTCGCCACCTTGTTGTTGCTGACCTTGTCCATTGTCTTGCTGTTGACCTTGTTGACCTTGTTGACCTTGTTGACCTTGTTGACCTTGTTGACCTTGCTGGCCTTGTTGACCTTGCTGGCCTTGTTGACCTTGCTGGCCTTGTTGACCTTGCTGGCCTTGTTGACCTTGCTGGCCTTGTTGTCCCTGTTGACCTTGTTGTCCCTGACCTTGACCTTGACCTTGGCCTTGACCTTGACCTTGGCCTTGACCTTGGCCTTGACCTTGACCTTGACCTTGACCTTGACCTTGTCCTTGTCCTTGACCTTGGCCTTGTCCTTGTCCTTGGCCTTGGCCTTGACCTTGTCCTTGGCCTTGTCCTTGACCTTGACCTTGTCCTTGTCCTTGTCCTTGGCCTTGACCTTGACCTTGACCTTGTCCTTGACCTTGACCTTGACCTTGACCCTCTGGGGTTGGGGTTCCGGCTTCAGATTCGCCACCGCCTTCAGTGCCGCCATTACCTGCGCCTGCACCTGACTCGGTAAAGTCAGGGTCATAAGCATCAGGAATGCCGTCACCGTCGGAGTCGGAATATTCACCGTCGTTCGGATCGTTCGGGAACGAGTCAACGTTGTCAGCCTTACCATCGCCATCAGTGTCGGCGTTGTTCGGGTTTGTACCCGCTGCATACTCTTGGGCGTTGGTTAAACCATCGCCGTCAGGGTCTGCATTTCCGTCGCCACCGTTAGTGGGGTTAAGGCCGTTCGAGACTTCCCAGCCATCTGGGAGACCGTCGCCATCGCTGTCTGCATTGTTCATATTGGTGCCTTCGTTTTGCTCCTCGGAGTTGGTGAGACCGTCACCGTCCCAGTCGGCGCCACCATCAGATGGGTCGAGTGGGTCAGATCCGTCACCGCTCACTGCAGATAATGCAGAGAGAGCGAGGAACATTGCAATTAGCACGCTCATTATTTTTTTATCATTCATGTTTTTTCACTTCCTATATTTTTGGTTGTTGTTACATAGAGAACCCGCTGTTCTCTCTTTCCAAACGCCCAGCCCACATGGTGGGAGGGGGGTTTTGGGATGCTAGCGATGCTGCGCACTGAATGCGGGTAGTATTCAAGGGAGTAACAAGAGACTTTTGACCGGCAACTTCTCTGGTTGCGGTTGATGATGACTGGCTCGCAGTCATGCTTTTTTGTCTCTTGTTTAGTTCCTTGTAGTGTTCCTCCAAATGCATCGTATTTCACGGGTTAGTTCTAGGGAACCCAACGTTCCCTCTACATATTGGAATACACCGACCCTATATGAAAGGCGCGATGCAGTGTTTCGATGACCACTCATGTGTATATACTTGAGAGTTGGATTCAAATATAGGGCGGTAGATATTAACATTATACTTCTTCTTCTGAAAAAAATACCGGAAAGTGTTGACTAATCATGCATCGAATTTTTTCATCATCGAACGGTGTGGCCCGATTCCATCAATCGTGTAGGGCTCGTCGATGAGCTTCCAACCTTGCGATTGATAAAATGGAATGGCGATTGCTCTCGCTTGTAAAAGGCCAGTTTTCGCCCCGAAGTGGTGCTTTGAAGTAGTTTCAAGAGCCCGTAAAACAGTTGCTGCGTATCCAAGTCGTCGCGCTTCTTGTCGCGTTCCCATCTGCCTGATTTGAATGGCTGGTCGAGTGGATGGGTCGGCCAATGGCCCAAATCCAGGGCACTTTGTAGCATCAGGCCCCGCATGATCTGCTGCGGAACCATCGCTGTTCGCCTCAATAAGGTGCGCCCTGCCAACGGCAACGACTTCAGCTTCATGTTCAACCCAGGCGTGAATGGCTTGATTGTCATCGGTGAGGATTTCTGCACCTCTAGGGAACCCAATCGGCTCACGGAGCACTGCATATCTGCAATCGTAGTACGCTGTAGTAGGTATTGCGGGTGGAATCAAGACATGTTCCATACAGGCACCTCGATGTATGCTTCGGATGGAGGTTTTTAGAAATATACCCTTTCTTAAATTCAAAATTGGAATTGTGGAACCTACTTGAGTGGCTTAAAACTTGGAAGGAGGTTGTAAGCTCTCCTGTAGAAACTGAATCGATTTTCAATGCCGGTAACGAAGTGGGCATCTGTGCTTCGGTCGCGTTGAAATAGAACCAGTCGATGCGATGGAATACTGCACGGGTGTCGGAGCGGCTACGTCGGGGATTGCAAATCCTCTTACCTGGGTTCAAATCCCAGTCTGTGCTCTTTTTAAAAAAACACTGTTCGAACTTTGTTTCAACGCGAGTCTTGATATCGAAAGACAGATTGGTTTGACTTATCACATAGACATTGTCTAGTTGGGGGAAGTGGCTATGCCGGAAATCAATCGTTCGTTGGAAAATGTCGGTACTGGATTTGCTGCGTTCCTTGCGCCTCCGGGTCCTGAGGTGATTCGCTTTAGTGTCGGGCAGCCTGATTTCGCCACCCCACAGCCAATCGTTGATGAAGCCAAAGCAGCGCTCGACCGTGGAGAAACAACCTACACTCGGACGCAAGGTTCGGTCGAATTATGTGATGCAGTTGCCCTCCACCTTTCAAAATACAATATTCCAGTGGATCCACTCGATGTCCTCATTACGCCAGGTTGTAAGCAAGCTCTTCTCTATTCAATGATGGCAACCCTCGATGCTGGCGATGAAGTGTTGTTGCTTTCTCCTGCATGGCCATCGTACGATGGAATGCTCAAACTCCTCAATTGCAAACCAGTTCACGTCCCGGTACTTCGAGAGAATTACCATCCGAATTTTGACGCACTGGAAGCGGCGGTAACGTCGAAAACCAAGGCCATCCTCCTTAATTCCCCAAATAACCCAACTGGGGCTGTTTACACGCCAGAAGAAATTCACCAACTTGTTGATTTTGCGACGAAGCACGATCTGTGGATTATTGATGATATGATTTATGCAAATTTAACGTGGACCGATTACCCCTACACTTCTCCGTGCTCGCTTGAAGGAGGGGCTGAGCGAACAATTACTGTCGGGGGCTGGTCGAAAGGTTGGGCCATGACTGGATGGAGATTAGGTTGGATTACTGGGCCAAAGCAAGTGATGGACGGTGTCAAGAAAATCAACGTCAGTTCTGCTACCCATGTTGCGACCTTCATGATGCCTGCTGCAACGGTAGCCTTGGAGCTTGAAGAAGAAACTGCGGCTATGGCAGCATCATTCAAAGAACGAAGGGGCATCATACACGGCCTTTTGAAAGAATTACCCGGAATTATTGTGCCTGAGCCTGAAGGTGCATTCTATGCATTCTGTGACGTAACTGGGACTGGAATGGACGACATCGAATTCGCTACTCGTGCACTTGAAGAAGCAAACGTGCAACTGATACCCGGCTCGCTCATGGATGGAGGGGAAGGATTTGTTCGAATATCCTATGCGACTTCAACCGAAAATATTCATGAAGGTGTTCGCCGCCTAAGTGACTGGCTCAAATCGCTGTGATTCTGTAGAGCGTTCCGCCACCACTGAAGATTGCATAGTACAAATTCCCGTCAGGTCCAAAACGAAGAGGGAGTGGAGTCCCTAAATCCGTTGCAAAGCGGGTAACTTTGCTGTCCCATTGTTCATCCGGTATCGAACTGTTTGTCGAACTTGGAGTAAAATCAATTCGAACGATTTCATGGCCTTGCGGCAAAAGAGTATTCCAAGAGCCATAGACGGTTGCATACACGGTATATCCTTCACCCGCACTTGAATTGAAGTCCGGGGAGGAGTGAATTGATTTGGGCGAACGTCAATCCCATTCAACGAAGTATGTGGGGTCCATTGGGCAACGGGGCCAAGAGTACCGGTTGGAATTGGGTGCTCAGGGTCATCATCTGGCCACCCATACGATGCACCTGCGACCAAGAGATTGACTTCCTCATCAGGGTGGTCACCGTCCCAGTCGCGCCCGTTATCGGAAAACAGATATCCCATTCCTGAAATCCAAACACCGTCAAAAGAATTCCGAACGCCCGAAGCAAGAACGCCATGCTCGCCTGTATCTGGGTTCACCCAAAGTAAGGCGCCGTTGCGATTGTCATCTTCTTCACAAACATTGCATGTTGAGCCACTGTGCCAAATCAAAGTTCCATTTGGAAAAGCGTTGATAGCATTGGTTTGGTGATTACCGCTCGGAACTCCATCAACAAGAATTGACGGATTGCTCAAAGAGAAATTCGTCCAATCATAGCGGGTCAGTTTACCTTCTTCTGAAATGAAGATAGAGTCTTGAGAGATATGAAGACCATGTGGATGGGTGAGGCCTGAAAGTAGGGTTGTGGAGGAAAAGTTATCAGAAGCATTGAGTGAAAGAATGCGCCCGCCGTCTCGATCACACATCAATAGATGCTGTTCATCTGCCCATTCAAGGCATGTTGGGCCGCCAAAGCCAGTGGCCACTTTCTCAATGACATAGCCATCAATGACCTCGCTGTTTAGAGGTTCGGTATAGGGATAAATCTCACGCGCTATCAGTAGAAAAAAGAGGAGTAAGGTGACCGGCAACACATGTGTTCGCACGCCCATAGAACCGACATAACCGGAGCGCGTATCAACTCTCGCTAAGTATTTACTTTGAATAGAAATTCCTTGCATTCATGTAGTTCACCAATATCGCAATGTCATGGCACGTGGTGATTGGAGGATTAAACTCCTCTCGCTTTTTGTTGTTTTTGTCATCTCGATGGGTTTCTATGCCAATATTGCCGATATTGAACAGCACCTTGGAACGGACAATATTCTTCAAATTGAGAAAGGTGGATCAACTGATGAAACTCAAGATATTCTTGTCAATATGTCCTTTGAGAACGGTGGCGAAAACCTTTCTTGGAATGCTGTCGACTTGAGCCTGGAAGTCGATGGAAAAGAATTTCCATGCATGATTGGAGGAATGAGTTCTATTGAACGCTCAAATGGAACTGTTCAATCGAAATTAAATGCGGACGGCAAAACGTTTACTGTGAATGTTGATGTCAATGATGAAGAAACGCAATATCTCGACCTTTTCTCAATGAGTGATGCTGGTAATGGGCCAGCAAGTATATCATTTACACGAACGGACTTTTTCCTTGGTGAAAATGTCACTGGAATCGCTATCGAAGAGGGTTTTGCTGGTGTCGAATACCAAGACTCCTTTGTCTTCGATGAATCTTCAGAACAACGCCTTGAGTGGTACGAATACGATTTGGTCGGTCATCAGATTATTCCTGACTCGGAGGTCTACATCATTATGGACAGAGGCGTGCTTTTCAAAGTCCAATTCTTAAGTTATTACAACTCAGAGAGTGAAGCTCGACACATTACAATCCTTGCAGCACCGCTCCAGAATGCTTCAATTCCCGCACTTGTCGATAGCTCGATGATTCAAATTACGCCCTGCTCCATTCTTGAAGACGGTGATGGGATTTGGGGCTCGTCTGAAACAATATCTCTTCAAGAAAACAATATTAGCATCTGTTCAGGGAGTTGCTCCATCGAAGTTCGTGCCTTGTTTGAAAAGGTAAGAATTCCGGGTGACTGGATGATTTCCTTGGCAGAGTGATTCAAAAGTCACCAGATGCAATTAAGATTGCGAACATGACACCATAGAAGAACAAGCCTAAGATGAATAAACCGATGCAAATCCAAGCGACGATTTGGGCGGCTTTTGCAATTCCTGAATCAGGATGTCCCGGCATTGCGTTGGTCGTTTGAAGAGCTGTATTTGCCATTATTAGGCCGGGAATGGCAGTAAAGATTGAACAACCGACGAAGCCCAAGATAGAAAGAACAAGGGCGACCGTTGCGTTTGTTGTCGGATAGTAACCCATACCCATAGCGGGCTGAATCGGAATTTGATAGTGGGCCTGATTTGGGGCTTGGTATTGTGCTTGATTTGGAACTTGATAGTGTGCTTGATTTGGAGTTGGGCCCCAAACTTCGGATCCGTCGCCGTATTGAGCCTCAACATTCGTTGTTTGGGTGAGGATTTGTTGCGGCGGAGGTGAGCCTTGCATAACCATTCGATTCTGAATTTATGTTATTAATGTGCGCCAATCAGAGGAGATTTACTTCGCAAGCTCCAAGACGTGTTCGAGCAACAACATGATCAGGGTCAATGGTAAGGACGGCGCGCCAAGCGGCTGCTGCTTCTTCGTGACGTTCTTGTTGGTGGAATGTTGCTGCAATGTGTAAGCGTGCATCAAGATGGTTTGCGTCGCAACGTATCGCCGCTTGGAAATCATCGAATGCGGCATCGATTTCTTTCAATTGCAAATAAAGCAAGCCTCGTTGATGCCAAGCAGGTGCGTGGTTTTGATTGAGTCGGATGGCTTCATTCAACGGACCTTCTGCTCGTTCTGGCCGTTCGAGTGAAAGATAACAGGAGCCGAGTTGGGTCAAAGCATGATAATGATGCGGGGCTGCTTCAAGCACCATCTTGAGGTCGTCTCGCGCATGCCCCCATTCGCTCAAGAGCATGAACCCCTCTGCACGTCGTAGACGAGCAAGGATGAGGGAGGGGGCCATATCGAGCAATATTTCGGCATCGTCGATTACTTTGCGTCCTTCCCCCATGGCCATCAAAATACTGCATCGGTTCAATCTCGCACGTATGTGGGTCGGGTCTGTAGAAAGCGCTTCATCAAATTGCATGAGGGCTTTGTCAAGTGTGCCTGTTCGTGCCGCAATATTTCCACGGACATAGCTGACGGTTGCCGAGTTCCCATGTATTGCAGCAGCTTCGATGTGTTTGGTTGCTGCGGAAAGGTCTTCGAGATCTAATGCCAACAAAGCTGCTTCTGATGCTGCTGAAGGGTCCTCGTCGGGAAGAAGACGGAGTGCACGACCAATGGCTTCCTCCGCACCTGGTAAATCCCCAAGTAGACGCATTGTTCGGGCAAGTCCGAGCCATGCCACTCCCGATTCTCGATCTAATCGCAAAGCATCGTTGAATGCTGCAAGAGATTCTGCAAGTAAAGTGGCGTCAGTCTGCCCGGTTCCGTCGCGTTCTCTGTCGGCTCGAGCAAGGTGTAGTCGACCTTCAATAACATGGAGCAAGGCATGGTCAATGCCCAGTGGAGTTTCATCAAGCAAGTTTTGAGCCTCAGAGATGTGACCGTTGAGAAGTTTTCGGCTTGCCATCCGTGCACGTAATTCTGCATTATCGGGACTTGCCAGCAAGGCGCGTTCAAGGGCTTCTTCTGATTCTGAAAACTTGCCGCTTGCCAATAATAAATCTGATTTTAAGAACACTAATTGAATGCCGCCGGCTTCCAAAGCAACCGCATGTATTGCTGCTTTGAGCGCTTCTTCAAGTCGATTTGCCATAGGTGACAAGAGCTTGGCAAGCAAGCCCCAAGCCTCACCGTTTTGACGGTCAATGTCAAGGCATCGTTCAACAGCTTGTTGGGCTTTACCTTGTTCACCATCATCATACAATAATTGCGCATAACTGTACCAATCATCCGATCGGCCAGGATCATCAGCCAAAGCCAATTCAATCGCTTCAAGAGCCTCAGAACGGGAACCTGCTCGTGCTCGAAGTCCCGACAAGAGGGAGCGGTCAGCGGCAGTATCAACACCCAATGCCTCGAGTCGCCGAACATCGCGTTCTGCTTCTGCATCACCAAGTTTGGCCAGTAAATGCGCATGTGCTCGCAACAGTTCTGGTTGATCTGGAGTCACCGTCATACGAGCTTCAAGCCAATGCCGGCGTAGTTCCTCATCACCACGAAGCAAAGCAATGTGTTCTAACGCTTCGAGAATGTTTTGGTTGCCGGGAGAGGAGCGATACGCAACGCCAAAGCATGACTCCGCCCAATCATATCGGCGGAGAAGTAAACTTGCATGTCCGAGGCGATGAGCGGCTACTGGGTTGAGTCCTAATGATTCAACGGTAATTTCCCGGGTTTGAAACACATCGAGGAGGCGGTTCAACAAACTCTCTGTTGCAGAAGATAACAACGATTCCCCTGCAATTTCAGATTCTGTCGATATCGGAGAAATGAGGGTTTCGAGAGCTTGAAGAGCGTCTGAGCGGGAGACTTCTTGCCCCAATTCTGTTGAGCTCTCATATTGAACGATCACTGAATGAACGAGTAACGCCCCATCAATTTCTGGATGAGTGGCGCGAAGTGCTTCAACCAATCCAGTCATGTGAGAAAGGTGTTGTTGAAGCGTATTGACTTCTGTGTTCAGGTGAGAGAAATGTGCTGCTTGGCCTTCTTGAAGAACGATAGCTGTTTCCGATAGACGTTGAAGCCGAGTGTCGGCTTTTTTGAGCCAAAAACCAGCACCTCCCCCAACACCAATACAAGCGAGTCCAAATACGGCAGTTAGGGGGTCCATTGAGGTCCACCCGAACTTTGCCCCTTTATGGTCTGCGGAGGATTTGGACATCGTGAAGGGGTTTTGAGCACCCTGTTGTTTTTCCCAACACAGGTGAAATTCTTTGCATGGTTGGTCGATTTTGGCTGTTAAATCACCATATATTCGATGGTTTCTTTGCTCACATTGAAAGGCTCTCGGAGTTCATGAGTGATTGGGGTCAAGCGCATGGGCGAAGTTGATGACGATTCAAACCGCCCCTGGTACTATGAACGTTTGATGGATTTGGAGCTTGAGGGATGGGTAACGGTTTCCATCGAAGATTTTCTTGCCGAAGATGAAGATTTAGTTTCAGACCGGTTAGTATACGTCGACTTTGCAGTAGAACTGGCGCAGGAATTATTGGAGCGAACTGGCTATCTCGGTGATGCTGTCGACCAAAGATCGTTGAATCTGAGCGAACTGTGGGAGCAGGAGTTACGAGACCCGATGAATGCTGAACGTATACTCGTGGAATATCATGCTTGGGCGAAGGATTGGCGGCCTTGGGAATTAATTCTTCACAGTTCTGAATTGGACTGGCGTGATGCTGGTCGGGAAGAGGAGTATGCCTCATTCCTTGCTCGTTTCGATGCTTTAGATTCCTCATCCCTACCTTCAACGGCAATCATCTCTCCTTTACTTGCCAACCCGGCAGATGTCGATGAGGTGGATCAAGCCCTTTCGCTGCTTGAGGAAGATGAACATCGTCAGAGAACTGCTATCAGCAGTGCTGCTACAATGTTGAACGATGCTGGATTTGATGTTGATGAAGTTGAGAAAATGTCAATCATAGAAGCCCTTGATTGGATTGCTAAATTACATGACCTGCATGATTTACATGAAGAGTTGAGGCTGCTCATCATCGAACGAATTACTCTTTTTGACCCCGATTTGGCCAGCCATCACGAACTTCGGAGGTTGGAATTGATCAATCAGACTTCCCATGACGGATTGAGAGATTTTCGATTACAAATAGATTCAATTGCGGATAATCTACACCAACGACTTACGAACCTCAATGATTTGTTAAATCAATGGAGGGAGAAAGGGATTCAATTCCCCCATGGAGACAGCGTGCAGCCGATTGAATTACTTGAATGGGAAACAAATCTACCTGAGATCGAGGCTTCAATACATACGCACTTGAGGGCGCTCGAACGTTGGAAACAGATTACATCTTTGTGGACCGACATGGCTGATTCTGGAGCAGATTCAGCAGGAGTTTTGGAACAAACTGAGGTGTTTATCGATCATGTTGACCACTTAGATCAGCAATGGAAGCAATATGAATTGAAATCGATGATGCTTGTTGAACGGTATGAAGGCATGGGCATTGTGATGGATGACTGGAGTGATGAAATCCTTCGAGACCCAAGAAGTGCATTACAACAACTGAAAAAGAATGAACACAGGTTTGAACAACGTCTCGAATGCATTGAAGGTTTGATGAATCTCGACACCTCGTTCGAAGGGAAGGATGATGTCGATGCACGCATTGATGTGATGAAAGAGCTCGATGTCGATTTAGATGTTTTACAAAATACGCGTGAAATGATTGATACTTTAGCTAAGCGGGGGGCCCGTCATCGTCGAATGTTAGGGCAAGATTGGCGCCAATTAGTCGCCCAAGGAAAGGCAGACGATGCTGTTTCCACTTCGAGTTTTACTCTGCAAGAGTTTGAAGATGAGATAGGATATATTCGCCGTTTTGGTACATCAATTGCCGCATCAAGAATGGGGGGCTCAATTGTAGCTGGAGAGATTCATCAACGATTAAAAGCTCGAACTCGGCAGGAATTGATAATCTTAGAATCTTCGGGTTGGGCCGTTCATCAACTTCTCCGAGAGGTCGAAAGTGATGTGATTTCAACTGCACAAAAAATCAATGCTTTCCGGACCCATGTCACCTCCTATCCCTGGCTTATTCGACGTCTCGCCCTTCTCCCATGGCACAGAGATGTAGGGTTGGCCCTTGAAGTCCAAGAACAATTACGAGATCCGACTCAATTGAGTTCTCTTTCCGAGAAAATTCCTTTATTGAGTCAGCATCTCGCTTCACAAAAAAGTGAAGATGAAACCTTTGTCTTTGAAGCTTGGATACCCGCACCGGTTCGTCAAACTTTGATGCCTGTTCCAGAAAGTTACAATCGGCAAACAATGATTCCAAAGGATACCTTAGGTGATGCGCATGAAGCGATGCTTGAGGCAATGGAGCCCGAAACTGAACCTTTAGAAACGGCACTTGAAATCATTGAGTCTGAAGCTGAACCTTTAGAGAAGAGAGAGAAAGTACAAGAAGAGACGATTGTCTCAGAAGAGATTACAGAAGTCAAAGAAGATTCCAAGAGTCTAGTGACTCCACCTCTGGAAGAACTCGCGCTGACAGAACCTAAGCGCTTAGAACCTGAAAAGGAGCTGATCCCTTCTGTGGAGCATTCTGTTAACCCGGTGGTTTATACCAATATTATTCAATTTCTTGGAGCGATAAACCTCGACGATTTAGTTGATGAGGTCGCCCTACACGGATCTGGTGCGTTACCGAATATTCGTCGTAGGTTGGCAAAGCATGTCGGAATTACTCCAAGGGATACGCGAGTAGATCGGATGCTGAAGTTATCGCTTCGATTATTACCTCAAGGCAATAAAAACGATGTATTTAAATCTGAATTATTAGCAAAAATAGGTGGCAATACAAAGGCCATGAAACGATGGATGCGGGCCCGATTAGAACACCGGCACTCGGGTTCATCAGATGTATTTCTTGACGATGCTGTGAATCTCGGGAAAGCGCTTCGGCGTATACCGGGTCCAGGATTTCCGCTCCCCCTTACAGGTGATGAATATGAATTACCCGACACTGATGATATCGAACAATTAGAGTATGAAGTTGGGCAGCTTATTGCGCGCATGAACCTCCCCACTGCGGGTGGCATCATAGCAGAATCATGAGAGTTCGTTGAGTAATTCGTTTTGTTCTTTTTCACTCAGTGTGTCTTCAACGGGTGAGGCCATTACTGCAATTTTCGGTGCATTTGGGAGAGGTGCATCAAGCGACAAAGGAGCTGCTGGTAGTCCAAAAGGTGCTGGTAGAGGCATTCCCGCTGGAGCTCCTAAAGGAGGAAGTGGGTCTGGAAGGGGGGGTAACGGTTTTGCAGTTGATACTGGCGGAAGAGGCAACGGTGTCGGGGCTGATGTTGGAGGGGGAGGTAACGGTGTCGGTGCTGATGTTGGAGGGGGAGGTAACGGCATTGGGGCTGCTGTTGGTGGCAGAGGTAACGGCATTGGAAGGGATGATGCTACAGGAGGGCCAGCCATTGGCGCTTCTTCAACGGGAGTAAATTGCACCGCCGGCGGCGGACTCGTTGGGGGTGGGGGGATTGAGGTTGGAGTGGCTACTACGTGTTGGAGGAGGGATGGTGAGGGCTGCGCTTCAAAGTGGTCTTGAGAGGGCTGGACAGGAATTGGAAGAGGGGTTTGGGCCGGTGCTGGAGCCGGTGCTGGAGCCGCAAGTGATGCGTGGAGTTGATCGAGAGTTTCGGTTTCAAGGGTTCCGTTTCTCAATAAGCCTGCCATTTCTGAACCAAGCAAAGCCATACTGGCGCGGAAAAAGGGTCGGTTCGTACCGTAACCATGCAAGGTATGTGAGAGAGTGCCCCCCGAATTCGAAAACTCAAGGTGGTGTGTTTCAAGGTGCATGGCCGACCAGTACCAAACGCCTAATGCAACTAAAATTACGCCAATGAAATTAAAGATAACAGGAGGCAATAACAAAAGAACAAGCCCGGAAATAAAGAATCCTAGCCAGAGCAGTTGGTGTTTATGCATCAATTCATTGTGCTGGTGTTTGAATCCAGTGATTTCCCCCTTCATAGAGAGAGTTACTTTCAATCGACGTTGTCCATCATCATCGAGTCTTGAGTCGATAATCCGGAGTAGGTCTTGGTCAACTACGAGAGAGGTGGCTTTTCGACCATCAGAAGATTGTTGCAGTGGGTATTCTGTAACGGTTTCATTATGGAATTGGCTGAGAAGAGGGGCCGCACGGATTGGAAGACTCCATTCCGAGCCGCCTTCGGAACTCTCTGGGTTCGTTTCAGATTCAACTTCGGCTTCGGCTTCTTCTTTAGTTTCCTCTTCAGGTTTTTCCAAACCAATATCTTCCATTTCCAAAGGCGGATTGTTTTCAGGCTCTACGTCTCCAAAGGGATCGTTGTCGCCAACCGGCCAATCGGTGGATTCATCCTTGCCCATATTTGGACCAGGGGTGAAGCATTAGATGAAGATAGTCGTCTTCAACGGTGAAGTTCAGCTAGCCAAGATTTGACATCTTCGCGTTCTGCGTATCCTTTACCTGCTTTCGTACCAATTACGGTTGCGATTGCTGATTCGGATGCAATTTCAAGAGTTCGGTCGCTCAGTGGGCCATTAAACACAATGGCAACTGCGCCGTCTGCACTTCCTGCTGCTTTCGAAAGCGTTGCAGGACCAACAGGTTCGGAAACTGTTCCGTCAACCATAACGAAAACTGCTTTGTTCTTGTCAAGGCTGTCAAGGTGATCGAACATTTCTTGGACTTCAGCTGGTGCTTCGGGAGCTTCGTAAACTTCTTCCATTCCTTCTGACCAGTTTTTATCTTGAACGCCTGCTTTTTCGTCATCTTCTGCTTGCTTCTTTCCAAGGGTATGAGCGAACTTCTTTGCTTCTACCTTCATAGAGAGGCACTTTGTAACGGTCTTTTGAGGGAGTAATTCCCATTCTTGACCAACTGGTGCTTGAGCAACGAAATCAACTTTCAAGGTTTCCATCAACTGACTGAACAACATCTCACCGCCTCGGTCACCATCAATCGCAAGAATGACGGTTTCCTTACCATTGGCAAGATCAACGAGTTCCTGTTTTATTGTTCCAGCGCCATCGGCACTGATAGCGTTCTTTACGCCACAATTCAAAAGATTACGAACATCGTTTCTGCCTTCAACGATAATTAACGATGAAGATGATTCAATGTTTGGTCCACAAGTGAGTCCGTGGTAATCAGTTGCTGTTCCGGTGGTCATGACTGAGCGAACTTCTTCAATGATTGTCTTTGATGCTGCTTCACCTGAATTAACGAGGTTGAGCAAGAGTTCTTTTGCACGGTCAACGACTGCAGTGCGCTTCGATGCACGGATATCTTGAATTTCGACAACCGTGATGATTGAGCTGCATGGTCCAATTCGGTCAATTGTTTCGAGAGCTGATGCGATAATTGCTGTTTCAACATTATCTAAACTGCTTGGAATCAGGATGAGCCCATGCACTTTTCCGCCTTTCGATTCAATTTCTACATCAACGTGGCCAATTCGAGCTGTACGTTGCAATTTACGCAATTCCAGTTCGTCTCCGAGCAGACCTTCTGTCTGTCCCATGATAGCGCCAATGATGTCTTTTCGTTGGACTGTTCCATTTACTTTAATATCGGCACGGATTTGATATTTCATTGCCTTGCCTTGCTTGGAGCCGCCTGAGCGTCCTCCTGTGTGTGGTTTTCGAGCCATTTTAATTTCTCCTTCTATCGACATCCCATTGCAAAAAGACTGACCGGAGCCAATCGCTCATTTGCTGCAATTGTGAACGGATTCACACTGCGTGAAAGGGAGGTGGATAGTTACTCCAGCTGTCGACTCCTTTTCAATCCTCTTACGGATTTGGCGCTTAATCTCTTTATTTGGCATACAAGAGTTTGAAGAACAGAAGCGTTCTCCCATTACACGTGACGACCTCCAACTCTCGAAACTTGGATGTATTTCGCAGTACTGTAGAGGTCATGCTTGCCGACGGGCGTCTCACACGTGAGGAGAAGCGCCTCACCATCAAGCTGGCCAGTGCCCTCGAACTCACTGAAGAGCAACCTGCACTCATCTACAAAGCAATACAGGGCAATACAGAATCTGAACCTGGCGAGCTCGTGTCCAAGCAAAAAGCGCGTGAAGTGTACACCAAGGTATTCGAAGTAGCTATTGTTAATGCTTCTCTTTCACGAGACGAGTTTCGGGTTCTTGCCCATCTGCGCTCAACGTTTGAAATCGATGATGTTGAGCATCAAAATATCGAGACGCAGTTGCGTGAGATTGTAAAAGAGAAATTCGAAGACCCGAGTGTTGTCGATAAAATGCTCCATACCCTACGCGATTCGGTAGGGCTTGTTGGCGATATTTTTGATACCGTTCGGAAGAAGGCCTCCGATGGTGGTCGAAGTGAATGAAAAAGTGGCACATTACCTTGGTGAGCCACAACCAAAACTCCTTCGATCTCGTAGGAAGATGTTGAAATTCCTCAAGGGAGCCTATGTTTCTGGCGTCCCAGGCATGATGACGAAACCGTCAACAGACTTGCTGGCGCATTCTGGAGGATATTCCTTTCACTACGGCTGCCCTAATCCCGAAATGCGCGATATCGCGTCTTGGGTCTTGACCAGCGGTGAAGGAAATATCCGCCGCGTTGCGAAATTAATTCCATCGCTTTGGAAACGCCACGGGCAAGAAGACCTTGTCCTGGTTGGATTACTACTTGCCAATATGTCAGAGGAAGAATTAGGAGAGTCCCCTTGGATGGCTTTCATTCATTTATTCAAGAAGCAAGAGCCCTTAGGGGCTTTACTTGAGATTGGGGAAGAATTGGTTCGCGGTGGGCATGAAGTACCCGACAACCAGTGGCTCATAGCAATGGCTGGGCAAAGTAAACTTTGGCATCAAGTCGCCGTATTAATTCTTTCATTAAGAAAAGAAGAACTCTGTGAAATCCGTGGCCTTGTATCAACTGCTCCAGCAGGTGGAGAATTGTTTGAAAGGATTCGTAACCGTATTCTTTCACAGGAGAATTGAAGCCCTTGCTCTGACACCGTGCGTCTATGAGTGAACGATTTCTCCCCACGGACGACCCTGTGCTTGAAGCGGTTCTTCAGTGGACAGTAGCTCGTGATGCACAAGATGTTCGCCGTTTGCTGGAATGGTTGCCTGAAGCACGTTCGAGTAGGGAGCGTAAAGCCTTACTTGATCGCGTAAGGAGTCTCTTAGCTGAGCTCGAATCAGCATTAGATGGGCTTGAAACCCTCACTTGAGGTGATTCGATGGTAACTGTAGTGCTCCTGGCAGGTGGGAAAAGCCACCGTATGGGCCAGGATAAGGCGATGATGAGCGGGGGTGTTGCCCGGTTACGAACACTCGCAACTCAGTGCGGAGTTGAACGAATCGTTACGTTATGCGGCGAAGGGGCTCGCCAATCATTGTTTGAAGGTGAAACATGGCCAGACCCACCATCATGTGACTCGTTGTCTAAAGTATTGGAGTGGGTTTTTGGAAACATCGAAGGGGCTATTCAACTGATTTCATGTGACTCGTTTCAATTAGAGCGCGAGGGTTTAGATTTTTTATTGTCGAGTGGAGGTGGAGTGCCTTTGGATGAAAATGGTGTTCGTCAGCCTTTGCTTGCACATTGCCCATCTGAATGGGAGTTAGGTCCGTCTGACGGTAAGATCTCATCACTCTTTTCGGCTTTTCGTGAACTCGACCCGGGGGGATTGGCTTCTCAAATGAAAAATTTCAATACGCCTCTTGATTGGACTTGAATGAGCGAGCGATTCTATCAACTACTTCGGGGTACAATTGATGTTCTTCGATTTTAACTCGGTTGGCAAGAGAGGATTCATCATCATCATTGAACACAGGAACTCGGCGTTGATCAAGAATTTCTCCCGAGTCCATTCCTGCATCGACGTAGTGTACTGTGCAGCCAGATACTTCAACACCGGCGGCTACCACGTCGCGGTGTGCATGTGCGCCGGGAAATGCGGGTAAGAGTGAAGGGTGGATGTTGATAATTTGTCGAGGCCATAGGCCTACAAACTCAGCCGATAGAAGTCGCATATATCCACTGAGAAGAATCAACTCTACTTTGTACTCTTCCAAGAGATGTTGAATCTGTTGTTCGTGGAGATGGCGGCGCAGAATGCGATTGTCTTCTTCTGGGAGTGGAATGCAATGCGCCGGAATGCCAAAATGTTCGGCTTTCTTGAGTCCAATGGTTCCAGGTTGGTCTGAAACGACAAGTACGGTCTGATGGCCACACTCAGAATGTGTTTGTTGGTGCGTGACCATCGCGTGCATGCCCGAACCGGCCCCAGAAATAAAAACGGCACAGCGAATCGGAGTAGAAGAGAGACCCGTGCGAAGTGGACCCTTGCCGCTGGTCATATCATGGGCTATCCTGTAAATGCCTTGAGGTCTTCGGAAAAGCGCGCCCATCACTTTTTGTGGACCCCTCGATAGGATTGGCTGAGGGGCATGGGCGAAGTGATGGCATCAAGTTCTCCGGCGAGTGCTGGAGAAGGCGGCGAAATTGCTTCAAACCCTTTCCTCAATTTGGCTGAAGAAGAAATAATTCAACGTGTCCTCAATGAACACAAACCTTCGCGTAACCCCTTTGTCCGTGGAGTATGGATCATTATTGGGAGTCTTGGAGTTCTCTTCGCCGTTATTGGTATATTCCTCCCCGGCTGGCCAACAACCTCATGGTTAGTACTTTCGGCCTATTGTTATGCCCGATCAAGTCAAAAAATGTTCAAATGGTTGTTAACCAATCGTATATTTGGTGCCAGCCTTTTAGAATACTATCGAGCTGGAAAAGCGTTGCCTTTCCACTCTAAAGTGGTGATTGGGGGCATTATTTCTATAGTTTCAACCGCCTCGATTTGGGTAATTACAAAAGCGGGAGACCCGGGATTCGGCCAGACACTTATCGCTGTTGTCGCCATCATTGGTGTTTGGTGGGTGGGTTGGAAAGTGCCCACTGCAGCCTAATCCTCGTTTGAAGAGCCTTCGTACTTTTGCACAGTAGAGTGGCCTGCTTCGGCATCGAAATTTGGAAGAAGGCCGTGAATGATTAATCGAAGGCTGCCAAAACCGAACCAAAAAGCCATCCGCCATGCTCCAACTAAATGTTGGAAATAAGTTTTGTTGATGTCCTTGAGGTGCCCCATGCTTGAAGCGGCACGGTTCTTGCCTTAAACAATCGGGCCTCAAATACGGATTTGGCATTCAATGGCGGAAAAGCCTGTGGCCCGTGAACAACATCGAGATACCACGATGGTCGGCAGCATCGATGACTTCTTGGTCGCGAATTGAGCCACCTGGTTGAACAATAGATGATGCGCCTGCATCTGCAGCTTGCTCAAGCCCATCTTTGAACGGGAAGAATGCATCAGAAGCGAGTACGCAGCCTTTAGCACGTTCTCCTGCGCGGCGGGCCGCAATACGAACGGCCTCGACTCGACTGGTTTGCCCTGGACCGATTCCTACTGTTGCAGTGCCTTGTACCATGACAATCGCATTCGATTTCACTTGTTCACAAATTCGAACTGCGAATTTCATACTTGCTATTTCTTCCTCGCTTGGTGATTTTTCGGTCACGACTTTGGCTTTATCCCAGTCAATCACTGGTGCTTCTTCGGTTTGAACAAGCCAGCCCCCCTCAATTGGTTTACGGACGAGAATCCGTTCAAGAGAGGCCAAGCGGTTCCCTGGAGATTCGATGGTGAGGATTCGGCGATTTTTCTTTTGCATCACTATTTTTTTGGCCTCTTCACTGTATGCTGGTGCCATTAACACTTCGATAAAGAGAGGTTCCATTGCTTCGGCCGTGTCCGCTTCAAGGGGTTCATTAAAGCATATTATTGAACCAAATGCTGATTCGGGGTCACTTGCTAATGCTGCTTCATACGCTTCTTTTTGTGTCGACCCTAAGGCTGCGCCGCAAGGATTGTTGTGCTTGACGATTACACACACGTGTGGAGTGTTTGGCCATTCATCAGTCGACAAGGCTCTGCAAAGACGAAGTGTGGCGTCTGCATCGGAATAATTGTTGTATGACATGTCTTTTTCGCCCTCAACGTGCGCAGTAACAAGGGTTGAATGATTGTCAAATTCACGCGGATTGGTATACAATGCTGCGGCTTGGTGGCTGTTTTCACCATACCGTAAGGAATGGGTTTTGACTGCTGATGCAAGGAGGGTTGCGGGTAGACGGGCGGTCTGTTCAGCTGTGTCATCGCTCAGCTCCGGGCGGCCAACCCAGCGGGCGTGGAGTTCGTCGGCAATGGCTGAATCGTAAGCAGCGGTATGCTCGTATGCATCCAGAGCAAGACTACGCCGTAGGTCCATCCCCACCGAGTGAACACCGGATGCCGAATGAAGATTGGAAATAATTTCATCATACCGAGAGGGGTTACAGGCGATAATGACGTTGCGGTGGTTTTTGGCTGAGGCGCGAACCATTGTTGGTCCGCCTATATCGATCATTTCCAAAAGAGCGGAATCTTCCAAAGGTGGTTGCTGTGCTGCTGCTGCTGAAAAGGGGTAGAGATTACACGCGACGATTTGGATGGGGGGGTAGCCGAGTTCTGCCAGACCCTTCAGGTCCTCTTCTGATTCAAGGCGGGCAAGAAGAGGTCCATGGATTGCTGGGTGAAGAGATTTTACGCGCCCATCGAATATTTCTGGGTGGCCAGTCACATCAGATACGCCGATAACCTCCAAACCTGCTGCACGAAGTGTACGAGCTGTTCCTCCCGTAGATACGAGTTGGAAACCGTGTTTTGACAAAGATGTAGCAAATTCTACAATCCCGGTTTTGTCATACACACTGAGCAAGGCACGGGGTTGCGGGGTTGAGGTAGTGCTCATCGAAGATTCCCATTATCGAAGTCATTGGTCCGATGATATTGAACATAGCGCCGAGGAGTTTTGGCGTTTTGGAGTAGTTAGTCGCCCCGGGCCGAGATGACTTGGTCGACTCGTAAAAGTCCACAAGCCGTTTCGCAGGCCGCTTCAATACCATGCGCCAATGTCTCTGCACTGGCCCAAGCTTCTGTAATCGGCTCACAGAGGCCTGTTTCAGCTACGCCGAAGTCGGTACTACCTTGTCGATGTTGAGCTCGTAGTTCAAGCAAACAATCAAGTTGGTCGTTACCAGAATTTGAAATTAAAACTGAAGGTATGGCTTCGAGGGCTCGGGCAAATGCTTCCATTGCCAAACGCTCCCGTCCACCATGTTGTTCAGCGGCATCTTTGATGGCAAGACTTGCAGCAATATGTAGGCTGCCACCACCCAAAAGAATCTCTCCAGTTTCCATTGCACTTGTTACTGAGCACAATGCATCATACAACCCCCGGATGATTTCTTCTGTTGCAACACCATCGCCACCACCAACATCAACTGTAGCAAGGCCTGAGTTTTTACCGAAATTGAGATGGATGCGCTCTCTACGAGCATCGTCACCCTCAAAAACTTCGACACTCATCGATTCAAAACTTCCCAAGGTGGATGCATCGAGATCGTCGAGGTGGTCAACTAATTGTCCACCTGAGGCAAGGGCCACATCCTCGGCCCCAGCACGTTCAAAACCAGCGAGAACAAATAATCCCGCGTCAACGAAACGATGAAGAGTGCGTGGGTCAATTTCCTCAGCACAGACGACAATTGTTGCTCCGCTTTCAAGAACTCGAAGGGCTTTCTTTTCGAGGATTTTTTCCTCTGCTTCCATGAAGTCAACCCATTGATCTGGAGAAGATATTTCTATTTCTGCAGCGCGAGTGGTTTGCTCCATAGCAATTGGGCAAGAAACAACGGCCACCTTACCTGCTGGGAGGTTCCGAGGCATGCGATCAAGTTCAAAACGGCGTTCTAAAACAAGGCCTTGTAGGAGCGCTGTGTCGGCAAGCGTTCCAACTCCGCGCTTTGTCATTCGAACATCTTCGGTTCGAACATGAAGTACACCATTACTTTCTCCGGCCACTGTTTGGGCGGCATCAACGATACAACGTGCAAGATGTTCGCTGCCAGATTCTGCAGCAGTTCCGGTCATTGCTGTTTTGGCAACGAGAATAAGTTGGTCGATATCAGTGGGAGATATTCGTTTGACTCGATTGTCCAAGACCTTGAGGGTGGTTTCGAGTGCCGCCTGGTAGCCTTGAACGACCAAAAGTGGGTGAAGCCCCTTTTCGAGTAGACGCCCTGCTTCACGCATCAGTTCACTGGCAAGGATGAGGCAGCCAGTCACTCCATCTCCACAAGCATTCTCTTGGGATTCTGCAAGTTGCACAAAGGCCTTAGCTGCTGGGTGTTTTACTAAAAGTTCAGCAACGATTTTCGCACCATCGTTGGTTACAGCGGTCTCTCCACTGGTTTTGTACATCATTTTGTCAAGACCGTTTGGTCCGAAAGTTCCTTTGAGTAGATTGCCAAAAGCAACGGATGCATTCACCAGTTTTTGAGTAACGGCGGGGCCACTCGTCACTGAAGTGGTTGGACGGACAATCGCAACGGGTGCGCGCCCTGAGCCGTCATTGCGTTGAGCCATCACTTCATGCGGCGGTGAAGCGCATAGATGAACCCTTTCTCTTGCTTAACCTCTTTATGAAAAACGAGAGCGGAGGCAGTGAAGTGATTCGTCAACGGGCAAAGAAAAGAACTCATCTTCGATTCTTTTTACCTTTACGAGGTTTCGAGCCACGTGATTGGTTTTCCCAGGAACGGCTCTCTTTACTGCGGCGGTCCGATTCCTCTTCCCAGTTGTTCTTTTTAGGAGCTCGTAGGCCTTCAGGCATATCTTCAAATGATTCGATATTGAGGTGCATGCCTCCCAATTCTTCTTGTAATTGGCGGACGTTTTCCCCACCTTTGCCGATAAGAGTAGATATCATGTTTTGAGGTGCGTAAATTGTTGCACTGGTTTCACCCTTGAATTGTACTTGGCATTGGACTCCAACCCATTGCTGAATGATATGCACCAACTGATCTCGAGCAAGTGATTTGAGTGGTGATACGCCGGCAGCAGTGCGCCCTTCAACCGGCACTACGGCGATTTCTGAACCAAAAGCAAACATTTCATGGGTAATTTTTCCGCTTGGGAATTCAACCACTTCAATCACTGGTCGTGCAAGTTCTTCTTGCATCCCTGTTGGGGGTTTAACGGTCATTCGTAATTCGAGGACTTGTTGAATTTGGCCTGCTTCAACGTGGATAATGGTGTCGAGGACTTGGCTTACAAGGCCCAATTCGACTTTTCCAATCAACCGTTGGATGGCTTCAAGTGCGGAATTCGCGTGCGTTACGCCAAGAAGACCAACGCCTGCGAGGCGAACATCTGCGAATATTTCGAAATCCCGGGCGCGTCGGACTTCGTCAAAAATTACGAAGTCGGGGCGGACAAGGAAGATGATTTCTGCGGTTTTCTCAAGGTCGCCTTCGAGTGGCGCATATTGGGTGATTCTGTCTGCGAGTTGTAAATCGCGAGGAGCTTCCATGGTCTTGACCATCGCGCCGATATCGGTGTCGAGATATTCTGCAATCGCTTGAGCGAGGGTTGTTTTTCCAGAGCCAGGTCGACCACAGATGAATACACCACGATGGTGGTCTGCTAAGCGGGCAATAAGGCGCTCATCCAACTCATATTCATCGAGAGAGAGTTTGGCAACTGGACGGACAATGGTGATTTCACGAGCATCGGCAAAGGGGGGCCATGCACACGCAATTCGTAAATCTCCAAGTTGAATCACTTTGCATCCATTTCGATCTATTTCAAGGAAACAATCGCTGCGGTGGCGATTTTCATCAACTAGGTCACCCAGTTCTTCTTGCAAGGCCTCCATGCGTAGAGTATCCCAATTTTGTTCAGACTCGACTTCGATTAACTTGAGTTCACCGATTGAACCTTGTTTAACTCGTGGGGGGCAGTCTGCTTTGAGGAAAACTGTGTGCACCTGCTCCATCAACAAGGCTTCAATTGGTTGAGGGAGAGCGGGGTGGTCGCCAAATTTCGCCATTGCAATCGGCCATCGTCGGTACGTGGAGCATTTCACCCTTCGCATCAAGATGAGTGTACGAAATCAGTTGTTTTTCGGCTGAATAAGAGCTCCTGTCCACCAAAAAGAGCCAATGAAACACAGTGACAAAGCATAGGAACCGACCATAGGGAAATCAAATACACCGATGCAAATCTGAGCGAAAATAGCGATTGATGCGACGAAACTGAAGATGACTAAAATCCCCTGGGCATTCAGACCAAGTGCCTCGAACGTGATCTGTTTTTCAGACAATCCCCAGGCAATCCCAGTCAGGGTGGATAGTCCGATGAAGGTCAGCGTGGCGTCCATGAGATTGCTTTCGAGGACCCATGTGGCAAAAGCGACAAGAAAACTACCGAGGAACATACGTTGAACGGTCGTGAAAGAAAGGCCCATGTCATTGGCGAAGGGCCTTTGATTCTTGAAGACTCGCAAGAACGGAGTTCACTTCTATGCATTGTGCAGATACCAATATTGAGCGAGTGATGTGGCTTTGTCGAGTAATTCCGCGGTCTGGAGGTGGTCTTCTGCAAGCATATGAGGGGAATGGGCGTTTGAGAGAATATACCTATACTGGGCTTCAAGTGGAGGTATTGGGTGAAGTGTAGGAATTGTCCTATACCCGGTTTTTTGTGTCCCTAGTTCTATTGAGTTGTGTTCTCGGAAATTTAGGCGAATGTGTTGTTTTGTCCCTTCAATCGTAAAGAGGTTACAGTCGGCTTGTTGCCATCCAACATGTACCTCTACCTCGGTATCTGAGTTCGTTGCTTGACCCGGGTAGGTCAGGTGTACTTTCGCCTGGGGAGCAGTTGTCAAGGGTGCGGGCTTCCCATCTTCAAGAGTCATTACAGTAGAAAATAACGGAGATTTAGAAGGGGTGATGAGGGAGGGGATTATTGAAAATGCGTGCGATACTAAATTTTCAATGGCGTTCGCATTTGATGGTTTCTTACGTGAAGAGTATTTTGTAAAGCGAACTGATTTAACTCGCCCAATACTGTAATCTTCGATGAGCTTCTTGGCGAGTTTAACTCCCGGGTGATGACGTAACAGATAGCCGGAATGTAGGGTTCCTGTGCTCATTTTAGCTGCCTCGCACAGACGCTTCACCTCATCAAAAGAAGCCCCAAGGGGCTTCTCAATCAAGACGTTTAATCCCTGCTCCAACATGGCAACACCAAGTGATAAGTGAGAAGAATTCGGTGTTACAATAGAGACCAAATCAAGTTGTGCTGAATGACACATATCCCTCCAATTCAGAAATACCTCATCGATGGTTGGGTATATTTCCTCGAGACGGCCCCGGTTGATGTCACAAGCATAAATCTCGTCGATGAACCCTTGGTGCTTGAGGAGGACAAGTGTTTCGAGGTGTTTTGTACCCCAGCGGCCACAACCCACTACCCCTACATTGAATGCCATCGTAACCAAATCATTCGTATGCTCGGGGCTTGATAGTGTTGCCTTGTTCATCATGTGCTGCGAATTTGTATTGACTGACAGATTGTGTGAATTTTGACAAATCTTGTGTATTTTGGTTTTCAAAGCCAAAATCAGCATACACCTTTGAAGAGAACGAAAACCCTTCCACGCCGATATATTCAGCCCGTGACACTCGCGTTGTAATTCGTCCATAACCATGGTGCCAAAGAGCCAGCGCCGTTATTGCATCTTGGCTTGTTGGGGATTTTCGAGGGATTCGAGGGAATGGTGGTGTTAAACACGCGTCGGGAATTAGATTCTTCCCGGGGCGAATTTGCCGCTTCTTCGACATGATTGAACGCATAAACATCCAACGGATTCGGAAATGTGAACGGTTTCTGTAGGTGTTTTTCGACAGATATTTCTTTTCGAAATCATAAATGATGTGTTTGATGGTGTTCCAGACTTCACGAGTCATGGCATATCCCCAGAAATGGCGATTTGTGGCTACGACATCTTGCATCTGGTTTGATTGTAATTCAGTAGAATCATGGTTGATATTGTAGGCCATTACAGTCCCTACATCGCAAGAGTCTTTCGACCAATCGAGAAGGTCTAGAACCGTTTGAATATAGCTTGGGGCAAGTAGCATATCGTCTTCAAGTAGAATGACCCGGTCATACAAAAGTTCATCGAATAATACTCTTCGTGCATCGATAAGGTGCCTACCTATGCTCCAATTTTCTTCACGGAGGACAAAAGTTGGATGAGTGAAAGAAGACTTCTCGACCAGGGCAACTAAGTCGCTTTGCCGTGCATTTTCTCCACCATCGAGGTAAACGTGCAGGTCACAATCATGGGCTGCCTTATTCGCTTCAAGCGCCTCGAGTGTTTGTTGGAAATAATCCACCCTGTTAAATCCGAGAAGGAGAATTGCTGTCTTCATAGATCGGCCCTCCAAAGAATTGACTTATTCGTGAATGTCAGCACCAACTGAACTTGCAATGATTTGAACAATATGGCGGCATTGGTCGTCGCTAAGTGTCACAGGCAGTCGAATATCGCATAGTCCGGCGAGATTGGGTGAAATGGTCGAAAAATCAGAAAGGTATTCCCAATGTGTGGAGTTGCTTGTAAATCCGTCTGCATGGGGTGAACCGAACCATTTTATCTTCAATCCCAGGTCGAATGCTCTGGCGATAATATGTTCAATTTTCTTTGTATCATTAATATGGAATTGGATCGAAGTAGGTGCCATCAATACCCCCGGTAGTACTTCGATGGTGGTGATTCCCTCGATGTGCCTTAGTCCGGAGGCGATGAGAGCGTAAATCTCCCTCCAACGGGTATTTCGCTCTTCGAGTTGGAGGAGTTGCGGAGGGAGTACTGAGGCGCATAGTTCATTCATTCGCAGTGAATAATTTGGAATTTTACCCTTGTGCTTTGAAAAGTATGCCTCGTCTGGGCGATTTGTGTGTTGGTTGTAAAGAAGGTATGATCCCGAATAAAGAATGGCTTTGGCCGCAATATCTGGGTCATCTGTAACCAGAATCCCCCCCTCCCCTGCATTGACTTGCTTATAGGTTTGAAATGAAAAACATCCGATGTCTCCAAAGGTTCCAATCATTCGGTCATCGTACATAGCACCCATTGCGTGAGCGCAATCTTCAATGAGAATTATGCCCAATTGTTTGCAAATTCGTTCAATTTCATCTATTCTTCCAATGTGACCCCGCATGTGAGAGAGAACAAGGGCTTTTGTATTGCCAATTCGTAATTTTTCTTCTAAATCCTCAACCCCTAAGGTAAGGTTTGCATTCACATCGAGAAGAAGGACTTGGGCCCCAGCATTTTCAAGAGCACCAGGGACTGGTGCCAGGGTAAAAGCGTTCAATGCCACCGTTTCATTTTCTAAGATTCCTGCGGATTTGAGGGCGATATAAATGGCTGAACCTCCCGAATTCAAAGCAATTGCAAATTTACTACCGATCATTTCTGCAAACATTGTTTCTAATTGACTGGCATACATCCCGTCTGCATTGTTCTCCCCATACCGAAATAATTTGCCGGAATTGAGGACTTTGAGAGCGTTTGAAATTGACTCCTTAGGAAGGGGTGGGACTTCGGTAGACTTGGTGATAAAGTCAACCTCGTCGCTCATGGTTAAAGCAATAGCAACACCTTTAAATCATCATCCCTTAACTAAGAATGGTTGGTATGTGGTTTACAAACAAGGCTCATGTAAAGCCATGGCATAGCAATATCGTCGAAGACCCAAAAATGCTCTCAGAGCATCTTGTTCACAGGATGCATTATGATAGAAATCCCTTGTTAATTACGCTTGAAGACAAATACAAATCCCGCCAATATGTATCAGAAAACAGCAGTTGTAAACTTGCAGAACTCTACCACTTTCTCGAACCCCCCAATTCCAAAATACCTTGGGACCGATTACCTGAACGATGTGTGTTAAAATCAAACCATTGGTCTGGTGATTCAATCTTTATTCTTGATGGGGGTGAAAAGCCAATTGAAAACATTCGCAGAGAACATAAAATACGTCCTTTCAAGCAACACGGATATCACGTAATCAGGGGAAAGAGAGATCAGTATGGCCGATTTTGGCCGAATTGGCGTATTCAAGGGAAATTCAACAGGCTGATGAAAAAGGACTACCCTACGCCATTTGAATGGGGGGCTTACAATATTCAGCCAAGGGGCATCATGATTGAGGAGCTTTTGATTGGTGAAGATGGCGGTACTGCAACGGACCTCAAAATGCATTGTTTTGGCGGTGAAGTTGGATACATTCAATATGAGCCGGGGAGATTCTCATCCATCAAACAAAATATCCATCTACCAAATGGGGATTTAATTGATACTTTAGGCGACCAAACACAGTGGTTAAATGCTGAAGGAGTGACGAATATTCGAGAACATCTCGGTGATAAATTAATCGATGAGTGTATTGGTTATGCTGAGGATTTATCAAAGGAAATAGACTACACGCGTGTTGATTTATTTTTGACGGACAAAGGTGTTCGATATGGTGAATTTACCAATTATCCGCGCTCTGGACAACCTCAAGCGCAGGGGTGGGAAGAAATTGGTGGGGCACTCTGGTGTAAGGCCAACGAAAAAAAGGCTTTGAAGGATAAAAAGCAGTTGTAACTCTGGTTTTTATTTTATCAACACAGCCTGAATGCTCTTATTCCTCTCGATTTCAGGAGTGTTTTTGATTATTCAATCGACTCAGACTGGATGGAAATTCCTTTCTTTGTAAAATGCTTTTAGAAGGCAAGGTATCAAATCATATCGCATTGTGGGGCAAATATGGTGAATAAGCAAGCCGCTATACTTCTTCTTAGTATTCTACTCTTTTCAATCCCATCTTATGCTACAGCCTCGAAGGAAGCGCCTTTGGTTGAGCAATTTGGTGTTGGCTTCGATGAAGTCGTCATTGCGGATTCGACGGATGAGCTCTCAGATCCTCGAGATTTAGAATTCCATCCGGGTCGAGCAAACGAACTCTGGGTGGCAAATCGAAATACGGACAGCATCACCATTATTGAGGATACAGGACTTGAGACTCAGACCTCTCAGAATCGTAAAGATTCAAACCGAAACCATTTCCTTGAAGAAGTAAGTGCAATTTCGTTTGGCGCATATCATCCCGAGTTTGATTGGCAATGGGGTTCTGCTCAAGAAACGAGAAATACATTCTGTGGCCAAGGAGCAGCGAATAATTTCATGGGCCCGGCTTTGTGGCCGTCGTCCTTAAGCCATTTTGCAGTGGAAAATCAAAATAACGGTAACGGCCTTTTGGGCAGCCATATCGACATGCTCCATGAATCCCCATACGGTGTAGGAATCGCTCATGATTCTGCCAACGCATACTGGTACAATGATGGATATTACGGAGAATTGGTCTTCTACGATTTCCAATTAGACCACGATACGGGTGAAGATGACCATTCAGATGGAATGGTTCGAAGGTATTCTGAAGTGCAACTCACCCATGCCCTTGGAGTTCCAGGCCACATGGTTTTGGATAAAAGCTCAGGCATTCTCTATATTGCCGATGCTGGGGCCAACCGGGTCCTATGGGTCAATACTGACGACACATCGGTCTCTTCACAGAGCATAATGGGCTCTTCAACTCAATTAGAAGAACTTCAAGAATATTCTGAAATGACTGGAATCGAATGGGGCGTTCTTGCCACTGGCCTCGATAGGCCTTCGGGAATTGCACTTGATGGTGACCGATTGTTTGTCTCTCAAAATGGAAACGGGAAACTTACGGCATTTGATTTGAACTCCGATGGAAAAAGTGCATCTGAAACTGAAACTGTTCAGACATCGGCTTCTTCGATTATGGGTCTTGAAATAGGGCCAAATGGACATCTTTACTACGTTGATAATGGACGAGATCAAGTCATTCGAATAGACCCCTTCACAGACGAGGATGGGGATGGAGTCGGCGATGAGATAGATAATTGCCCTTTCATTGCAAACCCGGCTCAAGCCAACCATGACGGTGATGCTCAGGGAGATCTTTGTGATGCAGATGATGATAATGATTCAATCCTTGATGTGGATGATGATTGTACTCTTGGTAATTTAAGTTGGATTTCTTCTTCGGCGACGGACCATGACATGGACGGTTGTGCGGATTTAACTGAAGATGATGATGATGATAATGACGGTATGAACGATGGTGATGATTCTTGTGCATATGGAGACCTTGCTTGGACTTCTTCGCCCTCTTCTGATTATGACCTCGACGGTTGTAGAGATGCGGGTGAAGATTATGATGATGATAATGACCGAATTTGTGATGCTGCTGTTTCAGACGGTTTATGGACGTGTTCACAGTCCTTAGCAGAAGTCGACCTTTGCCCCATGAGTGCTCCTTCTTTCTTTTCGATAATGTCAAATGATCGGGACCAAGATGGTTGTGAAGATGACGTTGAAGATCTCGACGATGATAACGATGGATTCGCAGACCTCATCGACAATTGCCCTCACAATGCAGGCACAAGTGATTCCGGCTCCAAGATTGGATGCACGGATTGGGATGGCGATGGTTATGCCGACTCTGTCGATGAATTCCCTACAGAAATCACCCAGTGGTCCGACTTTGACGGGGATGGCTTTGGAGATGAAATTGGCGGTTTCGAAGGTGATTCTTGTATCGAAGTTGTTGGTATTTCATTGAATGACAGAACGGGTTGCTTGGATACGGACCGGGATGGTTGGTCTAACCCTGACAGTGATTGGTTGGTTGTGGATGGTGCGGATGCATTTCCTACATTTAGTAGCCAACATGCCGACCGGGATGGCGACGGATACGGGGATTCTTTGATTGGATACCAAGCAGATGTTTGCCCTGATATCGAAGGAACCTCGACAGAAGATGTATTCGGTTGTCTTGATACTGACGGTGATGGCTGGTCTGATGCTGGTGACGCGTTCTCAAATGATTCGACTCAATATCTTGATTCGGATATGGATGGATATGGAGATTCAAGAAGTGGACTTCTCCCTGATAGCTGCCCTGGTTTATTTGGCACCTCCACTCTAGGGGCGCTTGGTTGCCCGGATACTGATGGGGATGGTTGGGACGACAATACAGACGCCTTTTCAGATGATGACAGATTCTGGTCAGACGTCGATGAAGACGGTCACCCCGATCAGCAAGGAACAAACATGAGTGATGATTGTCCCGAAGTCGCTGGAAATTCAAACCAAGACCGAATCGGTTGCCTCGACACAGATGGTGACGGTTGGTCAGATGATGGGGATGTGTATCCAAATGATGTTGACCGGCAATTCGCTGCTGAAAGTTCCTCCACGCCAATGGTTATCGGTATCGTGGGAATTGTAATTGTTGGGTTGGCATTGATCGCATTCGCTGTAGTGAGTCGTCGAGGAAAGCAGAACCCCCTCAATACTGATTTTGACCAAAAGATCCCAGTTCAATTCACCCCAATTGCTGCACCTGTTGCTCCAACAATGCCAGCAACTCCTCAGCTACCGCCTGAAGGATTGCCTCCTGGTTGGACAATGGACCAATGGGCTTGGTATGGTGCAGACTACCTCAAGAACCGCTGATTGTAATCTTCAATCATTTTGCGGGGGCTGCTGATAAGGGTCCCATGGCTGCTGCTGGTGTTGAGCTGGTTGTTGTGCATATTGCTGTTGTTGGACAGGTTGTTGAACCTGCTGAACGGGTTGTTGATAATATTGAGCTGGTTGTTGAACCTGCTGTTGATAATATTGGACAGGTTGTTGATTGGCGTGTTGTGGAATATACATTACCTGTTGATGAGGGGGGGATTCAGGTATAACCAATCCAATGAGCAAGACCAAGGCTCCAATCGGGGCACAAAAAAGACCGATTACAATAGGTATTGTCAGTATTCCGCCAACAAACAGAACGCCTCCAATAATCAGGGTATTCGTATTTGCCATAACATTTCCGAAGACTACGCCTTATTTGGCCTTATCGAGGTAAAAATCGAATATATCCTCTAAGGAATGACGTAGTGTGGACACTGAAAGGACACTTGAGCAAGGTGCCCCTTTGACAAGAACCGAAGTCAATTATACATCCCTACGGAAAACTTCATTGATGGGTGAATCGTTAAGGCAGATGGCCTTGACTTCGAATTATGGAGAACTCTGAATTAGGTTCTGGCTTTTCGGAAAGCAGTAAACCTAAATCTGTAGTGAGTATTGGTTTTGTTATTGCATTCACCGTGTTCGTTTCTTCGGCCTGGATATGGCCAATCCTGCCGAATCTAATAGGTTTGGATGGTTGGGAAGTTCTTGGTTGGTTTTTACTTGCACTGCTCGTTTTTGGTCTCGGTTTGTTATTGTTAATTATCGTAGGGCTCATCGCCCTTTTCTCAAAAAAAGCTACACCACCAATGAACAATTTAGGTACTCCACCGGCTTCAATAATTATTGAAGAAAACGCCATGGCTCGTCTGCGGCTAAATCATACGGCTCAGGTGGTAATACCCAAAGGCAGTTCGCGCACGAAAGGAATGGTGGTTTATGCTGTTTTGACATTCATAATGGTAATCGTCTCATTTGCACTGAGCGCGCCTAATGTCGGCACTTCAAACGATGTTTATCCTGGTGAGGCTATTGCCAGGGGATGCACTGATAGCAATGCCCTGAACTACGATTCTTATGCGAATATTCTGGATGGTTCATGTGTGTATGAAGTTGTTCCGATTCCATCAGATACGGATGCAGACCCGTGTGATTTAATATGGCCAGATGATTCTTTTCATTCAGCAATCTATTCATTCATTGCAGAATATGCACTGAATTATCAAGGGGCTGTCGGCTGTTACGATGATAATTACGGGAGCTCTTCGTATGCTTCTGCCGCTTTTGATTTAGAAGATCATTGGTCCAATTCATACGCAACATATGATGGAAATGCGAGTTCATATGCTCAAGACTGGGTCGTCTCAAATGCTGATGACTACGGAAAGGAATCTTTTGACTTGTATGTGACATTCAAAATTTCAGAAGGTGGGCTTGGTATGCAAACGATTCACAGTTTACCAGATTGTACAGAAGATTCTCGATCAGGAAACAGTTCGAATTCTTCAATGTTCACAATCGAGGACAATCCGAACATTGACCAGCCAGCATATCAGTGCTTCAATAAATTCATTGAAGTGTTTGGATTAGGTGTTTTTGCAGAATCCGGCATTACCGATAGCCAGATGATTCATGCCGCGACTGTACTTGCAGAATTACTCGATAATGATGAGGATGGGGTTGTTGATGATACAGCATTGCACAATCGGCTTCTTGAGGTGAATGCAACGGTCCCTATGTTCAACGCTGAGGGCTCACCTGCTGAATATTACATGATGAAGCACTATCAAGATGAAGGGATAGGAGCAGTACTGTACTCTGATGAAGTCGACCCAAATCAAACCGGACGATGGGGTTATGATGCATCAGTTGAAGAAATCATGCATACGATCAACATGGTTGGGCATGTACACATTTATCCCGAGGTGTTCGGTTTAGAGCCGAATTCCTCACTCTTAACTGAAGCAATGGACGTTGCAAGAGGAGGGCAGTTCCTTGAAGTTCCGTCAAGTTATCCAAACGAAGCATGGTACCACTATACCGACACCACGTGCGAGTATGATTGTATGGCCGGAGAATACATTTACTGGGCTCAAGTAACCAATATGGGGATTCTCGACGATACTGAAACATGTGATGGAATTGCTGATGAGTGGGAGCCTTGTTCGAAAGAATTACTCGAAAGTATGGATATTTTGATTTACGATTTGGTAACCGACCCACTCTACAAATTACCACAAATTGCCCCTGATGGAGTGTATTCACCTGAATCTGAATAACAACAGAGTCGGGTCATCGAAAGAAGTTACTGATTATCATCAATTCGAAAGGGTCTATGATTAAAACCTGGTGGATAATAGTGATGTTACGGGGTTTGCAAAGGGTACCGTTGCGACATACCCTTCATGCGTGGGTGGCCCAGGGAGTAGACGTCAAATCAAAGTTTGTTATCTAGAAGTCGAAGTTGTACTGTGGTTGTTTTTTCTCTTCCATCTTCTTTATCACAATCAAAGAGATCCCAATTAACACTAAACCACCTAAACACCACCATAAAAAATTTGATTCTGTTTTCTCAAAATATGCATTCCCAGCTGAACCACAAAATGCAGCACCTCCCTCTGTTTTATCATCAAGTATACAAACATTCAAACTTTGGTAACCATCCATGTTTGGGACAATAATATTTTTTTGTATTTGAATTGTATCTCCTGCTTGCACCCATTTTTCCCAAGGATCGATATCAATCCAATATTCAGAATTAGATTCTGCAAACATGTATACATATCTTGCCTGATTTGCTTCTGAACGGACAGTAACGGTAACTGGTATCTTCTCCCCCTCGGTCCATGGGTCACCATCAGGACTATATTCTGGAATCTTACTTACCGATACTAAATCAAAATATTCGACATAATTATTCTGTGAACTAGCAGAGGGAAGTAATGATATTGTCAGTATAACAATAAAAATTTTTAATTTCATAAATATCGCCCGTTTATTATTTTACCCTGTATTTGAAATTTTATAAAAATAAACTAATGCCGCCATCCCTAATATAGAAAATGAAGAGGGTATTAAAATCCAATACCTTGTATCAGATTTGGATGTCGGCTCTGGTTCAAAGTTTTCATTAATCATCTCTGGCAATATCTGTAAAGGTTGATTGCTGTCTTGCCTTTCTCCGTCTCCCAGAAGACCTCCATTAACCCCCCAACACCAAATAGAGGTTTGATTGAGTATGGCGCAACTGTGTCTGTAAGACATGGAGAAACCTGTAACTGGCTCCCCTGCTGGCAATGCTGTTCTTGTTGGTTGTAAACGATTAGAAAAACTTCCATCTCCTATTTGCCCAGCGGTATTATCCCCCCAGCAATAAAGTGAGTTGTCAGACATTTGAGCGCACGATCTCCAGCCATCGAGAAAAATTTCAGTGGCCTTAGAATTTGATGGTGTCGAAGAATAAACTGGTGAGCCTACTTCGAGTTGATTACCGACACCAAGTTGAGAAAATGAATTCCCCCCCCAGCAAAGAATATTTCCTCCTTTATCAATCGCACAAGAATGGTCCCAAGCCAGTGCTATCTTGCTTATTTGATTGTTATCGGGCATAACTACCAATTGTGGTTCCTCAGCACTAGAGGAATTATCAGAGCCGATTCCAAGTTTACCGTTCGAATTTGATCCCCAGCAATACAACTGAGAGTTGTTTGATATCCCACATACATAGTCTGGCCCTACATCTATTTGCTCAAAAGATAAGTTATCCTCTAATTGAATAAGTTGAGGTTCATTGCTATGAGGAAGATCTGTAGTTGTTCCAAGTTGGCCATTTGAATTATCTCCCCAGCAAAATAATGTACCACTATACTTTAATGCGCAAATAAAGTTACTACTTGTTGTTGTTGATAGATATACTGTAGGGTCACCATCGGCGGCCAGCACTAGGTTTGGTGACAAAATTTCAGAGGATGACTCCGCACCAGATTGACCATAGTTATTATTCCCCCAACAGTAGACATCTCCTTGATTTTCAATTGCGCATGTAAACTGGAAGCCTAATGCGACATCGGATACACTTGTTATTTTATCAAAACCAACAGTCATCGGGGAATAGCTATCGAATGTGGAATAATCGCCAATCTGGCCCCTATTATTATGCCCCCAACACAGCAATTCTAGTGTATCCAATATCAAACACGAACTCCCATCCCCATTGACCACATGCGTAGCAGTTTCATCAGAGTCGATCCTCACAAGGCTTGGATTGAAATTAAAGCTTGACTCCCACATCTCATCAGGGAAACCCTTGCCTACTTGTCCATATTTGTTGAATCCCCAACAGTAGACTGAGCCAGAATTTTCAACTGCACAAGTATGATCACTTCCTGCTGATATGGAGGAAAAAGAAATTCCCATTTCTTCAGTGTAATCCGGCTCTGAATTATCTTCCTCTTGGGGATTAGGATCAGTAATAAAATAAATAATCCAAGGTAAAATAATAATCAAAGTAACAATTAGTAAAATAGGATTAGTTTGATTTGCCTCTTTATTCACATTCACATTGTAAGTTATGTCTTGTTGGACTACACTATCATTAACATTAGAATAATTGAAGGTCGGTGAAGGAATTCCTCCTGGACTCGCTAAGCCGCTCATAATCTTCCATTCCTATGTGGACTATGAATAAATCGTTTCGGATAGGTTGCGACACCCTCTGTACATACAGTCCACGCGTCGGTACCCTTTCAAACGAGGGGTTTCGTATGGGGGCCCTTTTAAATATTGAAAAAAGAGAACTTTTGTTAAGTTTGATCTGGTTCCGAACCAGCGCCTTCAGTGTCAGGGGAGTCCGTTTTATCGTCACCATCAGAGTTTGAAGATTCTCCCTCACTTGATGTGCTTGCACTCGATTCAACTGCATCGCCATAAGAATAGGAATTGTAAGGACTCTCATATGCAAGTTCAACGCTTACGGTTTCGTTCATGGTTGTGAGGTTGGTCGCTGTAACGCCTGCTGATGAAATTGCATAGACAAAATCGCCCATGAAAATTGAACGGCGGATATTGAATCCATTCCACCAATTTTGGTTGTCATCGCGATCATACAAGTCGGAATGGTCGACGGTTCCGTGGACCGAAAGATTGCCAGTCTCTTCAGAAACATTCACCAGAATTAACTTCGAAACGTATTGATAATTCCAATGGTATCCACCGCTCGAATCCGTCCAGCTTTGGTATCTGTAGGTTGAAAGTGGAATCGCCAATAGCCCTTTAGGAGCCCAGTATTGGAATGCTTTGTGTTCATATGAGGCTTCGGAATACGACCACACCCATGCATTATCTGCAGGGTCTGAAACAGGGGTGAGGGTGAGGTGATCGTCAACTGCTGGGGCTGTAGGGTCGGTTATGTTAAACAAAGAAAGGCGAGTGCTTGACCAGTCAAGTCCTGTTCCGTCTGCCTCTCCTGGGCCCATACCAATAGTCAACAAGTGATTGCGGGAAAGCGGGTGGATGTACGTTGAAACTCCTGGCACTTCGAGCTCTCCAAGTATTGTTGGATTGGCCTCATCTGACATATCGATGACCCAGAGTGGGTCAATTTGTTGGAAGGTCACAAGATAGCATCGGTCGCCATCAAAGCGCGCACTCCAAATTCGTTCTTCGGGTGCAATGTTGTCAACTCTGCCAACTTCAGTGATGATTTGCTGGTCGGTTGAAACATCGACGCTGCGGGTAAAGGTCACAACGCTGGAGCTCATTGGCTCAGGGTTTTCCATCCACCAACGGGCCCATTGCCCTGATGTGACGGCGACTCGAACAATACCTTCATGTTCGGATAAGGAAAATTGGTTGAGGATTGTTCCGTTCACACGGCCTGAGCCGGTATAGGTTGTATCGCCAGCTTGGGAAATATCGAAGGTGTGAATATTGGTTGCTTCAGTCATGTTATCATTGCCCCAGAACCACCACCAGTCCCAGGCATTTTCCGTCAAGATAAGAACGTCGGCTGATGCATAGACAAGTGGATAGTTCCCCACGATGTGATCGGCTTGAAATTCAAAATCCTCGGAAGATAAATCAAAGGTGAAAATACTGTTGAAGCCTCGATTGTATCCATCTTCTGGAGCCACGAAGTCTGCGCATTGTTCATCATTCATGGCATGAACTGTAATTCGCCCATTAGAACGCTCATACACCTTCGGAAGGATATCTTCAAGAGCAAGTGCATCAAGTGAAATTTGATTTTCAAGCATGGTCTGGTAAGCAACTTTTTCTCGAACTTCTCGGCGTATTGGATCGTCATAATCCAGTGCCCAATACCCTGAAGGTAAATCCAACCAGCTTTGTACGCCCGGAATGTCAAGCCAAGCATGTGTTACGGTTCGAACAGTTGCGTTAACTTCTCGTGCAGTCATGTAGTATCCTTCAAGGTACAATTCCTTTCCATCGGCTGGTAAAGAACGATTCGTGATGTCCAAAACCGTGAATTTAGTGAGTGAAGAGGTTCGCCATGAGCCGTAGCCGTCATCCCAGCCCATTACTGAAGAGAGCGCATCTGTTCGAGGAATGTTCCAAGAAGAGACGGTCGAAATAACGACCAGCCGGTCACCATCAAGCATCATTGCTTGAGGTGTGCCTTCGATTCGAGTTGTCGAGAGGTGGGTCAATTCACCGAACTCAGGTACTCCGAAAATCTCCAGATTATTGCCGTTCAAAAAGTAGATGAAATATCCATCGGTTTTGACGAAGTCTGCTTCGTCGACACCTTGCTCTTGGTTGTTGGTTCCTGAAAAGTCAGTACCTTCTTGGCGTTTTGTAGTCGGTGTGGAAGAGGTGCTTGTGGCACTTTCAGCACTGTCGGCCATAACCATGTCGTCTTCCGCCCACATTCCGCCGCCGTAGTAGTATTCTTCTTCTACAGCCTGTAAGAGTTGGATTCTGTATTCTTCTGCAATTGAGGATTTAAGAGATGTCTCCAAATCATCACAATCTGTATACTGAGATAGTTGAGGGCTTGCAGCGCTGCGTTGAACAACCGATGACCAATCATCTGGAAGTTCGACATCTGGCATTTCCATTTCTGAGTCAACTGCACCTAAACAGCCAGACATGAGGAAAAGAGAAACAAGGAAGACCGCCAGTGTTTTGTGTTCTTTCATAACCCCACCACCTTGCACGCTGATATTAAGGAATTGGTAAAGTGATTTTACCTTATCCTGGCGAAACTTTTCTGTTCAGTGTTTCTGTTCCAGTTGCTGTTAATCTCCACGGAGAGCGTTTTTTTGCATCGGTTTTTTCAATAAGTTGGTTGGTATTTAATTGAATCATATGATGTGAAAGTAATTGTCGCGAGAGTTGTAATTTCGTTCCTATTTCTTTGTTTGACATTCCAAGGGCCCCCGCATCTGCAAGTGTTTGTAAAATGACGAGGCGTGTACCAACAATCGGTTGGCTAAGAGCATGTATTTGATCAGGTTGGATGTTTGCAGCAGCATATCTTCTGAGTTTACCGTCCCTCCATGAAATGATGGAGCCTTGCGTTTCTAACATGTGTAAATGATGGGCTGTGACGCCGTTGGCAAGTTGGAGTGCATCTCTTAGTGCAGAGAAATGAATTCCTGCATTCGCTTCGATAAATCCTAAAATTCTCCCTCGGTTGAGGTCGTCCCGATTGGATTTCTTAGCAAGAAGTGGTGTAACAATTGCCATTAGAATTGCAATTTTAATGGCTTCAGAAAGAGCCGAACTCAAGAACAGAAGGGTAAACAGGCCCGTACCAAAACCGATGAAGCCAAATGACGAATCGTTTTTTAATCCATCTTCTGTAGATTCTGGGCTCTTCTTCTCAGATGGAGAACTTTCTTGGTCGGATTCTTCAGCACTTGCTACTCCTGAAAAGTCATTTTCATCTACAGGCGCATCTGTTGCAGTATCTGCCTGCCCCTCATCAAGTGTAGCAACACCAAAAAGCACTGATGCGAGAGAAACAACAATGAGAAATCGGATACCCCAACTTCCGTTCATGTGATTACATAGGTGGGTAGGTTTTCAAGAACTTGGTTCAATGATTTGACAAACCACACATTCGATTTCACCGTAGTAGGTGAAATATACTTCACCAACAAGGGGTGTTTGTTGTCATTGTTGAAGTGAGGATAGGGAGTTTGGAAGAATGAGCGAGTATGTGGAAACAGAACGTCGTTTTTTCGTCGACGCTGTGGATGCTCGCCCTTGGAGGGAGTGTGGGCATCGGTCTGAGATCGCTCAGTATTACCTCGATTCATCGCTTTTCAAAAGGAATGGGGACGGTTTAGGATACGGGGATACATTCGTATTGGTTCAAATGAATGATGAAGAAAAGACTCTCTTTGAAACAACCGAAGATTGGACTACACGGATTAGGTTTACTCAAGATTCTGTCACGTTGACCTTGAAAGGAAAGCGATCTTACGCTTCTGCTACAGAACTTGAATGGGACATTTCTCGCGAACGGGGAGAAGAAATTATCAGTTCGAAGCGATATCCCTCGATTACTAAAACCCGATACCACTGGAAAGGTGAAGATGGAATGGTTTGGGAAGTAGATGAATTTGAAGGCAGTCTTGCTGGCTTAGTTCTTGCAGAAATTGAATTACCAAATATTGACTCTGCGGTACTATTGCCTGAATGGCTCGGCACGGAAATAACTGGGCTTCACCAATGGTCGAACTCAACTCTCGCTCACAAAGGCATTGAATGAATTATCGGTAACTTCGTAGTGCTGTAACGATTCGTTGTATTTCAACCTCGAGAAGTTCATGCATGACTGGGATTGCAACCAATGAATTCGATGCAATATGCGTGTTTTCAAGTCGCTGTGTGAATTGAACATGGTTCTTGTAGATGTATTGTTGATGGCAAGGCGTTGTGTAATACCGGCGTGCATCAATGCCGAATGTGTCAAGATGGGTAACAAGTGCATCGGGGTATTCGGTTCGAACACAGTATTGGTGCCAAGCATGACTTGATTCTGGGCGCTGAATAGGTGCATGAAGTGTGGGGTGGTCGGCCAATGCTTGAGTGAATGTGGCTGCATTCCTTCGACGTAGTTCGACCCAAGTATCGAGATTTGAAAGTTGGACAAGTCCGATGGAGGCCGATACTTCTGACATTCTGAGGTTACTTCCAAGTTGTATTGCTTCAAGATCAGGGCTACGCCCGTGGTTGGTAATTCCTACAATTTTATCTTGATACTCGGGGTTGGTTGTGGTGAGCATCCCTCCTTCACCACCAACGGCCATGTTCTTTGATGGGAAAAATGAGAAACAGCCAATATCACCCATCGAACCCGCCTTTCGAATCGTTCCATCAGAGAATTTTTGTTCCGCACCGTGTGCTTGAGCGGCATCCTCGATCAAAACTAAATTGTGGTTTTGACAAAGCGTAACAAGTTCGGAATCATAGGTTTGGCCAAACAAATGAACACCAATCACGGCTTTTGTTTTGGGGGTGATTGCTGCTTTAACTTCATCGAGATCTAAACAATAGTAATCCGGTTCAATGTCAACAAAAACCGGAGTTGCGCCAACCAAAAGAATGCAGGTAGTCGAGGAAATAAACGTAAACGAAGGGACGATGACCTCGTCACCTGGGCCAATGTTCGCAATTCTCAATGCGGCCCAAAGAGCAGAAGATCCATTCTGACAAGGCGTTGCACCGATTGCCCCACAATGTTCGGCGAATGCTTTGCCGAATGCTTTGCCTTGCGCTCCTTTGACCCATTGTTTAGAGTCGAGAGTGGTCATGGCTGCCGAACGCATTGCTCCGTCCCATGAAGGTCGCGCCATTGGTATTCGCTCCATGGTTCGGCGAATCGGTGGACCTCCTTGAGTCTGCTTCTCTCTGGCCCCTTACAGCGCGCCTTTCAAGACCTCCAACCGGTTTGCCATACACATGGTGTCTGAAGGCGATGGTCCCGACAAAGCCACCGATGCCTCTGATGAGCCAAGTTTAGCTGACTTAGTTGGTGATATTTTAGCCCCTACTTCACAGGCCATTACTGGGTTTCATGAAGGCGAGTTGAATGATTGGGTCGCACAATTGGCCTGTGGTCACTTTCAGCATGTAAGGCATGACCCTTCTTGGCAGAATCAACCCGGAGTAGAGTTGGCGGATGGCAGAGAAAAAATGCTTGGCCATCATTTAGACTGTGAGAAGTGTGCGAGTGGTTTACCACCTGATACTGAGGGTTTTGCAGCTAAAGCAAAGACGGTCAAGGCACCAGCAAAAAAAAAGAAATTCAAACCAAAAGGTATGTTCCTTGGAACACGAAGGGATACTGGGGAGCCTATTGACATCAAGCCAATGGTGTTAGCTCGTCACGCTGCAATGTTGGGCTCGACGGGTTCAGGAAAAACCGTGATGGCAAAGGCTCTCATCGAAGAGGCTGCATTGGCAAAAATCCCTTCACTCATCATCGACCCGCAGGGAGATTTAGCACGTCTTGCACTCGGTATAGACCTTGATGAACTTGAAAGCCAGGGTGGAGATGTTGCTCGTGCGAAGAAATTGATGGAGATGTGTGAAGTCCGAATATGGACGCCATTACGGAGCAAAGGATTGCCTTTGTGTATCGACCCTTTTCGAGCACCACCTTCTGACCTCGACACTGAAGAGGCGATTACTGCGTGGGACATGGTTGCTGCCGGATTCACCAGTCTTGCCGGCTACGATGTTGAAAAAGCTCAAGGAAAGGTTGTCAAACCGTTTCTTTACGAAATTCTCGTTCAGGGTACAAAACACGGTTTGGACGTTGGTGATTTCCAAGCATTGGCCCGCGTTGTCAGAGAGCCAAATCAAGAATTCACTCGAAAGTTATACCCTGAATGTTTCTATGAAGTTGAAGAAGGTGAAGATAAAATCGAGCCACCGCCATGGGAAGAGGTGATGGTTCAGCATCGTTTGACAGATTTTGAAGAGCGGCTTACAAAAGCCACCCGTAACGATCTGGCCCGCAGGCTCTCAGCGTATTCTTCTGGTGTCAATCAATTACTGTTCTCGAATGGCGTTCCAATTGACATTGATGCTTTTGTTGAACCTGCGATTCCTGGAAAAGTTCCCCTCAATATTGTGTATCTCAACACAATTCAAGATGAAGCACAGAAACAATATTTCGTTCAAGAGCTCTCACGTGAATTGTATGATTGGATGCTAACACAACAGCCTGCCGATGATGAAATTAAATTACTCTTCTTCATGGATGAAGTCGCGCCTTACCTCCCCCCACATCCGCGAAATCCACCTGCAAAAGACTTGATCAAATTGATCTTCAAACAGGCTCGGAAGTACGGTGTTGCATGTGTCTTAGCGACGCAAAACGTCAGCGATGTTGATTACAAAATATTGGCACAAGCAAATACGACCTTCATCGGTAGATTTACCCAACCTCAAGACATCGACAAAGTTCGGCACTTGTTGAAAGAAAGTGGAGGCGACCAAGATTTAGTTGCTCAATTACCCACCCTTGATGCGGGTCAATTCCAAATGGTCGCGCCTGACGTTGATCCTGCCCCCGTTCCAATTCAATGCCGATGGCTCTACACAGACCACGGCGCTCCGCTCAACGAAGACCAAGTCGAAGAGATCATGTCGGAAGAAATTCGTGCATGGGCGAGAACTCGGTCTTCTGGTAACACCAAAAATCGAGGTACTGGTGCAGCCCATGCTGCGAGTCGCGGTTCGTCTTGGAACTCAAAAGGCGTCGATGAAGAATGGGCGATTGGTGATGCGGAAAGTATTGTCAGTAATGCTCGGCTCAAGGCCGCTGGTGGAATGACTGCTGCAGGCCATGGTATCGTTGACGATTCTGCATTTGAAATCAGATTAATGGGTGGTTTGGCGGTTCTCAAAGATGGGCGAGACCCTCTCTATACAATGCAGGCAACAGCGAATGTTGCTTCAGTGGTTACCTTGGCCTGGACGCTCGTGGCTCTGATGTTGGCATGGCGCGATGGTGATTTGGATTGGTGGTGGCTGCTCATCTCTGTTGGTTTGTCGGGAGTGACTGGCTTGGTCATCACACTCGAACATCTGCTTTCACATGATGCTGAATTACTACAGCGTTTAACTCGGTTTGCTCGAACGTTTCAATTGATTCTTGTTGGTTGGTTGTGGGGCTTACTTGTGTGGTCGACTTGGGGTGCGCTTGATTTGCTCGGAGCAGAACCATTGCTCGAAGTCGTTGTTGTATGGATCACTTTGTTCACTGTCATTGAATTTCTCAACAGGTTCAGGCTTGGACGGATTCGTTGGAATGGAGGTTCGGCACTGGATAAATTAGCAGGGGTAACTGCAGTCCTTACAGAGGTGGAAGTCACCGATATGCGTTCAAACTCTACTGAGATTATGTCTGGGTTACGTTGGGCCCTCCATGGCGTAACTATGTCTTGGCTCTGTATTTTGCTTGTTCTCGGAAATGGAGATTCTGGTGAGTTCATGAATCAATGGAGTCGGCCAACATTGTGGCTTGCCTCATTGTATGCATTGATGTTTGGAAGCGAGACTTGGTTGCGGCTTCGTGGCAGAATGCCGTCTTGAACTCAAACAGCTGGGGCGTCATACCAACGGCCTTGGAAAGAAGAGTTGGAGTTGTCAATTCGAACAAATAAATCGAGTGAAGACCAAACAAGGCTGTTGAAGCCGCTCGACATACCTGCTTGTCCTCCTGCTTTTGCTGTCATGAAAGCAAGCGTGTCTGATGGTGAATGCCACTCTTGCCAGAAGGAAATTTCTCCACCAGGACTAAAGAAATTAAAGGTCGGGTAGTCGGCAGAAAAGAAAGAACAATGGTCAGAAGCACATGACTCTGCAATCTGCCAGTTAATTGGATTGGCTTCGGTTGGCTGATAGAAAAGGTCGTCCTCTATGATTGTTCCAACCCAATCGTACATCAATTCCATGTTACTGTCGCTGGCCCCTGCAATACTAATTTCCCATTCATATTTTGCTGCAGAAAAGATTTCACCACCAGGGCCAATCAATGGCTCTGAGAGAGGGATGATTGGATAATTAAGAGAGACCATGTCAAAATTCATGTATGCTTTAACGGTCACATTTTCAGGCAAGTGGTTAACATATGCTTGAGAACCAAGGAGGCCTTCTTCTTCACACGACCAAAGTGCTGCGACGACAGTATGATCGAATTCTGTCGATGCAAGTGCTTGAGCCATTTCAAGTGAAACTGTCGAGCCAGAGGTGTCATCATTTGCCCCTTCGGAGGTACCGCCACCTGGAGGAGTGAAGACATAAGCGACGTCGAAATGTCCACCAATCACGATGTATTCATCCGGATTGACTCTTCCCCAATTGTATCCTACCACATTGAGTTGGTCGGGGTCGTCATCATACCGTGTGACTTCAACAAAGTCGAACCCCATGTCTCGCATCTCGTCAGCCATTGCTTCAGCAGCAGCCTCGTAAGCGGAACCGCCTTCGTGAACCGAAGCGCTTCCACACCATCGATTGTTGTAGGATGATGTGAGCATGTCGATTGTTTCGTAGGCGCGCCTGCCGTCAACCAGCATGTATTCTTCACTGTCTTGAAGAGTAAGGGTCGTATTCCAAAGTTCTTCACCCGCAGTAATGGAAATGTCGACTGAATCTCTTTCGGTATCGAGGATAAGGAGTTCCAAAGATTTCTTTTCAGAAGAAAATGTCATCTCCAATGAATCTCTTAGAACGCCAAAATCATCAACATAAAAAAGTCCATCCGAGCGGTTAAACGTCCAATCGACACTTGAATCGACATCGAGCGTCATGTATTGGCCACGAGTTGCATTCGTTACCTCGCCTACGGTCAATTGCTCTTCAATTTCGACCGCGTTTTCACCAAAACAACCACCGAGTGGGGCGAGGAGTATGATAAGAGTTAGGAGGAGCCAGCGCATGAAATCACCTGTTAATGCTTTGCGACCGCTTGCATTCATCCTTAAACCGTCCGCTTTCTCAACATTTCTAGTCGTTCTGAATTGTGTACTCTTGGCTTGGGGGCATGTCGCGGAATTGATATACGCGCGTTCTAAGGGTCGGTTGAAGCAGGGGTTGCCAAGCTTGGTCAACGGCGCTGGGATGAGGTCCCAGTCTCTATGAGTTCGCAGGTTCGAATCCTGCCCTCTGCACTCTACTCAAAAACGCACTACTGAAAGACAGTAAGTTTGAGTGGAAAACTTGCAGGATTGGGAAATCCAAAAAAAAGAACTTTTCATATATTTACCGGATTTCGACACTTTACCAAAAGGGATTAACTCCGAACGGTAGAGCCTGAAGGGTTTTCAGGTTCATTGGATAGTCAGTTACTGGTCTGTGGCGGTGGTGGTGGCGCAGTCGTTCTTCTTCTCGCCTTGTTAATCGTTCTTAGAAAACGAAGATGATTTGAGGTTTCAACCTTCATCTTCAAACGAAGTTTCACGCGCTCTTTGCATTGCACCATCTGTGGTAAACCAGAACGTAGGCGTCTCTCCCAAATCTTTGTCCCAGTGTTGAACTGCTCGGGCGAACATTTCACCTTCTGTATATTGTTCACACCATTTGAGATACCAGTCTGCTTGTTGAGCAATCGCTTCATCGCCAGGAGTCGTTCGCTTGAGAGTCTCGGCCTGTAGGGCTATCATCATCACCCAATTTGGAGAAAGTGCATATGTTACAAACGGGTTGCGTTCCATGTCCACGTTTCTCCATTCAGTCCACAGTGAGAAGACTTGGTCGTAAAGAAAGCCGATGGTAAGCACGGCAAACATGACTGAGAGAAAGATGACTGAGAGTCCCGCATAAGTACTTGGGATGCCCAAAAAGCTACCTGAAAAGCAGATGCCGGAATCGCACGCATCAGCAAACCTCCATGAAATATACGGCCATACAAGAAGGGTGATTGTTATGCCCCAAAGCAAGAGCCCTACGACTGCTTGAGATTGTTGCATTCGCCAATACTGGCGCATGGCCCACTTTCGGAAAAACGACCCTTTCTCTTTTGATTCTGGCATTGGCACCGGTTGTATGTGTGCGCCCCCCCTTCATCAAGGCCTCCCTTGTATGGGGGGCGTGTATGGGATTTATTACAAGAGAAAATACATTCATAAATCAAACTTAGATGTTTATTTTCACTGATTAAATCATAACTATGTTATTCAAACGTTTATTCACTTTCGTATCAAGCCCCGTTCATGCCGAATGCAGTTATTACAGGAGCGAACAGAGGATTAGGTGCTGAATGGGTTCATCAATTGCTTGATGATGGTTGGACGGTGTTTGCAGGCTACCGAAGTGAGCCGGGTCGGCTTGCTACTTTCGAACATTCAAACTTAACCACTCATCGGCTCGATGTTCAATCAAATGAATCGGTGGCGGCTTTTGCAGCGAACGCTCCAGAGCATATCGATCTCCTTGTCAACAACGCTGGAGTAGCCGATGGGCGATGGCGAAACCTTTCAGAAATTGACGACGTATGGGCGCTTGAAGTCATCGATATCAATGCGTTGGGGCCCGTGCGTGTGGTGAAAGCATTGTATGAAAAAATGAATCACTCTGAATTGACAAAGGTGGCGATGATCAGTAGCCTGATGGCCTCAATTGATGACTGTCAAATGGGGCGATCATATGCGTACAGGGCCAGTAAAACTGCACTCAATATGTTTACTGTTGCCATGAAAAATGAAGCTGTAGCAGATAATATTTCATTTGTAATCCTTCACCCTGGTTGGGTGAAAACTGACATGGGTGGCGACCGGGCGCCGGTCGAAATTCCACAGAGCATTACGGGGATGCGAGAGGTTCTCACTTCTCGCACCTTGGAAAATTCAGGGGAGTTTGTACAATATGATGGTGAGTTGTTACCTTGGTAAGTGTGCAATGGTTAGGATTATTGACACTCACGCCTCCCGTGAAATATGGATGATGCTACGCCAATGTTCACTATGGTAAAGTCGCAGACGCTTGGCGATGCCCCCGAGACTCTTTCTGAAAAATCACAAGGTTTGCTTGAGACCTTATCGATGCTCTGCTCGTTTCATACTGCAGAGGATTTGGCAAGTTTCCTCTACTCCATCATGTTTGAAGAATTGGCACAACAAGGTGAAGTATGGCTTGGATTTGAGATTGGTTTGTATGTTGACCATGCCAAAACCCTCGACCTTCACCCTTCGAAAAAAGAAATGTTGTTCGCCGATAATGCATCGACCGGTGTCTTTGAAGGGAATCTGCATCGCTGTGTTGATGAGCGAGATGCCGCGCTGCGTTTGAATCAGTGGTATTCGATGGTTCATTCTCCTGAATCACGCTTTGAGTGATTAGAAAAAGAGAGAACAGCAGGTGAGGGAGCCATCAGCTTCTCGGATTTGACTCATGTCAAGCACAACTGGTTCAAGACCCATTTCTTTGACGGTCTTCAAAACTGTTGGATAGCCTTCAGCGAGTAACACTTGTCCATTTGGTAAACCAATTGTATTGCATCCATAGACTTCTTCAGTTGGCATCCATTTTACTTCACAGCCTTTAGGAAGTTCTCCAAAAGCATCCTTTGGCAGGAATCCCTCTGGTGCAAGAATAACGGTATCAGTCGGTGTTGAACTGATACTCGTTAGATGGAGGGCGTGGCCGGGAATTTCGATAACCCGGAGTTCATGACCCAGATGAGTAAGAAGGTCTCGTAGCTCTTTAATTCCTGCAGCATTGGTACGCGATGAACGCCCTACGAAGAAGAGATCTCCCAATCGAAGGATGTCGCCGCCGTCCATGCGAGCATCGCCATGCATGCTGCAAATTTTGGTTCCAGTGAGTTGGCGGGTGATGAATTCTGAAATGGGCGGTTGTTCGTTCACTCTTGATGGATGGCCCGGAACAGGAAGTAGAACGTGCCCATCGATAACAACTGCTTGGTCTTCAACAAATGTACAATCTGGATGGTTGTTGTCACTCGGAAGGACGCTGACTTCAATCCCTGCTGCAAGTAATGCTTGTCGGTAAGCTCGGTGTTGCTCTTTTGCGAGTACGATATCAGTTGGCCCTGAACCAAAAAAGTTAGCCAACGCACGGTCGAAGGTGTCCGGAATTGCGCGTGTGAGCGCCCGGTTCTTCTGGTCCAATCGAACCGTTGCCATGTGTAAACCGGATTCCCAACCCCCCTTAACGCTTCGCCTTTTATTGGAAGCGAGTTTCCGGTGACTGGAAAGAAGCACGCCGCCATACAAGATATGATTCACACTTTGAACCGTGGGGTTCAACAATACTGTGGAAGTGGGGCGAACATGCGCTCAATTTACGCTCGTGCTCTTATGTTGGTTTTCCTCATGTTTTCGGCAACATTTGCAGGTTGTTTCGGAGAAGATGGCGGGGGTGAATTGCCGGAATCTGACGACCTCACGTTCAAAGTTATTGGGGGCTCATCAAATGACTCGATGGGCATTCCCGGTGGGGAATGGATTTCTGCAAGCTTTCAAGCAGATGTGGATATGAGTGTTTTCATTCCTTACTTTATTCAAGACCCTGGATCTCTTCGAGCCCAGAACGGTACCGTTCTTGACCTTCAGAGTGGACAAGAAATCACCGTGAAAATTCTTTTCCCGCCTCGAAACGATGATATTGTTTTCCTCATTGGTGAATTCGGTCGTATGAACTGGCCAATTCGCGCTGCTGACGAATCATGGATGATGTGGCATGAAGAGATGAACACGGGTTCTGCAGTCTCTGTTTCAATGAATGAAGACGGTGGTGGAATTCTTCCATGGATTGTTCCGGGGCCGGAAACAGGTGGTGATGTCGTTGTGAAGCATATGACAACTGCACGAGACCAACGTTCTGATCTCTCTGAAGAAAACGGTGTTGGTGCAAGTGGTGGATGGCTCAATGGCCGAGACGTCTATGAGTGGGTTGATTTCATCACCGACGAAACATCAGACCCTCTCGACCCTGCTGATGGCGCAGTTGGTTTCCTCGACCGTTGGATTGGAAACGGAAATCCTGGCTATGAAGATGCGATTACCTACTTCGAAGGCGTCATGGTTGGTTACGGACTGGATGTCGAAGTTCATCGGTTCCAAAGTGGAACCTTGTGGGCAGTCAATATTTGCGCTTACAAAACAGGAACTGTATTTCCAGATGAGTGGTTGGTTTTCGGGGCGCACTTCGATGTTGCACCCTACGCAACTCCGCCAACTGCAATCATCCCGGGGACCGAACAACAAGGATATGGAACGCGTACTGGAGCATACGATAATGCAGCAGGTTCTTCCATGGTACTCACGACCGCAAAAGTTCTTGCCGACTTTGATGCACGGAGAACGATGGTGTTCTGTTTATGGTCTTCGGAAGAAGAAGGACTGTGGGGGTCAAGTGCATTTGCAGGAGACCTTCCAGCAGGCGTTACGGTGAGCAATTATCTCAATCTCGATATGGCTGGAATTAATTATCCTGGAAACTATGCCCTCTCGGTGTACCTTGGCCCTGACGGGACTGGTGATGTGATCGACCAAGCCGGAATGTATCATTTGGCGGAATGGATTGGCGCAGATGCGTTTGACCTCTCGTACCAAATTGAGCGAGGGCGAGAAGAGTGGGCGGCTGGTGGAGAGAGCCCTTTGTGGCAGAACAACTACCAAGACACTGTGGCTATTTACGAAAGTCCAACTGCACGCAGTGACCACGATTCATTCCAACAGATTGGTGTGGCCACGTTAGGATGGAACGGTGTTGTGGATGGCTATCCATGCTACCATAAAACCTGCGATAAATTGACGACTATGGAAGAATATATGACTACCGACAATGCAACGGGTGAGGCGAATCTTGTTCATTCCTGGGACATTGTGACGTGGTGGGCAGTCTATGCTTTCTTACACATGGATCAGACTCCAGTTCCAAATGAATTGTGATTTCCTCATACGAAACTGTGTTGCAGAGGGTAGTGTTGTGTTCCGATGTGGCTACAAAAGGTCTCTTTGAATTGGATGCCGACTCAACTCTTATTCAGTCACAACGACTGGAGATATCATGGTAGTGAATCAATGTCCTCATTGTGAAGAAGATGTTGAATTCAAAGAAGGAGTCTTTGGATTATTTGATTGTCCAAATTGTGGTGAGGAATTTTCATATGAAGATGATGAACTTTATGTTCCGTCTTTATTCCATAGATTGCAAATTTTCATGACAACGGGCATGAAAATAGGGCTTGGAATTATTGGAATTGGGGCGATTGTCTTCATGGGTTTCAAAATAGATGAGGGGCCAAGTTGTAGCGAATTTGGTTGTGGGATGTGGGTTTTCATTCCATGTGGAATTTGGGCCATAGGAATCCCAATGGTTGTAATTTCATTTATGAGGAGTGGTTGGCAATCGCATTGGGAAATATGACTGCATTTAGAATCAACATTATTGTAAGGGTTTCTCCCGTCTATACCAAATCCACTTACTTCATGGAATCGGTCAAACCCAATTCTGCAGCTTTACCAACTGATCCTAAACCAATGATTGAAATTTTCAAATCACCCCTCCGTAGAAGGATGTCCTAACATATGGTTTCAAACGGCTTGATGTATTGCTCGGATATTGTTGAATCGAAGGATTAGTGTTTCCACTCGTTGATAACTTTCTGTCATGCATTGACGAGTGGTTAATTGAATGGGTGGTCTTCAGGACTTTCGTTCCACCCGGTTGGACCTACAACATAAATTGTGTTTTCAGTTTCAACTCTTGCTGTAGCTCTTTCATCATATGTTATTGCCTGAATTTCTGATGATTTGACCGGTCCTTCACCTAATTTTGGATGAGCATATGCATAGCCTCTCAGTTTTTGATCCGAAATGAGAGCATCGCGAATAACTACTTCGGGTTTGATTTGCGATAATTCTAAATCTTCGGAACCAATCATGTATTTGGCAAGAGAGCGATAGTCAATTTCAAAATCTAATCCAATATCCCTATTTGGAAAGATATGAACAAATTCTTGCATTACCTCATCCATTGATATTGGGTCATCACCCATTTCAGTGAGGATCGAGAAAAACTCTCTCGCAGAAATTGCTCCACTCTTATCTGTATCAAACACTTGGAATGCTTCTATGAGTTCTCTTTCTGCTTTCGATTCGTTTTCGATATAATCTTGTACATCTTTCGATTCCTCATTCAGAGGTACGATCCGTTCCCATTCTACTTTATACTCAACATCACCATCATCAAAATGGATGTTGAATGAATTATTTGCGTTTTCGCTGGCGATTTTGCCGGGGTAATAATGGCCAAGGTTTCTCCAATTAACAAACACTCTATCTCCTTGTTTGAACGGTATACTGGCTGGACGGATTGTTCCAGGTGAGGTCCCAATTACTACGGCTAATTTAGTTTCAATAACCGAATCCTTAGGAACTTCAACTCTGTAAGTTCCGTCATCATTCAGCGCTACAACTTTGCATCGATTTAGCCAGCGCTCATTTGTTGGACTATGGTATTCCACATGGTCCCCAACTTGGAAAAACTGAGGGAGTTCAATTTCGAGGGTTGGGAGGGATTGCTGTGGAGTATTATCTCCAAGCATTCCTAGTTGTTGCAGCGCTGTGATAACCGCAGCAGTAACAGCAGCAGGATCGTTATTGATTACTGTATTACTTACGATGTCACCACTCATTACAGAATCCTGCATGTTGATCTGATTCCCCTCTGACGAGGGTGGCGCGGGAATCCACTCAGTTCCAGTCCACATGAATTTGCCATCGGGACTCAACATAAGGTCGGGCATATGTAGCCCTTAAAGTTTAAAAATATCAACTAATCGTAAATCAATCATATGAAAACATCAAAAATCCAAGAAATTGTTCAAAGGTATGAAGAAAGGACTTGGGGGATGAGGCGTGTGTACAACTGGGCCCCGTGTGAGTGTATACATCTCCGTCGCTAGCGTCTAAAATGACCCACGCAAAGCCCATTCAAACAGTAATTCGATTCGCATGGGCATTCGGATAAGCCCTATCTATTCGTCCATCTTGATGTTGCATAGATAATCAACGCTATTCCTACAACAAGCAAAGCAGGCCAACCAAAGGAGATTACTGCGATTAAGGTTATTCCTGCTACAATACCAACCCTTACTTTCACAACAGGAGAATGAAAATCTTCGCTAGAACTGAACCATAACCAGGGCCTCGCCAAAGCAATCACGCCACATGGGAAAAGCAAGAGCGAAGCCCACATACTGAATTTAGCAGCAGACCCCAAAGATTCACAAGTTTCGTCACAGGTGCCACCTGAGCCCCCCAAACCGGAACCCATTCCAGAAAGACCCCAAATGAGTCCCAAGATGATCATGAGTACAAACATCACAATACTACCAGAAATAATGAGGAAACCAACAATTTGCGCTGTATCACCTTCAGATTTTGCGATGATGATTTTCTCTCGTACATATGGCACAGGATCTCTACCAATCGTGGAGGGCACGACCGTACTCTGCGAATCACTTGCAAGAGGAGCTGAATTATGTTGGAAATTACTAGGGTCTTCCGCTAAGAAAACCGTCTTTTGCGTCTTCGTTCCCAATGCAAATGCAAACCAAACGATCGAACTCAAACACGTTAAAATCGAGATTAAACCCATGCCACAAAAAGCCTGACCGACATCAGGATTAATCGTATCTCCATCATCATACATCGTATTGCCAAGAACATTTACTGACAGCCAAATGAGAATGGCGAGGCCAGCGAGAATTACGGGTCCAGCGAATTTCTTCCAGTCCATTCAAACTATCCACAACTGCATCATCCTTCAATGATGCGCCGTTTAAAAGGGGGGCCCTTCCGAATGCCCCCGTTTACAAGGGGCCCCTTGTATTCAAAATCAAGAATAGATAGATTAATTTGTTAATGAGGTGTTTTTAGCATAACATATGCTCTTTTGTAGAGAGTGCGGTAAAGAAATGAGTACAGAATGGGTGTCTTGTCCGTACTGCTCTCATGCCGTTGAGGGTATTCCTAATAGTGTAGTTGAACAAAAAATCATTGTTATGGCGAAAGCTGAAAAGCCCGGGAGTAAGACATATCTTTTTGTTTTACTTTCATTAGGAACGTTCTTTCTAGCGTTCTCAGACAAGCTGGGTATTTACATAATAAAAAGGCAGAGTAGATTTGAATTAATTGTGGCTTCAATCACTTTTTTGGTTCTTTGGATAATAACTATTTATCTCGAAAATTTAGAAGAAAAAGGTGGGGAAAAAAACGAGATAATCGAATCTGTCGTGATTGTAATCACTGTAATCGTTTTGGTTGTAATCACATACTTTTTGTTTGGTCCTCAAATTTGATCTAGCTTGAAATAAGCGAACATTCTATGTTCACAAGGGTTTATTCAGAAGCCCATATGTTCGACATTAGTGTTTAAAAGGGTCCCCATATGAACGCAAATATGAACCATTACCTCTCTGATAAGTTGAAACATTAAATCCTTGCAAATTATCCGAATTTAATTATTCGATACAATAGTTTATCGAGCCCATGCCACGGTTGGCCATCATGAAAACTGACAGAATCTTTGTTTTCCTGCTTGTTGTTATGTTGCCTATGTCTGGATGTTTTGAATTTTTCGAGGGTCCGGGTGAAACTCTGCATGAGCACATAGTTCAAAATTCTGAATCTGAAAACAACGAAAATGTTTCCGAAGAGGAGGAGACGGAGTACGAATCCGATGAACCAAACATCCAACTCGAAGTTGATTCAAATGGTACGGAACCATCATCCGAATACGTCTACGTCAATGGAACCGTTCTTTCAGGAGCCGGCGAGGAAAATGACGTAACCGTTGAGATCGCATTTGAAGAAGAATACTTCAACGGCTCAGCAGTTGGGAAATACGACCGTATGCAGAATAATACCTTAGACAGGGAACAAGAAATTAGCGATGGCGACACTTTTGTGCTTACTCTCTCTATTGAATCGTTGATGTGCAACACCGCTTTTAACCAGACCATCTACATTAAAATCGAAGAATTACATGAGAACGGAACGGTCCAATACAGTACAATTCTCGAAAATTATTCTGTCGTCATACCAGCTGGTGAATCTGACGAAGATTGTAACAACTCTAGTGGTAATAATACGGTAAATTCAAACACAGCTCCGGTCGTAACTGATGTCACTATTTCACCTTTGGAAGCCCTACAAAATGATGAGCTCACATGCAATTACAACGTTTATGACGCCGATGGCGATACACTAGTTGTAAATGTGACATGGTTAGTAAATGGCATAGTCATTAACACCGATTGGCAATCTGATACTCTCGGATCAGCATTTAATTGGGAAGATGAAGTAGAATGTTCAGTAACTGCCAGTGATGACCAGCAAACCAGTAATGCAGATAATTACTCAATTACAATCTTGCCCGAATCTAGTTTTGTATCTAATGATGATGACGAGTTGCCAGCACTGGGAGCCTTTGGAACCATGGCCGCAATTGTTGCAGGCATTTTCGCATCTGGTCGTAAAGACGAATGAGCAGTAGGCCTTGTCAGACGTTAGCGTTTGCATCGACCCACTGCGAATCCTCTGATTGGAGAGGTGTATTGAAGTTCTAGGCTTTAATCGTCTTCAAGAAGTGTCCGAACATCTGCTAAAACCAAGTCGGTCAACCAATCGTTATCGCCCCACCATATCCGCTGCATTCCATTTGAGTCAACAAGAACTGTGCCCGTTGAATGATTAACGCTGTAAGCATCTGGATGATGTCTGGCTGAGGTGTTCGTTTCATTCTCTGTTATTTCTTCAATCGAGAGCCCTACGGCAAAGTTTGCCCATACCGACTGGATGGTTTGGAACATCGACGAGTTTTCTTCAGTAGAATTGGCTGTAACGTGTGGCCATGAAGCGTTTCTGTATTGCGTCCATTCTGAGAGGGCTGTTGTATCGTCTCTCCACGGGTCAACCGTGATCGTCAAAAATTGAGTTTGGTTGTGTTCTTCCTCACTTAATTGGCTGTGAACCCATCGGAGGTTTTCGGTGACAATGGGGCAAATATCAATGCAGTTCGTGAACAAAAAGGCAATGACGACGACCTTGCCGTCGGTTTGGTTATGGTAGTTCCATTCTTGGCCCGTGCTATCGACGAGTGTAAAATCTTCAACCGCTATTGATGGATTGATGTCTTCGCCATGGAGAAAAGGAGCGGTACTTTCAACTCCAGTGCATCCTGCAGAAAGGAGTGTGAGTGAAAGAAGGACGGCCATAGCAACTTTACTGTTCATTGTAATACCTCAAATCAATTGCCCAAGATAGGCGATGTCAGTTTCGAGTTGAACGATGTACAGTCCTGTCGAAATACAAGATGCATAGGTAATACCGTTATGATGTTCAACGGCCCAAAGGAAAGGCACCCAACCGAAATCATAGAAGCTCGAATCAAGTGGAGTTCCATCTTCTCCGTGAGGTAAATACCACCCTACTGTTGCCTCGAAATGGGTGGCGACTCGGTCGTCTGGATTGGTCGGTGCAACCAGGGTTTCAACGTCAATGACCCACAAACCTGCGTGGTAATGGGAAATGTAGAGGCGCCCATCCCAGCCCCCTCCATGGCTTTGGTCGGTTGTTTCGTTTGTTTCAAAATAGGCGCTGTCCAAGTTGTGTGGTGAGAATAACAACCATTCATCAGCATCTGGATAGGCTTCACAATCTGCCCCATAACAGTGATCACTTGCCCACGGAATCTCCCAATCTCGAATCAGTTTGGGTTGGAATTTTAATTGCCCATCAATCATGGTGTAATCGGTTGTATCGATGAGGTAGATGATTCCCGTTCCTACATTCGTAGAGAGAACTTCGACCGCAGCTGTAACAAGATGTACGGGTTCATCGGAATAACCGACGTGAGACAAATCAACCATTGTCGGGAAGGGTTCAGCATAATGGATGTAGGATACGCGACCTCCGTTTACATTACCGTTGGTTCCACTGTCTGGATTGCCGTCTTCATCCAAATCGAGGAACTCCATCCATTGACCTACTTCTTCGGCTCGCCATCGGCATTGGAGTGGGTTGCCAACACCTGTTTTACACAATGTGGCATGAAGAGTATATTCTTCTGGAGAGTTCACTGGATGGGGTACATTGGTCACATCGGCGATTCTCAAACCTGCTTCCCAATAACTTCCGTAAATGAATGTATGACCGTAGCGAGGGTCGTTCGGGTCTTCGCCAGGCCAAAGTTGAACCGTCATGTCGTGGATGTAAATCCAGCCACCGTTCGTTGCCTCCCATGCAACTTCATATTCGCCGACTTTGATGATGGTGTGGCCAATTCCGGATGCAGGAACCCCGGGTAGGTTTTGAGATGCTGAACCATCGAGATTGAGGTGTGCGATGGTAACGCCGCCGCAAGCCTCTCCGATTGCATCATTGCATTCTTCATACTCAGGATTAGCGATAAATACGTACCATTCACCATCAATCATTTGAGTGTAGATATTGTGTGGACCGCTTGGGTGGTCGACATCGTACCAAGAATCAATCCAAGTTGGATTGTCCTTAACGGTAACATCGATAAGGTTGACAGAAACTTGTACGGGGTCGCTCCATTCACCAATGTTGGGATCAGAATTGCCCGGGTCGATGAGTTGGTTTTGTTGAAGGATGTATTCTCGGCCGTTGTATTCGAGATATTTTACATCGAGAACTTGGGTGTTCGGATCGTTATAGACACCAACTACTGATGTATTGTTTGGATCGGTAACATCAACGATGTGCATGTCATTCCACCCGGCAAGATAGGCATATGTCTCCATACCATCGGGTGTTGTGGCTACTTGCACCTCCGCGTTTCCTGTTGTTGTGAGAGAATTATAATCCAGGAGTTTCATATTATCGGTTCCAGCAATATGCTGCGATGCGTTTGAGTGGTCGTGGCCTTCGCCTTGGAACAACGGATCTTCCGAATTTTCCATTGTTTTAGCAGACTCTTCAGATGGAGAAGAAAGGCCGAAGGTAAGGATGCTGGCTGAACCGAGAAGCGCGACAATGAAAATGCCGAGGCCTACTTCCTTCGCTCCCATAGTTGTCGACGGTAGACTCTTCCGTTTTGTCTTTATGTAAGGTTGTGAAGGGGAAAGTATGGGGCGGAGTCGCGGAATGAAGGTGCTCGTTGTTTTCTTTACTCTGTTTTTCCTTATGCCCTCGGCATCAGCGCACGAACAAGAAACGCTCAATGTTATTCTTATTGATGATGAAGTGCGGCCCGGGAACGTTACCGATACAGCATTTGTTGAAGGGAATGGAATCGTGTTCCGTATGCGAGACTCTACAGAAAATGCATCAATGCAAATTCGAATTGACCTCAATCAAGATGGTGTTTTTGGAGGTGACGGTGATAATATGTCTGTATGGTTAACCCGTTCATGTACACTTGATGAAAACGGCACATTGGTTGATGAGTCGTGTGCTGTATCACATGCACTTGTTTTTGGAAACTCCTCCGCTGGAACGTATGCCTATCAAGTCGAACGGGTTGTCAACAACTCAACAACTGATGTCTGGAATCATTCTGTTATCGTTCATCGGGATATCCATGAAGAGCCTGGGCAGCCAAGTATTGGTGATTGTTTCGGCGCTGGATGTGATGAAGTGATAAGCATCGATGAGGAATTAGAACAATCCCTCTCTTCAACCGAAGTCGCCCTATATGCAGTTATGGTGTTTGCCGCACTGGGGATTTTCATGCTCGTCCTTAGCATCCGTAACGAACGGGCAAACCAAGACGTTTTTGAATCCGTCAAAGATGTTCAAGAATCTGAATAAGTTAGCCTTCGATGAGGGGGCAGCGTTCGTCTACATCATCAATGATCACTGTGTTAGCCCAAAGGTACTTTGTTCGCATTGAATTTTTGGTGGTTTTTTCTCCTAATTCTCGGGTGATAAAGAGGATATCAAAGGAGTAATCTTCATTTCCAGTCATGTTATCATTCGGTTATTGTCATATGACCTATATCAAACAATTGCCATTCCTGAATGGTTTTCTGGTAATTTTTTCCGCTTTGGTGTAAAATAGATTTGTTTTCCGGGGTTTTGTAGCGGCTGGGCGCTTTTCTGGGTTGGAATCTGTCTCTCTTTGTTTTTTATTCGGATTAACATTCAAGCGCAGGTTTGAGAAAGGCGGGGCGAGAGGCGTATTCATGGGCGGCGCAAAGGGAATGCAGGCATTCACGCTTGTTCTGTTGATGGCTTTGGCTCCTTTGTCTGGTTGTTTCGGTGAAAATGAATCAGATGAAGTCACTGAAAATGATGTCGATATCACTCCAAAAACGTGGACTGCTGGTGTTTTTCAAGGTGTTACATTTACTGCTGAAAAATCTCTTTCCGTCTTTGTCCCCTATCTGATTAAAGATGCTGAATCTGGCTTTGTTGTGAATTCAACGATCGTTGATCTAAAGGCGGGTCAATCTGTTCAACTCTCTGTGCTCGCCCCTCCACGTGCAGATACCGCTATCATTCTCGTTGGTTCTTTTGGTCGGGATAATTGGCCTATACGAGATGCCAATGAATCGTGGGCGACGTGGTATAATGAGGAGGGCCATCGTGCTGCAAACGGTGGCGCTGTTGAGCGCCTTGCTGGTGAAAATGTTAGCTTGAATGCAAGTTTAAATTCAGGCGGCCCTGTTGTTGCATACCCTCTTATGATTGTGAGAGATATGGCTCCTGCGTATTCGAGTGATGAAGGTGGACGGCATTCTACTGGGCTGGTGAATGGACGCACAACGTACAATTATCTTCACCATCTTACAGATGAGACCCCCAATCCACTGGATCTTGCAGACGGTGCTGTTGGGTACCTCAATCGTTGGGCTGGTCAAGCAAACACCGCTTACGAAGACGCTGCGGTCTATCTTATTGATGAACTTGAATCGTATGGTTTGACAGTTGTCACCCAGCGTTATGAGTTCACTGATGTGTTCGGAAACCAAAATCCAGAATCATACAACATCTGTGGGTTTAGGTATGGAAATGAAGTCCCTGATGAGTGGATGGTGTTTGGAGCTCACTTTGATGTCGCTCCACCCGCCAATGCATTGCTCGCCGACCCTCACCTAACTGGAGTTCGTACCTATGGGACCGGTGTTGGAGCCTATGACAACTCTGCTGGAACAAGTATGGTACTCACTGTTGCTGGGGCAATGTCGAGTTTTGATACTCGAAGGACCATGGTGTTCTGCTTCTGGTCAGGCGAAGAAGGTGGAAAGCGAGGAAGTGATTACTGGACTGACTATTATGTCAAAGAAGACAACCCTGATGTTACCGTTACCAATTATATCAATCTCGATATGGCTGGAGTAAACTGGCCTGGCGGCGGTGGTGCACCACACGGAGATCCTGCAACAACTGTTGATCCAGATGGTTATCCGAAGGATGAGGAAGTGTGGCCAATGCGTGTTTATCTCGGCCCTTCCCTTGACCATGATGTCATCAACCAACCAGAAATGGTTGGGCTTACCTTGTGGATTGGTGCTGATGCAATTGGTGTCGAACAACAACAAAGTGTCCTCATCGGGGAAGGGTTTGGTGAAGATACGTGGAAAGTAGACGACTGGCTCGAAAGAGGTAAACCAGAAATTATTGTCTATGAAGATGTTACTGCTCGTTCAGACCATGCAAGTTTCCAAGATAACCTTGACACCGTCACAATTGGTTTCGGGGGCCTTGTTGATGGTTACTGGTGTTACCATCAGACTTGCGATACACTTGAAGAAATGGAAATTTGGATGGATACCACGGGTAAGGACTACGGTGAAGAACATTCAGGTGTATCGAACCTCGTTGATAGCCTTGATATTATCACATGGTGGGCGTCTTATTCTTTCTTCCACTTGGATGAAAAGCCTGTAGTCAACGCCTATCTGTGATTGAGTTCACTGCTGAGTTTCTCAAAAGAGACCTGCGATTGATTGGAGAACGGTTGATGGCGACCAGATTCCCAGGAAGATCCATGAGATGACTAGGAAAGCAAATACAGAGATCGTGATATAGAATGCGTTTTCATTCCAGTCTTTGACTTTATTTCCATCGAGTGGACCAAAGGGGAGCATGTTGAACAATCCAAGAACGAGATTGGCTCCAATCCAGAAAATTCCTGCATCGATTAACATTTTTTGCCAAATGAGTTGGCCTCCAACCAAATAACTCGTCCCTTGAATATCTGCATCAAAAGCTCCCGTCAAACCGAGGATTATACCCCAAAGAGGGATTCCAATAAGGAACAATCCAAAATTCACGAGGGGGCCTGCAATAGCGATGTGACCATTTTGACGACGGGTGACAAGGCCTGCTACCATCACCGCACCGGGGGCCATGAATAAGATTCCAATAAAAAAGGAAAGAAAAATTCCGAACCTTAACCCGCGTGGGTCGGCTCGGAACTCAGCCCAACAGCCGTTCTTCTTCGCGACAATTTTGTGCCCAATTTCATGCAAGAGAAAAGCAGGACCAACGGCCAAAAGAAGAACCGGCATTGAGAGGAGGAATTGTATGGTCCAAGAAGTGTAGCCGAGAGAATCAATACCCCATAACCCCCCAACAGCCATGAATCCCAAAGCTACAGTAAAGGCTGCTGTTGCAAGCCGAAGGTGTTTCTTTTCTTCATCACTAAAATGCCAAATTTTCCCATCATGCATTTGTGCGGGTTGTTGTTGAGACATTCCCATCATTTGTGCAAATAATGGATTTGTGCGAATATTAGCTCCTGTTTCAAAGTGAATGGTTCCATCTTGGGATTGGTGAGCATGGACGCGGTGGATGCGTGGTTTTTGGTTTCGAAAGGGGTTATCATCGAGTATGTCTGCTCGAGAATCTCTTCCTGCCATGTCTCATGTTTCTCGGCGTCGGATTTGAAGCCTCGCATCCGAAGTTTGATGCGCCAGCAGCACTGCACGACAATGGGGCCAACCATGTCGATGCCGAGGCGTGCAATGAAAGAAATGGGTTTTCAGGCCTGTTGTCTGCGTTGTGATGCCGTAGATATTGCTGCATCGGTTCGCTGTAAGCGTTGTATTTCTCGCCACACCTCTATTCGTGACCAAATTGCGGCGATATCACACGATGATCCGTTTACGCAATTTGCAAAAGAAATGTTGATGATGGCTGCAGCCCCTCATCGATACGACCATGATGAAGTTCATGGAGCCGTACTCGTTGAACAACAGCGTTTAGCTGCTGGACTTTCTGAACCGGTCCCGCAATCGACAGTTGAAGATATTGAAGCCCTCTTTAAACAGCAAAAAAGTCAGAGAAAGTCAAATGTTATTCAAGATATTGCGAACCAAAACCAGTGGCGTGATGTTGCTCCCACCGAGGAAGAACGAAGAGATATGATTGGAATGTTTGAAGAAAAAGATCATTCGAAATACGGAGCAAGAACAATTCCTTCTCGTGAAATCAAACGGGTTGACCGTGGTGAGCGGAGTGGTGAAGATTTAGCACTCACTGATCGGTTACAGGCAGCAACAAATGCGCAAAAGACCCCTATTGAAGAGAAGCAGAAGGTCGAAAAAGAGGGTTTTGAGAAACTCCAAAACCAAAGAAAGGAGTGGAAAACTGTCCTATCTGAAGTCGATGAATTACTCGAAGATGATTAAAATATTGAAGGTTGATTATTTCCCTTCTCTATGTTAACTAATTTTTTCTCCACTGAAACGAGTTTTTCAGAACTCCTACCTTTTATGATTTTCAAATTCTTTCCCTGATTGGATGTGGGGTGATGTCTGGAATTTGTAATTCATAGGTGATGCGTTGAGTTCCTTTACCTTTGGACTTCTTCCCCGTTATCTCGATGTGTCCAATTTCTCCGAGCTGCTGCACGTGTGTTCCAGCACACGGGCAAAGATCTAAATTATCACCTATTTTTACCACCCTAAGCTCTTGCACAAATGACGGTAGAAGATCCATATTCGTTCGTTCAGGGGGCATTTCAGCATTGACTTCTTCTCTCGTCATTGTTGAGTCGGTTACTTTGTGATCAGCATCGATGATTATGTTCACTTGTTGTGTTACATCTTCTAACATTTCTTCAGTAAATGAAATAGGATTGAAATCAATACGAGAGCGGTTATCGTGTATTTGATTACCCACAGTTCTGGCACCGTTAAACGCTTCATAAACCACCCCCGAAACGAGATGTTGTGCGGTGTGCATCCGCATATGTGCATGCCTTCTTTGCCAATCAATCGATCCTTTAACTTCGTCACCGACTTCGAGTTGGTGATCGGTATCGAGTGTATGGAGAATATCTTCCCTCCCTCGAACTTCATGAACAGACAATTTTCCATTTGGTCCATCAAGTGTACCAAGGTCCCAGTTCTGCCCGCCTCCGAGAGGGTAAAACAGAGTTCGATCGAGTGAAACTTTACCCCCATCTACTGATGTAACGGTCGCGTTGAAATCAGTAAAATATCCTGATTCGATGCTTTTGAGATAGAGTCGTTCAGTTGCCATACTGTTGCGTAGACGTCCCCTTTGAAGAGGTTTTCACACTGTTGAGGGTTCTGATTCAAGTGGGTCGCTGAGTTCTCCATTTTCGTCGAGAATAAGTGAGGGGGTTTTCCATGCTCTGTGAAGTGCAACGGTTGATTCCCAAAGTGCCCGGAAAAAGCCGAGTTCCTGGTATTGCCATCCTCGCTCTTCTGCATATTCTTTGACCAGTGGAGCTGCCTTGGGGAGGTTGAAGTGGGAAAGAGCGGGCAGCATGTGGTGTTCGATTTGGTAATCCAGCCCTACAAAGAAGAACGAGCCAATTGGGCCGAACTTAATTCGGCGAGCTGTTTCAATCTGAAGTCGCCAATTCTGGTCGTAGTCTGTTATGATCGGGCGCCCTGCGTGACCTACAATGAAAATCGCTGTGAGACAAGTTCCCACCAATCCCCAAAGTAGAGCATAAAAGCCAAGGGTGATTTGCCAAGAGAGTCCTGCAAAGATTGGTAGGGCGATCCAAAGAGCGAAGTGGAGAAGAATGAGTGCTGTATCGAGGAGCCAAACCTTTGTAATCCGCTTGTTTTTCTTTGCTTTGAAGGGTTTTAAAGCAATATACTTCAAGCCATCTAACCGCATGAGGTGCCCTACAAGAAGTGAAATTGGCCAGAACGCCCAGCCTTGAAGATTTCTCTGGAAGAATTTTCGGGTTGGACCACTGGTATTGTATTCTTCTTGACTGAAGGTAAACGGCCAAGAATGGATGTCAGGATCTTTGTTAACGACGTTGGGTTGGGCGTGGTGTTTGACATTGTGTTTTTCTCGCCAATATTCCATTGAGAATCCTGCAAAAAGGGAGAATACAATAGCTGCTAAGGAAATATTACCGAGTTTTGAACGGCAAGCTGAGGAGTGAACTCCTTCATGGCCCGTCATTGCAAGGGTAGTAGAGAAAAGGGCTGTGATTGGAATGAGGAGTAAACCAAACTTTAGTGGGAGGTAGATGTGGGCGCTGTAGAGGCCGAAAACAATTGCGAAAAGTATGATTACCTTTGCCCATGATTTGAGGGTTGGTTTGTCAAGAAGGTTTTCTTCTTTGAGTTTTTTTCGTAGATTAGCTAAAGGATGTTCTGCCAAATTTGTCACTCCTGAAGTACTTCCTTCAATTAAGGGGCGACTGTTGGGGGTTTTAAGGTGGTGTGTCTAGCAACACTACAATTCTTTATTTGATGAGGGTTGAAATTCGACGGCCCTCGATAATTTGGGCATCTATACACCGTTTTTCGATTGAAACGGGAAGGGAGCATTTGATGATTTCAATCCATCCTTTTGCCGGCACCCAGTTTTCTGAAGCTTGCCAAACCTCAGTTAGTCCTTCAAATCTCGGAAGAATTGTTGCGTTTTCCGGGATATCTGTACAATCATTTTGGAGTGCTGTGCCGCCATACATTGGGTGAAATTTTCCAAATGATGGTATGATAACTTGTTGAGAATCGGGTAGCGTGTGTTGTTTTGAACCGGGAGCTTGGTAGGTCCACTGTGAATCGTTGATAAGGAAATGTGCATGGGTCTGGTCCATACTCTTTGATCCCCCTCCTTGGAAATTAATTGTAAATCCATTCTCTGTTTCTACACATTGAGTAATCCTTGTTCGAGTAAATATTACTACGCCTTTCTGAGCTGCATGAACAGCAAGGTGCTTCAAACCCCACTCCGAACGTAGAGTAAACCCATCATTAAATGAGTGAATTTGAAGGAATTTTATTTGTTCGGATGTGAGATAGTGTATGAGGAGTTCTTGGTTTTTTATATGGCCTGGGGATATTGATGGTAGTCCGATTTCAGCATTGAGTTCAATCAATGTAACATTATGTGATTTTGAAAGCTCAATCGCGGTAACAAGATTCGAATAGGTTCCACCAATTAATACAACTGATGACATTTACCCACCTTTTGTTGGAATGATTTCAAGGGCAAAAACCGGACATGATGGTATGCATAATTCACAATGAGTACAGTTTTCTTCATCAACAATCGCCAGACGATCAATGAGTGTGAGTACGTTAACTGGACAAAGGGCTATACATGCTCCGCATCCAAAACATCGATCATCATCAACAAGAAAATGATGACCTTCTTGCCGTGCCATGTATTGACCATGAAGATGGGGTTCATCTCTCCTTCGCCTTGTATAGTGTAGAATATTGATTTCGAATGGTCATTATATTGTTCCAGAGTGGATTTAAAGAATCTAATTTACTGATCGAAATTGGAAAAGGGTGAATAATTGAAATTCCAAAAGAAGGGATTAGATCAAGGAGTGATAGAAAAACAAACAGAGTGTTTAGACCCCTTTGTTTCCGATGGAATCAATTCCCTTACTTGGAGAGAGTATGTTAAGGGATTGGATGAAAGGAAACGAGAGTATGCCCCGAAGATTATGGTCGCGACAAGCACTTAACTTAACTCTATAAAACACAATGGAAATTATCGGTTTTGTTGAGATTGTAACTGCAATGGAAACAAGGGGGTGTAGTGTATGAAGAGAATCAACTTGAATACATATCACCATCAGCAGAGAATGATTCAGATGGTATTCTATTCACCAGGCCGAACAACTTCTTATCCGGAAGAACCCCCTAAGAAAGGTATTCGCTACCATTGTCTTGGAGGCGGGGACGAAGTTGGAAATGTCGGTATTGTTCTTGAAGATGACAAAAAAACCCGTTTACTATTAGATTATGGGCTTGCACCGACAACACCTCCTCGTTACCCATCTGAAGCACCTGTAGTCCGTGATGCTGTAATCACTCATTCACACGTTGATCATCTCGGTATGGCGCCGTGGCTTTGTTCGAATCACAGAACACGTCTTCATGGAACAGCCCTTACTGCAGAAATATCAGAATTAATGTGGTATGATTGTCATAAAGTAAGCTCTATCGAAAAATTTCCACTTGCCTGGGATAAACGAGACATTGACACAGCACTTGATTCGTGGAATATCCATGACTTCAATACACCCTGGATGCATGAAGATTGGAAACTCGAACTTCAACGTGCTGGACATATACCTGGTGCAGCTATGCTTAAAATTGAGACACCACAACGAAAAATATTACTTTCCGGTGACTTCGATACCCGTGATTCACCCCTTACGAAAGGAGCTAAACCAGTAAAAACCGACACACTCTTTGTCGAAGGAACATATGGTGGTAGAGAACATCCTCCACTTCTTGAAGAAGAACAAAAATTCATTACACACGTGCAACGTATAGTTGATCGGGGTGGGAAAGTTCTGATTCCTGCTTTTGCAAACGGACGAACCCAAGACATTGTTATGCGCCTTCACAAATATCTCCCACACCTCGATGTTCACGTCGATGGAATGGGGAAAAGAATTGCAGGTATGCAAATGAATCATCCCGAAACACTCCGTGATCCTGAAGCTTTCAAGAACGCCTGGGCGTGGAGTCGTCGAGTATCAAGTAAATCAGACCGGAAAAAAGCCCTTGAATCGGATGTTATCGTATCAACCTCAGGAATGCTCCAAGGCGGCCCATCAATTTGGTATCTCAATCGCCTTCGTCAAGACACTTCAAACGCGATTCTTTTTACCGGCTATCAGGCATCAAATACTGGAGGAAGAAAACTCCAAACCGAAGGAAAAATAAATATTTTTGGGAATGAAACAGACATCCCACTAGAGTGGAAGTCCTATTCCTTTTCAACACACGCCGGCCACAAAGAAATTGTAGATTTCGCAGCAGCATGCGAGGCAGAAGAAGTCATTGTTTACCACACCGATCCGACTAACGCACGCCCACCTCTTGTTGAAGCATTGGAGAAAAACGGTCATATCGTACACAACCCAGTGAATGGAATTTCAGAGTATCTCGGTGAAGAATACAGCCGAAGTAATTGAATACAACCACGACAAGCGGTAGACGATACCCATGGCGGCAAAAGCACCTAAAGGCTCCCAACCCAAAAAGAGAAAGCGCAAGATGCGTTTATCGTTGAAGCAAAAGAAGTTGAGCGTCAAGGCTGATAAGTACACAGACTCATTAGGTTGGTCTCAAGACGTTGGACGCACTCTCGGAGACGCTCCAACTCCAGCAGCAGCTGAAACACTCAAAGTACAATGTGATCAGTGTGGCTCAATGCTTAAAATCCCTAAACCGAAAAAAGCTCGCTATACTGTGACCTGCGCATATGCGGAATGCGGCTTTGTCATGAATTTCGACTGAGTCGTATTGAGGCGAAAGCATGGATCAGGGGTTTGCCCTTTTTGCAATATGTTGCGGGCTTTTTTTCATTTCAATTCTCTATTCAAGCGTTGGCCATGGGGGGGCATCCGGTTACCTCGCCCTTCTTTCATTAACTGCCTATGGTGAAATGCAGAGTGCATGGTTAAAACAACATGTTTGGGTACTCAACCTGATTGTAGCAGGATTAGCATTCTTTCATTATTCGAGCGCAGGACACCATTCACGCTCTAAATCACTTCCCTTTCTTCTCGCAAGTATACCCTTCGCGTTTATTGGCGGTTATCTCAAAGTTGACGGCAGGATTTACGACGCGCTTCTTTCAATAACACTTCTTTATGCAGCATTACACTTACTTTCCGTGAAGAAAGAATCCGAGCTTAGCCAAATCAAAGACCCTGAAAAAACACAAGCTTATGCATTTGGAGCAGTGATTGGTTTGTTCAGTGGAATCATAGGGGTGGGCGGGGGTATTTTTCTCTCCCCTCTCCTGTTACTCAAACAATGGGCCACCCCAAAAGCTGCAGCAGCAACCGCCGCCCTTTTCATTTGGGTAAATTCAGCAGCAGGCCTTCTAGGAGCAACAGCATCAAACCAACTTGTTTTAGAAATTTCAACCCTTCTCCCATTCATTGTAGCGGTCCTTCTCGGAGGATTGATTGGCTCGCGCTTTGGTTCTAAGTATGCCAAACAATCAACCGTTCGAAATCTGCTTATCACAGTCCTCCTCCTCGCCTCATTGAAACGAATTCCCGAATTCCTTTTCTAGGCGGGCAACCGCGAAACTCAAACCAACAGAACCGATGGTGTAACCATGCCCGAGACCCCTTACTTCGTTTCATACCCGGAAGCGCTAAAGATTCTCGAAACTCAACCCCTTTCACTCTCCACAGAATTCGTACCTTTGGACGATGCTTTCAATCGAATACTATCGAAGGACTTAGAATCTAAAGTTGATGACCCCCGTTTTGATAATTCTTCGATGGATGGTTTCGCTTTTCGGCATGAAGACTCCCTCAACCCCCACCCACCACTTTCCATTCTTCAGACCGTTCAAGCAGGAACGAACCAAAGAACCAAACCTATCGGAAAAGGACAAGCTGCTCGGATAATGACGGGGGCCCCAATACCAGATGGCGCTGACGCAATACTTCCGATTGAACGTTGTGAGGTTGATGAGAAAAACTCAACAGTCCATCTCACCGAAGAAGGAAAAAAACATTTTATCCGAAAGAAAGGAGAAAATTTGGCAAAAGGGCAGATTGCTTTACACAAAGGCACACACCTCACCCCCTCTTCAGTCGGACTTTGTGCTACGATGGGGCATCCAAAAGTCCCAGTCTTTCAACAAGCCACCATCGGGATACTTTCCACAGGAGATGAACTTCAACTACCTGGTAGTGAATTAAAGGAAAACGAAATTTACGAATCGAATTCATTTGGAATCGCAAGTCTTGTTCGATGGTCGGGCCACAAACCAAAGAGGTATGACTCAGTTGTCGACTCTCTTGATCGCCTCCGCGAAAAGCTCGACATTGCGGCTAAAGAGTGCGACTTGATTTTAACATCAGGAGGTGTTTCAATGGGGGAATGGGATTTGGTTCGAAAAATAATGGAAGAAGAAGGAGATATCAAATTCTGGCGAGTAAAAATCCGACCAGGATCTCCCCCTTTGTTCGGATATTGGAAAGGAGTACCATTGTTTGGTTTACCCGGCAACCCAGCAAGCAGTCATGTGGTATTCAGAATGCTAGTTGGGCCATACCTTCGTGCTTCAACAAACGGAGGGGGGGCCCAAGAACGCCGAGTCAGAGTACAGCTTGCGGAATCGTTCAAGTCGGATGAAAAATTTCTCGTTCTTCGCAGAATCAAAGTTGATACATCGACTGATCAATTACTCGCGTACTCGACAGGATACCAAGGGTCAGGAAACCTCAACAGCCTTGTTCTCGCAGACGGCCTCACGCTTCTTGAACCCGGCCATAGTGGTGAGAAAGGCACATGGTGCGACGCACTTCTTTTGTAGGTGATCAATATGAAATTTAAAGTAGATAAAACAGGAACTTTACTCGATATTCTTGGCGAATTCATGGCTAATACTTCGCGTACGAAGTTAAGAACAATGCTGACAGAGGGCCGAATACAAGTTGACGGAACCGTTGAACATAAAGCCAAGTTCGAAATCAAGGATGGTATGACGATTGAATTACTCAGCCGTGTGAAAGCACATGAAATAACACCACCACCAGTTGTAAAACAGAAGAAAATAGATTTGAAAATACTATGGGAGGATGAAGCCATCCTTGTGGTTGAAAAGCCAGCAGGCCTTCTTTCAATAGCGACTGATAAAATGGAAATAGATACCCTACACGGCCGATGCGTCGACTACGTCAGACAAGCAGACGAGAAAAACTGGTGCTATATTGTCCATCGCCTTGACCGAGACACCTCCGGAGTCATGGTTTTCGCACTACACCAAAGACACAAAGAATACATCCAATCTCAATTCGCAGAACGCGCCGTTCATCGCACATACCACGCCTTAGTTGAAGGCAGACCAAAAGAAATGCAAGGAATGGCAAGAGAATGGCTTGTCGAAGATAAAAACCTCTTTGTGAAGCGGGTCAAATCAACCTTCCACGGCTCGAAAGAAGCTATCACCCATTGGCAAGTTACCGACACAGATAATCACACCTCTTTGATACAAATTAGTATCGAAACCGGGCGCCGACATCAGATACGTATGGCGATGAGGTCCCTTGGCTGCCCTGTTGTTGGTGATGAATTACACGGGGCAGAATCCAATGCCTTCAATCGAGTATGCCTCCATGCCTCAGCTCTTGAATTCCTTCATCCTGAAACAGATGAACCAGTTCGATTTGCCTCGGATATACCGTTTCAATAAAGATACACGCGACGAAATGAATTCCGAGACTTCTTGAACCATCGACGAGCGCAAGAGGGTGAGAGCATGGTGAATGAGGGGCACGATCATGGGTGGATTGAAGTCCGCGGCGCCCGTACGCACAACCTCCAAGACATCACCGTGCAGCTTCCCCGAGGGAAATTTGTTGTAATCTCTGGCGTTTCTGGCTCCGGAAAATCGAGTCTTGCATTTGACACACTCTATGCTGAAGGGCAACGACGTTATGTTGAGAGTCTTTCCTCATATGCTCGTCAATTCATTGGCCAAATGAAGAAAGCAGATTGTGATGGTATTGAGGGCCTATCTCCGGCAATTTCGATCGATCAAAAACAAGGATCTCACAATCCTCGTTCGACTGTAGCAACCGTAACAGAAATTCAAGACTATTTCCGCTTATTATGGGCGCGAATTGGCAAACCACACTGCCCTACATGTGGTAGAGAAGTTGCACGGCGCACCGTTCAAGAAATCGTTGACGACATCATATGGAATACTGAAGGCCACGCAATAATCCTCTGGGCGCCAGCCGTTCGAGCGAGAAAAGGAACCCACCAAGACCTCTTCAGGCAACTTGTGGAACAAGGATATCTTCACGGTAAAGTCAATGGCCATGAGGTTGGATTTGAAAACCCCCCAGAGCTGGATAAAAATTTCCGCCACGATATCGATGTCCGAGTCGATCGTTTACGATGTACAAAAGATCGGCGACAACGCCTCACGGAATCAGTCGAAGGGGCACTTCGTTTGGGTGGTGGCACGGTTGCAATCGAAAGTATTGAAGCGCCAGGTGAAGATGAAAAGCTCTCCGAAGGAACACGGTCCCGTTTCACAAAAGTCGGAGAGACTGTTGCATGGTCGGAAGATTTTGCTTGCCCAGACCACGGGGCGTTTATGCCAGAACTTTCCCCGCGTGTCTTTTCATTCAATTCACCACTGGGCGCTTGCAGTGTGTGTCAGGGGCTCGGGGTTGAGCGCCAATTCAACATTGAACTGATCGTTGATGGAACCCTCACCGTTTCCAACGGGTGTGTACGACCTTGGCGCCAATCAATGTCTCCTTCCTGGTATCGCCGCCTTCTCGAACAAGTATCACAACACTATGGCATTTCGAGAAACACTCCCTTTGAACTCCTCGATGATGATGACAAAGATATCCTTTTGAATGGCTCCGGCTCAACCATCATCAACTTTCATTTCGAATCCGATAATGGTTCAGTCTACAAAATGAATCGGCCATGGGAGGGTATTATTGCTCGTCTGCAAAAGACCTACACAGAAACCACCTCTGAACGAACTCGCAGCCGCCTCATCAGCTGTATGACCGACCTTGATTGTTCAGAATGTGGTGGAGAAAAACTCAATGCCGCAGCCCGATATGTTTCTGTCGGAGGTATCCGTTTACCCGAAGTCAGCCGCTGTTCAGTCCACGATTCTCTCGCCCTCATCCGTGCATGGCAACCCAACGGTGCGGGGGCGCCTGAGAATTTTGCAGACGTACTCGAAGTTCTTGATGAACGCAGTCTCTTCATTGGCAAAGACATCCTCAAAGAAATTGAAAACCGCCTCGGATTCCTCGACAGTGTTGGCCTTGACTATCTCACCCTCGACCGAAAAGCCAACACCCTTTCCGGTGGTGAAAGTCAACGCATCAGACTTGCAACTCAAATCGGCAGTAGACTCACTGGAGTAATGTATGTCCTTGACGAGCCGTCAATCGGATTACACCAACGAGATAACGCGCGACTTCTCGCAACACTCCGTGAACTCAGTGACCTTGGAAACACGCTCATCGTGGTCGAACACGATGAAGACACCCTTCGCCAAGCAGATTGGTTGTGCGACTTGGGTCCAGGTGCGGGATTAGAAGGCGGAATGGTTGTTGCTAATGGCCCTCCTGAGGTGGCAATGAATACTGAAGATTCTGTTACAGGGGCCTTTTTGAGCGGAAGGCGAACCATTACAACTCCAGAAGTGAGAAGAAAGCCAAGTAAAAAATGGATTTCGATCAAAGGCGCCCAACACAATAATCTTCAATCCATCCACGCCAAGTTCCCCATTGGTTGTATGACTGCAATTACTGGAGTTTCTGGCTCAGGAAAGTCATCACTTGTTTCAGGGATTCTCGCACCTGCTTTACAACGCCACCTCCATAATTCAGATACAATTGCTGGAAAACATACGACCCTCAAAGGTCTTGAACACGTTGACAAAGCCATCATCATCGATCAATCTCCAATTGGACGGACACCTCGCTCAAATCCAGCGACCTACACCAAAGTGTTTGATGAAATTCGAATTTTGTTTTCGAAAACCACTCTTGCAAAGGAACGCGGTTACACCCCTGGTCATTTCAGTTTTAATGTTAAAGGTGGACGCTGTGAATCATGTAAAGGCGCTGGCTCAATAAAACTGGAAATGAATTTCCTACCTGATGTTTGGATCACATGCGATGTATGCCAAGGCCTTCGATACACACGAGAATGCTTGGAAGTCACATGGAAAGGTAAGAACATCAACGATATCCTTCAAATGCCGATAGGTGAGGCAGTTATCTTTTTCGAAAACCACAGGAAAATATTCCGAACCCTCGACACACTCAAGGCCGTAGGCCTCTCATATGTCCGTCTTGGACAGCCAGCAACCACACTCTCTGGTGGAGAAGCGCAAAGAGTCAAACTTGCAAGTGAATTACGACGCCCTCCGAATAAACACACAGTTTACATTCTCGACGAGCCAACCACTGGTCTTTCTTTTTCAGATGTAGAATTGTTGATTAATGTTCTTTTAGAATTAAGGGCGAAAGGACACAGTGTTATCGTCATCGAACACCATTTGGATGTTATCAAATCTGCAGATTGGGTCATTGACCTTGGGCCAGAGGGTGGAGAACGGGGTGGAATGATTCTCGCACAAGGTACCCCAGAGGATATTGCGGCCAATCAAGACAGCTTTACGGGGCAATATTTGGCTAAACTTCTCAGTTGAACCTTCCGTATTGTTCAAAGAGCGTAGTCGATGGCCTTCTTTACGCCCCCGTAGGGGGCGGGTGTACCCTCATGACTGTAACACGAGTAGAAGTGACGCCGAAACAAGGTGAAGGGATGCGAGATGTTCGTGGCGACGTTGTCCGAAGGCAATTGATGGCAGACCACAACATCAAGGTCGATGAAGTTCGGTCAATTAACGGATTCCTCATAAAATCCAATCTTGAAAAAAGTGAAATTACAGAACGCGTCAACGACCTTTTTTCAGACCCTATTATCGAAGACGTCCTCACAGACACACTGTTTCTTTCCTCGACAGAACATTTTCCAAACACACCAGACGCTGCCATCACTATTGGATTCAAACCAGGCGTAACCGATAATCCAGGAAGTGCAGCATTTGATGGTTTCAAAACCCTTTTCCCGCACCATCAACACCAAAGCGACGCTTCAATTTCAACTTATCACACCTACGTATTTTTCGGCCTACCCGAGGCAGTTTCAGTAGAATGGCTCTCCTCAACTCTTCACAATAACCTCATTCAGCGCGCCGTTACTTCAGATGCAATTGGGTGCTTAAACACCCAATGGCCCGCAATTGCCTATCCTGAAAAACCACCACAAACCCTCACCCCACCCCAGAGAATGGATCTTGAAATTCCTGATGAAGAGCTTCTTTCCCTTTCAGAAAGTGGACTTCTGGCTTTGAATCTCGAAGAGATGCAAACCATCCAAGCCCATTACCGCGATGACGCAGTCCGCAAATCCCGTACAGCGGTCGGGATTGTGAGCGATGCCCCAACGGATGTCGAACTCGAATGCCTGGCACAAACATGGAGTGAGCATTGTAAACACAAAATCTTCGCTTCCAAAATACACCATATCGATTCGGAGACTGGAGAGGACTCGATTATCGATTCAATTTTCAAAACCCACATCATGAAGCCAACCCATGACATGCAGAAAGAAGTCGATTGGCTTCTCTCAGTCTTCCATGACAATTCTGGAGTCATCGCTTGGGATGATGAATGGAGCGTATGCATGAAAGCAGAAACACACAACTCCCCCTCAGCACTTGACCCCTATGGGGGTGCGATGACGGGCATCGTTGGTGTGAATCGCGACATCCTTGGCACAGGCCTTGGCGCACGGCCAATCGCGAATACCGATGTGTTTTGTTTTGGCCCTCCAAACTGGGAAGGCGAATTACCCGACAATCTCTTCCACCCTTCTCGAGTTTTCCGAGGCGTTCATGCAGGCGTACGTGTTGGTGGAAACGAATCAGGAATTCCAACTGTTAATGGTGCCATTGTCTTTGATGACCGTTATATCGGCAAACCACTGGTCTACTGCGGAACGGTTGGAATAATGCCAAGAAAACTTCCAGATGGGCGCGAATCACATATCAAAACCCCAACAGCCGGCGATATTGTCTATATGGTTGGTGGAAGGGTTGGATACGATGGAATTCATGGTGCAACATTCTCTTCACTCGAACTCACTGAAGAATCTCCTTCCAGCGCGGTGCAGATTGGAGACCCAATCACACAAAAGAAAATGGTTGACATGGTTCTTGAAGCCAGGGACGCTGGCCTCATTTCATGCATCACAGATAATGGAGCAGGTGGCCTTTCATCATCGATTGGTGAAATGGCAACCTATACCGACGGGTGTGAAATTGATCTTGCAAAAGTACCTTTGAAACAACCAGGCCTCTCTGCATGGGAGATACTCGTTTCAGAGAGCCAAGAACGTATGACAATTGCAGTCAAACCAGAGGATTGCGCCGCATTCGATTCGATGGCACAACTCCATGAAGTTGAAGCAACACCGGTCGCAACCTTCACCAATACTGGAATGTTCCACGTCAAATATGAAGATGAAACAGTTGCATATCTTTCAATCGACTTCCTACATGACGGGGTTCCACAACTCCAACTCGAATCCGAATGGCACACTCCAACGCCAGAATTATTCACTCCAGAAACAATCACTCTTCCCGAACAAGCAGGCCATTCACCTCTTTTGTTGAGGATGCTTGCCCAACCAAACATCGCTTCAAAGGAAACATGGGTTCGCCAATATGACCACGAAGTCATTGCCCAAACAGTAGTCAAACCCTTCGTTGGAGTGGAACGCGATGGCCCTGGTGACGCTGGCGTTATTGCTCCAATCCACGGCAATCCACACGGCCTTGTAATTTCATGCGGTATCGCTCCAAGGTATTCTGATTTGGATGCTGGAGCAATGGCTGCAGCATCTATTGATGAAGCGGTACGCAACGCAGTATGTGCTGGAATTAACGTCGATAAAATGGCAGGCCTGGATAACTTTTGCTGGCCAGACTCAATCGAATCAGTAAAAACCCCAGACGGTAAATTCAAACTCGCACAACTTGTCCGAGCAAATCGAGAACTCGAACGCGTTTGTAGAGCATACAGACTTCCTTGCGTATCCGGAAAGGATTCGATGAAGAATGATTATGGAACGGGTGAAAAGAAAATTTCAATCCCACCGACCCTCCTCTACTCAGTCTTTGGTGACCAACCAGACGTTCGATTTACTGCTACGAGCGACTTCAAAAACCCTGGTGAAAAAGTGTATCTTGTAGGCGTATCAAAAGAGGAACTCGGTGCATCCGAACTCTCCTTCATGCTTCGAGAGAGTGGAGAGACAAACGGTATTGGGGGCCAAGTTCCATTGCTACCGAATCCAGAAATGAACATCACTACCTACAGGGCGCTTTCCACAGCAATTCAATCCGGACTTATTCAGACCGCTCATGATTGCTCAGAAGGGGGAGTGGCTGTTGCAGCTGCAGAAATGTGTATTGGCGGAAGAACTGGAGCAGACATCGACATTGACGGCACAGGTGACGCAAGTGTCTGGTCTCGACTCTGGGGCGAATCACTTGGGCGATTTTTGGTCGGCGTTCAACCAGAAAACGAGACAGCGTTCATCGAATGGATGTCTGGCCACCCTATCACAATGCTCGGTACAGTTACCGATACAGAGAACCTCACCATTTCAGACGGATATGATGTTCTTATCGACGTCGAAACCACAGCAATGGTTGAGGCGTGGCAAAAGACACTCGACATGACGGGGGGTGTTGCTTGATGGCTGCACCAAAAGTTGCCGTATTATTTGGTTTCGGAATTAACTGCGATCATGAAACAGCAGCAGTATTCAATTTGGTGGGAGGCGATGCAGAGCGCGTCCACGTCAACCATTTCGTATCAGGAAATCGCAGTCTCGAAGACTTCGAAATACTTGCAGTGCCTGGAGGATTTTCATTCGGTGATCATCTCGGCAGCGGCCGGTTGATGGGGAACAGAATGCGTTTTGCACTCCGGGAACAATTGCACGCCTTTGTCGCAGCAGGAAAGCCAATTATCGGCATTTGTAATGGCTTCCAAGTTCTTGTTAAAACAGGCCTTCTTCCGGGGCCAGCCGCACAAAACACACCCCCTGACTTCGTACAAAGAGCAAGCCTCACTCTCAACGATTCAGGGAGATATGAAGATCGCTGGGTCACCCTTGAATTTGATTCAGAAAGCCCATGTATTTGGACAAAAGGTATCAAACGAATTGATTGTCCAGTCCGGCACGGTGAAGGTAAATTCGTAATGCCGTCAACTACTGACTTTGACGCTCTTGCAGCAAATAACCAACTCACAGTGCGATATGTGGACCCTTCAACTCCAGTTGGCCAGGGCATAACCGATGAACCCCTCTCCTTCCCTCTTTCACCAAATGGGAGTATGAGAAACATTGCTGGAATTTGCGATTCAACGGGGCTTGTATTCGGACTCATGCCCCATCCAGAGGCAGTCTATGCGAAATGGCTTCATCCAGATCATACCCGAAACAGCGCCCCTGGCCCACTCACCAGCGATGCACTTGGTGAATGGGAAGGCGAAGGACTTCAAGTGTTCCGCAATGCAATAGAATATGTATTGGGGAACCGATGATACGATGTCACAAAATAAACGTATAACTCATATCGACACCCTTCGAGGGATAGCAGTACTTTTGATGGTCATGGTCCATGCCGCAGCTACATGGAATCCGTTTGAAACAGTCCAACCCACACTCATTGCCTATGTTGTATCTGGACTTGGGGGGCTAGCTGCACCCATGTTCGTGACTTTATTCGGATGGGGTATCGTACGAAGCCAAATGAATCTAAAACCAAGAGTATTCCAAGCATCTTTTCTGTTTACGGCACAGGTTTTGGTCAATTTAACCTCTCCCCACCTGTTTAACCCATTCACACCAGGCATACTTTCCCTTATGGGTCTTTTAACCCTCATTCTACCTTTTTTTGCTCCTAAATTCAAGGCATCGAATATTCAACTACTTTTGGTTACAACAGTGTCGTTCTTTACACTGCAAATTCTCTTTCCAGAACTGCAAGGTATGGGGGAATGGTCAGACCGAGTGAGCGACGATTCGATATTCATCATCATATCAAACGTCCTGTTAACCGGCACATACCCACTCTTCCCTTGGATTTTGTTTGCCTTATTGGGTTCAACCATTTCGTTTCAGAACCATGACCCCGAACAAACACTTCCGCAGACAAAGCTTACGTACTCAGCACTTGGAGTTGGACTACTTTTTTGCCTTGCAACATTTTTGTATTCACAGTACAACAATGATCTGTGGGCCCACCCAACCGCAGATGCCTATCTGACGTTCTTTCCGGCAAATTCAGCCTTTATCGTAGCAGCAACGACAGGTGTGCTGCTGATCTGGACATTCATACAACGGTATGAGTTGCCTTTTCTCAGCAGCACAGGTCAAATTTCGCTGACCATTTACCTCGTCCATTTCATCCCCCTGTCATTGATGAATGATTTTGAAACCATTCACCAATGGGGGTTGGAGACATCTGCAGTAGCCGTCTTCCTCTACACGTTGGCATGGATGCCAGTTTCAACCCTTTGGCTGAAGCATTGGCCGCACGTCAACTTCGAGACAATACTCAAGAGGATTCGAAAATCACTCTGAAGCAGCAAGAGCTTCGGTTGCTTTCTTAGCACCCATCCATGCAACAACACCGAAACCGATCTTGTTGATGATATCTGCAATGTTGTAAGCAACAGCCATTGCTTCTTGATTGCCATCAAGCAAATCAACTTCAGGGCTGAAGAGGTAGCCGAGAGGGTAGATGACCCAACCAACGACGATGAACCAGCGAAGTGCGTTTGCGCTCCAGAGGAGTTCAGGTGCGATCTTGCTGTTGTCGACACCAAGGCCAGAAGTCCATGGAGTTCCAGTTGCTACGATAATCATAGCCCAACCTGCTCCACCAATGATCAATGCAGCCAAGCCGTGCATCAAACCAGCTTCACCAGCGTATCCGAATCCAATCATGATGAGAGCGCCAGTGAAACAGATTCCTGTGAATCCAAGCCCTGCGACCTTTTTATCAGTGATTGCACCCTTTCCAATGAGGGAAGGGAATTTAAGAGCCATCAGTGGAACTGTAATAATCCAGTCCATGTAACGATACTCAATGGAAACAACTTCGTATTCCGCGTAAACTCCACGCATGTAATAGTAATGGAAAGCAGCAATACCGACAATGAGCGCTGAGATAGTCATTGTTGTACGGTATTGAGGTGCCACGTTTCCGCGCTCACTCATGAAGAATACGAATGCTGCACCCATGGAAATATATCCAATGAAGAATAAGAAGAAAGTCAGCGATTGCATACCGTCATCTACACCATCTGAAAGGAATGATGGAAGCCCATCCTCCCCTATTTTACTTATCTCCTCAACTTCCACTGCACTGACCGTGGAGGCCAGTGCAAGGGCAAAGGTGGCAACTAAAAGCAGGCTGGTGGTTTTTGAAAATCGTTGATTTAACATGTGACTCAAAAACTATTTTTGGCCCAGCCCTTATAATAGACTGTAAATCACCATAGAATGCTTATTTTACTAATAAATGCGTAGCAATCACCCACTTTGACCTGTTTGAACGGCCCACATCCGTGAGTAAATTCCACCCCTTTCAACCAAATCCTCATGCGCACCGTCTTCGACAATATTTCCCTGGTCAAGCACCAGTATCCGGTCTGCATTACGGATGGTAGAAAGACGATGAGCAATAATGACCGCAGTCCTATCTTGTGAGAGTTTGTTGATAGAGCGCTGGAGCGCCGCTTCGGTTTCATTATCAACGGCGGATGTCGCTTCATCTAGAATGAGCAGAGGCGCATCTTTGAGTACCGCTCTAGCGATGGCCAATCGCTGCCTTTGACCGCCTGAAAGACGATGGCCACCCTCACCAACCAAAGTGTTCCATTGTTCCGGCAATTCCTCGACAAAGTCCGATACTTCAGCCAGTCGGGCCGCCTGATAAACCGCCTCATCCACCGCGCTAGGATTGCCATAGCGGATGTTTTCTGCGATGGTCGTCGGGAACAAAGTAATGTGCTGGTCGACCAAAGCCATAGATGAACGCAATCGTTCTAGGCGCCACTGGTCGAGAGGTTTACCTGCCCACACAATAGTTCCTCGAGTGGGTTCAGCAAATCGTAACAACAACCGAATCAACGTCGTCTTGCCAGCGCCAGTTGAACCAACGACGCCAACAGTCTCTCCTGAACGTAATTCAAGGTTCAGATTCGTAAATACAGGGTCTCGCCCAGGGTAAGAAAAATCAACATCAGAAAACACAATTGATGATGCCTCAATATCTTCGAGCGCGGGAGCATATTCGCCCTGTTTGATTTCTGTGGGGGAAGTCAGCACATCGAGAACACGCGTCGAAGACGCCATCGCTCTTTGATACAGATCAAACGTTTCACCGAGCCGAGTCAGTGGCCAAAGCAACCTTTGCGTCATGAACACGAGTACGGAATATGCCCCGACAGCCAAAGTACCCTCTAATGTCATCCACCCTCCAAGGAGGAGTGTTGCGGTAAAGCCGCATAAGATTGCCATTCGAATAAGTGGGGTGAACGCTGCCGATAACCGAATTGCCTCCCGATTGGCTTCTCGGTATTGGTTGCTCAAAACCTCAACCCGCTTCATTTCCCGCTCCTCAGCAGTGAATGATTGAATCGTCGACATTCCTGACAAATCATTCTCCAGCAGAGCATTCATTGCACCAGCAGATTTACGCACTTCTGCATATCGGGGCTCGAGACTTCTTTGATAGCGAAACGATCCCCAAATGATGATTGGTATGGGGAGAACGGCGAACAAAGCAACCTTCCAGGAAATGAATAAGAACACGCCCCCTACGACCAAGACCGTGGTACTGACTTGCAAAAAATCATTTGCACCTTTATCCAAGAAACGCTCAAGCTGATTGATGTCATCGTTAAGAATTGCTAGAATATCACCTTTTTGACGTTCATCGAACCAACCCATTCCTTGCTTCTGGACATGGTCAAAGGTTTCTAATCGTAATTCATGCTGTACCGTTTGAGCCAAATTACGCCAAAGAATCCCATAGAAATATTCGAACAAAGATTCGAGACCCCATATTGCAAAGGTGAGCACTGATAGGAATACCAATTGATGCCATGGGTCGATGAGTCCAAAGGAAGCAAGGAGCGAATCTTCTTTCAAAACTACGACATCTACTGCCAGCCCAATCAAGAGGGGGGGCGCCAAATCCCATACTTTGTTCGTGATCGAACACGCCGAAGCGAGCCGAATAGTCCCCCGATGAGAACTCATATGCCCTAGAAGTCGTTTGAACGGACCTACTTCTCCCATAGCGGGGCTACTGTGACGGGGTATGAGAAGTCTATGTCTGCCGTCTTCAAACGATTTTTGTGCGTAACGCCTATGCTGTGCGCATGAAACGGAGAGGTGGGGATGACATGAGAAGGGCCGACGCTACAACTTTGGAATATGTGACCTCGGAAAGTCAAAACACCCGGCACATCACGCTCATTGACCCTGCAAAACAAGACCCGAATACCGCAGCAAACAGGGCTATGGTGGCGGTGGAATGTGGCAGCAGCATGATCTTTATTGGCGGCTCAACTGATACGCCTGACGAAGTTGTTCACGCAACCTGTTCAGCAATACAGGAAGCATTTGAGTTACGTACTTTTGCTGCGAGCCAAGACCCAGAATCTGACGAATCCCAATGGCAAATACCCGTTGTTCTTTTTCCCGGTGGCGCCCATGCACTTTCTCCAGCAGCTGACGCCATCACGTTCATGATGCTAATGAATTCAAACATCCGCCGATTTTTAGTTGGTGAACAAATTCGTGGAGCGCCGTATCTCGAAAAATTTGGAGTAGAGGCATTGCCTACCGGATATCTTGTGTGTGCACCTGGCGGCAGAGTAGGAGAGGTTGGAGAAGCAGAATTAATTCAATCAGGTGATGTAGAATTGGTACATGCCTATGCACTTACAGCGCGTATGTTCGGTTTCAAGATCTTCTATCTCGAAGCTGGTAGTGGTGCAGATGAGCAAGTACATCCTCAATTAATCGAAAGTGCTCGAACCGTCGACAACCTCACGCTTGTTGTCGGGGGGGGTATACGCACTCCCGAACAGGCAGCTCACGCAGCGAAAGCCGGAGCAGATTGGATTGTCACGGGCACACTCACTGAAGATGCAGCAGATTTACAAGAACTCCGCCAACGAATCAGCGGGATAGTTTCAGCGCTGGAAAACTAATCAATCTTCATCATCAAAAACAACGGGGTCGCCTGAGCCACCAGGGGATGCAGGTCGAACACCATCAACATCAATCCCTTCTTTGATTTCACTTTCGTTGACTTCAAGATGAACCCGACCACCTTCAGCTAAGGTCGCCATGTCAGCTGTATCAGGAGTGCTCAAGGTTCGCTTCACGTCAGGAGTGTTACTGTACGCATCTCTTTTTGCTTCTCGAGCATCGTGTGTTCGAACCAAAGAAAGCGAGTCGGCAAAGACGCGCCCAACAACTTCTCGTGTACGTTCTCCGCGACGCACCGAATCAAGTTCATGCACCATTGTTTCACGTTGCCCTTCAAGTTCACGCAGCTCAGCGGTCCTGTCCTGTAGAGCAGCTTCCATATCAGTAAGTGTAAGCGTGATTTGCTGAATACGTTCATCGCGTTCAAAGACATCATTGTGAAGCCGTCGTTCTCGACGGCGAAGTGAATCATATTCTCGGTTTCGTTCAAGCAATCGGCGCTTGAGCTCATCGATTTGTTCGACCAAGTAGTCGTGTTCTGCTGAAACAGACCGAGGCCCTTGCATTACACGTTCAAGTTGTTCTTCAAGCTCACCTAGGCGACCATCACGAGCATCGAGAAGACCCCGCAATCGATCGGCGATATCTCGAAGTCTTTGGCGCTCTTCTTCAAGCGCTTTGTTGGCTGCTTGTTCAGCGTCATTTTGTGTAATTGCTGTATTGAGTTGAGCTTTCAAACTTCGCACTTCTTCAGCAGTGACTGAAGTGAGTCCAGCATCAGCAGCTCGTTCAAGCGCTTCGACCATCTGGCCAATCCGCCCTTCCATTTCGCCGATGACCTCATCTTGCTGTGTCGTCAAAGTTCGTAATTGACCAACTTCCGCGGCCATCGATTCACGTTCATCATGTGAAAGAGATGATTGCTGTGATTCTAATTCTTCACGCAGATCACCCAAAAGTCGTTCAAGGTGAATCACCTTTGATTCACTGTCTTCTAAAGCCGCATCAGATTCTGCGAGGCGGGCAACTTCTGGAGCAACCATGTCCTCACGTTCAGCAAGATCCAGTTCGAGAACACGAAGTCGTTGTTTAACGGAAACCATTTCTTCATTTCGAGCAGCAAGTTCATTCCAAGCGATGAGCACTTCTTCAACCAGTTGTTCGACAGGGTATCCTTTGAGCATGCCTTCCAAAGCCGCTCGTTCATCGCCTGTTGCGTCACCAATTCGATTGATACCACTTGTTCCGGGAGAGTCGAGCGTCATACAAGCGACTATCGCCGCCCAACCACACTTGAACTTTCGCCATTAAAACAAGCCTTAGACGGCTGGTTTTCTACCCTTTGAATGAGCCCAACAATCAGTTGATTGCAGTGAACATGTCATCTGGCATTTCGCCAGCGAGTTGAAGAGCGCCTGTAGCAACCGCATTAATTGGGTCATCGACACACCAAACATTGACATCACCGATATCAGAAATTTCGTCAGCCATACGAGCAGCAACACCTTCAATCAAAGAGCCACCACCAGAGAGGATGATGTTATTTCGGAGAATTGGTTGGTATTCAGGGTCTGCGCCAGCGACGATTCGCTTGATTGCGTTTCCAATCTTAGGAATAATCATTTCACACGCTTGGTTGACAAGGTCGCCAATATCGACGACTTGCTTCTTTCCTTCAACGGATAATTCGACCATTGCTTGGCGGTCTTCGCTTCCGACGTAGGAAACTTCTTCCTTCCACTTGCGAACCATGTCTTTTGTAACTTGAGCGCCGGTGTACTTCTTTCGGATCAGTTCCATGAGTTCGTTGTCGAGCCAGTCTCCAGCTTCTTGGATAGTGACTTGGTCTTCGTCTGTTGGGAAAGTACCGTAGATTCGTGCAATGTCGGTAGTTCCTGCGCCGATGTCGACAACAATTGAACTTGCAATTTCACCGATACCAAAGGCAGTAGCAAAAGGTTCTGTAACGACCATGATGGCGTTAACTTGTCCACGTAGCGTAGCAACGAGGTTGGACTTGTCAGTGAATGAAACGTGGCTTGGAGAGCAGATAACTCCGAACACTTCATCGAATTCTTCAGGGTCTACAGTTTCCAAAAGGTGAGAGACAAACGCCTTAGCAGCGGCCAAATTACCCTCATCGTCTTGTGCAACTCCAGCAGCCATAGGCCGGTAGAGGTTACATGCGAGTTTGTTCTTGAGAGCATCGCTTCCAAACAAGACGTCTCGTCCGAGGAAGTTTCGTGCAACAGGGTCCTTAGGACGCCCGACAACAGTTTCGATTGTGTGGCTGATGCCAGCACTTGATGCAATAGTAGATTGATAGGTACCTAGATCGATTCCAACATATAGACGGTCACTCATTTTTCTTCACCTTCCGCATTGCGGATGTGTCGGCGAGGATGCCACCACCCTTCAAGGTTCACCTTTGCTTCAATTGCTTCCTTGAACTATTCCTGACGCCGTTATGCCTCGCAGTCACTCGCTTTCCTCAGGGGGAGACTCCTTGCGGTAGCCCCCTTCATCCCGAAAAGCCGGAGGAACCTTTTCACCAACCTTTTCTCTCCTAACATTCCAACTCAATTGGAACATTAATACAAATCCAGCAACGATACCCACAACACCCCAAACCAATGCACGGTTCTGAGAAGCAACCCCTTCTTCTGAACGAGGGTCGTCATCATAACTTTCAAGCAAGGGGTTGTTCCAATTACTTGTGAATGCAACATCATCCCGAAGGAGTACAAGATCATTTTTCCCTTCCGGTGAAAGGTTTCGACTTTGTGCATGAATCTCAATTTGTAATAAGTCACCTCGAATATCCCACACAGGCAAATCTTTCGGAATATACCATGTACAGGAAAAGGTTCCATTCACAACATTCTGTTTCACGCAAGAGGCGATCGGGTATGAACCACCAGCGCTTGAATCATTCAATACATGGATTTCAGCACCCGTATCAAACGCATCCCCCTCATCATCTACAACACTCCATTGGACAAGAAGGGCATCGTACCATTCACCCCCCTCCTCTGGCGATAAAACAAAATCGATTGAAGGGAGTGAATCGATTGGCCTACAACCGAAGGCATCGACAGGCCAAAACGATGAAATGATAACAGTAAAACAAACATCCACATCATCGAATACCCCATCGCCATCGGAATCGTCGATACATCCATCAGAATTCCCATCGTATGTACTCGAGTTTTCACTTGGACAAATATCGACGTTGTCCCCAATAGAGTCTCCATCAGAATCATCAATACAACCGTCTGCATTGGAATCCCAATCAGTGGCATTTTGATTTGGACACCCATCAATGCCGTTTGCAACCCCGTCACCGTCTCCATCGTCCCATGAATCAGAGTCGCGCTGAACGCCCTGAACTGCTAAAGCAAAACCAACGCGATCTCCATCGATACCAACAGAATTATTTTGATTACCAGGCGAGATATAGCGGGCATGAACTTCAACATCGACCCATTCTACCCCGTCGAGGTCGGCCTGAGAAAGCGAAACTGCAAGCGTCGTTTCATTGGTCATTGGAAACGCCGTCGTATTTGTGAAATCAACCATTTGTGAATGATAGAGCGTGGAGTCGCCATCATTCTGAAATTCATTTGCAATGGCGGCGCGTCCATCGGAAAGGCGGACAATGAGTTGTAAGTCATCAACCAAGTGCGGTTCCGGTGCTGCAGCCCAAGCTAACCGAGCATTAAATGCCCCATCTGCGAGGTCAAAACGTTCGACCCAAACATCTCCGGTTTTCAAAAATGGACCAGCGGCCCCCGACCCGTTCCAAGGGGATGCGAGTAAATTTTCTAAAGCCTCAGAATCACCCTGCCGTTGCTGTAACCACGCCTGTGGGCTTTGGTTAAGAAGGCGGAAGGAATCATGAATCCAAAGATCTTCTGCAGGTGAAACATCACCCAGATGTAATGCAGTTTCAATCTCAGCTAAATCAACCAATTCAGAGAGGTTAAGTTGACCCCACCCATCGTAATGGTTTTGTAAATCATATCCACCGTTTTCACCATTCCGCATCTCTTGTGAAAGCGGCGTAGTCGCCATTGAGAGTAACGTACGCAACAATGGGCCTGAAGGTGAAAAACCTGCTGCTAAGCTGAGGTTATTGGAGGTATTTTTATCTTCATTAACCCATTCTGGGCGCAGATCACTTACCGATTGGAACGTTCGGTTTTCCTTACCTGAAATCCAACCCTGCTCAATCATCTGTTGGATGATTGCAGTAGCACTTGTCGCCGCAGGTGTTGCCATACTCGTGCCGGAAGAAGAACGTAAAGCATCATTGTAAGAATCACTCATACCGTCTGCTCGAGCAGATTGAACCGAAGTGCCGATTGCTAGAGCGAAAATCCCATTCGTTCCACTTTCTGTAGGGCCGATTGAAGAAGCACCCCACCGGTCAGAAGATTCAGATTTTACCGAGGCACCAACAGCGACGACATTCCTTCCATTCGATGGTTCGAGAAGTTGCCCCCCACTGTTACCCGGTGCAACAAACGCGAGAGACCAAGGCATTTCTAAGGCCCAGGCATCAAAATCAAGAGTTCGTGCAGTATACTCAGTTGTCGCATCACCCCACGAATTCGAATGAAGTGTAGCGCCATTCAACCCCGCTTCAACAAATAAGGCGTCAACATCAGGAGGGACCCAACCATCTTCAGAAACAATATCTTGGAAAATGAGTTGCGTCCCGTAGGAAAGAGAGGAGCCGTTTCGAGGCAATGAATCTGAGCGCATATCATAGACATTGTAACACGACAAGGTCCCGGCAACGTGTGTTCCGTGCCGATAATCAGAATGGCCAGGTGTGTCGCCGGAATCAATTGAATGATTGATGAGCAATACCTTGCGATGGTCGACTCCCGGAGCTCCAACTCCATCGGTTAAATTTTCACCCACGGAACCAAAACCACCCGCAGCAGTCGCATTTCGGAAACAAGCATGATCGGCGTCGAGGCCAGAATCAGCAACGGCAACAACAACCCCCTCGCCATTGAGCCCCAAACCCCAGGCTGGGTTTTCAGTTGTGCGTCCATGCTGAAGCAGCGAACCAACTTGCTCGTTACGAGCAGACGTTTGCAACACCGGCTCGACCCATAGCAATCCATCCATTGAGGCAAGAATGGAGAAGTCAGCACCCCACTCAACGACCTCAACATGAGGAATTACAGATGAATAGTGTTCGGGCCGAGACTCAATCATGATGCCAAGTTGTGTAAAACCGGTGACTAATTGTTGAACGGCTTCAACCGGAAGGCCTGGCTCAAACACGAACCGAAACGCTTCATACTCAGTAAAGAGAGCAAGGTCACCTTTGAATTGGACCTCTGGAACTTCACTTACATATGCTCCCGGTAGGCTAATTGCATTTGCTGAACGCCAAACTAACACTTCAGTTGAACTCATCATCCGCAAAGGCGTGTAACCAACATCTTCGAGAGACATCCACAACTCCTGAGTCCACACCCCCTCTTCGAGAATTAATACCTGCTCTTGCCCCAAAACCTGCTCGGGGAACGGCGAGGCCCCAAGGCCCTGAGCCAAGGGTAGCAACAACAGCATCGTGACAAAGAACGCGGGTCGCATGAATCGTGTTGAAACCTCAAACTTTGTCAATCTCGCGGTGGTTTCCCACAGATAATGCGCGACGGCGCGTTTAAGTCGAGTTTGCGAGTCGCCCACTTCGATGAAGGCCTATCGCGTAACAGGAGTCGCACCATTTGGTAGCATGCGCCAACAATTTTCTCTCGACTTACCAGCAGCTGATGCAGCCGATGCAGAACATCGAACCTATTCCATCATGGGCTCCCGGCACAAGGCCAACCGCCGTTCTATTGACCTCCTTTCAGTCGAAGAAATCGACCCCCGCACTTCAACAGAACCTCGAGTTACAGACCATTTCCGTGAAGAAATCGCTGCAGCTGGCGGACCAGTCTCTGCACCAACAGAAGAAGAGTGAACCTTCGCGTCCTTCTTGAATGACAACCACCTCGGACATCGTGAGCCGCATGGTTGAACGAAGCGAGTTACAAAAAATGGCGCGCACTATTGACGCTCACCGCAAACAACTCGACGACTTACATGCGCGAATTGATCAAGTAACTGCCATTATCGATGAACACCACATCACCTCAGGCATTCTCCTTCACCTCCAAGAATCAAGTAAAACCGGTCGAACAGGTGCACGACTTTCAATCGGTTCCGGTGTTACCTTGAATTATATTCACGAAAGTAAACAAGAAGGAACAGCACTTGTTGATATTGGAAGTGGAGTTTTTGGTGAAAAGCCATGGTCTGAAGCTCATACAATGACTCTTGAACGGAAGGAGGGCATTACGTTACTCCACAAAGATCTCTCAGAGCAAGCAACAACCTTGGAAGAGAAAATTACGGTTCTTGCCCAGGAGTTTAATGCTGCAGCCGAACAACTTCAACCCCCCCAACCAACCCCAACCCCTTCATTAAAACCAACAACCGCCCCAAAACCATCCACGGAAAAACCCTCACAAGATGAGAAAGAAAGCCGCCGACCACAGCGGCGCGGTAGCCGGTTTGGAAACGAATTAACATTGGATGACTGAGGGTGTAAAATGGGACTGTTCGACCGCTTCAGAAAACGCGTGACCGAAGTAGCATCTGAAGTTGATACGGATGAACTTTCAGCCGAGGCATCTTCAGCCGAAGCCCAAGAGGCGCTGGTCGCAGCCCAGACCCAAATACCAGCACCTACACCAAAACCAACCGTTCAAGAAACTCCAACCATCGGAAAAAACGATACTGAAGACGAGTGGGAAGATCTCGAAGCACTGGATGAAACTGAACTCCCTGAAGAGCAAAGTGATGATTGGGATGATTTTGACGATGAAGAAGAAATCATCCTCCCTGTCGAACTAACTCGAAAAGAAAAGAAACGTTTGGTCACCACTCGTCGTGCAGATGAAAAACGCGTGATTAAAAAACGCAAAGAAATGAAGAAACGAGGCGCAGTCGAAATCGCTCGCCCAAAAGGCTCACATGTTGACCTTTCAATGATGAGGACGACAACTGGTCGGCAATTAATCAGTGTCCAATCCGCCCCAAAAGGGTCTGTTAAAGACGCTGAAATTGAAACCGAGGCTGGAACCAAGGTCAAAGTTGAACTCGGTGGAGGTGTTGTTTCAGAAGGTGGTAGGGTAATCAAAGCCGGCGGCGCTCTTGACAACCTTCTCGAAGAATTAGAATGGGTTCTTCTTGAATCTGATATTTCGAGTGACGCAGTGACCGCGGTCATCAATGCCTTGCGGACGAGCCTTATCGGTTCCCGCCTCCGGAAAGGGGCCGATCTTGCCAAAGTTCTCGAAGCAGCTCTCAAGCGAGCACTTCGCAATATTCTTGCCGCGGGATACTGGGACTTCGATGCAACAGTCAGGTCATTTGTCGAATCAGGCGACACCCCAGTCGTGATTATGCTTGTTGGCGTGAATGGAACCGGGAAAACAACAACTGCAGCAAAAATAGCACAACGCCTCCTCGACCAAAACCTCACCGTTGTCGCAGCAGCTGGAGACACGTTTAGGGCGGGCGCAATTCAACAACTCGAATCACATTGTGAGACCCTCGGAATTCGCTGCATTTCCAGCCAACGAGGCGGAGATACTGCCGCAATAGCGCGCGATGCAATCGAATCAGCGAAAGCCAAAAACATTGACGTTGTGCTTGTAGATACAGCGGGGCGGATGCAAAACAAAGTCAATCTCATGAACGAACTTAACAAAGTTCGGCGCGTTGCAGACCCCCACCTGACCTTATTCGTAGGCGATTCGCTTGCAGGTAATGACGCGGTTGAACAAGCAAGAATGTTTCAAGAAATAATGAAGTTCGATGGGGCAGTGTTGACGAAAGTCGATACAGATGCTAAAGGTGGAGCCGGCCTTTCAATTGCCTTTTCAACCGGCAGACCAATTGTTTTTGCAGGCGTTGGACAAGGATATCACGACTTGAAACAATTTGACCCCGACTGGCTTCTCGAGCAAATGTTCGATTGAAGTGAAGCGATGGGGACTTAGACCTCAAACCCCTCCGAACATCATGGCGGGTACCTTCAAAGACGAAGAGACGGAAGAGTTTTTTCAATTGATTCACATGTTCCAACGTTCGGCAATGCTGCACATGGGACTTTTACCTGACCAAGAAGGAAACATGATGTACAATCTCGGTGAAGCGAAAGCAGGCATCGACTTGTTACGAATGCTGCAGGGGAAGACCAAAGGAAATCTGAGTGACCAGGAAGATCGATTGCTGAAGGGCATTGTGAGTGAATTACAACTTCAATTTCTCAAAGCCCCAGCGCGGCATCGTGACGCAGAAAGTGACGCAGCTCAATCCGAAACAATCCGCGAAGCCTTCACAAATCCTCAAAACGGCCCAATCGAAGACCTCAGCAGCTCCAAAGACAGCGAAGAATGACCTTTGTTGTGCGGTTATTTGATGTGTAATGGCGATTTCAGCGGAATGATTCACATGGCTTACGTTACGCCGACAGCTGAAGAAACCGCACCAACGGTTCTCATTGTGGATAATAATCCAATGTCCCTGATCCGACTCCGCGACGTATTCAAAATCCGAGAATTCAATGTCGAGGTATGTGAAGACGGCGACCAAGCAGTTGACGAATATATCCGAATCGACCCAGAACTGGTGGTTATTGCCTTGGACCTCCCTTCTCTTGACGGCCATCTTGCTGCTTTAGAAATGCGAGAACACGGTGGAGAAAGCCGTATTGTTTTCATCGCTTCTCGCAGACAGGCCCAATTGGCAGAGGACGCGAGCTATTCTGCTGGTGCTGTTGCTTGGCTTGAAAAACCCATTTCTTCGACAGTCATCGAAGAACGCTGGGATCAGATTCTCGGCCCAATTCCGGAAGCGCCTGGACTTGAAGACCTCGATCAACTCTATCCAGAAGACCGAATCAAACCACAACCCGATGAAGGCCTCATGGCCCTGCCACCTTTGCCGGGCATGCCTCTCTTGGATTTACCAGACCTTCCTGTACCCACCCTCCCAGTGTTAGAAGCCACCCTCACCCCAGAAACAACTGTCAAACCAAAGCGCCGAATTTTCAAATTGTTAATTGTTTTAACATTAGTAGGGGCGGGATTGTATGTCTATGCCGCTGAAAAGGGAATCACAGGATTCAATTAAAAACATCTACTTTTGCCAAATTGAGACTTCTGTTTCATTCATTGTTCTTACGGGAGTGGGTTGCACGGGGGTAATGAAAACATATGCACCCGGAACAACACGTGCACCGGGGGGCAACCCAGTCATTTGAGCCACGATGACACCTTTGTCTTCAAGTAACGACGCATCATTTTGTAAAAGACGAAAATCGAGTGAAGCCGCTTTCTTCCCAGCGCGCCAAATAATCCACGCCGACACTCCAAATAAACTCACAACTACAAGCCACAAGAAAGGAATAATCATTGTATCATACTCACTCTTGGTTTCGTTCAAGCAGTGCATTCCATGAAGCCTCAGCATACGCCTTTGCTTGTTGTGCTGGGTTTGCTGCCTTGTGAATTCCCGAACCTACAATGATACAATCCGAGCCAGCAAGAACAGCTTCGCGAGGGTCGCCATAACGCTGGCCCATTTCCCCATCACCGACAGTAAGATTGACGCCCGGCGTCCAAATGAGTTTCCCAGCACCAACCGCTTGCCGTAATAATTTCAATTCCCCTGGGCGGGAACCGTTTCCAATGAATCCAAAAACACCTGGGTGAGATTTACCCACCGAGACTACTTTTGCAGTATAGTCGGGTTCGAGTAAATTGCCTCTGCTTGACATTTGGGCCAAGAGAAGTACGCCACCTTCTCTTCCGACATCAGCCCACCCCGCTTGTAATCCATCGACAATATCGGGCCCGGAAATGAGATGCGCAGTAACGAGATCGGCCCAAGAACGAATATTGTAAACCCCCGACATTTGTTTACGGCTAATCCCTCCGATATCTGCAAACTTTCTGTCTTCAAAAATCAACAAATCGGCCGCAGAAGCCTTTGCACAAAACACAGACCACGCCTCTGGTGTCCAATCGTCAACCAGGTCTACATGAGTTTTGAGAGCAGCCAGATAGGTCCCCACTTCATCGATCAACTGGTTCAATTCCGCCATCGTAGATCGGTCGGCAGCGAGACAAACGAGGCTCTCTTTTCTGCAAGCCACTTCCATATAGGTGCGGGCCATTGCGAGTGAGTTCTCACTCCAACGGCGACCCCATGACTCGTTCGCCTGCATGGTAATGCCAGTGGGTCGCGCCACTCATACCTTACGGCTTAAAGCCGACAAAGATTCGATTGAATCCGTGAGCGTTTGCTTCGTTGAGCGAAGTTCGAACTGCAAATCCTCTTCCATTGTTCCAATATCGTAATCGACATATCTGCCGAGTGAAGAGCGAACTTGTTGAACAGTAAGTTTTGGGTGGAATGCAGCCATTACGGTAGCGAATGGTGAAGGGAGACAAAACGTAGCCCATTTTTTCCCAGGGAGGAATTGACGTAAACTGCGCCCAATATCTTGCATCCACATGCCTTCTTTATGCAAAATATACCGGCTGCCATCCTTCCCCATATCGATGGCAGTAACATGCGCCTCGGCCACATCCCGCACATCAACAAAATTCAGATGCGTATGGAGTACAAACGGTAATCGGCCAGTAAAATGTTTGAGATAAGCCATCGAACCCTTTGTGTGGCGTTTGTGAAACACCGGACCAAACACAATCGAGGGATGGATGGTTACGAGTCGTTGACGCTCCACCTCGGGTTGCTGGCCGACGAAATTCCGCATAACATGCTCCGCTTCAGCCTTCGCCAACCCATAGGGATTGGACTCGACCGAAGCATCGTCACACCAATCGGAAGAGGTGAATACCTGTCCATTTTTACAACGAGTTCTTCTGATGGCCGCCACAGATGAAGTATGAATAATGGTGTGAACAGATCCCGCCTTTTGTATCGCGCTGCAGAGGTTTTCTGTCCCAAGAACCGAAGGGTCGACAACATCGCGCTGAGCATCCCGCACACCAATCATTAACGCCGCAGCACAATGAATGACAACTTCACATCCATCAACTGCAGCCTCAACCTCATCCTTGTCAAACAAATCCATCTGTATGATTTCAAGAGACGCGTTATCGCTTTTTGAGAATTCATTGAGGAACTGAGCATTGGTAGGATTCCGAGCAGTTGCTCGAACACGATGACCCCTTTCTAACAAGAGGTGAACGACATGCGAGCCGATGAAGCCAGCAGCACCAGTAACGAGAACACGCATAGCAGTCCCAAGAGCCCCCCCCTCTTATGTATCGTCCAACAAACATCACATTCATGCCACCCCGCCCCGCCCCCTAACCAATGCGAATCGCTGTGTTCCTGTCTCTGCTGATCTTCCTCGGCCCTCTATCGGGTTGTTTCGGGGGCGAATCTTCAGAGATAGAAACGGATGAATCGACACTGTATCCGACGGAGTGGGAACGTCACACGCTTGATTGGAATTGGACAGACAGTTACTCTTACGTCCTACAACCTGGACCATACACGGCTCTCGAAGTTCAAGAAGCGACCTTCGAAGTAGACACCTCTAGCGTATGGGAAACCGGTCCAGCGACTGCAAACGTCCACCTCTCATACTGGTTACCATCAAACACAGAAATGGGTGAAACAGTCCCTGTTATCGCCGTAGTCAGTCCATATTTTTCTTTTGGCCAGCCCGGTGATGAATCTGGCGCGACCAATGTCGTGGGCGGTGGGCGTGGCGAGTTTATTTACGATAATTACATTCCACACGGCTATGCATTTGCTCAAGTATCCGTTTTCGGAACCGAAGAATCTTCAGGATGTTTCGATTATCGCGGTGAAGGAGAAGGCTGGGGAATTCATCAAGCAGTTGAATGGCTCGGTACACAAAACTGGTCCAACGGGAAAGTCGGATTGTATGGAAAGTCCTACGAAGGTGCAACACAATGGGAAGCAGCCGTCCATGGCAGTGAACACCTTGCGACCATCGTTCCAATTTCAGGCACAACCGGACTCCACCCACTTCTCTACAAAAATGGAAGTGCAGAGGCTCGTAGCCAAGTGATGCATATGAATTATTTCGGCAGCACTGTCGATTATAACGGGGAAGATCTGGACAACGTTTGCCCCGATATTATCGAAGGTCTTTTTGCAGGCCCAGTGACGTACGGCATGGGTGAATTAGACCCTTACATGGCGAACTATTACGAAGAAAGAGAACACATTTCGAAGGCACTTACCAATTATAATGGCAGTGTCTACTGGGTCCAGGGAATGCAAGATTGGAACGTCGACCCTCACCAGGTTTTCCCGTGGTACCAGATGTTCATCGATGCAGGTTTTGATGTTCGAGGCATGCTCGGTCAATGGGAGCACAACTATCCAGACCAATGGTCAAAACACAATGCACAAGAAAGCGGATACGGCGGGGAAGCGATTGAAAACATGACGCGCTGGGATTGGGGCCAAGATTTGTTTGAATGGTTTGAGTATTACTTGAAAGGGATCGGAGAGAAGCCAGAACTCCACGCCCAAATCCAACGTAACGATGGACAATGGCGAATCGAAGATACATGGCCGCCACTTGACCGAAGCTCAACTGAAGTTCCGCTCGATACATGCGTTCAAACTGGAACTCGAGTGCAAGGAGTTTCTGGCTCCGGCGGAAGCGTGAGTGGCGTTGTGATTGAATGCGCCGCACTCAGCATTGAGTCCGACATCCACATTTCAGGACTCACAACCCTCCACCTTGAAGTGCAAGCAGCCATGGATGGTGGGCAAATCTTTGTTGAGATTCAAGATGCAGAAACCAACCTCCGCATCGGCCATGCAACCATGGACATTCGATACCACCAAGGCGGCAGTGAACCAACCACCGTTCTCCCAGGCCAAAGCCTCACGATGCTCATGGAATTTCAAGCCATTGACGCCCTCTTGCCTGCAGGACATGGCATTCGACTTGTACTGACAGAAACAGGAGAAGACTATCTCGCTCCTGCTTGCGGAGTATTGTGCCCCATTACAGTGAATGGCGGCGTCCTCTCTGTGCCACACATTGATCGTGATGGAAGCAATGTTTTGATCACCCCCCAAGGTGAAGACGCAGCCAACAATCAGTGATTCTAGAGCGTATCGACAGAGACCTTGAACGTCTGAAGCGTCCACTCTACTGTAACGTGCCCCCCACCATCTAAAACCCCAATAATCAACTCGCCACGTCCGAAGTGAAGGCACAGCTAAGAATCAGTAACTGTCACCAGCTCGCAACGCACGAACCATGTCAATCCGGCCAACGAGGCCCACCAAAACCCCTCTACGGTTCACCAGCAACACCTCTTCATCTCTAAGAAGTCGACGCGCTTCACCAATCGATATATCCACATCAACCATTGAGAAGTTAACGCGCATGACCTCATCGACGCAAGTACTTCGACCCACATCCCCTTTCAAGAGGCTAGATTCAGAGACTAGGCCCACTACAGACCCTGTTTCGCTGAGGACGGGGAGCTGACTGATTCCCCCGAGAACCATTTTGTCGATTGCAGACTGAACAGTATCCGTCCGGACCAAGGTCGTGACTTCAGAGATCATAATATCACCAACAGTATGGGCTTGGTCAGGTTGTTCTTCTCGCTTGAGTGCCCCAACCATCTTTCGAAGTGTCGAAGCACGCGGATCAACCGACCCCGTCTCAACTTTCGCAATGACAGACTGTGTCAATCCCGAACGCTCAGCCAACAAGGACTGCGTAAGCCCCAATGATTTGCGCCACTGCCGCAAATACCCGCCGGTCGGAATTTCCATTGTTCCTCCGTGGAGACCACCCTCAAAGAGTTCATCGGTCGGCATCAACTTTCACCTCCAATTTGGCGATTTACACCGTGCTGTTCAATTGTCCAAATATTTTCAATACCGACAAACAAATGAATAAAAAACAACGCTATGATAATCAACATAAGTCGTCAATAGTTTAAAAATAACTTAAAATAGTAAACATTTGACAAATTAAAATGGGTAAAAGGTGAGCGTATGGTTGATATACCGTCTTCACAAGCCTTGAATCGATACCGATGATGGATAAAGCAAAATTAGAGTATATTTGGCTCGATGGATATTCACCGACTCAGAACATGCGTAGTAAGACAATCGTGAAACAAGACTTCACTGGAACCCTTGAAGAATGCGATATGTGGAATTTTGATGGTTCTTCAACAAAACAAGCTGTTGGAAACTCTTCAGACTGCCTTCTCAAACCAGTTGCGATATACCCAGATCCTCAACGGTTCAATGGTTTCCTTGTTATGTGTGAAGTTATGAACGCCGATGGTACTCCGCATTCGAGTAACGGCCGAGCAACAATTGAAGACGACGACGAAGATTTTTGGTTTGGTTTTGAGCAAGAATATTTTATCATGGATACTGAAACACAACTCCCGCTTGGTTTCCCCGTTGGCGGATTTCCAGGGCCTCAAGGAATGTACTACTGTTCTGTTGGCGGAAGAAACACCCATGGCCGCTCATTGGTTGAAGAACATGCAGATTTGTGCTTAGATGCAGGCATTAATTTCGAAGGAATCAACCAAGAAGTAGCCTGTGGGCAATGGGAATTCCAAATTTTTGCCAAGGGTGCAAAGAAAGCCGGCGATGAATTGTGGTTGGCCCGCTACTTATTGGACCGCCTCACCGAAAGCTACGGCTGCTATATTGAATATCATCCAAAACCGGTTAAAGGAGATTGGAACGGTTCAGGCATGCACGCTAATTTCTCTGATGGCAAAATGCGCGATGTGGGTGGAGAAGAATTGTTCACAAAGATTTGCGAAGAATTCGGTAAGAATGTCAAGAAACACATGGACGTTTACGGAGAATTCAACGATCAGCGATTAACTGGGTTGCACGAAACTCAGTCGATTGACCAATTCTCCTACGGCGTTTCAGACCGTGGGGCATCTATCCGAATCCCAATTACGGTTCCAGAAGATGGTTGGGTTGGGCGCCTCGAAGATCGACGACCAGCATCAAACGGAGACCCCTATAAGATCGGTGCCGTGATTATCTCAACGACTAAGGCATCCTACAATTGATTTTGTTCTGGCTGGCGTTCGTTTTTACGAACACGAAGTACCCCGAGAATGACTGCTCCGATGACTGTCAAGGTCATTATATTGGCAGCAATCATAGCAAAGGAATCAACAAGAATCCCATACACGAGCCAAAGTCCAAGGGCAAAAGAAACAACTGCAAACGTCGTCAATGAGATTCCATCGTGGCGTTTATGAACCCAAACCTGAATGATTTGAGGAATCCAAGCAAAAATCCCAATGACCCCGGCAAGTAAGCCAATCGCCTCAATCCATGCAGCAGCCATGCCCATAGCCGTTCGACCAACCCACATCAAACCTCGTGAGCGTCAAACGTTCTTTGCCCAATCAACTGGAGGCTTTGACACATTGATATGCGTAATATTTGCCCAGTTTATTTTCCTCGGAGTTTTCTCGCCAACAACATGCATTTCGAGCTCCATATCATATGGTATTTTTGCGATGATATTCTTCCCGCCCGTTTTCAACGTCACTTCACTTGGATTATTCGAAAACAAAGAAAAGAGTGAGCGCTTATGTTCGGTGGTGGCTTCAACAGGACTTTTTCGATCGGCAAACCATGACCGCAATTGGTCGCCTAATCCAAGGCCAAACACATCGCCTTTCAACATCAAACCACCATGGAGATGCACTTCATCCCAGGTGTTGAAACCCTCGAGGGTTTCCATTAAATCAGGATTCATCTCCCCCGGACTCGTGGTTTCAAGGATTTTAATAAAACCAGCTTCATCAACCATTTGTGCTGCTAAGTCACGGGGTATTTTTGGCCATTCCAGCCGCTGATGAGTCATGGCCACAATCACCTCCATCTCCAATGATTCTTCTTCAGAAAGTGAAAGTCGCTTTTCATGTAACGCTTTCAATATCTTTGCCTTACGAGCAATGCGGTCAGCGACCCCATCATGATTATGTTGAGATCCATTGTTTCTGTTTTGAACGAAATGGTGTTCATCTGTAATGATAAACGAGCCTGCCCAATGCTTTTGTTCTACCACCAGCATCGTATTTCCCCCAATGACGACCATGTCAATCTCTCTTCTTCCACCATCCGGGTCAGGAATCCGGACAGATTCAAAAATCTTCCAACCATTTTCCCGCCCAGCCGCTCTTGAAAGCTTACACAAGCGCATTTCGGCAAGGTCGCCAGCGCGGTGGATATCATCTGGGGGATGTTTCAAGCGACGGGAACGCCACCATTTCCAACGGACACTCGCAGACATAGAAACGCATCACCGTAACAATTCATCAACGCTTTGAACGATGACGGTAGGTTGCTGTTCTGCCCCTACTTCCAATTCCAAAACATCATCCATAGTCGCTTCACCAGAGAGTACCAATACGCCAACACATCCAGCCCTTGTCGCCATGGCTAGATCGGTATACAACCGGTCCCCAACCATGGCGCAACGCGCCGGGTCGAGACCCAGATCCTCTATTTTATGCAAAATCATGCCAGCATTCGGCTTTCCAGCAATGTGGACGGGGTCCACCCCAGTTGTTGTTTTGAGTAAGGCAAGATATGCACCAACATCGGGCAACCCACCCTCGGGGGACGGGCATACCATGTCGGGATGACTTGCGACTAATGGGGTGCCGGCATGAAGGAAGATACTCGCTTTGGAGAGTTTTTCATAATTGATTTCCGTGTCATAACCGAGAACAACATATTCTGGAAATTCACTTTGAGTTTCAATGCCCCTTTCTTCAAGCATCTCTCGCATGCCCTCGGTTCCAATGAGCCACGTTTTTGTGATTGAGTTGGATTTGAGCCATGACAATAAGTCATGAGTAGACAGCAGAACATCTTCTTCGACGGCAGGAATGCCAAAGGCTTGTAATTTCTTTAGATACTGCTTGACCGAACGGCTCGAATTATTGGATAAGAAATAACGCTTAACGCCCTGTTCATCACACCGTTGAAGAAAATCAAGAGCGCCCTTAATCAGTTTATTACCCAGGTAAATAGTACCATCGAGATCGAGAAAAACCGCATCAATTCCGTCGAGTTTCGCGTCCATCTTCTCACCTCAAAACAGTAATGTTTTCATCATAAACCAAGGCGAGTGTAGATTCTCTTGCGCCTCTTTACTGGCAATCATTTCAGTCATCATTTCCTGGAGAACAGGTTTACGCTCTGCCTTTCCGACAAACCAGTTGAGAAGCCACGACTTCCTGCTGAGTTTTTGCATTCGATATGAATTGATGAGTTCAGGGCCAAGTACCTTCCACACCTCATCTTGATATTCAAGGAAAGGTCTTTTTTCCATAATGTGCCGAGCTGCCATCTCTCCTGTCACCAATGCATTTCCGACACCTTCGCCCGAAAACGGATCAATCAAAGACGCAGCATCGCCAACCAACCGAATGCCATTCATGCTTGAACGGCGGGGTTGATTGCTGCTTTTCTTACGGGGGGAGCCGAAAGGAAGTTGCCAACCTTTTGCTGAGCCAGGGATCAATTCTGCTTCAGCAAATCGATCTTTGAACATTGGGTGATTTGCAATGACGTCTGCTTGAAGCGCCTTCAGTTTCTTTTTCTGTTTATCCAAAAGGCCCATGACCATTCCAATGCCGACATTTACTACGTTTTCCGAGACCGGGAAGAGCCAGAAGTATCCTGGGATAACCGAGTCAACAAAATGAATTTCAATATCACCAACACTAGCTTCGCATCCTTTGACATTTCGCCAATATTCGCGGTATCCACCGCAATAGTGGTCTCGATCCATCATGACTTCACTGTAGGATGACTCGACTACCGAGCGAGCTACAGGACATCGATAACCTGCTGCACCAACTAATTCACGGGAGTAGAATGTTCGCTCTTCGCCCTTTCTCCCTCCGATTTGAACAACAATTCCGGCTGCATGTCGGGCATCTCCGCTCCCTTCACCAGGGTCTTCTCCTCCTGCGCCATCATCAAACAGAACAGTACGAACGTCTCCGCCTTGGATAATTGAGCCACCTGCTCCACGCACCAAGGCTTGGCAACGGTCGAACAGCAATGAATCGAATTGGGCGCGAGGCAATGCATACCCCGCTTCCATTCTTTCAACATCTTCTTCAGGCAATGGTACGCGAACCGTGTTGCCCTTTGGAGAAGAGAAAACAATTCCAGTGACTCTGAAATGAGGCGTCGCTTCAATATCTGCTTTGACGCCGAGTTCACTGACGTGGGAAAGTGATTTTCCACCGACGGCGTCGCCACAAACCTTGTCGCGCGGCCAGACTTCCTTTTCGATCATCAGGACACGGGAGCCGGATTTCGCCAAATATCCAGCTGCTGCAGCGCCCCCAGGACCTCCGCCAACAATGATAGCATCGAATTCGGTACCACTTTCCGGCATTTCACCTGTCTCAATGGGGTGTTCCCATGAGCGCACTACAGAGTCGATGTCCGCCGTCATGTTCGCTACTCAACCGATTCACCCCTTGAGTCTTAGCGTTCAAGCGCTTGGAAACCACCACTCTTGACCGTTATACTCATTCGGCGTCACTCCGGCCATGGAATATGGGCGAACCTCTCTCGCAACTTGGCAGCGGTTTGGAAGCCGGTCCATCAAGCCCACTTCAGCGTAAGCAAGCCTTGTTCGCCTTACTGGTTGTCACTTCGGTCTGGGGCGCTACCTTCATTTGGATGAAACAAGCACTCAATGCCCTTGAACCCGAAATACAAGATCTTGGTAGATTCCAAGTTGTCGCCATTCTTGTCGCCGCCCGATTTGCAGTGGCAGCAATTGCAATGCTTCTTTTCTTCCCAAAGGCCAGAGCAGCCCTCTTTCATGCTGAACAATGGCGTGGAGGATTAATTCTCGGAGGCATCATGCTTGTTGGCTTTGTCACTCAAATGATTGGTTTAGAAGATATCAGCCCTTCCGTTTCCGCCTTTCTAACTTCACTCTATGTCGTTTTTACTGCCTTGATTACTGTTCTTTTCACAAAATCTCGTCCTTCGAGAACCTTGATCTTAGGCGTTCTTCTCGCCACCTTCGGTGCAGGATTTATCCAAGGACCTCCTCATTTAACATGGGGCTTGGGGGAAATTCTCACCGTCATCTGTGCCGTCTTCTTTGCTTTACACATCATCTATACGCAAAAAATCACGCAGCAACTCGAACCCATCGGCGTAACTCAGACCTCCTTCATCGTTGTAACTCTCGGATCTTTCCTTCTCTTGTTGGCGTTTGGTGGCGGCAGTTCGGTTTCCCAATGGGATCTCGTTTTCAAAGATGGAGTATTTCTCCAAGTGCTTTGCCTCGGTATTGGCGGTTCGTTGTTTTGTTTGCTTTTACTGAATATTTTCCAACGCTATTTACACCCTATTCAAGCAGCTATTATCTATGCACTTGAGCCGGTTTGGGCGACTATTTACGGATTGAGTTTGGGCCTCGACCATTGGAGCGGCTGGATTCTTGTTGGCGGAGGGTCGTTGTTCATTGGCAACATCGTGGTCGAAGTCTTCACAACCGCTGATGAGGAAGAGTAAATGACGGACACCGGTTCGACACGAAAGAGGGATTCTATGGCAGCAGAGAAAAAACTTGATTTGAATGGATTTGGGAGTAAAGCTGTCCACAGTGGAACAAACCACGTAGGCGATGCAGTCAACACCCCAATCTTCCAATCCTCGACCTACAAATTGACCGATGAGCGCTATGCTGGGTGGGCGGCGGGTGCACAACACACACTCCTCTATGCCCGGCTTTCATCAGTAAATTCAGATGCAGTGGCCCAAAAATTAGCTGCACTTGAAGATGGCGAGGATGCGGAAGTCTTTGCTTCAGGAATGGCCGCTATTTCTACGACATTGATGTCTTTTCTCTCAGCAGGCGATCATATTGTCGCCTCCCCCGATGTCTATGGGGGAACGTACGGTTTGCTCACTGAAGAACTTCCACGATTTGGAATTGAAACAACAATGACCGACATGCGCGACCCTGCTGCATACGAGGCGGCAATCCAGCCGAATACCAAAATTCTCTATATCGAGACGCTTACCAATCCCGTTCTCAAAGTCTGTGATATTCCTGCAATGGTTGATATCGCCCAACGGCACAATCTTCTCTGCATTATCGATAATACATTCGCATCACCATGGGCCTGTCAACCACTTTCAATGGGCGTCGATTTAGTCATCCATTCAACGACCAAATACCTTGGTGGCCACTCCGACATCATCGGCGGCGCAGTTGTAGGCTCAAAGGAATTAATCGCTCAAATATTCCCTCGTAAAGTACACTTTGGTGCTAGCCCAGACCCGCATAATTGCTACTTGCTCGAGCGAGGAATGCGAACCCTTCACGTGAGAATGCCAGTTTTGTGCGACAATGCAGCAGAGGTGGCCAAACGCCTTGAAGCCCATCCGATGATTGAGGCCGTGAACCACCCAACGCTCAAATCTCATGATGACTACGAAGTTGCGCAACGAATCATACCGAAGGGTACCGGGATGATTGGCTTTATTGTCAAAGGTGGAGATGAAGCGGCTTTGAAATTTATGCGCGGGCTTGAAATGATCTACGAAGCAACAAGTCTCGGTGGTGTAGAATCACTGGTTGAGTGCCCGTTTAATTCTAGCCATATGATGATTCCAGAAGATGTTCGGCATGCAGCGGGACTCCTCCCGGGGTATGTTCGAATAAGTATTGGAATCGAAGATCTCGAAGATTTATGGGCTGACCTCGAAAGAGGATTTGCCAACATTTGAGATTAATTTCCTTCCCCAGTGACGGTCTTGAGGGCTGCAAACGCTTCTACCCACGCCACCGTTACGCCCTCGACTTCATCTGCATCGCAATTGTACAGGGCTTTTCCAGCTTCGAGTAATTGTTTCGTGGCAGCCTGCCAAGCGCCACCGCGGTCTCTGGCATTAATTTCGAAATGCCACTCTTGTCCAGCAGAGCGACCTGCAGCCAGCAACCATGCCCACGCAGCAGCAGCAGAGTCGATGGAATCATGGCGGTTCGTTGCGGTTCGTTCTGCCTTTCCATCGCCTTCTAAAAGCCCTTGAAGAATCAAATCATGAACCGCTCCAGTTGCTCCGGGTAAAGTATCCCCGCGTGTTGGGAATCGGGCCACCTTTTGTGCTAGTGCGCGTGCAGAATCTAAACTCTTGAGAAACGTTCCAAACGGTTGAGGCTTTTTTTGTTGCTTTTTCCAGATTTCTTCGGCTTCAGCATCCTTGATTCCGAGACCTTCAAGACCTTTCATGCCCCACTTTTCCCAAAGAGCGCCGAGGATGTTGCCACAACTGGTACCTTCCATGACTTCCAAAGCCGCCGCCTTTCTCTCTGAAACATATCCCTTTGGAGTAATTCGCAAACCCTCTCCATCAACGGCCCCTTCATCCATCGAAGCATACAACATATGTGCAGCAAGATGCCGTTCATCATTAGAGCCGGGGTGAAATTGTAAAGCTTCTTCAATGGATTCAAAATCTGTACCAGTAATCCACGATTCACCAACAACCAATCCAGAATCAATTGAATCCAAAACAGCTCTTCGTATTGCGAGTGCAATCACTCCTTCGTTCATGGTCAGTCCCTGCCAAGCATCGATAATTTTGTCCATTCCTTCTGCTGCAGAATCGGGCAAAGGAGTATCTTCATCCCACCCTTTGGGTGCCCAGTTGGCATCGATTTTGAGAATAGAAGGAAGGAACGGGGGGAGCATTGAGAGAGCAAGATGGTGAATGAAGGATGACTCTTTCTTTTCTGTTTTGGACAAATCGTCAAAACTAATCGCGAGAACCGGTCCGTGTTTGAAAGAGAACCGGATATAACCTCCCCCACTTGGTTTGAAGTCAAGAACAGATTGAGCATCTAGGCCTTGAGTACTCCATACCGGGACCGATAAATCATCATGCTTGGTAAAGGAAAATCGAGAGCGTTGTAAGATATCATCGAGCCATTCGTCCGGAGGCGTTGGGTTTGGGCCAGTGCACACAAACCCGCCTTTCCAGGTGAAGAAATACATCCCACGTTTTGCATGGTCTTCCCATGGCAACATTCTCAAGGTGAGATTTGAGTAATTTTGCAAGCCAGCAAGATAGCCCTGTTTTCCATCCCCGCGTCGAATGAAAGAGGCAGAACCAAAAGAACCGGAACTGAATTTACCAACCATTGTGATCTCTTCATCATGGGCTGCATGGAGCGATCCTGCAAACGCCTTAGCCACATCATCTCCTCGCTTTGACATCATACGCTTCCCAAGCCAAGCGACGTTATCCTTCTTACGAATAATCGATTCAAGCGCCCTCATGGTCTTTGTAACTGGGTCAGTCCGACCCCAGCTGAGTTTTCCCTTCCACGTCATGACGGGGAGGTGTGCTCGAGGATTTTCTAACAATTTGGCAAGCTCTCGCTTGAGTTTATTGGCAGTCGCTTCATTGGCATGCTTGGTGCCACGCATACGAATGCGCTGCTTTTTTTGACCAGGGAATTCAACTTTCGACGGACCAGCCATACCTTCCCCTCCCTCTTGCCCAAAAGCCCCTCTCGTTTGAGTCCTTCGCGCCTTCATATCCCCCCAATTGTTGAGATTATAGGTGGGGGCTGAACTTCTAACGTGGTGTAAAAACGACCGCAGATGGCCGGTGAATGAACTGATGGATTGATGATATACGCTTCCTTGGCCACCACATGGTCGAGGTCACAGTGCTCGGTATTGCACAGGACGGCGGCCACCCGCAACCAGGGTGCCTCCGTCCCTGTTGTGCCAATTTAACCGAACACCACTATCCGGTATCGTTGGGGATTCGCAGTGATGAAGGGACCAATATTCTCATCGAAGCAACACGGCATCTCGGAGATCAATTCACGCTCTGGGGACAAACTCATGTCGACCACCTTCTGCTCACACACGCCCACTTCGGTCACGTTGACGGGCTTGGTTTGTTTGGCCGTGAAACGCTTTCAGCACAAGGGATTCACCTCCATGTCTCAGAAGAAATGTACCATCTTGTCGACCAAACACCACAATGGAACTTGATGGTTCAACAAGGGGTCTTTGAAATTCAAACCTTTGCTGTAGATGCTGCGCTGTATAACAAAGGCGAATTGACCATTGAACCCATTCGAATACCGCATCGCGATGAACTTTCGGATATGCACGCGTTCATCATACGAGGTCCAAACAAATCATTGCTGTTTCTTCCTGACCACGACACATGGGAAGAAACGCTTGCTGTTCACAAGTGTCCATCCCTGCGTCAATGGCTTTCAGACATGCGTATTGACATTGCATTGATCGATGGAACATTTTGGTCAGAAGACGAACTTGGTGGCCGGGATCAATCCAAAGTACCTCATCCACCGGTTCTTCAAACCCTGAACATGCTTGGAGAGCGAGAAGATGGAGACCCAGATATTTTCTTTACGCATTTGAACCATACAAATCCATTATACAATCAAGACAGTGAACAGATGAAGCAAGTAACCCAACTTGGTTGGGGTGTTGTTCACCAAGGACAACGTTTCACACTGTGACTTCACTAACGGTGTAATTATTCAGGACAATGAGTTCGACGACATAATCGACGTTTTCGCCGTTGTCTTCGTGCGTACAACCAGCGCCACCGCCGACACTTACATCGACTGATATTTCCACAGAGTATGCTCCAAGTCCTGCTCCGTTAGCATTGAGTCCTGCAGCGATGTCTGCCTTCGATACACCGGTGACGTTTCCGATAAGTGAAGCATCATACCATTCAATGAGTGTTTCATGCGATGCAGGTCCAGAATCTTGGTTTTGTCCACTTGTTGAACCGTTAAATTCACTGTGTGAAAGAACCCCTGTGATGGTGTCGGCTCCCGAAGTATCGTCAGCGACAAAACAACCTACTCCACCCCGGTTTTCGTCTTCTGAATACGTCATAATTATCCGTGCACCAACGATGTTTAGCGAATCGTCATTCAAAGAATCCGTAGATAAGTCGAGGGTAAAGGAGGTACCGTCTTCGATGTATTCCCCACCGTTGTCGAAATCGATTGTTTCAAAATTTGCCGTCACTTCATACGTACCAGGCGTTGTCGAAAGTGATTCTGAAGGCTCAGGTGCAAAGGCGAGGTACGAAACTTCGACACTTGCTGCAAGAAGGAGTACCACAGCAGCACCAATGCCCATTGGTTTGCTTGCAGGAACGGTGTATCGTCCGAAAGGGTTGTCGGCAGAACTGTCTCGGAAAGCACACAGTAAGAAGTGAGTAGCAAAGGCTGCACCCATTCCGGGAACTGAAGGGAAGACATCGTCGCCAAATCCAAGAAGTGTCCAAACGATTACACCAGTCATTGCTGCCATCATCATCGCGATGGTGTGTTGTGAATCCGGCTCATATCCAGCCATTCTCACGAGCAGTAAAGGTACAAAGATTCCACCAAGTCCATAGACGGCTAATACGACTAAAGAGAATACAGAATCTCCAAAACCAGGCAATTGTTGGCCGACCAGTGAGATCACTGTCGCAAAAGCAGCAACGCCAAGGGTGACTTTCTTTGTTGTCTTGTGGTCTTGACTCCATTGTGGCCTGATGTCATCGGTGATTGCGGCAGTGCAGGCGAGAACTTGACTGTCAGCAGTTGACATTGTGGCGGCAAAAATCGAAGCAAGAATAAGGCCGCCGAGCAAAGGACTCAATTGCTCCATAGCCAATTTCGGCAAGCCGGTTTCAGCACCTGAGGCGCCAAGTTCCGGTAATAAGACGCGGCATGCTAGTCCTATGAGGAACATCAGAATGATGAACGGAGTTTGCCAAACGAAGAACCAGACCATTGCTTGCTTTCGAGCCTTGTCGTCCTTGAGCGTCATTACACGTGAGACAACTTGTGGTTGGCCAGCAACGCCGAGGCCACCGAGGAAGAATGCAGCAATCCACAAGGTGGCGCCGAACTTCAACCCGGAGGGGAATAAACTGACCATGGCAGGCTCGATGGTATACAACTGGTCATGTAAGCCGGAAAAGCCACCACTTTCTTTGATTGCGACAACACACAAGATGGTTGAACCGACAATCATCACACACGATTGAGCAGCATCTGTCCAAATCGAAGCACGAATTCCACCAGCATAGCAGTAAGCGACAACCAAGACGAAACCGATGAGAATACCGATGGTTGGAGACCATTTGAGCATCGTTTCGAGGGCAATACCGCCAGCAGTCAGTTGTGCTGCTGCATAAATGGAGAGGAAAATTACGGAAAGTACAGCCGCTACCTTTGCTTCTGGTGAACCGGTTGTGTTTGAAACGAGTGAGGACAATGAACGGATACCTCGAGTCTCACCTTCTTTCTGAATGTATTTGTAAAGCCAAATCCAAGCGACGAGTTGTCCTATGGTTGAGACCACGGCAATCCAGACAGCTGAATAACCGTTGAGGAAAATAAATCCGATAAATCCGATGAACATGTAGCCAGAGTTCCAGGTACTTACGGCCGACAGTGCCGCCAAAGCAGGGTGCATCCCTCTTCCAGCAACGAGGTAATCATCTGTGGTGTCTTCTTTGACACGCATCGATGCAAGCCCAACACCTGCAAAGAACAGCATAAACAACAAAAACGAGCCTAAAAGAAATGTACTGTCATCCATTATAATCACTCACCGTTGCTCCAACGAAGGAGCGCTTTCCCTTCAACCTCACTCAGGCTTGCAGGGAAGACGAGGCAATTTAATCGCCCGCCAGGAATTGAACTTAGTTTTCCGACAGTTGTGAATACAATCCGTTGATCTTCAGTGCCCATGTCTGCGCACAGCACTACTGCGACATCATCAATATCTTGTAAAATATATTCTTGACACATGGTATGTCGAAGAGCCTGAAGAGGGGAATCATCCGAAGGGGGCATTTCCATCAATTCGGTTTGTAACTTCGACCACATGAGTTTGAGTGATTCGACAGCATCTGAGGGCATCATCGGGCGCTGGTCTCCTGTACCTTCACCTGTCGGGTCTAAATCGAGTAGAGCGACAGTATGCAGATTACGGAATCTATTGGCTGCTAGAACCTCCAATGGCGACGTAGCAACCCATCCGCCGTAAGGATAGGTAAGCGTAGTTTGTCTTCCAAATCGATAGTTCGACAAGCCCACAGCACCCGTAACAATGGTCGTTATTGAAACGCCATGGAAGACGAGGCATTCAATGCCAGCCTCTTCGGCTTGCAACTGAAGGTCAACGTGTGTTGTCGCTTGTAACGGGTCGCCGACGACCAGTAAAGCCACAAGAGAAGTTTTGGCAAGCGTAAACAATTCGTCAGGTTGTTCAACTTCAGGGCGCATGACTCGTTCAATGCTTCCAATTCGCTGCTCAAGAGCATCGAGTTCGGATGTTGGCCACAAGGCAGTATAAGCCTCGTAACGGCGATGAGATGCTTTTTTTGCAGCTTCAATGGCCTCAAGAGTCATCCCGGCAACTGTTCCCGGGCCCATTCCAATCAACAGTAAACCCGTATCGGGGAGTGTTCCCAAAACTGTCGATTTCTCCGCCATGCTCAAACCTCGGGTTCGCTTGGATGGAGCGAGTGTCATGCGTCATTTGAGTGTGCCGAGCGCGCAAACCCAACTCTGGTTGGACATTTGCCGCACTCATAATTGGTCCAGTAATGAAGCCGGCGTCACTCGACTTGAAGATGGAAGAAACGCCCTTCCACTCAACGATTCAGCACCTCCGGAATCAGATCAAGTTTGGAAAAGTAACCCTCATCTGGAAATTGAGATTCAGCCGAAAGGCCCGACCCATTGGCTTGATCATATCGATGAAGAATTAGTCGATGCACACCGCGAAGATTGGCCCCGTTCGTATGAAATCCAAGGCGATATCCTTATTGTAAAAATTGAAGAAGTGGTGTGGGATTATGGTGAATTGATTGCTGATGCAATGCTTACTCAGCTGCCAAACCTCCGATTAGTGTGTGCAGATATGGGTGTTAAAGGCGAATTCCGAGTGCGGGAACTTCACCCTCTGGCCAGTCGCGATGGCACCGTTGAGACACGTACCCGTATCCGTGAAAACGGTTACTTGCTTTGGGTTGACTCTTCGAAGGTCTATTTTTCTGCGCGCTTGTCGAATGAAAGAATCGAAACCCTCTCCTCCGCCAAACAACTACGAGCAGAACTTGGTCGCCCGCTGGTCGTATGCGACCCCTATGCAGGCGTTGGGCCAAGCATGGGTGCGCTGCTCAACGAACCTGGACTCTTGCAAGGATACATGGTCGGCGACCTCAACCCCGATGCTGCTGAATTACTCACCCACAATATCGACGCTTTAGTTGCGCGTTGCAAAGACGAAGCGGGAAATCCCGCTACCTCGTTCGAACCAGCCCAAATTCATTGTCGCGACGCCCTCGATTGGGCGAAGGATGCCGATAGTCTCCATCAAACAGATTTGCTTTTAGTGAATCTTCCCCATCACAGCATTGAGCATATTGAAGCGCTTCTACCCCTGCTAAAAACCAATCAAACCACAGTATTGCGTGGTTGGGCGATCGTTGAGCGCGCCGAATCCGATGAAAACGAAGCGGCGATACGACTTGCTATTTCCTCGGCAAACGGGACGGTGGAGAAGTTCTCTTTCAAAGAGGTCAAAGGCTTCTCGACAATGAAGAGTTTCATGTGTTTTGAAGCGTGGTTAAACCTGTCTGCCTGAGCGCTGAGTTCATCAAGCGGAACTGCTTCGGGTCAATCATGGAGAACACCGTTGCTTGCGTATGCGGCGTAAAAATCGACATTGCTGGAGTAATTCCTCGTAAAGACGGAACCAAAGTTTGGTGCAAAGTCTGTGGCACAGTCTCTATTCATCACCGAACATGATTTCACCTTCAGTGAATCATTCTTGCT
>CASIAP010000009.1 GCA_949372645.1 Candidatus Poseidoniaceae archaeon | reverse complement strand
GTGTTTCTGCTTAATTGGATTAAAATAGGGCTAGAACACACCGTGCAGAGTATCCATAATATCTCAGAGTGGTGCATTGAGTCTTGTAAGAATTGGACAAGGAAGCCTCATCACTTGGATTGTATTTGCAATCCACGCTGAAGTAACCCACCAGAATGCACTTGTTCGATTTCTTCAACCACTACAATTTCCTCTTCTTCCTCTTGACCGAATAACCGGTAAGTCTGCGTTAGGGAAGCAAAAAGAGCGCCAAATACTCCAAGCCAAAGGAAGAATGGAAGAACATCGAGTGGTGTATCAAAATTCATCCAGTACGTGAAATGATTCTGATTTTGAACAATTGAACTCTCCATCGTTTCTGCATCGGAATCTTCGATCATTGAAGTGGATTGTATCTCAAAGACTGGGGCAAGGTCACCGAGTGATGGTTTCGTATGCATTGCATGAGCATCTCTTGTATCGATGTAAAATCGAGTTGTTGAATCACCAGCAATAATGAGTCCAGAAAGCTGTTCAGACTTGACTTCAATTTCACTACCCAAATATATTGGCAAGGCACTTGGCATAGCATCGAGCAGTGAGAATGTCTTCAGTAAATTCGCCTGAATTGAGCGTTCAGTAGGGTCGACTGAAGCTTCACACGTGTTGACTGGAATGCCCTTTAGGACATCGGTATCAGAACAAATGATATCTGCGACTGCATAACCAGAAACATCGACTTTGTCACCACTCCCTGTAAGAAACCCACCAGTCGTACCAGAGAGTGACTCTGGAGTGATGAGCCCCAATGTTGCATCATACATTGCATCGTTCCTCCATGACAATTGGCTTGACCCGTCTTGTTGTAGCAACTCACCTTTTTCGCAAACAGGCCTCTCACCTGTACAGATCGTGTAATTGGTTCCATCACCGTTAACGATTTCATCTGAGCCAAAGTATGTTTTGTTGGATTCTAAAGAAGCCCAACCCACACTCATATCATTCGCATTTCCTGATGCCAAAACTGCGCTAACAGGGTCGTGCCATCCGAGTAGCCAGCTGTTGACTGATTGGATGAGATAGGGTTGCGCTCCGAAACTCGTGATCAATAAATTTTCAACGAACTCACCAAAGATATCCTCAATGACTAATTCTTGAAGGGCTCTTGCTTCATTTGTTTGAATGTTGTAGGCTGAGGCAATCAACTCAAGGTCCCAATTCTGTGTTGCAGAGATTGGGGCTCCAAGGTATCCTGGTGGTGCCTTACCGGACAATTCACCGTAAAGGAAGAACAGTGCTCCATCCGTTGTGGTCAGACCCATTGGCCCATACAATATTTCAGCCGATTGTTCAGGGGTGAGTGCAATGTCAGGAATCGAATTCTGCGAACCCCAATCACCACCCTGATTCAAACTGTACTGCAGAAAACCACCACCGATTGGATCTTGAGCACCAAAACTTGTGTTGACAAATTGCTTGGCATTGAGTGTACCATTACCTCCAAGTAAAGCCATTTGAAGTGAAGAGGTGGAGTTCGACCAGCCATTTGCCCAAGGGGTTATCACATCGTATTGGTCTTGACTTAAACCAAAAGCCGACATTGCTTCAGATGATGATAATTCTAAAAATTTGCTTAATCCAAATCCCGTCCCTCCTGAATTTGTAGCTAACAAACCAAGTGGGCTACTGGTTCCATCACCATTCAGCATCAAATTTAGACAGTCAACATCGGAGAAATCAATCCCAAATAAATTATTCAAACGGTCAGCAATATCATCACTATCGGTGTATGGCGAGCCTCCACCATTCGATTGAAATTCAAAACCAATTCCAACATATAATGCCCAATCTCGAATCAGCGTTTGAGCATAATCAATGCTTTCTGAGTCGTCCAAACCATCACCATCCGTATCAACCATTTCAGCAGCCAAGTAGCCGTAAGCTCTCGCTCGTTTGACCGAGATTGAATTGGTTGGGTTTGCTTCAAGTTCTGATAATAATGCATCTGGTTCTCCCATTGAAACAAAGGCTACTGGGCCCAAATCATTCAGTAATGAAATATCAAACAGAGGATCTGATGGATGGAATGAAGAATTCAGTGCTTTATCGAGACCTCCCAAGAAGTTCGCTATTGGCAATATGTTTCCATCAAGGGTATTTGGCAACAATACGCTCACTTGCCCAACGGCTTCGGCTGCAGTTAATGCTGCGTATGAATACGAGCCAAAACCTGCCCCTCCAACGGTACTGGTCATCGATTCAATGAACGCTGCAGTAGCAATTCCGGCTTGAGTTGTATTCAAATCTTGATTCATCATTCCACTTGAAAAACCAACTTTCGTCAAATCCATGATGCCTCTGAATGCCGTTCCAGTCGCGCCAATTAATTGTGGTCGAAACTGAATATTCAATTGAGTCAAATCCTCATCACAAGAGTTGGTACTCTCGGTGGAGCAGCGGTAACTTTTGACAACATTATAGGTGAGTTCACCGTTCTGTTCATCATGTTCTAAGAGGGTTTTTTCCGATGTTATTTCATAGGTATAAGGGCCTTTTTCCACATATCTTGGCTCAGCACCCTCTGCTAACACGTCTTCTAAATTCGCTAAATCCCAGGCATAATAATCACGAGTTACAGTCGTTGTGGCCCACGAATCTTCGACGCTGTCGCAGTTTCCGTCATCACCACAGGCAGAATCGAGAGGAAAGGTAGCAAAATTTTCTTCCACTGCATCAGGGACCGCACTCGTGAAAACCATTGGTAAGAATGTTACATTGATGAGTAGTAAAAAGGTAGCAGCACCGAGTAGAATCTTGTTCGAGTAGAAGACCTGCATAAGAATCGATAGATATTTTTGGTTGTTAAAGATTGAGCCGACAAAAACTCAAACACCTTCAGTCGGTTCTCTTTCCAATGGTATGCAGCAACAACCTCGCTATGGCTCCAATTTTCACTTTGAACTGAAGAGAGTATAAGCCAGTTGTTCAAATTGGGGCATTACAGCTTGGGCAAAACTTCCAGTCCGGTTGGATTGAAGAATTACATCCATTACAGATATTCGGTTGAGGGGAACTGCCCATAATCACTGAGTCTTGGACCACTGAATTGCCGACTTGTCCGATCTGAACAACTGGTTTGTCCTCTTTCTCAAGGAATTTTTGACGCACTCTTCCAGCCTCTGCAAATAATCCTGCTTTCTGGAACATGTCTGCAGCTCCCTGGAAATCTCTTGCCATTTCGAGATTCTTTGCTTGTTGTGCAAATCCTTGAGGGTTTACAGTGGGTTTTGGAGGGCGCGGTTGGATAGGCATTTGCCCTCGTGGTGCTTGTTGAGGAGGGCGCTGTTGGATAGGCATTTGCCCTCGTGGTGCTTGTTGGACTGGTTGGTGAATAACCTGTTGAATAATCGGCTGAGGAGCATACATTTGAGGCATTTGTTGAACAATAACAGTTTGTTTAGAATTGCCAATCGAAAGAGCAACTATGCCAGCAATCACAGAAAAACAGCAACTCCCCGTTCCAAGGAAGGCAAATGCAGCATTGCCGGACGTTGATGTTTGATCGCAGGTGAAAGTATCGCTGTAATACAAACCTCCGTATGTTTCATCACTACCATCATTACAGTCCTCGAATCCATCATTCACCCAAGAGCCTGGTATTTCATAGCCACTATCTGAGGACTCAAGCGTCCCATCAATCATAACAAAAAACAGAAAAAGGCCAAAACAAATACCTGAAGTCCACCACCAATTCTTTGGAGAACTTCCTGAACCGGGCAAGGTCATTCCGTTATAGAGGACTCGGGCCACAAACAATCTAAGAGGTTTAAGCGTATTATGATAACTCTAGTGAAGTGACCGATTCATCAATATCTAATCTCTGGTTTGCTCATGCTAGCGTTGTATATGACCCATTAAGAGTTCTCAGATAGGGAGTTCCTCTTTTCTTGGGTTTATGGACAAACCCATGTATTATCCTAGATTATGATTGATATATGTGTTTCTGCATAAGTCAGCGAACATAAGGGGCCCGTTGTAGACACGGGCGACTTCAACGGTACCCTTGTGGCTGTATACGTATACAACGGGTCCCCTTGTGTACGTCAATTATTTCTTGAATTTCTTTTTTATCCCTTTGAATAATTTTTTTGGCGGAATTGTTGACTTTTTTTAAACAGTCTTTTTGGCTTGTTTTTTAACCGAATGCTGAGCCACCTAGACTTGAAATAAATAGCATAAAGAAGATAACCATCTCGTAAATCAACCTTGCTGCGATAAAGGTGCCAATGATTACAAGGAGTAAGGCGACGATTCCAATTTGAAATATCCATTGTAACCATGTTGAATCTCCTTTATTCTTGTTCACGCTAATTCGAACTTGTTTATGTTTCTCTGGAGGTAATTTAACGACAAGTTCCTCAACTGGAACCCACGATTTCCCATCAGAACTTAGTTCTAAACCCATCTTCTTCGCTTGTGCGAAAGTTTCCTTCACAGAAGATATAGACATATACTCATGACAATCTCAAGAATAGATTACTTAAATTTTGGCCCAACCATTTCCCAAAAATAGAGATCACTTGATTACAAGAGTACGCTCAAAATGAATGTGATCTAGTGAAGTGGATAAATGGATAGCATATGTTCACGAGGGTTTCACCATAACATCTTTGTGAACAGATTTAGTGCATACATGGGCTCTCTATGGGCCATATTGAACGCTACCCACGGCAACGACGCCATGTACAAGGGAGGACCTTGTGTTCAATCAATCGTCACTTGGGTAAAGAGGTGGATAGACAAAGTTCGGATTCTTGTCCTCCTCCATTTGCACCACATAGACGCCAGTGACCATCTCTGAAATGAACAGATAGCCTCGAGGGTCGTATTGAAGGCCCCAGTCGAATGGAATCATACACGAAGCCCAACAATCAGCCATATCGTAGCCTAAGGTCGTTGTAGGGTCGTCAATCCAAGTTGGGCCTGAAGGAAGGTAGTATCCCAACGTCTTGGTTTCAGACATCTTAGCAATAGCAGGGTAGCCGATTTCAGGGGCTGGAGTGCCATCAACCCACTCGAGGTCTTGCCAAATATCGCTGTGGTCGGTGACCCAGTTTCCTGCGTGGTAGTGCGTCCAGTAGACGTTACCGTGGGTTCCAGTGTCTCCGTTGTGGGGGCTGTAAATATAGCCACCTGGGATGTAGTGGTGAGGGTGTTCGCTACCGTCAGGCAAGATGCTTGAACCGGGAAGCTTCCACTTGCTCATCAAGAACGGCTTGGCAGGATCGGTGGTGTCAATGGTCCAGATGTAACCGGTGTGGTTGGTGTTGGTGCCGTACTCCGGTGCGATCATGGTCAAGTGGCGCCAGTTGATACCGAATTCAGCGTCGTTTGGTCCTGTGCCGCATTCAGCATCCCATGTTTCCGTTGGGTCGGTGTCCTTGGCTCCGTTGCACAACAAGTGGTCGTAAGGAACCGCGTAGTGGATCCAGCCGTTACCGTTGAGGGCGCCGCTGCTGCCGCCCCATTCTTCGGAAGACATGTTCGCATGGCCACCACCGTCAGGGCCGTACCAGCCATCATCAGCGCTCGGGCATCCAAGCCATCGTCCAACTTCGTTGTCCTGTGGCCAGCTGATGCCTTCAGGGTCAGGAACTTCTGGTGGGTTCGAGACATCGACGATTCTTAGTCCAGCATCCCAGTAGGAAATGTAGAGGAGTTTCTGTCCGGTGATTGGATGGATATGGAACACGTTATCGTGGTTGAAAATCGAGCCACCGCAGGTTGTTTCTGGTTCTGGAGAGTATCCTCCCCAGCGAAGGATTTGGCGGCTGTTGTTTTGCTCTTCGTCTGTTGCAGTTGGATCAATCCATGATTCAAAACCGAGAGGGACGTAGAAGATTTGTGTGCCTTTGTAAAAGGTTCCAGAATCGCCTTCGACCATTTCTGGATAGGGGTCTGCACCGTAGAGGAACAGGTGGCACTCTTCAATGGACCATAGAGGGTTTGTTGGTTCCCACTCGCAGTCCACGTGCATGTCTTGATTGTGGAATCCCGCGGGGGGATTGTTCCATTCAGCGACCTTGATTGGTTCATTCTTGTTGACCACAGAGATGACATCGAGTCGGTTTGCACCGCTGTTGGCGTCATCGTCATTTGGGATTGGGTCAAGATCACTGTTTGTCAATTCGTGATTGACCAGCACCCAGTTGTTATCTGGTGTGACCTTGATGTCAATCATACGGCCAATCTCAGCGTAGTAGGTCGAGAGGAGGACAATGTTGTTTGGTTCCGAGATGTCCAAAATTTCGAATTGGTTGTACGAAGAAACATAGGCGTAGCATCCACCGGACCCGTCAGGGTTCTTGACGCAATCTTCCATGAAATTGCCTTCAATTGAGATCTCAGAAGAATCACCAGGTGTCGGTCCGATGTTCTTGTATTCTGGGAGACAAGGCCGTCCTGCGACGTTGTCAAGTTCGGCTGGCGGGGCAACGTTGCCGTCGCAGTTGAGATTATGATAGTCGATGAGTTCCATGTTGTCGGTTTTCAACCGGTGGGCTAAGAGGTCGGTGTGGCTGTGCTGTTCGTCTTCAATTTCAACAACAGGGTCGACCCACGCAGTAGCTGTATCGGCTTTATCTGCATTTTTTTCTCCACCAAGGGCAAGATATGCTGTTGCAGAAAGCAGGCATATGGTCACCAAACCAACGAAAGCATACGTGATAATTCTGTCCGCTGCATCGCGATTTATGAACAGTAGATTGGATTTCATAGGTAGGTTTCAACAAGGGGTTGTATTTGAATTCGCCCATCACATGCGATGATTTATCTATCTGTGGCCCGACCTTTTGTTCATGCGACGCATGGCTTTGCCCGTTCTTCTTTTCGTCCTCTTGGCTGCTGTCGTAGTCACTCCACTGCAGTCAAGTGCGCACACAGCAAATTCGTTTACCGTCCTCGTAAAAGAAGGTGGCTTTTCACAGACTGCACCAGAGATCTTCCATAACGATTCAATCATCTGGTATAACACGGACAATGCTTCGAACCTCACTCATCGCTTGGTGTACGACCATGACGGAGACGGTTTGTACAACGGAACCTTTGACTGGGATTCTGGAGAACTTCACGCTTATTGCGAGACTGATGAAAATAACAGTAAAATCGAACCAAACTGCACAACAAGTTTTGTCCTTGAATTCGATATCAACTGGACTGAAGGCGATTATGCATACCAAGACCTTCGTGAGGACGGTACATCTGTCAATGCTACTATCCGCCTGTTCAAAGACATGGACAGCCATAACGCTTCAACTGCTCCTCAAATCGGGAGTAGCTTTGGCGTCAATAAAGAAGAGCAATCTGTTGAAAGTTCCGACACAGATGAACCGTTGACCCCCGAAGAGGTTTTGCTGTATGTTGCGGTTGGTACCGGGGGTGCCGCTGTATTGCTCCTGGGCCTGCTGATTGTTCGAAGCTCAACAGATTCGGATCTATTCGAAGCGGAATAAGTCAACAGTGTGCTGAACCCCACACCTCGAACTTGAGTCGAATGAATCGGCGGATTCATCAATCTCCACCTTTTGGCCGAGATATGCACATCAGTCATCAAACACCGGAAGGCAAGGAAGCCTATCCTACTCAAATCCCACAATTTGGTCTTGGCGTCTTTTTGATGCCGGATGGTGGAGAATGCAAATCTTCGATCTTGGCTGCGTTCAAGGCGGGCTATACGCACATCGATACTGCAAGCATGTATCAGAATGAACGTGACGTTGGCCGGGCCCTCAAAGAAACGGGTGTTGAGCGCTCTTCAGTCTTCATCACGACCAAAATTCGCCGTGGAGATGCTGTTGGGTATGAAGAAACCATTGAGCAATGTAAGAAATCGCTCGAACTTCTTGATACCGAATACATCGACCTCTATTTGGTCCATGCACCGCCTCTTGATCCTGAACACCGCGCACCCGTTTGGAAAGCGATGGAATACTGCCTTGAGCAAGGATGGGTCAAATCAATCGGTGTTTCCAACTATGGCGTTGCCCATTTGGATGCGATGAAAAAATATGCAAATTACATGCCAAGTGTCAATCAAGTCGAGTACAACCCTTGGCTACAACGACCTCATCTCAAGCAAGCCACTGAAGACGCAGGGGCTCGATTAATGGCTTACTCTCCACTTGCACGCGGCGAGAAAGTCGATGACCCTCGACTTGCAGAAATCGCCACACGACTCAACTGTACGCCTGCCCAAGTTGCCATCAAGTTCTGTTATGACCAAGGATGCATTACGATTCCCAAGTCGAGCAATCCAAAGCGGATCATTGAGAACATCGCTTCACTCAACGTTGATATTTCAAGTGAAATGGAAGCCATCATGGCACTGGAAGAGAACTATGTTTCAGGTTGGGACCCAACCACGGAACTGTAAACAAGCCGGTCGGTTCAGCGCAGTTGCTTGGAAAAAGAACAAAAGTGTGCTCCCTGAGGGTTCGTTTATGTCGGACAATTTCTGGGATGTTAAACTTAACGAAAAGGATGAGTCAGCAGAACGAGCGAAAGAAGACGATTCTCAAAGAAAGGCTACAACTCCTGTTCCCAAAATCGAAGTGGATTTGGCAGATTTCCCAGTGGATACTTGGGACAGTGACAATGATGCGAACGAAATTGTTGATTGGTATAACCAAAACCGTTTAGCCTCTGAAGAAAAAAGTCTTGCAGAGTTCAAACAGTTGAGTGGAATGAAAAGAATCAGTTCGACTCGAGATGCACAGAAATTATTGGATGCGGCAATCACCACTCTCCAAGATGAAGGCTGTACGGCATGGGATAAGCCAAACCAACCCCCCGAATTTGGGACTCGGGGAGCGAAGATTGGGGGCCTCCTTGGAGGCTGGGTTTTTGCGATAATTTGGTGCAGTGTCTCCCTCATTGCAACTGTACTCATCGGTGGACCGGTTCTTTCAGACCTTGGGACGGAGGACTGGACAGCTACTGACGGCACCATTATCGATAGTGGAGTGACCGTTTCTTCAAGCAGTGAAGGAGGAGATACATACTGCTTATGGGTTACCTACAACTATACGATTGACAATATGACGTATGATGGAGACTTAGTGAGTTTCAGCAAGGATTCGAGTTGTAGCTCTTGGGCGAGTAACGACGAGTATCCACCTGAAAAGGAGGTCACTGTTTTTGTGAACCCAGACGCTCATGACGAGGCTGTATTAGAGGCGGGTCTGGCGGGAGTTGACCTGTTCATTTTTATCTTCTTGATCTTTCCGTTGATAGGGGTAATCGCCCTGCTCTTTATGCTAAAATCAACGGTGTTTGTTGTAAAAAATGAATTCTTCTAGATTTAACAATTGATGCTCAATACATTCATTTGAGGGCCTCAGTCTTCGGTAGTCCATGGCCAAGGTCAATATCGGGGATAAGTTGAGTTTAGTTGATGGATTCTGGGCGCCAAAGGTGATCGCTGAAATGAATGATTACCAGTTCAAGCTAGCAAAAATGAAAGGCGATTTCGTCTGGCACAACCATGTTGATACCGATGAAGTCTTCATCGTAGTCAAAGGTTCGATGTGCATCGAAATGAAGCATGAAACCATCTCGCTGAATGAAGGAGAAATGTATGTGGTTCCAAAAGGAATCATGCACAAACCATACGCTGCAGAAGAATGCCATGTTTTACTGGTAGAGCCACGAGGTGTCGTGAATACGGGCGATGCAGAAGGGCAGTTAACAGCAGAAAACGATGTTTGGGTATAAGTGCCCGAACCCTCAATACCACCTGCGAGATGTGCGAATCATGTCGGAGCAATTGATTGATGCCGACATCCGAGTGGCCAGAACGCTCCCCTCTCGATTCTACACTGAGTCAGAAGAGTTTGAGCGGCTCAAACATGTCTTTTCTGGCTGGCAATTTGCTGCTCACCAATCGGAGTTTGAGGCCGATACCATCTTGCCTTTGGAACATATTGAAGCGGTCAATGGTGAGTCGACTGGTCTTGATTCAAGGTGAAGAGACGCGATGTCTTTCCAATGTCTGCACTCATCGAGGAATGCGCCTAGCGCTTGAGCCATGCACGAAGAAAACGCTGCAGTGCCGCTATCACGGTCGGACCTTCAATTTGGATGGAACCTTCCGACACATGGCAGAGTTTGAGCAAGCGATTGATTTCCCAAGCGATACCGACAATCTCAAGAATTTCCCTCTCAAACAATGGATGGGGATGTATTTCACCGCCCAAGAAGAAGTACCAGACCTGCCGTGGGCAATGCTCGAAGAACGCCTCGGATTTCTCAAACCAGAATCGTTCACGCACGATGCAAGCCGAGACCGAGACCACAGTGTTGAGGCGAACTGGTTGCTCTATGTCGATAATTTCCTGGAAGGATTCCACATCCCTTATGTTCATCCTGAACTCAATCAAGCTCTCGATTATTCAGGCTATGTTACGGAGACGTTTGACGGCGGAGTGTTGCAAATTGGTAAGGCAATGGAAGGTGATGTCAAGTTCGATTTACCCAAAGGCCATCCAGATGAAGGCCAAGATATTGCAGCGTACTATCTGTGGTTATTCCCGAACATGATGTTCAATTTCTATCCCTGGGGATTATCGGTTAACGTGGTAATTCCAGTCTCGCACAAGCAATGCAGAATCCTCTATCGCGGCTATGTCAGCGATGCAGAACTTGCCAGCCAAGGAGCCGGCTCGGTCTTGGATACCGTTGAGCATCAAGACCAGTGGGTGATTGAAGAAGTGCAGAAGGGCATGGCCTCAAAGGCCTATGACCGAGGGAGATATTCACCAACAAGAGAGCAAGGTGTGCATCATTTCCATCGGATGCTGAGTCAACTTTTCGATTAAGAGATTATCGAGAAAGTGCAAACCTACTCAGCTTTGGACAAAACTCCAGTAGGCTCTAACTCAAGAATTCGTTTTGAGTGAGGTTTACTTCTTGCGAAATGCAGCACCTAAAAGAGCAATGATTGCGAATACAGAATCTATACCAGCGATTCCAAGTGCATTCGATTCTTCAGATTCACTGCTGAGGAATGATTCTTGAAGGGTGAACGAATCACCGATTGTTCCGTCAATTCGGTGATGCGAAAATTCGAGTTCACGGGTAGTATCGTCATAGACAAGACGAGTCCAGCCATAACTACTGTTCTCTCGATAAGCACTCCATTCTGGTTGCGGCTCCTCCAATTCTTCGTATGCGGACCTTCCACCAATACCAATTACCAAATGTATAGGTTCATGACCTTGGCCAAAAACATCCCCACCTCCTTTGTCTGAAACCTTCTCGCCATTAACCGGCCATGTACGTTCATAGAAATGGTCGTGCCCAGCAATGACAAGGTTTACTCCATTTTCAACATAAAGAGTTTCAAGTGCAGCACGAAGTTCAACCTCGGAACCGTGATAATCGTTGCTTGAATACATCGGTTTGTGACCAATTACGATAATGAAAGGTCTCTCAGTTCGAGCATCGGGAGTGTTTGCTGACTGTAAATCAGTTTGAAGCCAATTATACTGCGTACTACCGGGGGTAAACTCGTGTTCTGTGGACATGAAAATAAGATGAACTCCAGGAATGTTTCGTGAAAACCAGAAGGTCTCGCTTTCGATTACTTGATCTGAATCAAAGCGATGCTCGTATGCCTCGAAACCAACGGCTGGCTCGTTTTCATGATTGCCAACTGCAGTAACCCACGGTATTGAGGCCATGCTTTCTTGCTGAGTTGCAAACCATTCATCCCAAATATTTTGATTGCCATCTGCATATGCAATATCGCCAGAGATTGTTACCAGTTGTGCTTGTGAATCTGCAATAATTGCCTCTGTAACATCCAGTGCTTCAGAAGAAAGGCCATGGTCTGCAATAGAGATCCATTCAAAGCGGTCCGCATCAGGGTCGAACGGCGTAAAGGTAAATTCACTAGACCAAACATTGCCATCTCCTACACGATAGGTTACTTCTTCACCCAAAGTTAGATCGTTCATCAGCACCATATGGAATGCCTTATCGTGATTGTAACAATATGAATCACCAGTAGCAGAACTCGAACCAGTTTCAGAACTCCATTCAACGACTGCATCGCCTCTTTGCTCAGTAGCCCAAACCACAACCATCTCGTTTGGGTTATCTGTGATCTGCAAATGAATCTGCTCTGGCTGTGAACTTCCAGTGACGGTGCTCGGACATTCTTGCAATGCTTCAGCGATGCCTTGGGCTTGAGCCAAGGGTGCGAGAAGTAAAATTGTAAGCAAAGGGAAAAGAAGCCTCACAGACACCCCTTGGCGTCATACATAAAGGCTTTATTTATTCTTTATTCATCATGAAAAACCTGATTCAGAAGTAGAATTGCCCAAAAGTGAGCGAATGAGGGCACGTTCACAAGTGCGTCCAGATATGAACGGTTTCCTCTCCCCACGTTTCTGTAGACGTATGGGAAAGTCCTGCTGAAGAAAGACGGCCTGCATCGATGTTTGAAGCTACAGGTTGTTGATGCATGACTTCACTGTGGATGAGGTAGAACTCATCAACCAGACCCTGGTCAAGAAAAGAACCAATCGTTGACGGGCCACCCTCGACCATGAGGCGCTGAATATCTCGATCGCCTAAGAGATTGAGAAGTCCAGGTAAAGAACTGAATTCTTCCCCCATCACAAGTGTTTCATGTTCATCATTGAGCAACGTTGCATCTTCAGGAGTGCGCTGGTTCGGGTCAATAATGATACGAAGCGGTTGACGGTCTGTTTTCACGCGACGTACCGTCAACTGAGGGTTGTCACGGACTACCGTTTCGACTCCAACAAGAACTGCGTCACATTCATTTCGAAGGATGTGAACCTGGTCAAGACAGCCTTCAGAAGTGAAACGTTGAGCTTGCTGACTTCGATCATCGACCGAGCCATTGGCATCAATGGCCATTTTCACCGTCACCAAAGGATGGCGGTGTTGGCACCAATGGAGGAAAGGGCGCATCTGAACTGCTGCCTCTGCCTGCATGAGGCCTTGGCGAACTTGAATTCCTGCATCTTGAAGGACTTGAATTCCTTTACCACGAACAGTTGGGTTTGGGTCGTAGTGAGCAACAATGACCTCTTTGACTCCTGCCCACATCAATGCCTCGGTACATGGAGGTGTTCGGCCAAAATGATTGCAGGGCTCGAGTGTCACATAAGCAACAGCGCCGTTAGAAGAGTGGCCGTTTGATTCGGCATCATGAATCGCCATTTGTTCAGCATGAAGTCCTCCAAGGTGGTCATGCCATCCTTCAGCAATCACTTCCCCATCCTTGACTAATACGCAACCAACAAGCGGGTTGGGGCTGACCTTGCCTCTGCCGCGTTCTGCGACTTCAAGAGCACGTTGCATGAACCCCTTTTGGTCCGCAGTCCAAAGACTCGCCATATCCCTTCCACATCGGTCGGGTTCAAGACTTCTTGCATTTCACCCCACCATCACTGTATGTAAGAGGACTCCTGCGAGTATGTTCACCATAGAAAATACCTGTTTATGCAGTGTGAATCGTTTCCGACCCAATATAAATTAAGCATATATGGGTCAGTAGTAGAGAAGGTTTGAAACCAAGTACCCAACTCTTCTAAGCATGTCAAACGATGATGTGGGGCAAGGACCCGCTGCTCTTCGATTCGAACCAGATCTTTCGACGAAACAGAAAAAGGGTGCACACAAACCGATTTATGCAGAAGTATTCACTCAAAAACCGGTGAAAGCGAGAGACAATAAACACGTTCATCTTTTGGTAAACCCTTTCGCTGGTAAAAGAAAAGGGAGGAAAATTGGCGAGCACGCCAAAACTCTACTCGAAGAAGATGGGAAAACGGTCGACATCCATTTTTCAGACTACAGTGGACACTTGATTGAAATCGCTCAAGGAATTCATGCATCTGATGACGACATCTTTGCTGTTGTCGGGGGGGATGGAAGCCTATCTGAAGTCATCACGGGACGAATGAACGCAAAATCAGAAGGAGGTGACGTGTTTGCCCTCATTCCTGCAGGTACTGGCAACTCAATGGCAAACGATCTGCGTCTAACAACTACTGAGCAGGCCGTTCACAGTCTGGTTCATGGTGCGCGTCAAAACCTCGATTTAGCAAGGGTGGAAATGGGCAATGGGCTTCCAGGTTCTGAAAATGGACGAACGGTCCGATACAGTCACAACCTCGTCACATGGGGGCTAGGCGTTGATTCTACTCTTAAGGCAGAAAAAATGCGATGGATGGGTCCAATCAGGTATGATGTTGGCATTCTCATGGCAATCATGGCCAACAACCGCCGTCAAGCAACATTGACTATCGACGGTGCACAAATGAAAGATGATTATACGCTCTTTTTGATTCAGAACAGTCAAACTGGAGGCTCTATGTTGCCTTTAGCGCCTGGAGCCTCGCTTGATGATGGAATGATGGACATTGGTATCTTGAAGAAAATGACGCGCAGAGATGTGCTCAAAGCCTTTGGTATGCTCAAGAGTGAAGGGCGGCATGTGTTCCATCCACGCGTTGATTATCACAAATTCAAAAGTTTATCCATCGAAACACCGGATTCGGCTGCAATCAATGTTGATGGTGAGAACATCGGCTCAACTCCGCTGAATATGGAAGTTTTGCCGAGTGCAGTACAAATCTGCGTGCCTCAGTCAAAATGAGAAGTCTGAAAAGTCGTCTTCGGGCTCATCAAAGGTCTTGCGTGTCTCTTGTGGCACAGGTAGTACTTCTTCCTGCACGTGTTCTTCTCCGGCCGTAGCTTGAACTGCTGCTTTTCGCTTTCGAACAGATTTCTTTTTAGGAGGTCCAGATGATTTTTTTGATGTTGGAACAGATGAGGTGAAATGCTCTTTCTGTTGCCTTGGAGGCTCGCTCGAAGTTACACTTGAACGGGTCTCTCGAGGTGGGGCTGAAGATGAAGCTGTTGAAACGGAAGTGACCGAGGGTTGCTCAGATACTTCTCGCTTCATTTGTTGTGATTCAGCGGTTACCACGACAGATGAGCTCTTACTGCCAAATTCGACTGTTGATCCCGTGCTTGGACTTGAGGAAAGAACGCTGTCGAGGTCAAAGCCAGCCAGTGCAGGTTCTGAGGAGGTTTTATTCGAGCTCTGTGGCTGGTTTTTAACAGCCTGTTGTCGCGCTTCCTTTTTGCGTTCAAGAGGAGATACTAGTCCAGAGGATTTAGCCGATTTGACATCTTTCTTTACTTGTTTAACAGCACTCATCCCCGATGCACCGAGGAGGGTTTTCATTGTCGACTTCGCACCTTGAAGAACAAACATTTTCGAGAGAATAAATGCCCCAATTCCTCCTCCGATTCCAAAGGCCAAGAAAAACAGGATGTATCCCGTTCGACCCAAAAAGGCTACATCGCCGTAGACCCATTCGTCATCTGAGTTCCCGTTTGAACTAACTGTTGCTCCATCCAATTCAATGCTGGTGACAAAGACATAGACACTTTCCTTGTTACCTTCACCGATTTGAAGATTGCAATTATCGTCTACTTTATGTTGTGCAGTATTGAAATATCCGAGATTGTTTCCACTTGAATATTGAATCAAATAGCCTTTGATGGTGACAGGCTGATGCCACTCATCCAAAGAGATCATCCCATCGTGGATATTTTCAGTGGTTGGAATCAATCCAAGTATATACCACTCGGAATCTGAATCTGAATCTATTTCCTCAAGATCAACTGTGCCTGTTCCCGTTTCCGGATTAAGCGGCACATCCCAATTCTTAACGGATATTCTGGACCCTTCTCCATCAATCACATCTTTTGCTTCTTGAAAAGTCAGGCTTTGTATTGCAACACTTGTCGTTACGCCAAAGTCAAGCCCACTCGCTCCAGTTGATTCGGAATGGGCTGAATGATACTGGCTTGCAGCGAGATAACCGGTGAAGGATAATGGAGCTGAATTATTCACTCCAAGCGTTTTCCATTCCGAGGCGCAACCTATCGCTTTGAGATCTGTTATTGTCGAACTTTCAGGACCGAGGCCACTTGTGATATTCGTCGACTCTTGAGAAAACTGAACGTCAATTTCACTGTTATCTGTCCCCCATGAGGCTGTAGAAGGGCCTAAACATCCAGCAAGAGCCATGCTGAGGACGAGTAAGACGGCGAATCGGCCTCGGCGCATGATTGACCGAGGGGTGCTTTAGTTTGAGAACTCTTCCATTCATTCCTAAGGAAACTCGATGTAAAAAACCGAAGGCGCCGAGAGAGGGATTCGAACCCCCGAGTCCAAGGGACAGTGGATTTCAAGTCCACCGCAATACCGGGCTATGCGATCTCGGCAAGAAGTCGGGATGCAAAACCCCGTTATCGCATGTGCAGGTCGGATGACTGTTGAATATGAGGCTTACGCTTCATCTTCTTCATCACTTGAACTGATGTGAACGATGATTGCGGCAAGACTCAAACCTGAAACAGCGGCGAGGAATGTCATGCCTGGTAGGGCTCCTTCAGAATTCGAAGAAGAGGACTGAGAGGAAATCACATCCTCGAGGTCTGCTCGGAAATCATCAGCCTTCCATGAATCTCCTGTCCAAGCAATTTTTGGCTTCATACCATCCATGATGTAGGTAATCGTTGAATGGCCAACTGAAAAGTCGATGTCGACCTCACCGTTGCCAATACAAGACAAACGGTCATCTTCACCCCATTGATAGCCCTCATCACACATGCAGTGTTTCCCGTCACCTGTACCCATTTCCCAACCATTGCCGTTGCAAACAATTGGGGCCATTGCGTCTTTTGGCTCAAGGGATTTCGGCATCGGAATTGAAGAGAGGTTGGTCGAGTTTGGTGCCCATGCAATGTATCCTGGGTCTACAAAGTCGTCAACGCCGACCATTGAAGCTTCCCAGCCTGCACTGCTTGTGTTCCAAGCGTACAATGACCAATACCAAGACCAGTCGCTGGGACTGTTGACATCATCGAGTGCTTCCACAAAATGCCCATACGTAGGATCGTTGGAAAATGAAACGTTCATGCCGGCCCCAGCAAATGCACCTTTGGTAAGCTGGTAAGCATTGAAATCAGTTTGAAGTGAATGGTTTTCAGTTGTGTTGTCTGGATACAGAATCTCAACTGAAGGGGTGCTATCGTTCAACTGAGGCGGTGGCACCAGCGAGACATTCGAAGTCGATGATGCCCAAAGAAGGTGTTGCTCTTCCAATGCATCAATACCATCAATTCCGAGCATCGATTCTTCCCAAGATTCAGAAGAAGTGTTGAATGTGTTCAGAGCCCAATACCAGGACCAGTCAGCAGGAGAGGCGATACCATTGATGGATTGAACGAAGTGCCCGTATTGGCCATAGGAGGCATTTACTGTCCAGTTTGCTTCTTCAGCAATGATTTCATTCATGGTCCAACCGGTTGGTTCCCACATCATTTCACTTGAATTCCCAGAGGTATCGACAAAAGTAACTGTCGGTTCAGAATTTGCTACATGGGCTTCAATGACGTCTTCTTGTACGATGATTCCAAAGGAGTTGTAGACATCAGTAAGCGTTTCAGAATCGCCGGTCAAATGAGGCCATTCGACTCCGTGAAGGTCCGTGAACTCCGTGAGGCGTTCAGGGGTATCATAGCTCGGGTCAACTGAAATTGATATGAATTGGACTTCTTCAGCATCGGATTCGGAAAGACCTTCTTGAACCAATTTGAGTGATTGAGTAATCACTGGACAAGTATCGATGCAGCGCGTGAAAATAAATGAAACCACATGGACTTCGGAAAGGCTTTGAGAAAAGGTGAAGTTCTCATTATGCTGATCGATAAGTGTGAAATCAACAACTTCTGCCCGTGAAAGTTGATGCCCTTTGTAGGCGGATGAGAGCGGGGAGGCGACAAGAAGAAGGCTCGCCATTACAACGGTTACAAGCATTTTTTTGTTCATGTTTAATCCTCGAAGAATAGTGTTTATCAATACTTTGCCACATATGCAAAAGACATCAACGCGTCTCTGCATAATCCCAGTTTGGTGTACACCAACTTGGAAGTTCAGTAACGCCTGCGGGGTTCGATAATCCAATACCCCAAAGCATCAAGATGACAAAGAGCACTGGGAACAGTGCTGTACGAGTATAGATACGAGGGTCGTCTTTCAAGTGCATAAAGAAAGCCGCAATTCCGAATCCTTTGACGATACCAACGACGATTAAAATAATCCAGACCGTCATTTTCGTAATCTCAATTTCCGTACCGGGGACAGTGTCGTAAAAGACTGCACCGACTTCGAATAAAGTGAAAAACATCAAGACCAAGAAATTCCAGAAGTAGATGTCTTTGCCCATAAATTCAATGTGTTCGCCCATTTAATCACCTCAATACAGATAGAATGCTGGGAAGATAACAACCCAAGCTAAGTCGACAAAGTGCCAATAGAGGCCGAAGTATTCAATCCCCTGAGCATTGTCTTCATCAAAGCCAACTGTGTCGGCCTTGAAGACGAGATACAACATGACAAGCAGTCCGACGAAGACGTGCAGTCCGTGCGCTCCCGTAGCGATGTAGAAGATGGAACCTTGAACGGTTCCGATATCGAAGCCCTCTGCAACCAAATGGCTCCACTCAACAAGCTTGAGAACGATAAACAGCGAACCGAGCATGAGAGTAGCAATCAGATAATTCCGGATTGCTGCCTTTCGGGTTGGCATGAATTTGCCCATAAGTCCCGTAGGGGCTTTCCAATCCTTGTTTCGTGCAGTCTTTAATGCCAAGACAATCGTATAGGATGAAATGATCAGTGCAAAGGTATTGATTGCACCTGGAAGTAAGGTTGCAAAATCATATCGCAATAAATCCGATGCTGTTACAACCGTTCCTTCAGGGACGTCTTTACAGGCTTCTACTCCATCACGGATAGCCCAGTCAGTACACCATTCCGTTCGCATACGAAGGTATGAGGAAAAGAAGGTTGCGAAAACCATGATCTCAGACATAATGAAGACCCACAGTCCTGCCTTTCGGATATGTTCGCCTTCAAAGGGATATGATGTGGCTATTTGTTCACCCTCACCGTTGAAAGGTAAATCTTCAAACCACCAATTCGACACTGCGATAGCAATGGTCAATAAGCCAACTAAACTCAAACTCAACATACCAAGATCTGCTGTGACACTTGCATTCAACATCGCCTTACAAGCGATAGCAAAGTCAGGGAATCCTGCCAAAAAGAGCAGGATACCGAAAGCAAAGATGATTGGTGAAGCAGAGCCGTGATGGTCATCACCGTAACCATCGCCATGGTCATCGCCATGGTCGTCGTCACCGTTTGATTTACTGGCGTTAAGGAATCCACCAAAGCCGATGAAGGAAGCATAAGCAATCGACATCAAGAGTATAGTAATTCCAGAGACTCGGTATGACAAGTACGAGAGATGGGCTTGCTCGACCTCATGATGGAGGTGTTCAAGCTCTTCAGCCTCGGATGTAGAAATATTATCTTGTGCTGCAAGCACAGTTTCTTCATGGTGGTAGTCGTCTTCTAAGTCTGCCCAAGTATCGTGTTTACCATCAGCCATGGCAACACCGAGGGTTGCGAATAACAGAACACCAATGGTGAGGATAATTCCTCCCATCATGACTGCGCGCATCCAAATTCCATTTTCAACGTGCGCTCCATGTCCACTCATTCTTCCGCCTCCTTGATGGTAGTGGCCTTGGGTTTCACTTTCCATAATGTATCACCAATGGAAGCCTTTGAAGGTTCATTGTGGCCATGCTTGATGTTCATATCGCCCTGGGTCGGAATGATGTCGAAGGATGGAGTTGGTGGTGGGGAAGTTGTTGCCCATTCAAGCGACCATCCACCCCATGGGTCCTTGCCGGCAGGCTCACCATGTCTGTTTGATTTGATGATGTTCCATACGAGTAAGAGTTGGCTTAATCCAAAGATGAACGAGAAGATACTGATGGCTATGTTGTATTCTGCAAAGCCACTTTCCACAGTATAACTGTGTGTTCGACGAGGCATACCCATAATCCCCAGAGCGTGCATTGGCCAGAACGTAGCATTGTATGCCGAGAATCCAATCAAGAAATGCCACAAACCGAGTGTTTCATCGAGTTTCTTGCCAGTTGCCTTTGGATACCAATAGTAAACGCCTGAGAACAGGGCGAAGACAGTTCCGCCGATGAAAACATAGTGGAAATGGGCAACGACGAAGTATGAATCGTGGAAGTGCATGTCCATGCCGGCAACTGGGAAGAACATTCCAGAAATGCCACCAAGCGTGAAGGTGATGAGGAATCCAAGCGACCACAGAGTGTGGGTGCGCATGACAAGGCTACCGCCCCATATTGTTGCGAGCCAATTGAAGACTTTCGCACCCGTTGGGATCGCGACGGCCATTGTAGTAATCATGAAAGCGGCACGCCAGAATGGGTCCATTCCAGAAGTGAGCATGTGATGGCCCCATACTACGAAACCAACAATTCCAATACCGGCCATTGCAAAGACCATCGATTTGTAACCGAAAATCGAACGGCGCGCACTGGTTGCTAAAACTTCAGAGACGATACCGAAGGCAGGCACAATTACCACGTAAACTTCAGGATGTCCGAAGAACCAGAACAGATGTTGGAACAGTAAACTGTCTCCTCCTGAGGTGAAGAATACCGTTCCTATGGTGTGATCGAATAACAAGAACGCCACACCGATAATAAATGCAGGCAAGGACATGTAGAGCATGAACACACTGACGAAGACTGACCAAGAGAACAATGGCATCTTCATCCATCCAACACCAGGGGCGCGCATGGTAAACACCGTGGTGATGAAGTTGACACCACCAAGCGTCGAAGAGGCGCCAAGCATCAGCATTCCAGAGAGGAAAGCAGTTGTCCCGGGGTTCGAACCGTATTGGGCCATTTCTGCACCAAGGCTTCCTTCTGTCAAAGAGGAATATGGAGGGTACATGACCCAGGTAATATCCGCACCTTCACCGGACCAGATTCCAGTGTAAATCAGCGGGCTTGAGAAAACCAAGAGCCAGAGACCCATAGCGTTAATTCGAGGGAAAGCGAGGTCTTTGGCGCCAATTTGAAGCGGCAAAACATAGTTCATGAAACCTGCAATCATTGGCATTGCTGCCAAGAAAATCATCGTCGTTCCGTGAAGGGTGAAGAAAGGAGTTGTATTCAGTCTCGGTCAGGAATGTATTTTCCGGTAAAGCAAGTTGAATACGGAATAAGAGTGCTAACACTCCACCGACAAGGAAGAACGTAAATCCATACAAGAAGTAAAGAATACCGACTTGCTTTGTGGTCAGTCGTGGTCAACCAAGGCTTGAGGTATGACCAAAAGTTAGAGATCGTGAACGTTTTGAGGGGAGCGGGTGTAAAAGACCCACAAGAACGCCAAGCAAAACCATTCCGAGAGAAAGGCCAATGGCGATAAGAAGAACGACCAAGGCTCGAGCGCTTGGACCGGTATCATCTGCATTCAATCCAGGAATAGAAAGGTCTGCTTGATTCCAATAGTCGCCACCAGCACCGGCACCGCCGTTGACGGCGTTACCATAGATGGTGAAATCGACAACTTTGGAGTCATCAGCAGGAGCGACCCATTCAAAATCCCAAGTTCGGACGGTATTTCCTTCTGTTGTATGCGTGAGTCCGCCGTCCATTTCATGCCCGAGTGATTCATTGACGGTCGAAACCATACCGCCGGTGGTGAGGATTCTAAATCCACCTGCACGGCCATTCCATCCAGTGATTATCACTGTATCGCCGTTTTCATCTACGGAAACAGTATCTTCGGCATTACCACCGTTCCAAATTTCCATCACATCGTTTTGAACGGTGACGGTGAAGGCATAGGTTTCACTTGCATTGAAAGAGCCCGGCAATCCGGTTACGATGATGTTGGTGTCGGGAGAAGCTCCAGCGTGACAACTGCAACCGCCGTCAGCCGCACTACCGATTCCAGTAGGCATAGCCTCGAATTGTGGAGCTGCTACAAGCATGACCAGCACGAGAGCAAGAAGAGTGAACCGCTTGTACATCAGTACCCGCCTCCATCGCCGCCGGTATCCGTTTTCTTAATTCCCGTGTCTGCTGCACATGATGCACCGTCACGAGCGACGATGTCGATGAATCCAACCATCTTTGAGTGGTAAAGGCCACAGTATTCTGCACAGCGAATCGGGAAGGTACCCGCATCGTCCGGATCAAACGTCATGACTGTACCTGCTTCAAGTCCAGGAACTAAATCTTCCTTAACGCCCCATTCTGGCAACCAGAAGGCGTGCTGAACACCGACATAGGCCGGATTGGAGTCGTCGTGTGGGCGAGAATAGAGGTCTAACGTAGAACTCTCATCGCAAGGGATGATCAAATGTTGCCCACCGGCTGTTGAAAGAATGGTGCCAACTGGAAGGTGTTCCCAGGTGTGAAGCAACACGTCATTCGCGTCATAGACAGTAACGACGCTGTGAAGATTAACATCCAGATAGAAATCTGAAATCGAAGCCATCTCCGCAACTAAATCTATGGCATAATCGAATTTTACGCCGTCTATTTCGACGGTTACATTCGTAGCCTCGGAACCACGAGTATCGACTGTAAGATCCGTTGCAGACCAATCAACATTGACGTAGGTGATGCTTGGGTCATCTTCCCAAGTGAGTTCTTCTTGGTAGTGGAATTCCCAGAACCATTGCTTACCGATGACATCGACGTTGAAGGTGTCTTCATCGTCTGGAATGGTCCAAGCGGAATAGTTCGAGGCCAAGGCAATCATTGTGAGCCAGACGACAAGAATCGTCGGCAGAACATAGAAGGCGACTTCCAATTTGGTATTGTGGCTATCAACTGGGAAGGAGCCAACTTCGATGTGGTACTTTTCAGTGACGTATCGGGCTCAACGCCGTCGCGGTATCGCAGCATAGCGATAAACATCCAGCCGAAGGTGAAGATACCTACGAGGATACTCCAAAACATATATTTGTCATACACGACATTGAAAACAGTGTCTTCAGCAGGCATAGATTATCCTCAGTATTGAGGGCCGGTGGTACCCGAACTTAAACCCTTGTGGAATACGAGGTGCTGCGCGACATATTTGTCTTTTCTGTTTTCACGGCTTTTGTCATGCCTCTTTTCAGGCAGTTGGCTTGCAAATGCTGAAATACTGCCTAAGCGCTTCAAAATCAGCATAGTTTGGCATTGACGGAGTGCAACGAAGCAGATAGCAGGTTGATAAACGGCCTCCGATTGATTGATTCTGATGGCGGTTTCCTCGTGCGTTCAATCCACATTGGACGGGGCTGTCATGCTCGAGGTCGATGTGCAGCCGGGTGCGAAAAGACAGGGCATTCTTGGTTTCAATGAATGGCGAGGACGGCTGACCGATTGCTGTTCGTGCTGAGGCTCAAAAAGGAAAAGCAAATAATGCTGTCCTGCATGTACTTTCTACCTCACTCCAAATACCCAGAAAGTCAATTGCAGATCGTGAGCTGGAACAACGTCACGAAGTAAGAAAGTGCGTATCGAAAATGTATCTGCAGACGCATTGGTTCAGTTGCTTGAACCCCACTTGGAGGAGGAGTGAATGCGAGACCAAAAACATCGCTCGCCACTGGGCAGTGGTAATGCCGCAGAGACGGTTTGCTGTCGCCGGTTTGGCATTGGGCGAGGCACGTAAAAAAAACCGGGAACACAACTGGCCGATTATTCTTGAAGGAAAACGGGACCGTGAGGCTTTGGAAGCACTCGGCTTCGTTGGGCCGCTTGAAGTGCTCAATCGCGGTTGGGATTTAGACCGTTTCACCACCCACCTCTACGAAAAGTACGGCACCCGAAACGCAGAAGGTGGATCGAGTATTTGTCTCCTTATGGATTGGGATAGAACCGGTGGGCGATTACAAAAAACTCTCACACAACGCCTTGAAAGTCTCGATGCGAAAGTCTGCCATGAATTGCGTAATCAGTTGTTGAAGGCACTGAAGCCTGAAACGCGTGTTGTGGAATCTTTGAAGAGTTTATCCATACAATTATTGCCCTTTATTGAACAAGAAGATCCCTGTGATTTTAACGCGTGAATCAAGATTTGGAAGGAGGTTTAGGCATTCCGTCTTCCTTGACAGTATTGAGTACGACATGTGTGAAAGAGCGCGAAACACCATCGAGTGTGAAGACTGTTTTTGTCAAGTTATCGAGGTCCTCACGGTTTTTGACTCGGGCAAGAACCATTGAATCCCATTCACCTGTCACGTCATACACAGCAAAAACACGGGGGTCTGCGGCGATTTTAGTCTGGACATCAATCATCCTTCCTTTGACGATGCGTAGCCCTGCCATAATGGTCATCGTCCAGCCCATCGATGCTGGGTCTAAGATGACACTGTAGCCCTTTATGATGCCTGCATCTTCCATTCGACGAATTCGATTGAGGACTGTACCCTGTGCAATTCCAACCTTACGGGCCAAGGCTCGTTGACTCGTACGAGCATCTTCGAGCATTGCGGACAAAAGCGCACGGTCGGTTTCATCAAGATTCACTGGGTCCACCACTCGATGCTTCTTGTTCATAGGTTTCAACGCTTTGCCTGTTCTCTGCTGAAAGATGGGCTGAAGTGGAAAGACGAAGGTATTGAGTCCATGTTCCAAGTTCTTCAACTTCAAGGCCCAAGGAAATCTGACAGTCGGCATCAAGTTGTTCTTTGAATCGGAGGGTGAATTTCAATTCTGAATGTGGGGCGATTTTTTTGGTTTTAAAACCGCCTTTGATTTGCCAAGGGTGTTCGGATTCACAGGACTTGAGCGTGACTTTTTGGTTGCCTGACCGGAGAGTGAAATGAGCGGCTGGGTGCCCACCTATGACCCATTCAGCATTCAATTTCGGCATCCCTTTTTCTCTTTTTCTCGCACTACTCACCGCCCCTGAAGCAAGAACGCTGGCGAAAATAAGGAGAAATACCGGTAAGGCAAAATGTCCAGCTGAACTGTTTTCCCACCGCGTTGGTAAAGAAGTGCGGTACATGGCCAGTAATCGATTGGTATCGTCGCCTTCAATTTCACCAAAAAAAGCTAACGTGATGTGCCATCCATATGGATTGGATTCCAAATTGACACCTGCTGCAAGCAGATGTTCGGCAGAGATTTCCCATACGGTTTCGGTTGTATTCCCTTGGCTGTTTGAAAATCCAAGTTCGGGTTTCATGTCACGAACTAAATGAGAGGCTTGGCGGCCATGGTGATCCGTAGCATCATCCTCAGTGATGAAAAAATAGAGGACTGTATTGTCACTTAGATTCACAAGGGGCGTCATTTCAACTGGGAAACGCAGAAACCATTGATTGTATTCATCGCTCACTATTTCTATCGACCCGTTCAAGGTCAAAACTTGCTCTTCACACGAATGTTGACGGCCCAAATGAAGTCCTTCCTCGAGAGAGAGATTGTCGCCTTGCTCTTCATTAAAAAGAGATGATGTCTCATCACCAAGTCCTAATTCCCCAAGTCGAGACTGGGCATCATCGTCAGGCCAATCAGAATTGGTTTCCTCACTCCACTTCCACCAAGAAAAAAGCACCATCTCGGGGTCACTCCTAGAGTCATAAGGTCCATCTTGAGGAAGGAAATTCTCATGGATCACTGTATCGAGACTGCTTTGTCCGGGGAGGTTTTTCGAAGCGACGAGGTTCAAACCACCAGTCTCTTCAGGGGAGGCGAAGGGCACTGCAACGATGCTCAAGAAAAGAACAATGAGGAATAATTGAGTGCGCATCAATCTCACTCTTCCTCATCATCAGCTTGGAAAGGCATACCAAGTTTGAGTCGCAAAATATCCCTACCTTTCTCATCCAACATCAAAGTCAAACGCGCTCCAGCCCATGCTGAAATGAGAGCCTCACCGCTTGACAACTGACTGGAAAGCAAGAGAGGTCCATCGACTTCAATTGGTTCGAATTCACTGTTATACTCTTCTATCATTGGAGCCCAGCCTTTTAGCAATCGAGTTAATGTATCTGTAGAAATACTGTGTTTCGACTCAGTAATGAGAGACTGAAGAGCGGGAACCGCCTCTTGGCGGGAGCGCCAAGCATCCCTCTTCTTGGTAAAAGCCGGCAAACCAACATGAATTAATTTGAGAGGATGGAAGGTTCCTTCAGGCCAAAGATTACCACGCTTGTTTGGGCACTTTTGATTGAAAATACGGTCTTCGACCATTTTCGGTGCGATGTTCAGTCGTTTACCGCGCGTCCACCAAGACAAATCATTTCCATCCAGCCCATACCGTGTTTTAGCTTCGGCGACGGTTTCTGGATTTGCTGCATAGATGGTGTGACGGTTGGTTTGCGGTTGATCAAGAACCAAAGGCACCCATTCAGAATGGAGGGAAGATTTTCGATTCCGAATGAAAGACTTTGCAATTCCTTCCGGGGTTGCCTCTGGGCGATGGCGAAATAAAGCAACAAAAAAGCCGCCAGTATCGTTATCATGATGGATGAGTCGTCGGCATTTCGAAAGTTCGGATTGTATGCGCAATTCAGTGGACTCGTCAATCTCCTCATCAAACGACTCGCCCCAATGGAGGCGCGCTGCAGGACTCATGTGGGGGGGTTGGAGGAATGTTGCTTGAGCGACTTCTTCGCCTCTTGGGAGTGGTTCTGCCTGTTCATCAAGTGCATCCCAATCGGTAAGACCGGGTCGAAGTTTCAGACCTGGAAGCCTTGATTCATCGATTTCAATGAGTTCCAAATAGGGTAATTGGCGCAGTAACTGGGCAACTACGGCTTCGTTTTCGCAAGGATCGATACTGCATGTCGAATACACTAATTTACCACCAGGCCGTAAAAGGCTCGCACCTCTCAAAGTAATTTCAACTTGTAAACGAAACAAGGTTCGGCTTTCTTTTGGTGACCATTTCCACCATACATTCCTATTCTTTCGAGTTGTTGCGGAGCCTGTACAAGGAACATCCGCAACAATGCCATCATAACCGGGTGGAGGAATACGGCCAATATGCCGGCCATCTTGTTGATTGATGAGCATGTTTGTGGTCGAAAGGCGTCCTCGATTTGACACGAGCATATTGACTCGGCCAGATATTGGTTCATTCGCCACAACAACGCCATGTGGGGCGACTGCTTCGGCGACTTGAGTGGCTTTAGAGCCCGGAGCAGCGCACAAATCGAGAATTAACTCCCCTGGTTGAGGGTTTAAGACAACAACTGGAATCATACTGGCTGCTTCTTGGCGGGTTATTCGGCCGGATTCATGCAGTAAACTCAGGATATACTTGCTTCGCTCATCCGGCGCTTGGCCGCGTGCAAAGGACATTTGCCAAGCAAATCCATCTTCAGCCCAAGGCAAAGGTTGACCTCCAAGTTCACGAAGTTGGGATTCTGTCCAAGTTTTATCGTGGCGCGCACCCGTGACACGGAGTGTTTCTGGCAAGGAGGTGGTTGCTGACTGAATCCAAGAATCTAAATCGTAGCCTAAGTTCTTGGCAAGATTAGCCAAAGGCGTATCGCGTGCTACAACCAGCAAATCCTGCTCTTGCCATTGGTCGCGGGACATGTTTGGGGGTCTTGTCCCCTCTCTATCTTGCTTCCGCCATGCTCAAGGGCTTTGCACCCTACGCCTCAACCATGTTGGGGGACACAATGCCGTGGTTTTTGCCGCTGTTCGTGATTAGCCTCTTCGCATGGATATTCTATGAGGCAATCGATAAATATGCAAAAAAGAAGAACACTCCCTTCTGGTCGAAAGCAATTTTTGCCATACGCTGGTTACCTCCGATTCAGGTATTATTCATATTGGTTCTTCGCCTCAAGTCATTGATTCAGCACGACATGTCACATATTGAAATCGCACAGTATCTGGGTCCTGGTGAGTTCTCAGCTCACCATTTGAAATTGATAATAACTGGAAATGGTGGTGTTGAGTTGACTGTCTTGATCGTCTTCCTGTTCGCGTTGTTTTCGGAACGATTACCAAGTTTGGTGAATGCACGTATCGATTTACGGCAAGGTTTTCGCAATCGTATGATGATGTTTGCAGGGTTGACTATCTTGCTCTTTTCTGCCATTCTTTTCCCCGAGCCTGCCTATTATGACACCATTACATTGCCTCTCAACCCGATAGGGGTGATCCCCTCCTGGTATACGCTTGTGCCACTCCTTCTCTTTGCTGGAATTACGATGTTTGGGGGTGAACTTTTTGCAGTCTCGACATTGTTTTTTGCAGGGGGGAATTTTCAAAAGCTTGCTCGGAGGGCTCGGAATAAAGTACTTCTCATCTCCTTAGCAACCATTATTTGGCTCTCGATTTCGATGGATGTGGATGGGAATTGGTTGCAAAAAATCCCTGAAATGGGAATGCTTTTGCCGCTTATCCTCATGCTCCACTTGGGCATATGCTTAGCAATAACCATTCATCCTGCAGTCGAAATAGAATCCGAACTCAATCATGGTGATGGGCGGAGTTGGGGGATGTTGGTTTTGGCTGCAATAATGGCACTTCTAATTCTCGTTTTAACACCACTTCACCTCGATCAAATTCAGGTATTTGGATCTGGTCTTGGAGCTTATGTGTATGGGTTTTGGGTAGCTGCTGTTGCCGTTTCTGCAATGATGCTGGTGCAATTCTTACCTGCACTTGGGTTTGATGCTGCCCCACGTCCAGAAATATGGTGGATGAAAATGACCCTTGTTTTCTCTCCGATTCTTCTTTGCCTGTTTACACCCTTTGCTGTATTCCTGATCCCTGCAATTTGGCTTGCTTTGCCATGGTCGAGTCTCACTCCATGGTTCATCGAACGTGATGTGGCTTCGCCTTCTGCTTCATTCGTATTCTATCCGGTTCTTTTCACCACAGTGATGTGCGCAATACTTCCCTTTTGGTGGAATGAACCATTCCTTGCTTCGCTATGGTTTGGATGGATTCCCGGTGCTATGGCAAGTATAGGACTTACTCTCCACGTCAAGCGTAATGGGGAATATTCAACACCGGATTTAACGGAAGAATAAGCGGTTTATCGCCCTCAACTTCATTCTTCACTCAGTTCAGATTCAAGTACGGCAGCTTCTAATTCCGCCCAAGCAGAACTAACACTTCCATCCTTTACAGTGGTTTCAATTTCGCTTCGTACACGTTCAGCTAACATGTCGTCATCTTCGTCAGGAAAGGCGTGAGAAAAGGGACCAGTTCCAGAAAGAATCATTTTTGAAAGTATGATCATGAAGAGACCAATGAATGGAAAGAGCCAACCTAAACTCATCACTTCGAGATTCATTCTCCCCTGAACAAGTCCAAACCCAGTGATAAGAAAGCAACCAACTCCGGTGCCGAGCAAGAGCGTCGAAGCTGCATCGGATGGTTTGCTCATAGACCTGCGTGGAGGAACAAGGCAATGAACCCAACGGCAAGCCTGCGCTCAGTAGGTTTCTCTCATGAGTTTGTGAATTTTGTAAGGCAGTAATGCCCGATTCACAGGTGTAACTTCAAGGATACGGCCGTCGTCACGACGGCGGATGTCTTGCAACAAAGGATGTCGACTTTTCTTATGTAATGTCAGGAGTGTCGGTTTGTCAACTTCAAGTGCACTACGAACAGTGCTAACGAATGCTTCACTTTCTACAGCGAATTTCCCAATCTCATCGATCACCAAAACTTCACATTCATCCCGAGCGAATTCAATTGCGGGAATTGCGATTCGTTCCAGTGCCTCTGTGTCGATTCCATAGCCCAAGACACGAAGGCGTGAATCAATATCCTTGTGGGCCATAATTGCATTTTCGCCAGTAACGATGTTAAATACACTGTATCCTAATCGTTCACTGCCGTCTAAAATAGGCTCAGTCCGCATCCCACCGATAATAGGCGCTTCAGTCAAACTACCTCTCATCTTGATCTCACGAGTTCGTTCATCGTGAAGCATTTCAAGAACTTTTTCCATAACGGCAGATTTGCCGCTACGAGGTAAGCCTGTTATGCCGATCTTTGGATGAATACCCATATAACTCACCACGAACAATCGCTAACGGTCAATGCAGTGGCTTATCAGTAATAAATGATGTTGCACACCAATGCAGTCGCGTGGGATTGCAATACTGAAAGAAGTGGGGCGTAGTTTACTTGATTACTGAACTGAAAGCATCAATTCCGGTATTTCGGACAAGGTTTCCACTGGAAGCATTTCTAATTCGTAATTATTGACGTTATTATTTGCAGACCAAGCACGAGCCCATTCATCGAGATCTTTCGCATTCAACAATTCGCACATCCAGTGGAGGGCTTTCTCAAGCGTTCCATGGCTTCGAATAAGACGTTCTTGGATATCAGAATGGAGTTCGATATGATTCACACTGTTCCCGAGAACGCAACCTGACGGAATAACTGCCCAGCGAAGTCGGCGTTCTTGGTGTGCATTGACGATGGCTTGACAAGCAAGTCGAGGGCCGAATTTCGGTTCAGCACTTCCACACCACATAGCAAGTTGCCGTTCATTAGCCCTTGAAGGAATATCTGTTCGGAAAGCTGGGTGGCGGACAAAGACTTGGCCATCTTCATCTTCAGAAAAGTGTACGCCGCGGATAAAAGGACGTGAGCCACGTCCCTTGACCCATGTTTCAATGGATTTGGAGTGTGCTGTTTGATCGATCTCCCCCACACGAACACGGATAGTGTGTCCGTTGGTAGCGATGGCATGCTGTTGCTCCCCCATTCGTGGAAGGCTAGCGAGGTGGTCAAGAATTTGCAATGTTTGTTTACGCTCGACACGATCACGAGGTAGGCGAGGAATAGCCCAGGTGTCTTTAGCCCAGGCAACCCAACGCTCTTTTTCCATCTCGAAGGAAGGGACTCGGTTTGAAAGACCTTTTTGATCACGGCGTAAATCAGCACGGCTGATTGGCCCGTGAATCACCAGTTTCTCGGTTTCTTGTTTTGCTGTAATGCCAAGAACGGCAACCCCCTGAGTCATTCCAGGGAACAAGTGGTTTGCTTCTTCAATAGCCCAAACCTCACTCCACCCATGCCCTTCGACAAGCAGTTGGCGAAGGGGATGAGAAGATTGTTCTCGGAGAATGCTATCTGGGGCAATTAAGCGTAGGCGTCCGCCTTGTTCTAAGATTTGTAATCCCCGTTCAATGAAAAGGCGGTAGAGGTTAACGTTCCCTCGCATAGTTGAGAAGCGTGGAACTCCGTCATCAGAGAGCGCTCGCAATTGCTCACCAAGTTCTCGGCGAAGTTTGCTACCCTCTTCCATTCCGCGAAACCTGTCTTTAATTCTCAGCCAAGGTGGATTGGTAACAATAAGGCGGGGTGCTTCACTCCAAGGCCAACCGCCTTGCAATGTGTCACCTTGTCGAACTGCTTGTTCAAGTAATTGTTCTGCTTCATTACGGGGCAGGCATCCCGGTTTGTTTGATTTCAAACTTACCAAATCAAAACGAATACATTCGAGCAACAGACGTTGCCGTGTCGAAGAGACGACTAAATCGTCATTGTCGAGTAATTGGAATGAAGAAAGAAGAGCTTTGGTATCAGCTACTTTTCGCTCGATGGGGCTGTCGCTGTGACTTTCAGCATGCCGGCGAATCAAGCGTGCGTGGAAGATTCCGCCGCCACAAGAAGTGTCTGCAACTGGGAGAGGTATTCCACTGAGCGTTCGGAGGCCAAGTTTTACCCGTTCAAATTCTGATTCGTCATCGACTTCAGTTTCTTGGGTAAGTTGAGGAAGATTGAGTTTTTCGAGGTGTTGTCGGAAACCTGGTGGAAGGTTGTTCAAATGCATTGAAGAGGTTTGAGTCGGGGCTTTGGGGCGCGTCAAGCTTTCCAATAACTCAGAGGCAATGACTGCATCTGCCAAACGTGGAGGGGTTGGATGAGCACCGCGGGGGGAGCGTCCGTCAGCCTCAGCGTCATGGCGTGCTAAGAGATGGTCAAGGACATGGCCAGGGTCGGTTAAGAGATTTGCTGGCAGGGTTGGCCAATCTTCAGGGAGAAGAGCTGCAATTGGCTGATGAACGAGAAGGGATTGCTCCCATGCGGCAAGCCAAATATGGATTTGTTCGGTACGATCTCCAAGACACCTGTCTAGTCTTGCATACCATCCGCTTACTCCGCTTTGCATGGACCCCACCCAAACCAGCGGGCTGGCTTTTCCGGTTTGAATGTGACCCTTGAATTGAGGGTCCTAAAATTACCAAAAAATGGGTTTTTCAAAGAAGTCCGAGGTGTTGAAAACTTTCGTTATGCCATTCCCAGCCCGTTTTAACCCACTCAAATAAGGCTGAAAGTTCTTTTTTACGAACTCCGGCCGCTTTGGCCAAGATTTTAATAATTTTCAGCTCCGATTTATCGTACTCCCCATCTACTGCTGCAACAAGGATTGCGTCTCGTAAAGCAATCTTCAATACGATAGGATTTAATTTCGAAATCACCAAGTCGAGCGCGGGGGGTTTCTCAAGTAAATTACGGATATTTACTCTCATTTCAGGGTGCATCATGCATCGCCCCATAAGTGCCTCAATAATGGCAAGTTCCTCTTTGACAAGTGTGCCGTCTGCTGAAGCGATGATGACCATGAGTTCAGCATACCCTTTGACATCTTCTTGAGCGAAATCCACTGCAAGGTCGAGATACACGGAGTTCACTCCGATATCTCGTTGAGGATATCGTATCCTTCTTGCATCCAACGGTAGCCTTTCGCAGTCCATTTGAGTAGATGGTCAACTGAATCTGGGGCCAGTCCAAAATGTTCGACAATCATATCCAATACTTCACGCTCATCTTCATCAACAGTGCCATCGGCAGCAGCCATCAAAGTTGCATCGCGCAAAGCGAGCCGACCCGTTTCTTCACCCATTGCTGAAAGACATTCTTCTAACGAAGGCGGTGATTTCAAAGCACTACGTATCATTTTCCTTTGAGGGGGGGAGAGGAGGGCTGTGCCAAGTCGTTGCTCGAACATAGCCATCTCATCAACGGTCAATTCATTGTCAACCCTCGCCATAAACGCAAGTAAACGCGCATAAGCAAAACGTTCTTCTCGAGGGAGTTTGTGTACTGTGTCCGGTAGCATTACACCTGCGTATTCGACATAGACTTAGAACCCAACGCTGATTCTTCGTTACGTAAAGGGATTCTTAACCGAAAAATAATCAGCCAAAATACTCCTCTTTGACAATTCTAAAAGCAAGACTTCATGGCAGAGGTGTGCCTGCTTATGACATGGATGAAAGCCTCAATGTCCTGGGAGAGCCGCTCGACACATGTTCCTGTGCCCCGATGACAGGTTGGTATAGGGACGGGAAATGTAACACTGACTCTAATGATAGAGGCTCACATACCGTTTGTTGTGTTGTTACAGAAGAATTCCTAAGTTATGCTCTATCAAAAGGAAATGACCTGATTACGCCAATGCCTCAGCATGGATTTCCGGGGCTCAAACCTGGGGATTCGTGGTGCGTCTGTGCACAAACCTGGCTGGATGCTGTCAATGCAGGAACGGCATGCCCCATCGACATGGAGTCGACGCACCAAAAGGCATTGGAAATTATTCCATTCGACCTTATTGAGACGCACGCTGTTTAATTTATTCTTCTTCAGATGTATATCCGAAGACAAGCCATCGCATTGTAGCCCATGTGAACAAGCCCCAGCCAAGCATGTTAATCAAGAACATCAAGCGAATCGGGGCATCAAAGAGCGTGATGAGTGCATCATATGAGAGCGTTGAGCCCGCCATTCCAAACGCATATACAGAAAGTGCCCCGAGAATAGTATTCTTGACATTTTTCCGGCCATCGAATGTAAAAGTTCGATGGACAAAATGAGCGAACATACTCGAAATGGCCCACGATATAGACCACATTGCCGTTTCACTGAAAAGATCAAGAAGAAAAGTTGATCGGAGAATCTCCCATATGATCCAGAATAGAAAGGTGTTGAAACCCCCGGCGATTCCAAAACGTTGCAACGTTCCTCTCGGAAGAACTTCTGCTACTTTGGGGCGATTCATCCTAGCATCCTCAATCGTCATTTGTGATGACGTCACTGGGTTTACCTGTCAGGACATTGCGAAGTTTAGAGTTGTCAATTTGAATCGCATCCATGAATTCATATTTACAATCCATAGACTCTGCCAATACCCCAAGAGCCTGTGAGTCTTTCGGGAGACACTTGCCACCAAAGCCTCGGTTAAGGCCGAAAATCGGGTCAAGGTGAGAGGGGCCAATGGGTTGAGCTTGTTCAGCGGTAATCATGTCACGAATTGTATACCAATCTTGGCCCATCCCTTGGCATATATCATACATCTGATTGGCAAAAATTACCTTCATTGCATAAAATGTATTTTTAGTATACTTGACTAATTCTGCTTGAGTAGGAGTCACATGAAAGAGGTTTTGTTGGCGTAGGACTCCAGCTTCTTTATGCTGGGCAAACACCCGTTCTGCTACATCTGCATGGTGGGTTCCACAAACAAGTAAATCCTGATTTGCAAAATCTTCGAGACGTTGCCGTTCAACCAAAAATTCTGGCGAGTAAGCAATCTTGAGGTGTGGGTACCTTTCGTGGTATGATTCAGTGGTGCCTGGGACAACTGAACTCTTGATGACCGCAGTAAACCCGGCCGGTAATTCATCCAAAACGCCTTCGACGATACGTGTATCACACGCTCCAGTTTCTGGGTGCGGAGGGGTTGGAACTGCAATGTATGCAAAATCGACATGGTCGGTGACATCGGATAATTGGGTGCCTCGGGCGGGGTCGTGAACAAACAATTCATGCGCATCTGCGAAACAAATCTCGATGGCTCCTCCGACCATTCCTGCACCGATAATACCGACCTTCATGTCTCAAGGGTCGCGCCCATAGGTATTGTTTTTACTATCGATCTCTTGGGAATGGTTCGGGGTTTAATTTCCCATCTTGTGCCATTTGTGATGCATAGAGGAGTGATTCGGGCGTACCGCAATCAACCCATGTTTCTTCACCAATTGACAATAGTTTTGCTTTATCGAGTTGGACATACTGCCGGGTAATATCAGAAATGGAAAAAGAGTCACCCTTTCTGGAGACTGCTAGGTCTAAGTAATCCCAAAAGTGTTCATCAAACAGATAGATTCCTCCAATCGCAAGGTTCGAAGGAGGATTTTCTGGTTTCTCAACAATGTCAGTGACGTTTCCGTTTTCATCCAATACAGCTACGCCAAATGCTTCCGGATTTGATTCTTCCCGGGCGACTAATACGCACCCTGGGCTCTCTGTTTCATTGTTAAATCGGGCTACTTCGTCTGACAGTTCCAGCGTGGTGATATTATCTGAAAAATATACCAATACTCGACAATTCTGATTGTACGGGCGTGCTAAATTCAGTGCATGGGCAACTCCAAGTGGTTCTTCCTCGAGTACGTAGTGAATTTTCTCACCTTCTAGACCTGAGCCAATATGGCGTGCGATTTGTCCAATGAATTCATTCGATATGATCGTGATATTCTTAATGCCTGCACGACGTATTGTCCCGAGTGCAAAATCAAGAACTGGTCGATTGTATAATGGCAAGAGAGTCTTTTGAGTATACCGAGTAAATGGGTACAAACGGCTTCCACGCCCCCCAGCAACCAAGATGGCATTCATCACCATACCTCATCCGAGGTGGTCGTAGTTATTGGGGTTGCCTCAATATTCTTCTTCTGAGTTTTTAGAATCGATTAAATCTTGGACTGCGCCATCCTTTGCATTTTTCTCAAACCAATCGGTTTTGACCAAATCCCCCAACCGTTCAACACCTGCTTCGATGAGATCTGTATCCTTGGATTCAGCCTCTTGCCATCGCTCTTGTGCTCTTTCACCGTATCGAGTATTGGCTTCATTGACCAAGAGTTCTGATGGGCGTAAATCATCTTCTAATCCTTGATAGGATGGTTCAGAAAGGGAGGAATCTCTACGAGGTTGTGAGGCGTCCAACTTGGATTCGTTTCGCCCCGAAGTGAACCCTTTCTCATCGGAACCACGGTTACGCCGTTGGGTTTTCGAAACTTGAATCGATTCTAAGCCACCAGATTGTACTGCTTGGAAAGCGAGTTCCATTCGGTTTGATTGTTCAAGTATGGCCGGGTCAACTTCAAGCAACATGAAGAGTGCTTCTTGGCGCTCAATGGCCTTTCTTTTTCCTGAAACGGCGAGAAGAATTACGAATCCAAATGCTAAACCTTCGAATACGAATATCATGCTGAGTGAAATCGGTTCGGAGAACCATCCTCCCACCCCCAAAAGAAGGAGTAAAAGAGTAAGCGATTGAAGACGGAAACGTTGTTGTTTTTTCCTCTTGTTTTCAAAACGATAGTGTTGAAGAAAGTAAGCGCCTGGGTTTTGCATCGGAGTCATCACCCGTTGAGAATCTTCATCAGCCGCGTTTTGCACTCTTCATCTGAAAGAGAGGTTTCTTTCCAACCGAGATCCGATATTGCTTGAATCCGGCTTGCTTCAATGCTGTTTTTCATTCTTTCAAACGAAAACTGAATCAATAAACCAAACAGAAGTAAGGCAGCTAAACCAAAACGCCATTGCTCGGTGAAGTAACCGATGAAAAAGCTCAAGATTACTGCCTGGCTAATCGCAAATCGAAGTCGATTCGACAACTTTCCTTTCGAATCTAAAGTGTCAAGAAGTCGCTTAGCGCCTTCCTTTTTACTGGCCATGAATCGGCGAAGAAGTGCTTTCGTGTCAATATGTCGGAATCAATTCATTGGAACAAAACAGTCGTCATCGATTTCAACTAACGTGCCGTTCATGAGTAAATGATCCAGCGCCTCATCAATTTCTTCTGGGCTAATTCCGCTTGAATTCAAGTGTTTGAATATAGTTTCAAGCGTTGCGCAGGGTTGCCCTTGTGACATTTCAGTTTCAACATGAATGAGTAACATTTGGCAAACTACAGCGAGAAGAGGGTCGTCACTTTCTTCATCAGGCAGTAATTCGATGAAATTGTTCGCAGGATGCATGACGACCTCGGCCTTTGTTGAAAAGTCAATGCTGTCTTCACTGTCTGCAGTTCGTTTCCCAAGCCCATTCAAACTCGGGTCAACTTCAAGGTCAAAACAATCGAATATATTCCGCTGAAAAGGATCTGTGTCTTGATTGTCAAGTACATTGAGTCGTCGACCAATCGCTTCAAGCCTGTGTAACCTTTGTTCAATAGCCATTCTTTCACGAGTAAGGTCGATTGTAATGAGTTCAAGAGCCATGTCCGCTTGTTCTGCTAACCATTTCCCGAGACTCCATTCTGGATTGACGCCACTCATGACTTCAACCAATCGTTGAACTTCTTCGGGCATGTGTTCGACCGCAATTTGCTCCTCGGAAACCTTGTGCTGCTTGTCGCTCATGTTAGCTACTCTCCTCAATGACGGCCTATGAAACCTCTCGTTTGAAAGGGACCTTGGGTTCCATTGCAGAATCGAAACGCGCCTCTCCTACGCGTGGTAAAGTACGGCTCCACTGGCTACAAACCTCATGCCATTGCCAACGGCCTGAAATCAAAAGATGATGAAATGCGAGCCCCTTTGGTAAAAGGGGGCGCGTTCATGTAGGGGTTGCTCTTGCGAAAAAACATGGCAGACTATCGCATTGGCATATTACCGGGCGATGGAACTGGTCGAGAAGTTGCGATTGAAGCACAACGGATACTCGACACCATCGAACAGCATACAAACCAAGGGTTTGAGCAAACTGTCATTCAATGCGGTGGACAGCATTATGTCGAAACTGGAGAAGAATGGGCTGAAGGTTCATTTGATTTTTGCCGAGAAGAAGCTGATGCTTTGTATCTTGGAGCAATTGGACATCCCGGTGCATTCCTCCCAAACGGCGACCTTGCTGGTGGCTCTGTGATTCTAGGACTGCGCAGTGGTCTAGATCTGTATGCAAATCTTCGTCCGATTAAACTCTATGAAGGAGTCCCGCACAAAGTTCATGGTAAATTCACTCAGATTTGGCAACCTGGAATGGTGGATATGACTATCCTACGAGAGAACACAGAAGGGTTGTATCATTCTCTTCTTCGACGCAGTGCCGACCGCGCAATGGGTCGCCCGCCCTACGAACCTCCAGAAATGACATTCCCTGGTCTGAAAGGCGAAGTTGCTTACGATCCTCGCCCAATCTCTGAACATGGCAGTGAACGTCTTATTCGAATGGGTTTTGAAATTGCAGAAACTCGTAATGGCGCTCCGATCGATGGTCAAAAGCGCGTTTCATGCATCGACAAATCCAATGTAACTCGTGGATGTCAGTTGTTCCGCCGAACATTTGACAAAGTGGCTACTGATTACCCAGGTACTGAACTCGATTACGGATACATTGACGCTTTTACGCAATGGCTCACTCGAAGCCCAGAAAGTTATGATGTAGTGGTGACTTCAAACATGTTTGGCGATATTGCAACAGATTTGGGTGCTGTCCTCCAAGGAGGAATGGGCATGGCAGCATCTGGAAATATTGGCGACAAGAATGCATTCTTTGAACCAGTTCATGGCTCGGCTCCAAAATATGCTGGCATGAATAAAGTCAATCCAATTGCGAGTATCAATTCAATTCAATTGATGATGAATTGGCTCGGTCGGAAGAACAATGATGATGAGTTGACGGAAATTGGCAGTCTTATCGATCAAAGTGTTGCAGACCATTTGCGAGATGGGAAGGGACTCACCTATGACTTGGGCGGCGATGCTTCATGTTCAAGTGTCGGGGAAAGTATTGCTGCTCGGCTTGCAACGAAATTACAAGACACGTTCTAAATCTCTTGACGTCGACGGAGTTCCGCTTCAAATTCACTCCACAATTCTTGCTCTATTTGCTTGCGTAATTCAGGCTCTAATGCGGTTTGGACCTGAACGACTACGTCCTCCCATATTTCGACTGCCATTGAATTTCGAGTTTGGAGTTCCGTAGATTGAATCATTTCTTGAACTTCAGTTGCAGAAAAATTTGGCTCGGATTCTTCGTTTGAATTTCGAAGGATTTCTGCCTGGACAATTCGCTCAATTTCGTCCATAAGCCGTGCAACAACACTTAATTCCCATACATCCCGGGGATGCGGAGTGTCCATATTTGTCACCGTATTCCTCAATGTTTGTACTATTCGCGAACGAACAGAATTACCGATTTCAAAATCTCGAACCCCTGAAACAAAACCTACCAATGCTTCAACCCATTCATCTTCAGAAATATCTTGACCGCACCCCGGGCAACCGGCCTCTGTAGCGTTGGAGCGTACTTCGAGAGGAAGTTCGATATGTTCTTCTTCTGAATCTTTCTTTTCTCGTCGTTTCGGCTCTGGTGGTTTTTCAAGATCAAACGAAACGGATGCCCCAAATTTGTTTTTTTTAAGATTAGGAGTTGGAATTTCGCTCATTTCGATGGATAATCATCGTTCTTGGATAAAAAGAGTTTGCCGGCAATATCTTTCAAATGAAATTTAAAGGCCTGAATTACCCTTCCGAAGAAAGAAAAGTTGCGATGTGGGTAAGCGCCTCTTGGATACATTGAGCATTTTGATAATTGTCGCCCGGTTGAGCTACCTTATCTGAGAGAAGCATTTTATTCATGTTTGTAATAACTCTTGATAACTCGTCTACAATAGTAACTGAAGCCATTCGAGCAGTGCGGGAAAGAGGATTCAAATCAATGACGAGAACGGTTTTCCCCATCGCCACTAAAGCCTCGCAGCGGTCGCCATCTTCGAGCGGTACGAGAATTACATCCGAATCGAAAATACCTCGCTTTGAACAATTAGCACGTGGCCCTTCGAGACCTGGAATTCGGGCATCAGGTTCTGCTCCAAGAATCTCGACATCCAATTCTTCTCGGAGTTTAATTTCATTAAGATGGCCGAGCAATGCCTCCATTCGTTCTGGAGTTCGATAAAATATATTGATTTCAACGGGACACTTGAGTTGGTGCGCAAGGTGGAGGACCTCCTTACCGGCAAGAGCCACGACATTACCATTGAGGCTGATGACTGGATGATTGGCTGAAGACAAAAGAGCAAGGGCCTGTTGTGTCGCTATCAAAGCGCTGGGAATCGTTTGTTCACCGAGCAAATAATCGAAAGCCTCGCCTCTACCGTGTGCAATCAATGCACTTCCAGCGAGCATTCCTTTCTTCTCAGCCTCTTCGAGTCGATGTCGCATCAATAATGATTGATACCGCGGGTGGCTCGGGTCTGCAGCGATTTTGCTCATAGCATCCCCTCAAGCATCATCGACAATCATCGAAAGATCAAGTGGTGAAACGCCTCGATTCACTGCACTTGTCGAAAGTACATCCATTCCGCTTTCATGCCACTGGTCAAGTTGGTCATACACAATCCCGCCACTCGCTTCAAGCCAAATATGGTCTCTCAAATTCATCTCAACTAACTGGGCGACAATCTCGCGGCTGCGTTCAGGACCGAAATTGTCCAACATGATGACAAGTCGAGGGAGGGAGGCTCCTTCTCGTTGAGCCCAAGCAGCAGCAGCCATGATGGCTTCTTTGTCCTCTCGAACTTCAATTTCTAAGAATGCACCGCAATCATCTCCTGAAACTTCTTGCAAATAGGCAACAATACGGCTTGCATGTGTGTCCAATTCTTGGTGCATGGAGGCGAGATCATTTTCTTTCAGCATCATAGCATCGTCACGATGTAAGCGGTGAGTCAAACCACCGCCAAGATGGACTGCCCATTTGTCTAAGAGGCCCCATACTGTTTTTCGCGTGCAAGCAATTTGGCCTGGAGCACGTGCAGACCAACGCTTTGCTTCTGTTGCAATTCCAGAAAGTTGCCCTAAGATATTGAGGATGCTGCGTTCCATGGCCAGAAGGGTTTCACGATCTCCTGAAAGGACTGCGACTTCATCTTCCTGAGACACTTTCTTACCATCGCTCGCCATCCAAGAAATCTTCAAAGAGGGGGCCCAAATCTGCAACATATGGTCGACTGCAGCCGTACCAACGATGATTCCATCTGCACGCGCAGAAATTGTTGCGGTGACTTTCGATGAACCACCCATGAAAGGCATACTTATCCCATCGTCTGCAAGCAAAGCACTCACCCATCGGTCAATGCTTGCTAAAAGCAAGCGCGAGGGGCCTTCTTCTGCCGTCCATAACTCATGACCTCGGTCATGTGGAGGTCGCTTTGAGGCTGCCATGGTACGGGCTGGGGGTTTGGTGTCTTGAAACATGCAGATGCGTTTGTCACTGAGGGAGTGCCTGTACAAGTTTTGATAAGTGGAACCGAAAATTTACAATCATGGATTCACGAAATGAAGATGATATTGTTTCGCTCAAGTCGGTCTTATCCTCGGCTCATGTGATTCACATTTATGGCGCCGGCCTGAATACAGAGCGCCCTGCTCATTCTGCTGTTTCAGAGTTGAAGGAGCGCGGGTGGGCAGTCGCTCCCATTCACCCACGTGACGGGGGTGCAACCATTGAAGGATTCCCAATTCGCCCCAACATAGATGACGGTATCATTCCTGAAGTTGTCGTTTTGTTCCTTGCCCCACAACGCGCCCGAGCTGTTGTTCGCAATCTCATCATTCGGTTCCCAAAAGAAGACTTTCCACTGGTGTGGTTTCAATTGGGTGCAGAAGACGAGCAATCTCGACAAGCACTCGAAGAAATGGGGGGTACCGTTCATTGAACACGATTGCCTTGTTCGATTTGCAGAAAGGCATTCTCTGAAGTGTAAATCATCTCCATTACCGCAACAATGGTGCTTGCAAACTGCGTCAGAAGATGGCGATGGGTGTTCAGTATGGAGTGTTCATTCTTCCACTACTGCTTCATTATCTCGCCCGACACAATCACTTGAATGGGTAGGCTCCCTTGATGACCTCGCTCAATCGAGACATACCATTCCACGGTATATTCGGTCGTTGAAAAGCAGTGAGGAAACTCTCCAAGCACTTGCCCTTCGTTTATCTGGCCAATTACTAACAGAAGACAGGTAGTGCTAATATGGACCAAGGACGACAAGAAGGTATGCGCACTTGTGCCATACTGTTTGTCCTGGTATGCTCATTGCTCTCGCCAATGGCAAGCGCATTAACCACGCCGTCCTCTGAACCTCTCGAAACTGGAATAGAAGAAGCGGGGGATGGGACGATCGTCGATTCGTATTCTCCAATAATTCAAGCAGCCCTCGCCCAGAAAAGCGACCTGTCAATCTATTCAGAAACACAGTTGGAATCCGCTACCCAATGGGTCGTTATTGCATCAGAGTATGCTGGCGAGCCGGCAAAAGATCTGGCCGGTGCATGGATTGTTGATGTCAATCCGTTTGAAGCCTCAAGGCTGTTTTCACAACAAATAGAAAACGGTATAATCGAGGTTGCTTATCCTTTAGTCGAAAACGACATGCAGCCTCGTTGGGTTCCAAATGACCCCAAATTCTCCGACCAGTGGCACCTTCAGAACACTGGCCAAACCGGAGGGACAAGTGGAGAAGACGTCAACATCACGGGCGCCTGGAATTCATACAGAGGAACGGGCATTGTCATTGGAATCGTGGATGATGGACTCGACTGGACGCACCCTGATTTAGATAATTATTACGAATCGACGCTTGACTACGATTTCTGTGGCGATGATGGCGATCCTTCCCCGAGCTCCAACAACGCTCATGGTACAGCCTCTGCCGGAGTCGCGGCAGGCGTTGGCGACAACAACATTGGTGTCAGTGGTTCAGCTCCGAAGGCAGGCCTTGCTGGACTGCAATTGATTTCATGCAGTACAACTGATGTCCGCGAAGGAGGGGCATTAGGGCACGAACGTCAAGATATTGATATCTATTCCAATTCATGGGGCCCGAGCGATAATGGAGAAACTCTTGAAGGGCCCGGTCCACTGATGTTAGCGGCCATGCAAAACGATGCATTAGTTGGAAGGAATGGACTTGGAAACATCATCACATGGGCCGCTGGGAATGGATTAGATGATGATGATAATTCTAATTATGACGGATATGCAAATCTTCGTTACACCATTGCAGTAACTGCCGTCGATCACAAAGGCAGACAGTCCTACTACGCTGAACCTGGAGCAAATATCCTCGTTGCCTCGCCCTCAAATGGTGATGGTGAAAGCATCACTACAACCGACATCGAAGGTTCTGGTGGCTACACGAATAACGATTACACGGATTCCTTTGGGGGGACTTCTTCAGCAACACCTCTTGTTTCTGGCGTCATTGCTCTGATGCTCGAGGCAAACGCAAACCTGACATGGCGGGATGTTCAACACATCATCGTCCTCACCTCCCGCAAAAACGATGCTTCCGATTCTTCTTGGGGAGTCAATGGTGCTGGCCATGAGGTGAGTCACAAGTACGGGTATGGCGTAATCGACGCTGGTGCCGCAGTTTCAATGGCAGAAAGTTGGACTTCCGTCGAACAAGAAATCTCCTTCTCTTCAGGTACAACCACCGTCGATACAGATATTCCAGACAACAGTCCGAACTATATCTCAAGCAATACTACAGTCCCCGATGCAATCTTGGTCGAAAATGTCGACATCATCGTAGATATTCCTCATGACTTCCGCGGTGATCTGGAAATTATCTTAACAAGTCCATCTGGAACTGAGAGTGTTTTGAGTGAAAAACACGATGATGAGAATTCCGATTACAGCAACTGGCGCTTTTCAACCGTGCACAACTGGGATGAAGACAGCCGTGGTGACTGGACACTTACCGTCGAAGACCAAGGAAACAATGATGTTGGCTCGTTCGATGATTGGGAACTGATTATCTATGGCACCCAAATAAATCTCGATTCTGATGGTGATAATCTCTCTGATACCAATGAAACCGATGTCTATGGTACTGACCCCAATGATATTGATACAGACGACGATACCATCAATGACGGTACGGAAGTGCTGGTGTATGGAACCAATCCGTTGGTTGCAGATACTGATGGTGATGGCTTAACAGATGGAGTCGAGATCAATGTTAATGGAACCGACCCGTTGGACAATGATACAGATGATGATTTGTTACTCGATGGAGAAGAAGTCTTGCTGTATGGCACCAATCCACTTGTGCCTGACCCAGACGATGACGGGGATGCTTTCTACTGGTTCCAAGATTGTAACGACACCAATGCAATGGTCTACCCTGGTGCACTTGAGGTGCTCAACGGCATCGATGATAATTGCGATGGCCAATGGGATGAAGGGTTCAATGCCACCGATACAGATGGCGATGGACTCTCTGACTTTGGTGAATTCCACATCTTCGGCACTAATATTTCAGCAACCGATACAGATGGAGATTTCCTCGACGACGGACGAGAAGTACTGATTCTTCTGACCAATCCATTGGTCAAAGATAACGACACTGACATGGATGGTTTCTATTGGTTTGAAGATTGTAACGATACAAATTCAAGCATTTACCCGGATGCTCTCGAACTCTTAGATGGCATCGATAACAATTGTGACGGGGAAGCTGATGAGACATTTAACGGAACAGATGCGGATGCGGATGGATTACTCGATTTAGTTGAATTTCTTGAAATCGGTACAGACCCGTTCGATGACGATACTGACGGTGATGGATTAAGGGATGGAATTGAAGTTCTTTCTACGTTCACAAACCCGTTCGTAATCGATCCAGATGCCGATCAAGACGGTTTCCGTTGGTTCCTTGATTGTGATGACAACGATTCTGCCCGTTCACCAAATGCACTTGAAGATTGGAATGGTTTAGATGATAATTGTGATGGAGCGATTGATGAAGGAATCGATCGAGCAATTTGGATTACTCCTGGGCCTTTAATGGGAGATGTTTCCCTCAATGCTACAAATGATTCTCTGGAACTTGGCGTGGTACTCGAACTTGATCCTTTGTCAATTCAACGACTTAACCTCACAACCCTCTGGTATAGAAATCAAACACTGTTGGGTCAAGGACTTTCTTTTGGAGAAATGGCTCACAATTGTCAGCAGCCCAACATCACCTTTTCGCAGGAATTATGTGCCTTTAATGGGACATTGGAGCCCTATGAAATCAAAGTTGTTATTTCGGATGACACTGGATCTATCGAGATAAAATGGTTGGTAACCTATACAGTGTGGCATCCGCCAGTTCTCGAAGAAGCGGATGAAAAAGCGACCTTGGAAACCAATCAAAATTCAAAAGGATTGGATTTCGGCTCGTACTTCCTCGTTTGGATGCTTGGAGGTGTCGTAGCCTTGCTTTTCATTGTCCTCTTCATCACTCGCCGTCAACACCCGAATCCAAAGCAACAAGCACGTCCGAAGCAGGCACCACCGCTATTTGCTCCCCCTCCGATGTACGCTGATGTACCAGCAGCTCCAGATTTCTCTCAGTTGAGTCAGTATGTGCCCCCACCAAGCAACGATTGGGATACCAATCAATGGAAGTAATCAAATTCGATTGGTAATCATGCTCCAACCAATGATTCGCCCTTCTGCTGCATCGGCAATGAGGTTCAATTGTTTATGTTCACCGTCTTCATCCCAAGCACGCGAAAGGTCAAGGGTGACTGCTCCATTCCCACCGTCGCCAATTTGTGAGAGGATGGAACCTATGTCATTGCCAGGGACTGCAATCAAGTAACCTACCTGTACATCGTCTTGATAATCACCTGAAGAGGTGAAGAAACGTTCTGAGCCAAACAAAACATCGTATCGTGACGAATCTGAAAATCGTGATTCGAGTTTGGTGATATTCAGAGTCTCTGGAATTGAATCGCGATTCCATGAAGTCGTATCCAAGTCACCTCTTTTGTCGTATTGACAATTCTCCGTATTTGGCAATCCTGTCAAATTAAATTGAACCCACCCTGCTTGTTCATCAGATGCAACCCAGGAAAGATTCCATTGAGAAATTGAGGAGGTGATTTGCTTAGTTGTTCCGCGCCAAATGTAACCATTTTCTTCAAGGGCTCGCGATGCTCCTGGTGCAATTGTGCTTGGCCAATATTCAAAACACGAAAGAGCATCTTCAAAGCTGTGCTGGCGAAGTGTAGAATCATCAGGCATGTGAGATTCGTATTCACCCCATGCTTCTAATTCACTGTTTGAAGGGCCAAGTTGATTCGCTAGAGGTTTTGAAGCATAGGCCAAGCCAAGGTCGAGTTGCTTTTCTCCGCGAGCAAGTGAGGTCTTAGCAAAGGTGTGATGCAACTCTAATTCTCCTTCAGGCAGGACATAATCGTTGAGTAATTGAGATGCAGGAGAACAACCAGATTGGCCTGACTGTTCCTCGGAAATCAAAACGTCAACTGTTTGTTTTGCTGCCCAGGGATTCCCTTCCTCAACCCATAAGTTCATCGTTGCTGAACCTAAACAATACGCTTCAATGTCATGATGTGTGGCAACAATCTTCCATGCTGGTTCGCCCCCGTATTCATCGATACCAATTACGCGCCAATCCCATCCAAGATTACTTCCTGAAGCACCGTCATCGATGAGGTCGTTGGCAAATAAATGCTGTATTTCGACGGGTTGCATCATCAAGGCAAGTCCGGGTGCAAGTGTTTCAAGACCACCGAGTAAGCCTCCAACGCCATAACTCATGGTCGTCCCCTGGTATTTTCCAATTGGAGAAGGAAGATCAAAACCCCATTCCAACAGAGTTGCTTTGGTATCTTGATTCCTCAATTCAGTATATTTGGTTGATGTAAGGTCTGCTGTTCCTGAAGCCGTAATGGCAAAAACATCGCAGGTAGTTCCAATTGAAAGATGACGGTTCACTTTGAATGTGTCGAGGGAGTTCGTGTTAATCGTCTCAACCGAAAGCCATTCTGCACCCATTCCACCCACGATGCGAACTGCCCCTAAACGGTCTTTTGAACCGCCTTCATTGATCAGTTCACCCGTACCGCCATTCGTGATGGAAAGGCTGCCGGAGCCACCGAAATCGGTTGAGATTTTGCAAATATCATCTTCGGTCTCCAGTTGGTCCATGACCAATTCAACAAATCCCTCCGTAGCAACAAAAGTTGCCAAACCATTTTCATCACCTGAGATTTGATACTGCATACTGTCGCCATAACGAAGTTGTTCAGCGGTAAATGAGTCGAGTTGGTTTCCCAAATAATAGTAGCCACCTGCACCGATTATTACCAAAGTTAACAAGACCGCAGCAACTTGTGGTTTTCGAATGATATCCATGAGAGTTGCAGGACCTTCTCGAACCTGCCCTTTTGTAACCCATGGTTTTGATTTCTTGATGATGGCCATTGGCTCTTCATCCAAAATTTCCCCATCGAGAATCTCTGCATCAAGGATTTCTTCATCTTTGGATTCAACAACGACTTCTGGAGTTGGTTTCTGTTTCGAAGGCGTGAGTGTTTCTTCATCTTCCATAGAAAGAATAAGTTCTTCTTGTTCTTCGACGATTTTCTTCTCTTCTTGGGATACTGAAACAGATTGATTGCTCACCTTTGTGGGCAAACCTACTTCTTTATTTGAAAGGCCTGAGTCAAGTAAACGGGCGACTAAATCTGACTTTTTCCCACTGGTGGATAAATCGTTAAGAATACACAATGCTTTGAGTTTTGCTACAGTCAAAGAAGATGTTTCCTCGCCCGACATCACCAAACCCTAACAGAGGCCTGTCGCCTTTCCCTTTCAAGTATGACCCTAATTGTGCCCTCGAAAACACGAGTTTTTGAGACTCATGAAGATTCGGTTAGCCTTCATAAGGAACGTAGGCTCCCTCTGAATTTTGAACATAAACTATCTGCTCATAACTACCATCTGGTAACTTTTTGTAAAAATAACCACCTTCTGCTGGTTCATAAACAGCTTCGATAAGAGTAGCTGGAGGCTCCTCTGCTGCTTCCAAAACAGGAGGGGGAGTTGATTCATTTGGTGTTTCTAACACTGGATCTTCAACCGCGGGAGGAGGGCCAGAGGGTCCTGCACTTGGGGGGCCGGTTGGACCAGGAGGCCCTGATGGGCCTGCAGTGACACGTGCATCGGTTACGGATGCCAATACTTTGTCTTCAGTCGACTCATCTCCATTTTCAAGAATTCGTTTGAGATGAGCACCGTGTTTTTGAGCCCCAATAAAGGCGAAGGCCGATAACGAAAGACAAATGAGTCCGAATACCCCTGCGATGACTTGGTTTGGCCAAACTTTTCCTTTGACCGACATATCGTTATTCGATGTTTTATCCACCTCGCCGGTTGTCTCATTAAAATATTGGATAATAACACAATATTGCCCTGGGTCAACGGAGAACTTGAACGTGTATTTTTCATCTTCAATTAACGAATCAATCGATTTGTATTGATATGCATGATTGGTTCCAAGTTTTGCTTCTTCGGTGAAAGCTCCAAGATTTTGTTGACAATTGTCTTGTTTGATCACGTATGCATCGAGGCGTATCTCTGAATGAGTCGGGGGGGTTGAGGTCAAAACTTCGAGGTGGAGGGGGGCGTCAAACAAATCATCCCCTGGTAAAGAAGGGCCCCACACAAACCCGATATCTTTCTCAACCGAATGAGTAAAGTCATCATAATCAGCACTGAAGGGCATTGGGAATAGAGCGAATGTAAACATCAAAACTGCTACTCCGAGCCACAAAAAAACATTCCAGCGTGATTTTTTCAATTCCGCTTTACGTTGGTCCAAGGTGATGGTTTCTTGGACTTCCTCTTGGTCAGTATCGGTAGGGATTTCTTCACCGCTCGCCACTTCACCTTCTTCGGTCATGTTTACTCCGATTTCAAGCGAGCACTTGAAAGGCGCGACGGAATGTCGTCAAGCATGGAGGAGTATAGCGTGAATGGCGAAGAAGGAGCGTCGCATAGCGTTGACCTTCGTATTGCTATCCTTTCAAGAGGACCGCGTCTTTACAGCACTCGACGGTTGGTTGAAGAGGCACGAAAACGGGGGCTAGACCCTTATGTGGCCGACCCAATGAAGTTCTCATTATTTGTTGCTGACGGCAATATTGATATTTTACATAACGGAGAAGTTTTCGATTATGATGCTGTGATTCCTCGTATCGGCCATTCAATTACCAAGCACGGAGTTGCCGTACTTCGGCATTTAGAACAGCTAGGAATTTGGACGGCGAACACTGGGACTGGTATTCTCAAAAGTCGTGATAAGCTTCATGCAACTCAAATTCTTGCTCGGAACAGAATCCCTGTACCCCGAACAACCTATGTTCGTGACATTATTGATGTTGAAACTGCAGTCGATTTTGTTGGTGGTCTGCCAGTTGTCATCAAAGTCACGCAAGGAACGCAAGGACAAGGCGTATTTTTACGCCACACGATTCGAGAAGCTCGTAATCTTGTCCAGGGACTGTTGCTCACAGGTCGTTCAATTTTGATTCAAGAATACATTGCTGAATCTCACGGCAAAGATGTTCGAGCACTCGTGGTTGGAGACCGGGTCGTTGCAAGTATGCGGCGCCGCGCCCGTGGAAGGGAATTTAGGAGCAATTACCACCTCAATGGAACGGTTGAAAGTGTAGACTTGCCAAAAGAATTCGAAGAGGCTGCATGCAGAGCTGCAAGAGTTCTTGGCCTGCATATTGCAGGTGTTGATTTACTTGAATCGAGAAACGGCCCCTTGGTCCTAGAGGTCAATTCCTCTCCAGGCCTCGAAGGTATCGAGAAAGCCAGTGGAGTCAATGTCGCTGGAGAGATTATTGATTATGTTACAAGTGAAACTGCATTTGCAGAGGTCGACCTTGATCAATTACTCCGAACGGTACCCGGTGCAGGAGTTCTTTCACTTCAGATTCGAAACCATCCAACATTCGTAGGACAAACGCTTGCCAGTTTATTCAATTCTAAATTAGAGATCCCTGTTTTTGCCCTTTCGCGTGATAACAGTTTATTGTGGAATCCATCGAATGAACTGCAATTACGATATGAAGATGTGCTCATTTGCTATGGAGAGCTTACAGAATTGAGGGCTTCCCTTCGCCAAGCAATGCTCGATGGAAACGTGAATGAGTTCGATGGGCCCGCCTCTGAAGAGACGAATGCTTGACTCGGCGTTAAGCCGAGGGTTGAGTTCTCGATTCCTGTTTCGGCTGAACGCGCGGTGGTTTGATATGGGAGTCCGTCTTCTTCTCTTCTGCTCTACGGAGCACGGGATGCACGACCGCCCTAGGCGGAAGGCGGTGAACGCCAATGAACACACGGAGAGGAGAGGAGCGGAATCGCAAGGCTTTGAGGCCGAGCCAACTACGGCTCAATGATGCCTCAGTTGAGCTGCCGCCACGCCTTATTCACATGCAAAACCTACCTTGGAGCGCCTGTTATATGCAGACTTTGAAGGCTGAAAATAAGTCGTTGAATACTCAAAAATCCTATGCCAGTGGATTACGTGCTCTTATTGAAACAACACTTCCTGGTGAAAATGTATTAAGTGAATCTGATTATCAAGCGATAACTGTGTATGAATTAGCTGAGCGAATGGAACCACTCAATGGACGAATGGACCGTTGGACCCACGGATTATCAGACTTACGTCCAACGACCTACAATGCACGTCTCGCTGCTGCTCGGCACCTACTCAAATGGCTCGGCCATCGCTGGCCCGATCATCTGGTTCGAGCGCGAACTGGTAAACGCCTCCCTCGAACCTTGAATCGAAGAGAGATGTCTATGGTTTTAGAGGCTTCTTCACAAAGTGAAAACCCGGTCGCCTCGATTGTTGTTACCATGATGCTTGACACAGGTCTACGCGTGAGTGAAGTTTGTAATCTCGATAGAAATGATATCGATCTTGAAGATGGCTCGGCCCGCGTCTATGGAGGCAAAGGTGACAAAGATCGTTTAGTACTCTTTACACGTCGAACGCTTGAACGCATTCATGCTTGGATTCCGATTCGAGATGCTCGTGTTCGAGATGATGATTTCGCATTTTTATTAAATTCTGCAGGTCGACGCCTACAACCACGTGGGGTTCAACGATTAATGGACTCACTCGCCGTGGAGGCTGGACTTCCTAAAGGGAAATTGACACCGCATGTATTGCGACATAATTTTGCGACGGGATTGTTGGAGCGTGGTGCTGATTTAGTCACGATTCAAAGGTTACTCGGCCATTCCAGTATTGCAACAACGCGCGTTTATCTTGAGATATCGGACCAAACATTACGTGAAGTCTACCACCGAGCTCAAGCTACTCGTGAAACTCTTGAGGCGGCTGCGGCTGCAAGTATTCTCGATGATGAGCAGCTCATTGAAACTACTCCGTCGACCAGTTCGATTGGCATTGATTAGATCAGCTGCGCTTTTGCTTTCGCTTTTTGACAGTTGTTGGGCCGGTCCATTCCTTATGCGGCGTGATGTCTTGCCCACTGTGACCTTCTATTGGGCAAAATTTTCCTGAGCGGCATCGAGAACAATTTTCTTTTGACGGCATTTCAACAGTCTTTCTCAACCGGCCATATTTCCGTCGTGGCATGAAAAGTTGTGAGTCACGGCGGTATTCAATGCTAGCGCATCATTTCATGGAATGCTTTCACTTTTTATTGAACCATGGCATATCGGTCACTTTACGTGGCACACGGAGCGTAGATCCTTTTCTTCCATCTGAAGATTTGGATGATGGAACAGCCTTACTGGTTTTCGAAAGAGCTGCCTTCTTCGTTTCCGTTACCTTCTTGGAGGCTTTCTTGGCCGATACTTTGGTTTTTGAAGCGACTTGCTTTGCTGTTGACTTGGCAGTAGCAGTTGCTTTCTTTGTCGCCGACTTGGTTTTTGAGGCCGCCTTTTTAGCAAGAGTAGAGGTCTTTTTTGTTGCTGTCTTTGTTGCGACTTTTGCCTTTGAGGTTGCTTTCTTTGCTGCACTGGAGGTCTTTTCTGCCCCTTTAGCAGCAGTACTTACTTTCTTAGCAACCGCTGCACTAAGACCTGCATCTTGGAGTTTTTTAGAACCTGCTGAAGCAACCTTCGAGACAGTATCCATTTTGGCACCGATCAGTTTTTTTGCTGTCGCAGCTCCAATTCCTGGAAGTGCTGTTAACGCGTCAATTTTTGAATTACCCTTTGCAGTCATTGGCTCACCTATCACTCCATGGTGGGCGCGACTCATCAATTCTTCTCTTCGACAGTTTGTCGCAAGGCGTTGGATTGATGATGTTTGAAGGGGCCCACGTACCATGGGCAGCCCCGTTTATGGCGAGAGCGAACTTGTGGTGTATGCCCAAGTTGGTCAAGCCAAAGCCAATCACCGAGTTGAAAACGATACTGGCTTTTTAAGACCTAAATCATTCAGTTTACCAAGCAAAGTGGTTTACCTCGGAGATGTTGCGACACATGCCTTAGCCTACCTCGAACATCCTGAAACGCCTCACTTTTCTGAACCTCCACAATTCAATGAACAGAAATGGTCCTTTCAAACCCAAAGCGGAGGTTTAGGGCTAACGATTTCCTCAGATTCATATTGGGGATTTGGTTTATTCAATTCAGGATATCTTAATCGGATTGTACTCAAAGGTTCACCACAATCATATGCTCGTTTATTGTTCGATCTTTCAGCATCTCTTGGGCATCGCCCATGGGAGTTTATCCATTCTTCTGCTGCAAGGAAATATCTCTCAAAGCAAGACGGGGCTGTATCGCTTGAATCGAATGAAAAAACGTGGAAAGAGGCCTTTGAAACTGCTCGGGCAAAATTTGATGAACAAATATTCATGGTTGAGGAACAAGGGAAAGCAGTACTGAAGAGAATTAGAAAAACATCTGACTCAAAAGAGTGGAGTGTGAAGCAGGCAGAGAAATCTATCGAGCATGCTGATTATGATCTGGAGGTGGCAAGGGGGGCTCTTGCTGATGGAAATGCTCCGGGTTTTGAACGCGCAGTGGCAAGAGCGGAAGCATACTTTATCGAAGCTGATCCTGAAGCGAACAGCGCGTATTCGATGGATGACTTGTATGAGGCCCCCCAAGGGCAAGTTCTCGACCAAACGACCATTGAACAAGAGATTTCCTTTGTCGATTTGACCGTAAATGAGGGTGAAGAGTAGTTTCTTGGCCGCGTCGCGTTGATAAAGGGGTGGCAACTCGCACATATTGGTCCACATGGCTTCAAAGAAGAAATCCGATGGTAGCGGTATTCAACAGGCTGCAGGTCTTATTCGATATTTCGATGAAGAATCTGAAGATGCTTGGAAAATTACTCCGTTCCAAGTATATGCAGCATGTATCGGTATTGGAACATTTTTCTACCTTGTTAACCAAGGCGTTGTCTCTTGGATTCTTGACCTGTTCTGAAACTCTGTTTCAAAGAGGTTGAATCATAATGATTCGGTTTTCTTTTTGTGCCATGCATTGTGCAACTTTCATTGCAGTTCGCATATCCGTCGTACCGCCAATCACTCTCTCGCCTTCATCGTCATGAAGAATGAGTTTGTGTGTGAGGTTGTAAAGAACACCTTCTTCAATTCGTTCGAAAACCCAATGTTCATTTTCAATACGGACCATTGCAGGAATTTCAACTAATGGGCCCATTTGAGTGCCAATTGTTTGCGTACGGGTTTTCAAACCTTGAAGGTCACGAACAGGGCTCCAATTTCTTCGTCGAATCGGTGCGTGTATTCTCTTGTTTTTGGCAATGCCTTCTCTAAATGCTCTACTCATGAGGGTCCCATCCCTTGAAGTCGCTCGACTTCGTTTTGAAGCGGCCTCCATCTGCTAATAAGAACCGCGACGCGTTCGATGAAGAAAACTGCGTTTTGTTCAAACTTTGGAGGAACTCACTTGTTTGAAAGTGAATTGGAGCGATGAATTGGGGAATCGCTCAATCGGTGGCTTCATCAAATGCCGACGATTCGACAAATCGGAGACGGACAGGATGAGCGAAATTCCAGAAGGACATTACTATACAAAAGAACACGAATGGTTACGATTTGAAGGTGATGAAATCATTATCGGAATTACCGACTATGCACAGCATGCCCTCACTGATATCGTTTACATTGAACTCCCCGATGAAGGAGAAGTTCTTACAGATATGGAAGAATTTGCAATCGTCGAATCTGTAAAATCTGCCTCCCCGATTTTCGCCCCGTTTGCTGGAAAAATTACTGCTGTCAATGATGCACTTGAAGATGCACCTGAACTTATGAATTCTGACCCCTATGGAGAAGGATGGATTGTTCGAATGTCATTAGAAGACCCAAGTGCTGTTTCATCACTGATGGATGTTGCAGCTTACAAAGCAGAGATTGGCGAGTGAAGAGAGTGACTGAGCATAAATGGAGCCTCTTTGTAGATGGCTCCTGTCTTGGAAACCAGAACGTTGATGAAAATACACCTGCCGCATGGTCGGTTGTTGTCGTGACGGGTGATACTGGATTAGGGAAGAGAAGTGGAGAACTTCATCATGAATTTGCGGATGTCGTTGTAACCGATACAAGTGCAGAACAATTTATTGGCGCTGAAGTGGGCTCAAACAACACGGCGGAACTCTCAGCATTTGCAGCTGCATTGCGATGGCTCTTGGTCGAAGGTGGGAATGATGCCGCTGTCGTCCGTGCAGATTCTCAATATGCTGGAAATCTCGCATGCGGTGCTTGGAAAGCGAAAGCTAACCGTGAATTAGTAGCCCATGTTCAATCATTATGGGATGCTGTTTCTGAACTTCGAACACTTACTTGGGAACACGTCAAAGCTCATCGCGGTCATCGTTGGAATGAACGTGCTGATCATTTGGCGCTTCGTAAAGCGCAAGGGGAGCAACCTGTGCCACTTTCCTTTTGGAAGCCTGGTCAGCGTTAATCTTCAGCAAGCCGTTCTTGAAGCCATGCTCTGAATGATGTCGAAAGATCGTTACGCCGTAAAGCATGGTCAACCTGAGCTTGAAGCCAAGGTAAGGGTTTACCAGAATCATACCATTGGAAGTTTGTAAGTTCAACACCGATGAGGCCATCGTTTTTCATCCAATGCTGTTGAAGAGCAATCGACTGAAGTTCCCCATAGGTTTCAACGTCGTAGTGTTGCAATAATTTTTTGGCATCAGCAGTAAACAAATAACGCCCACAAAGAACAAGATTTGATGGCGCATTTCCTGGCAACGGTTTCTCACATATTTCAAGAATTCTTTCCCCTTCCTGACGAACGACCCCATAGTTTGAGACTTCATCGGAGTGGACTGTTAGTAAACCAACGCACGGGAGACCATTCTTTTCGAAGCTTTCAACTAATTTCTTGCTTGCTTTTGAAGGTGAAAAGGCATTTGGCGAAGTATGTTGGTCGAGTAATATATTATCGCCGAGTAAGACCAAAAAAGGTCCATTAACCTCGTCTAAAGCACACTGGATAGCGTTTCCTAAACCAAGAGGTTCATGCTGAATATGGATGAAGACCTCTACATCAGCGAACGGTGAAAGGAGTTGAGGGTCAAGGTCTGGTCGCTTTTCTTGAAGCCAAGCATGATCTCCAATCAACGCCTTCATATCTTTTCTTGGAGAAGAGATGATGTGAAGACGCCGTGCGCCTGCGGCGACTGCCTCACGTGCAAGATGGACTAGAGCTGGTACGTCAACAAGTGGAAGGGCCTCCTTTGGCACTGAGGCGCTGGTCGGAAGCATTCGAGTCCCAAGACCTCCTGCAACCAGTAAGGCATCCTGAACGACCGCCATGAGACCTGCTGGATGGCGTAGGCTTTCAAGCGTCGCCCTTCTGCCTTGGAATATGGGCAGAACTCATGAGTGGCGATGGTTCGCCGTTGTAGGTGTTGTTTTGGTGGCTCAATCTTTTGTTGATTTGACACCAGAAGGGCCTTGGGACTCTCGTTCTTTCTCAAGGGGCATGCTCGGATTAGTCGGTCTAACATTGCTTTACCTGGCTTGGTTTCGATGGGCGTTTGATCGTAAAGGTGTAGCGCCGACAATCAATTTGTGGGTAGCACCTGAAGATACGTGGAGAAATGTTTTACTGTTTGGACTTGGATGTTTATTATGTGTCAAAGTACTGGTCTGGGCTGATGTAAAGGAGTTGGTACCTGAACCAACGGGAATGATTCTAACCCTCATCGGAAGTTTAGTTGTTCTTAATGCAATCTATGTCGGGCTCGTTACCGTTGGCCCATTGGCTTCTTCTTCTGAAGAAGAATGATTTCAGTCATCGAGGAAGCCGAGTTCTTGATCTAAGATCTCATAGGCATCTTCTACGGACGGTAAGTCTCCTGAGTCATCCATGTCACTGTGAGGTGCAGGGCGTGTTTCGGGCAGGGTAGGTTGTTCACCCTCGCCAGCAAACCAAGCTTGCCATAGACGGCTTCGTTCAGGGCGCCGGTGTGTGAGCGGTTCCCAAAGTGGTTCGAGTGAGCAGCCTTGTGCTTTGAAGTCTTGAAGGCGTGCAGCAAAATGGTCAGGCGATACTTCTTCCATTCGCATCAATAATTCTCGCATCCGTGTACGGACGACTTCGTCACCATCTTGCCAAAGAATTGGGAGAAGATGGCGTTGGTCTTCGGGGTATTGCTCGATATAATCGCGTAGGAAGGGAACCAAATTTCGCCGGACAATGGGGAGGGGGTGGTGTGCCAATTTGGCGATGGTGTCGGCCCATAATTCAGAATCAAGGAATCTCAAATCCCCTACGGTTGCACTTGCAGCAGCGAGGACTCCTTCGTCTTGGGCGGCGAGCATGTCGTTCAGAAACGGTACTGCATCCCATTCGAGTCGACGGAACATTCGAGTGAGGACATCCGCCATTCCTCGCTTGACAAGAAGTTCATCGCGTTGATGGAGGCGTTTTGCAAGTTCAAGTCCAGTGTCGCGGTTGAATTCTATCGCCTTCGCCAAGCAAAGAGTTACGCGTGCTGCGACTTCAGCCTCGGGATCTGAGGCGCGGCGAAGAAGAATTTCGGTAAGTCCAAGAGGTTCGATGAGGTTTGGTCGTTGAAGGAGCAGGCGAACCCATTCCATCAGCAAAAGACGACGATCGAGAGAATCGTTTTCCAATTTTTCAATCAACCAACGTGCCGCTGTAACGCCAGCATCGTGTGCTACAACGCCTGAATTACGAGGGATGACTGCATGAGGGTTCCATTCTGATTGATGGGGGCCAGCATCCGGTTGTGTGTGCCAGGTCCCAGGGCGTTCAGCCAATGCAATCGATTCAACAAGGTGATATCCTTGGTGAACAGGTTGGCCATGAGCAGTCGTAGATAGGCCGTTGAGGAGTGATATTGCCAGCCACCAACGGTCAGTGTTTGGAGCAGAGTGGTCAAACGCTTGAGCCAACCAATCGGTTGTCACTGTAAAGAGGAGGCTTTCAGCAACCTTGTCAACGCGCCGGTGGAGCCATTTTTGATGAACGGTAAAGGGGTCATCACTGAGATTCATTCGATGGGGTACGATCAAATCGACAACTGTGTTGAGATTTGATTCGAACATTGCTCGGTCCATTTGCAAAATACCAATACCCTGCTCAATAACTGATTCGGGGGATTGCGGGGGGATTGGTGGGAAGTCTGGATCTGTCATCGGGGGTTGGGGTAAAGGCCATGCAATCGTGCCGCGTTTCAATGCTTCAACCATTCCAGCAGATACTGCCTCGAAGACATTGTCTGACAATTTAGTTCGCTCTTTTCCCATGATGAGACCTCGAGGTTTCAACTGGCACCCTGCTCAAATATCAAGTTCGATATTGAGATTTTGAATGAGTTCCTTGTAACGGTTACGAATAGTTACTTCAGTTACACCGGCGACTTCAGCAACTTCACGCTGAGTTCTGCGCTTTCCGCACAGGACAGAAGCGATGTAAATGATAGAGGCTGCAATTCCAGTAGGTCCACGGCCACTTGTCAATTCCTTCTCTTGAGCTGCTTTGATGAGTTCGTAAGCCTTTGCTTCAACCTCAGCATCGAGTCCAAGTCCAGAACAGAATCTGGAGATGTAATCTTCTGGGCCTGTTGGCATAATCTTCATTTTGAGTTCACGAACCATGAAACGGTAGGTACGACCGATTTCTTTACGACCAGTACGGGATGCTTGACCAATTTCATCAAGTGTTCGGGGAACTCCACATTGGCGGCAAGCTGCGTAAAGGGATGCTGCTGCAACACCTTCAATCGAACGTCCACGAATTAATCGCTTGTCAACTGCTTTCTTGTAATTGACTGCTGCTGCTTCACGAACAGACTTCGGAAGTTCAAGTCGACTTGCCATACGGTCCAGCTCAGCCAAAGCCATGGCTAAGTTTCGCTCAGTTGCATTAGAAACTCTGCTTCGCTTTTGCCACTTACGCATTCGGTAGAATTGTGATCTATAACGGGAGTTAATGGTTTTTCCAGAGTAATCTTTGTTTTGCCAATCGATATCAGTCGAGAGACCTTTGTCGTGGAGCATGACAGTCATTGGAGCACCAGTACGGGCACGTTGATCTCCTTGTTCAGGAGAGAACACTCGCCATTCTGCGCCTTGGTCAATAACATTGTCTTCTAAAACCAATCCACAGTCATCACAAACGACTTCGCCACGAGTCTCGTCACGAGTTAAATTTCGACCTGCACAATCACTGCATTTTACGATATCTTCTACTTGTTGTTCATCCATATCCATTCCTCATTTTTCGCCCTCGCCGAGCATTATGGCACAGCGTACGAGGGAACCTTATTATACACCGAAATCCAATCTTATTTAAACTTGATTATCCATAGTATTAAACTTGTGGATTGCGGGAACAGTGTTTTTATCCTAAAATTAGACTTTTCCTTGATGGTTTTTTCCCGAACCGGTTATCAACACTGAGCGCTTGAAAGGGTTTGAGGGGGAGCGATGAGGGACAATTGGCCGCCGGCAAAAATCTCCCTCAGCCCCGGGAAAAGGGTTCTCTTTCTTACCAAAGACCTCGGACTTATCAAGCAACAATTGTATGATGGGCTCGATTTAAAAATGGAAGATTTAACGATTGAGGATTTACTTGATGACATCAATACGGACGTCATGACGCCTGCGTGGGTTTGTTTTGATCATGATCCTGCCGAGATTGCAAAGAATGCATACGCAGGATTGATGCATAACGGATTACGAGTCTTCAATGAAAATGCTCTCAAAAACGGTAACTTTGAAGTGATTGTTTCCGGACAACGGAAAGGCACAGGCTCTTCAAGAGAAACAGCCCCTCAATGTGAACGCTGGGCAGGGATTAATATCGTCATAGCTGCATCTTTTGCCCCTATTCATGCACAGAATAATATCAACCTTGGTCAAATTATGGGCGACCACTCAATGCTCAAACGTTTGCAAAACGGCGAAAGTATCGCCCTTGAGGAATTCACTTCTCGCTACGATAAAGTCACCCAAATTATTCTCGAGAAAGGCGGTTTGTTCGCTTTTGCGAAATCACTCAAAAATGGAGAAATCGAACTTCCACCACTGGATACGCCTCCTCGCCCAATGACCATGGCTGAGAAAATTATCGCGCGTAATCTTGTAGGGCAAGCTGATGGGCAATGCGTCAAACCGGGCGACCCTGTTATCGCCCAAGTTCAGGGTGGATATTCACATGAGTTCACGACCGCTCAGGTTCATACCTTCCTTCAAAATGAATACGGTGAAGACTACACGCTCCCAAATCCAAGTAAATTCGCAGTTTTTGAAGATCATCTACTCTATGCCCATCACAATCCTAAATTTGTACCGCATATGGATAAAATTCAAACTTTGCGCGACCTGCAAGTCGAATTCCAAAAGCATACTTCGGTTCGCGATTACTCTGCTAAAGATGGCGTCTCGCCAGGAATATGCCACCAAGTCGCTCGGGAAGAATTCATTGAAGTGGGTGATTTCATCCAGGCGACAGACTCTCATACATGCATGGGTGGCGCATCAAACGCACTTACCTGGGGTGTTGGGGCGACTGAATATGCCAATCTCATCAGCGCTGGATTTACCTCAATCAAAGTCCCTGAATCAATTCGTTTTGAATTGGTCGGCACACTCGTACCGGGTTGCACCGCCAAAGACGTCATCCTCTACATCTTAGCAGACCATGCACGAGAAGAATTAACCTTGAATCGAAGTATGGAATTTGGTGGAGAAGGATTAGCGAGTCTTTCCGTTGATGAGCGAGCTACACTCTGTAACATGGCCACAGAATGTTCTGGTCGAACTGGAATTTGTGAAGCTGATGACTCGCTGTTCGATTGGATGATTAAATCTCAACCGCATTTGGATTTGGAGACTCAGAAGAGTCGGGCAGTTCATGCCGATGAAGGGGCTCAATACCATGGTGGAGTTCATACCATCAATATGTCAGAGATTCAACCAATGGTTGCTCACCCGGGCAATCCTGATGAAGGGATTCCGAGTGACCCAACCAACGGTGCAAACATTGCTGAAATTGGCGATGTGTCCATCGATATCGCTTACGGCGGCTCATGCACTGCTGGGAAAGCTGATGATGTTGCCTACTATGCTCAAGTTTGCCAAGCTGCTGAAGACGCGGGCCTCGTAGTCAAAGATGGAGTTGATTTCTATATTCAATATGGATCTGGTATCGTTAAAGATTTGGCAGTCAATGAAGGATGGCATGACTTGTTCGGGCGAGTCGGCGTCAAACTCATCGATCCTGGATGCGGCGCTTGTATTGGTGCAGGTCCAGGAGTATCAATCACGCCCGAACAAGTGACTGTTTCGGCAATTAATCGGAATTTTCAAGGGCGTTCAGGGCCTGGTAAACTCTACCTCGCCAGCCCGTTGACCGTTGCAGCATCTGCATTCATGGGAATCATTGCCTCTTGGCATGAAGAATTGTTTCAATGATTTGGAAGGACTCAAAATCCTGAAAAAAGAAGTTCATTGATGATGTTCTGTCTTAGACATTAAAAACCGTCGAGCGGCATGGTTGCTTACCACAAAGGCCCGATGTCATTGGGACAAAGGAGGACCTGTGTTGGGGGAATACCATGACTGGCATCGCACAAAAACTCGCATCGAATCAAAAGCAAGTTGCAATTTCTGAGTTTTTTGAAAAAAATAAGCATTTTCTCGGATTTGATTCCCTAGCACGTTCACTCATCACTGCAGTAAAGGAAGCTGTAGATAATGCATTGGATGCATGCGAGGAGGCCCGTATTCTGCCAACCATCCGAATCCAAGTCACAAAGGTCGATGCTCAGAAGGATATCATCCGAATGGTTGTTGAAGATAACGGCCCTGGAATACCTCAAAAGAGTATTGAGAAGGTCTTTGGACAGCTCCTTTTCGGTTCTCGATTCCACGCAATTCGCCAATCACGAGGGCAGCAAGGAATCGGAATTACTGGCGTAGTTATGTATTGTCAACTCACGACCGGTAGAACAACTCATGTGCGTTCAAAAATTGCTACAGAACCAACAGCTGCTTTTGTTGACATCGGGCTTGATACACGGAAGAATAAGGCGACTAAGGCAAACGCTGGACGTGAAATTTGGTATAATGAGGACGGTACTGGAAAAGAACACGGCACTGAAGTCACTGCTGAAATGAAGGCAAAATACCAGAAAGGCCGCCAGAGTGTTTGGCAATACCTCCGCATGACCAGTATTGTCAACCCGCACGCAGAAATAATTTTTACCGATCCCGATGGAGAAAAGCATCATTGGACTCGAGTCACTGAACGCCTTCCAACAAAGGTCGAAAGTATCAAGCCTCATCCGCATGGCATTGAGTTGGGTCAATTGCAACGAATGGTTGCTGAATCAAATGATTTGAATGTGAACCATTTCCTGCTCAATAATTTCTCAGGTGTGACGAATCGTGCCCGCAAAGAATTATGCGAAGCTGCAGAGATCGCCGGCACTAGAAAAATCAAGACGGTCAAAGGCGACGATATACGTGCACTTTTGGAAGCCTTCCAGGGTGAGCGGCTGTTCAACGGATTACCCGTAAAATTACTCAAACCTCCTACGAATTGTTTGTCGCCAATTGAAGAACTGCTCATTAAAAAAGGTCTTTCGAAAACAATTGACTCTCGTTTCGTATCAACGCTCACTCGAGTTCCAAGCGTAACGCAAGGGAACCCTTTCCAAATTGAAGTTGGATTGATTTTCGGAGGCGCTATGGCTGGAGATAAACCTGTTGAAATTCTACGGTTCGCCAATCGCGTCCCACTCATGTATCAGCAAGGCGGTTGCCTACTTACCAAAGCTATCGAGAGTGTTGATTGGCGCCAATACGGATTAGACCAAGCAGGAGGGAGGGGTGTGCCAAAAGGGCCTGCTGCAATCTTAGTTCACCTTGCCAGTACCAATGTTCAGTTTACTTCCGAAGCAAAGGAAGCTCTCGCCGATAATGCGGAAGTAATGGAAGAAGGAAGAAAGGCAATGCTCGAAGTAGGTCGAGGCTTAAGAAAGCATTTAGAAAAGAAAAAGAAAATGGCGAAAACCAAGGAAAAGTTCGAACTCATCAATGATATTTTACCAGCCATCGCTAAGAAATCAGCTGAAATTCTCGATCGCCCGGTTCCGGAACTTTCCGGCTCAATCACCAAGATTATGTCTGCAGTTATCTCCGAGACGACTACTGAATGGAATAAGCAAACAAAGCAAACCGATGTTGAGATTGTATTGTTCAATTATACAAGCCGAGTGCGCGCCTACACGATACTGGCAACATGGCCAGAAAAGTCGGGGGCAGTGATGGAGAACAATGAAACCGGGGGTCGGAAGGAAGCGCTTGGCGTCTGGGCTTGGAAACTTGAATCATTACAACCTGGCGAAAAGAAAACGATTGCTTACAGCCTTGGCGGATTAGAACGCGGAGATTGGACAGAAACTGAAGTCTTGTTTAGAGGGACTCAAGACGTCATAGGAGCGACAAAGATGGATGAAAAATTCCTTCTCGAAATTCGTCGTCAAGAACAAATTTTGATAGAAAGTGGCGTCGATTCTCCTCAAGATGAGGCCGAACCTGAAGCCGAAGAGAAAAAGGTTTCAAAGGAGCCTGTTGAAGAGAATGTTGAGCCTGCTGTCGCCCCACCTGAAGGCCAACGTACCCTGTTTGGAGGTGAGGTCTGATGTCTCGAACACGAACCGCTGAAGAAACAAAAACCGCAATGCACATCGTCGTGGCAGAGATGTATGATCGGATCGTCAAAGGTGAACCTCCTACGATGACTCTCCCTGTGCGAACTAAAACGAATATTGGTTTTGATAAAAAGCTGGGTGTTTACAAATACGGTAAAAAACAATCAGTAAGAGATGCAACAAGTCTTGGTTCAGCTAAACAATTGCTACGAACATTACACGTTGTTGAATTCATTGAGGAGATGCTTGACGCTGGAAAATCTTCTACTTTGAGAGAAATGTACTATATCTCCGAAGGATGGGGCATGGGTAAATTCGGTAGTCAAAATGATTCGAATAACTTGGCAGAGGATTTAGAAATCGTAACCAAATGTTTACGAGAAGATTTCAAATTACGCCCTGAAGAAGACGGAGCGCGCATGATTGGAAATTTGACTCTACGTGAACGCAATCGGCGTGGTGAATGGATGCGAATCAATGCCCGGGATGACGTCGGTGATTCGGGATATGGCGTACCGTATAACGTCGAATTAGAGAAAATAGAATTGCTTGAGCATGATATTGATTTCATCATGGCTATCGAGACCGGTGGTATGTTTGATCGTTTGATTGAGAATGGGTTTGATGAAGAGTATCGTTGTGGTTTATTGCATCTCAAAGGACAACCTGCTCGTTCAACTCGTCGTATCATGAAACGCATGAGTGAAGAATGGGATTTACCAGTTGTTGTCTTCCTTGACGGTGATCCCTGGTCCTTCCGTATCTTTGCTTCAATCGCTTATGGCGCTATTAAAACTGCACATATTTCCGAATATCTTGCAACACCATCGGCCACCTACCTGGGCATTACTGCAGATGATATTGTCGCGTATGAATTGCCAAGTGATGAGTTGTCAAAGAAGGATGTTGAAGCATTAAATGCTGAACTTACAGATCCGAGATTTGCCGACAGCTGGTGGCAAGAACAAATCAACATGATGTTAGAACTCGGAATGAAAGCTGAACAACAATCCTTGGCAAAATACGGCTTAGATTTCGTGACTGAAACATATTTACCGGAAAAATTAGCCGAATTAGGATTGGCTTGACGGGCGCAAGGATTCATTGAGGAAGAAGGCTGAGGGCAAACTATGGGAGACGGGGCGGCAAGAAAGTCATCCTGGCCAATGCGGTTGGCAATTGTGGGCGCTCTTTTACTCGTGATTGGAAGTATCATTGTTGCTGCACAAGACGAGGCGCTTGATTCTGTTTATGACCCAAGAGAAAATGCTATTACTCAAATTAAAGGACCGGGTTCAGCTAATTTTGATGTCCAAAAAGGCGACTGCTACATGGCTATTTTCTTGGAGGATGAGGATGATATGGACATTACATTGCGCCCCATCATTGACGTCACCCATGCATCAACCGAAGAGCTGACCCCGAATTCCTGTTTCTCGGATTGGAGGCCAATGGCTTCAGATGGAACTGAATTTGAAATTCATGAACAATGGATTGCTGAAGAAAGCGGACAAATGTTGGTCGAAAGCACGTGCCCTGATGAAGGGTGTGAAGAACAAACTGTTTGGATTGTTCATACTGATGGATGGGAGCTTAAAATGCTCGAATCAAGTGGATTGATATTTGGATTTGGAATCTGTTGCTTAGGGTTCATTTTACTACCAATTGCGGGTGTTGTTGCTTATACAACTCGCAGCAACAGGATTCATGGGGCATTACGGGTGATTGGGCGCGATGGTGAATTGCTCAAATCTTTTGAAAGTCAAGAAGAAATGATGGCTGCTATGCGGGGTGTGAACATCCCGCTTGAGGGCGATATTGCTGACGAAGATATTGGTGAAATCTCGGAACCTGATGATGGATTTGTCGATGGGTCGAAGGATGTCATGCAGGGAACACTCATGACAACTGAACAAGTCTATGCGCTCATGCGAGGGGATACTCCTGATGCTGTTCGAGAAGTACAGGACCCGTTTGCTGACTCACCAACACCAATTCAACAACAACCACTGAAGAAAAAGTTAGCGAATATCTCTGAGATATCAGACTGGGATACTGGTGGGGAGAGTGACGGTGTAAAAACAACAGATCGTCCTGCAAACTCAAAGACGAAAGAACTCAAAGGCAAAAAAACTGAATCAAAAGATTGGAACGTTTGGGACGATATGTGAGGGTCTTGAATGCGTGAATCGTATTTTCGATGGGGAGCTGGTATTCTCTGCCTCCTACTATTGGTCCTCCCATCATTCATTCCCCCTCCGGTTGTCGAAGACAGTGCTACAGAAACGGCAATGCTTCCCCCGTGTGATGTCGATGAAGGCCTACCGTTCATCCAAGCTGAGCAAGTGACGTGTTATTGGGGGATGTCTGAAGAAATTCTACCGTTGCCAGATATTATCGATGCAGTCAATGCAGAAATTGTGATTTCATGGGTAAAAAGCGGGGTATGGATTGGTATTGCAGAGGCAAGTGAAGCAAGCAAATGCACGCTAGAAGAGGGGTACTACCAATGCGACAAAGATACGGTCGAATTGGTTGCTGGAGGGGCACTCTCTGGAAATGAATTCACTTGGAGCGCCATGAGTGGAGATTACCGATTTGTTGCTGGTGGTGATGATGATCAAACATTACAGCAATTTGATGTTGAGTGGGAATACCAAGCCTCATTGGATGTTTCACCAAAAGCTTACTATGCCTTTTCCATCTTACTTGGAATCTATGCAAGTCTAGGGCTCGTAGGAATTTTGCATCTTATATCAAGAGTCATGCCATCGAAAAAAGACAACCAATAGAACGCTTGTAGATTTACACTCCGTTGTGAGAAAGAGAAGGGAAAGTTCTGTTTAGCTCGATTGTAAGAAGCGACGACTTCAAAGGGTGCCCCTCTCTAGGTAACTCCGAGTTGAGCAGTGTGGAAGATATTGATACCGCCCTAACCTTGCTCCAAAACAAGCTGCGTCGACAGATTCTCGAACGATTGGTTCGTGAACCACACTACCCTATGCAACTTGCCGATTTACTCGAAGTGAGTCAGCAAGCAATTGTCAAACACCTTCGTGAATTAGAACGTGGCAACTTTGTAACAAAAATGAAAGTGGCAAGTGAAAAAGGTGGTCCTCCAAGAACGATTTACAGCGTCCAACAGTCGATCTCATTACGAATAGACCTCGGGCCTGATTTATTCCTTTGTGAGCAAAGAAGCCTGCCAGCAGGAGGGCCTATGCGCCTTTCCAACAAATTGCCAAATGCGACTGAACATGTTGTCAAATCTGTTAGTGGTCGGAAAAAAATCTCGGTTGGGGAAGGGATGGCTCACATTCAGCACCTCAATGGTATTCTTGAAGGAATTGATGCGCAGAGAGATGCTGTGATCGCCTTGCATCAACATATTCGAAATCGAATATCTGCCGGTGTTGATGCTGACTTTGAACATTATCAGCAACGCACCATGGTCCACAGTATTATTGAGGCACCTGAGCGAAAGTTAGACCTCTCTGATTTACGGAAAGAATTGCAAATCGGACAAGCAGAAATGGCGTCACTACTCGATGAAGTCCGCAGCCGGCTTGAACGCCAACTATCAGACCGTGCAGGGCACATTGTCGCGGCTCCGCACAACTCAGAACTTCGTTTCTGGCTCGGCTCACTCCCTCGGAAAAAGGAGTAAGGTTCTACCAAATCAAAGGTCGCTTCCGGCTAAGACCGAGACGAGTGATGATTGCTCAGCCTTACGATCGAGAACATCTTGTCGTCGTCCACGTCCAACGAGGTAAACCACGCCGAACAGTGCGAATGTTAGGAGTATCACTGCAAATGGAAGGGCAGTCTTACTGACTACTTCTCCTGCAACGTCCAAAATACCACCAGAGGATTTCAACTCCTTCTCGACACGCTTGACGTTGTCGCTTTCTTGTGTTTCAACGATATTATTGGAAGGGTCGACCACAACATAGACGCCATGGCTACCGGCAGAAACAGGATAGAGAAGAGTCAATTCGATTTCTTTGTAATCTTCAGAATCATCTGGTGCAAGAAGAGCGCCAATGACTTGACGCATGACAATGTTTTCATCATCGCATCCATTCTTCAGAATCTCATTGAGAGTATCGGTATCAGAATCTGGATATTCACACAAGACAATTTCAATATCAGTTGCGTGTGTATTTCCATTGTTTTGCAGAACCACTCGGATTGGGATGGTTGTATCAACATCGCCTGTATCGTCAGAAACACTGACTTCTGAAATGATCAAATTTGGGGCCCGTAGTCGAAGTGTGACCACGAACTCGTTTGTATCGAGATTCTCTGCAGCCCAAGATGGAGAATCATCATGGTCGCCATCTTCAAGCATATTGCCCATCTTTGAAACCACTTTCAGACCAATGCTTCGAGTGTCAAGTTTTGCCGATGGTGCAATTTTCACAATTGCAACAACTGGGTAAGTCGTATAAGGGTCCATCATTGGCATGAAGTACCGATCATCAGATTCAAGATAAACACAACGTTCACTCAAATCAGCAAAGACTGTAGCAGGGTCGATTGTTGCATCTTCCTCTCCAGTAATCGTAGCAATTGATGCGACGGTCTCACATTCTTCTTCAGTTGTCAAATCAGGTCCAATTTGCTTAACTAAGCGCCATTCTACAGCCCAGCCATCAAGAGCGCCCATTCCTGGGAGTTCATTCCAAACCAATGTTTCACCATCACGAGAGGCTGTGTGGTTGTTGAGGGTTGGCCAGTCAGGCACGTTTCCATTATTAGTGATATTCAACTCAAAGCGAACAATACGCCCTGGAGCTGAGGTCTTGATTGCATTATCGATTGTGGCATCCATGCTGATTTGCATGTCATAAAATTCCTGCACATAAACCGGTATAGATTGTGTATATCTTAATCGAGTAAGTCGGCCACTTGCATCAGGATATGATTCTTCAGAGAAGGTCTGGAAGACAACCATGTAAACACCTGCTTCGACTTGGTTTGGAACATTCATGGTAACATCGAAGATCTGATTGGTATCTCGAGATAATTCAATGAGAGTCTCACGAGGAACATCGATGTCCCAAATGACATCAACGCCTGCTGGGTCTGTCACTCGTGCAAGTCGGTAATCGAATCGATCTGGTCCGTTGCCGAGATTTGCAACCGTTGTTGATAGGCTAATTTGCTGGCCAGGGTTCACTGGGAATACTTCTTGGCCGTTAAGCGTCATCATATCTTCTTCATCGATAGCTGCATCTGCAGTTAAAGAGTACACGTGGTTAACATTTGTAGAGAGAATCTTCGAAGCTGAAATTCGCGGGTAACCTTCGAGATAGGCTTTGAGAATAACAGCTGGACCAAGTCCTGCAGACGCACTCGTCGGGGCACACATCTCTACACTCACTTCATAGGTGACGTATTCGGCACCTGGAGGAAGTGTCCAAGCTCTTGGCTCACTCACATCAACTGAGTTACCGCCTGGGGCATTCGAGAAGTCAAGGTTCAACACCCAGTTGTCTTCTCTCCATGCATCCATCGAAATGGTGTCTGGTTTCACATCAGGAGCTCCTGGGGTGACAAAGACCAAACTTCCGGAATCGAAGTTCTTGGTCACATCAATTGGATAGACTGCACATTCACCAGGGTCAACGTATTCACTGGTATCAAAGATTTCCATGACGATATTCCCTGTTGAACGGATATTAACGGATACGCCGAGTTCGAGAACATCATAGGTTCCTTTTTCGATGGACTTGATCGGTTCACCTTCTGACCAACCTTTGAGATAAATCACAAACATACCAGGGTCTTCAGATGTGGGTACGAGAATTTCGAGGTTCTTTGTTACCGATTGCCCTGGATCTAATTGAACACTGGTAGGGAAATTAACGGCCCAGTTAAACGGTAAGAGCCATTCTTGTTGGCCTTCCAAGGTGTAAGGGTCCCAGAAGATAAATCGGTCATTGACGTTACCAGTGTTGGTAATGGTAATCGAGAATATAGCAGTCTGACCTTGTTCGACGTCAGCCATACTGTGAGACGTGTCGAGGTTTATTCCGTGCACCACATCCATGAGTGTACGAGTGATGAGATCAGATTGAATAGCCGGATCTTTGTACGATTTCGCCGTTACTGTAATATCTGCAAGTTGGTCTGCATCTGCTTGGTAGACCGAAGGAGCGCGGACTCGCATATAGAAACGAATATCTTCACCACCTTCAAGGAAAATTGGCGTATCGGGCATAATAGTCGTGTGGTTGTCAGCAAAGAACAATGTCGCCGTCCAATTCTGTGGGACGCCCGAAATATTGAGGCCGAAAGTGTCAGAAACGAGGTCCTTAGGGCCCGGAGTTGAATTGTTCATCGACATATTGTAAATCGTTTGCTCTCCTGGTTCAATCACGTGATAGAATGTTTCTCCATCTTGGAATTCAACGTCAACCTGGCCGGTGAGGACGTGAGAATAACAAATAGTGAAGCGATTGTTGTTGGCTTCTTCACTGCATTTATTGGTATCGGACCAAGCAATGTGTGCACCACTGCCTAAATCATTCGAAAATGCTGGAGGCATGCCTATACTTGGCTGACTGCCCGAATTTGGGCCAAGTTTGTTACTTGCCCATGATGTGACAGCAACGGCTTCCCAAGGGTCCAGTGCAGTAATTCCAGGGCCTGTAAGAGTGGTTGAATTCAAGCGAGTATAGAGAATCTCTTCATCCGCTGTTGCGTTTCCTGAATCTACCCAAGCGATATGGATATTGTTTTGATCATCGGTAAGGAGGGCTGGGAACACAGAGTTGCCACCGTATGGGCGGTTGCCTGGAATTCCCGAGTTGCCTTCAACATTCGAAATTGGTGTATCTTGGATTTTCTTAATTGCATAAGTGGAAAGACCTTGATCTGCTCCATCCCAAGCACCTGCTCCTTGCAAGCGAAGTTTGGTGTAATATACTTCGTAATTTACACCTTTTTCAAAACCGTAATTTCGTCCATCCATCCAAGCGATGTGCGTGTTACCTTGCATGTCAACGCCAATTGAAGGATGGAATGAGTAAGCGTCATCGATGGTTACGCGTGTGTCGTTAACAACGACGAGATGCCCGTCTGCGCCAGCACCTGTATCCTCGGCGTATGAGCCGCCAATAATGGAGTGGCCGGTTGAACCTGGAACCCATGAAGGGTCGTTGTTCATCTTGCCGTAGGGGTCAAGAACAGACATGTAGATTTCACGAGAATTGTTGGTTGAGATATAGACCATTGCTTCGACCAAGAGGGCCATTGCGTTATTGCCGCCAGATCCTGATGGGAATTCGTATGCTTGACCACCAGCATTCGAACTGCGAAGTGTATTGCCTGGGCAGTTTCGAGTTGCAGTCGAAACAACGCTGTTCGGGCATTGAACCAAGTCCATGAAATGGGATTGGATGTTTCCTGCTCCACCGTAGCCTTGGCCATAAAGACCGACTGGGATGACGCCTGCATTGATACAATTGTCATGGGCCTCTTCGATAGAGGTCAAGTCATCTGCCTGTTGAGATGGATCGCCGTCTTTTGGACCTTCATCGGAAACAGGAATCACAATTTTGGTAGCGTTCGGGTTCCAACGATGATCGTCTTGAGTAGGAGGGTTGCCTGGGACGTTGCCTGATGCATCCTTCCAAGACAAACAAGCCCAATTACTGCCTGGGCCCCAATCTTCGCCAGAGTTCCCAGAAAAGCTGTTGCCGTTGTAAACAGTACTTGGCAGCTTTCGAATCCCTCCAGAATCATCGCCTGGGAATTGACCGAGAGCTGAGGTACGGGGTCCTGCATTTTGATTATAGCCAGCGCAATTTCCTGAACTTGCTGCGCCCGGGAGGTTATTTCCTAAGCCGTAAATTGTCTCATAAACTGTCATGTTGGCGGTTTCAAGCATTGGTTTAATGCCTTGGAAATAACCACCAGATGCGAAATTGCCGCCATAAACAACTGTGCAGATGTCGGCCCATTCAGAATACATCGAACCCGAGGTGTCGACGATGAAACTCAATTCGACCTTGCCTCCACGGGTATCGTCCCAAGCGATTTGAACGTAATCATTCGCATCGACAACGATATCTGGGTGGCCTTTATGCCCGATAATAGGGGTCAGTAATGTGTCCTCGAAGTTCGTGATAACTGAACCTGAACTGAGATCTGGGTTGAGCATGGAATAGTAAATTTGTGGTTGGTTGAAGAAACGCCCTAATTCATCATAAGAGTCTTCCCAAGCGATGTGGACGCCACCTTGGCTGTCGATATCTATTGCTGGCCAATCTCGGTTCTGGGCACGGCTCGACACGATGTGGTCATTGATAGCAGAGAGAGTCCCGTCGTCAGAAGCTGAACCGTCCATTGCCGCAGCCCATGGATTAAGTACGGTGTAGACGATTTTGTGTTGTCCGGACTTGTCGGCCCATACAACGTGGACTTTGTCGTTATCGTCAACAACCATGTCTGGATGCCAAATCTTATGGAGTCCAGGATTCGTAATCTGTGTCGTGTCAATCAATGTTTCACCACGAGGTGATATCATCGAATAGTAAAGATGGAGGTTGTTTCGTGCCCAAACAACGTGGACGTTTCCTTCGCTGTCAGAACCAACTGCTGTTTGTGTATCTGTTGAGGTTCCACCGTCAACAATCTGAATCGCCTCGGTTATAACAACAGTGTTTGCTGTGGCGGTAAGGGATGTTAAAAACAACGTCGAGAGGACGGAGAGCAACATAATCGATACAAGGCTTACTGACTTTATTTTTTGACCCATAAATACACATCCAAGGTGATACTGAAAAAAAGCACACACTCATGCTACTTAACAGCAACTCTTTCAAGTCATTTTTTAAATCCGACATTCGGGAGTTAAAATAAATGTATTAAGCCCATTCAGAAGGGTCAAAACCTGAACCAAAAGACATCTTTTCATCGAATTCGATTTCATGGTGTGTCGATTGGTCCGGGCCTTCATTCGATACGGGAGGGGTGTCTTTGCCCTCTTGTTTCGCCTTCACCCAATCATCGACTGGGCCGGGTTTTCCTACTCCGGGCCCGTGTGTGAATTTAATCTCATGAATAATTCCAAGTTTAGCCAGCCATAGTTTGCGAAGCGTGTGCATAAACTCGTTTTTGGTCAATCCATCGAACCAAAGCGGCAGACTCACATTAAATGCTTGCAGAGGGCCAAGTTTTTGATCGCCCTGGTGCCCCATATGAATCCCCCAGTCGACACTGGTACGAATCAATTGAAGACGTACGTCATGAATCCATTCTAACCATGTATCGTTGTCTTCTTTCATATGGTTTTCCATTTCCTTTTGCTGGCCTTCATCAACTCGCGTCATACTTGAAATTGCAACAAGGTCTCGCCCTTTTGGTATAACCACTGCAAACATATGACCTTGAGGGCCTTGAGGATAACGAATGAGCAGATGTATTTCTGCCCGCGGGTCTTTTTGTTCTTTAGCAACAAGTCGTTCTTGTTCGACCCATTTACGGATTTTGAGAATCACTTCCTCACTCGCCATGACAATCGGAAACACTCCTCTCGTTTGAATCGCACCCTCTCGGAAATTTCACAGTTGGTCCATCTCGGCATGGATGTTTTTTAGTGCGCCGCGAAGATTTTGTCGGTGCGTTTTATTAAATCGCAGACGACGTAAAGCTCGCTGAAAGTCACACCAATCGTCCCAGAACAAAGCAGAAGTTCTCCCACTGAACCAAAATGCTGGAAGAAGTGCGAAGAAAAAGGTCACCTTTGCTGCAGTTTGATGAAGCGAAGATTGCCCATATATCGAATACCAATCAAAGTCGATCGCTGAGACCACTGAATCATGGAACATATGCTCAATCCCCACGGCTCCCAGAGCCATAAAAGGCCAAAACATCAGAGATCCGAACATAGCAGCGAGGAAATGGTATGATGTTCGTGCATCAACTCCCTCATCCGTTGAATCTCCGAGAAGCCTTCCAAGGGCAATTTGCGGGGTGAAACAAAACAGGAAGATTGGCAACAAAGCAACCAAGAATGGCAACCTTACTAATTTTTGAGCACACTTTAGGGGGTTGGCCTTACGTAGGTCAGTGCCTGATGTATTCAGGTCTCGACCGTCTAATTGACGAGCTTGCAAAAGTCCTGAGGCGGCTTTTGCAGGCGTAATCAAGGGATTGGTGATGGCCGGCAATTCGGAATTATCAATAATCTGTTCATCAGAAAATGGTGATTGCAATACAGTGCGCAAAGCCCGAGCTGCTTCAACTTCTTCCCTCCATGAAAGAAGGGGTTGCTTGGTCCTCCGTGCCTCGACGTGTGCCAAAATATGGAGGGCGTGGTGTTCATCCCAGTCGTGCGTATTAGGGGTGAGTGGTACGAGTTTGAGGCGTAAAGCATCTCGCAGAGCAAATACATTTTCCGCCGCTGGTTCAACCCAATTCCCTTGGGCAACTGCTTGCACAAGATCATCCGGAATTTCTTCGGTTTGCATGGTATGCGGCAGCCCATATTCGACCCATATATCGGTTCGGAAATGATCGCGTCTCCTGAAATGCAATCCCGTAGGGATCACTGCCGGGAGGGGTTTATTCTCTGCTTTCGCAAGGGCGGCAGCGGCAAAAACAGTACGGAAAGGGCCAGTCCGGAAACGTAGCATAGAAGATTCGTTATGACTTGTGCCCTCTGGAAACAAGACACAGCCAAAGCCTGCTGAGATTCCAGTTGCTAACATCATGAGAGAACGGCCATTGATCTGCGTCGCTTCTTCTTCACTGCAACCGCCCCTCAAAAGTTCAGCTTTGCGGACAACTGGTTGCACTGCTAATTTTCGAGTCCACCAACCAAGGAGTGGGCGGGTGACTAAATCATGCCGGCCACCCATTACGAAATGGTTTGGGTGTTGGAGAACAATGTGCAGCGCATCTAAGAGGCCGTTTGTGTGCCACGCACAGCAAAGGTTGCCGCGGTCAAGAGGCAATGTGTCGAGGCCTGTGACCTCAGTAGTTCGGAATTGAACTGCAAGTATCCTACGAGATATCCAATACGCTATGTTCGACCAAAAAAAGGAGCCTGGTACTTTACGGTCAAATGATGGCATAGGTGTTGATAATAGTTTATCCATTCGCATTTTCTTGGCCGATTTTGAGAGCGTGGGTAAATCTTCACCATGGTGATCGGTGTTCGTTTGTTTTGGAATCGAGTTCAAAGTATCACCTCTTGCAGAGTCGTCGAGAGCGTGCGCAAGAGATCTGAATCTGCTTGTTCAGTCATTGGTGGAGCATTGGGCCACATGGCCTGCAAGGTCGACCCCCCGTCTCCTAATTGGCGCGGGATGACATGCACATGGACGTGGGGAACTTCTTGCCCTGCCAATGGACCATCATGGATACATACGGTGAAATCTTCTGTTTCAAAATGCTTAGAAAGAATATGCTGAACTTGGGCGACTCCGGTGAATAAACCGTTTCTCGACGATTGCGACAGTCGAGAAAGGAGATGTTCGCTTTGCTTTGGGATGACAAGCGTGTGTCCTTCTCTGCGTGGAAAAATATCCAAGAACGCATACCATGATTCACCTTCAGCCACTTTGTGAGATGGTAGTGTTCCGTTCAAGATTCGGTCGAACAAGGTTGGCTCGCCCATAACCGTGCTACATGGCATCCCTTTTCAGTAGTTTACCAAAATTCCCATGGTTTGGAATTATTGAGGTGGTAAAATCCAATTTCCGGTCTTACTCTTACGAAGAGCCAATGTTTTCACATCTCCCATTTGATTAACAGTATAGTGGGTCAGGTGATCTTCGTTTGAATCGAGGAAATCATTGCGGTGGTGGCACCCGCGAGATTCGTTTCGAGCGAGTCCCGCTTGGGCGGCAGCAAGAGTCAGTCGGGCTGAGGCTTGAGCGCGGGCTATTTCCACAATATTGGTATTTGCAATCAAAGAAGATTGGTCGGCGTGGATTGATTCTGCAAGAATACTTGCAGATTCTAAGGAGTCGATAGCGGATTGAAGGCCTGCTGCATTTCGGCTAAAGCCGAGACTGCTTTGAACTGTATCTCGGATTTTCGATACGACGTGTCCGACACGAACAACTCCGTCTTCAGAATGTTCTGAGACTGCGGAGTGGTCGGCTTGCGCTGATTGTTCTGCTTCGTGTGCCGCTTGCGGGTTTGAGAATTTTCGTATTTTGACCCATTCGCCAGCATGGATACCTGCGGCTGCGCCCCCGTGGAGAGAATCGAGCATTTGGTTACCTGGTAAAAGGTCTGCACCATGGAATCCTGAACATGAGGCATCACCTGCGGCATACAATCCAGTGAACCAGCGCGACCAAGTGGAGAGGATGGCACGACCGTTTTCATCAACAGGAATGCCGCCAAGTGTCGCATATGGGCGTACTTCTATGGCGATGGTTTGACGGGACAGATCGATGCCTGTTCGTTGTTTTACACTGCGGAAAACTGCCCCCCACCAATCCTGAGAGTCACCTAAATTCCGGGCATCGAGAACTGGTTGGAAGGCTTTTGACACCGATTGGCACACAGCATCTAGGCCGCCTTCTCCGATTTCCAAATCCGCCCCGTTAGCTTCGTGTAATGTTGCTCCATCGTGAAGAAGTCCGAGTGGCAACATCATATTGGTATCTTTGATTCCAAGAGGGGTGTGAGCGATGAATTCTAAATCTCGCAATGGAACTCCTGCCCGAAGAGCAAGGTCAAGGCCCAAGCCAACAGCGCCATGGCTAAAGGCGCCCTCAAATCCTCCATCTGCAATAATCACTGCCTTAGCTTGTAATGCTGCAATTCGACCATTCACCAGATCAACAACGGTGATTCCGCTGACAGATTGGTTGGTATGAATGAGGGAAAGGGGGAGGTGGTCGCCTCGGCGGATTACACCATGGCGCATACATTGCTCTTCGAGGATTTGTTGAATCTCCCGGCCAGTTGCATCCCCTGCATCTGCATTACGGGCCATTCCGTGGCCTGGGGCTTTTCGGACCAAGGGGATTCCATGTGCATCGCGTCGGAAATTAACACCCCACCGCTCAAGTAAATCCACTTGTCGGTGGGCATCAGCAGAACGTGATGCTACGATATCTTGGTCGTTCAAATAAGCACCTGCACGAATCGTATCTTCGCGATGGCCACGGTTATTTGATTCCTGAAGTGAAGCAGCGAGTCCGTCTTGGGCAAGGTATGACTCACTTCCAAGTGCATTCACGGAGAGGACAAGAGTCGTAGCGCCTTGCTTTGCAGCTTCTGCAGCTGAACGGAGGGCCGCGGGCCCGTCGCCTAGTACGATGACATCCCATGCTTCCAAGGTCCCACATCCGGTAATTTAACCCAAGTGCCCCCCATCCATAAGCAACGCGCTTAGACCACCTGCGAAAATTCAAGCAGGGTCGAGATTGAAATGGTTTCATTTGGAGGGTTTATCCTCGAAATGAAGTTTTGGTAATGGTAAATCTCCGTGGCGTCGAGCCGCCTCTAATTTACGAATTCTATTTTTGATTTGACTGCCTGCACTTCGTTGGATCATCGTCCGAATGACCTGAGATTCCAATACAATCCCATCATCATCTCGAAGAATGACTTGGACATCTGCGGGACCGCTGAAATTTCTTGGCCAAGCAACTCCAATCCAAAGAACAACACCCCGTTCAAGGTAACGTGGCATCCAATCAAGGGCATCATCGTCCTTAGGGTGTGACAGCATTACAGAGCTTTTTGGAGGAGGGCATTCACTTAACTCAAAACGATGATCGCGGGATTCAGGTTCCCCATTGGGCGTTAACACTTCCACCCTTACATGACGGGATTCGAATGTTTGGTTATTGAGAACAATGAAGAGATTTCCTGAGCCTTCATAGCAGTTTTCATCCAAAGCCACATCCATTCGCCACTCGGCTCGAAGCATCGGTGGAGTCCCAGCAAGGAGATCGTTTTGTAATCGGTCAAGTAAGAGGAATGCTCCCGGTTGCCATCCTCTTGAATGGGCAAGAAGGCGTTGAATTGTTCGCCAGTTAAAGCGAGCTCCCTTATCGAGAAGGAGGGGTTCAAACCGGTCTTCAATAATAAAGGACTTCAGTTCGTCGTGAGCCTTATCAGTACTCAATTCCTGTTCCGAGTGAAGATGTAAAATGTAGAGAAGGCGTTCAAGGGCCTGTTTTGTGATATGGCCAGGAATCAAGGCTTTTCTGAACTCTTTCTGCCATGTCTCCCATTCCAAAAAAAGGTCAGGGTCAAGATGAGCAATTAGTAAATCTCCTAAGACGCTGCCCAATTGGGTAGGGTGGTGGGTAGGAGCGTGGAACACAATGGAGGGAAATGGATCCCCAAGTTGACGGATAAAGTCATATGAAAAAATACCGTGAAAGGATTGAGCAATGCCGAGCGTCATCGCTATGAGGAGAGCAAGGTTCCATGCCAATGAATTTGATGTAACTGCAGAAGCGAGTATGATTAGAGCCACTGTTGATAGAGAAAGCAAACCTAACACAGCATTATTTCGGCGTTGATCACTTAGACTTTCGATAATTCGATCTGTTCCGGGTTGAGCCCGTAATATGTGCGATCTGCCCCCTGAAACACCGCCTTGCTCTCGCAAAGATATACGCGCTTGCATAGCCTGCCATGCTGATTCTCCTGCAATTACAGTTGGGGCAGTAGCAATCAGGGTAAATGGAATGAATATGAATATGAGGCCATTTGCCGATTCGATTAAAGGTGAATAAAGGACACTTACAAAAGCGAACATTGCAAGGGCAAAACCACTCATCGTCCTCCAAATCATAAGAAGGGGGTTTCGAGCAATACGTCCGGCAAGGAGGCGGCGGCGTTCAAGTACTGCCCATTGTTGTCGGGTGTTTTCAATTGGATCTTCTGAATATTCGAATCCTTCCCCATAAGGGTCGGGAAGCGGGATATACGCTTCTGAACTGGTGGTGCCCTCTCTGTTCGAAGCCATAGCCCTCATGACAAGACGGGGGGTCTTTCAATTTGGCTCTTGCCTTCAAACACCCTCGATATAAGTAAAAGTGCACGGGCGTGCCAGGATTTGAACCCGGGATCTTCGGCTTAGGAGGCCAACGCATTATCCAGCTGTGCTACACGCCCAATTGGGCCAGTGGCCTGAGCATCAAGACGCTTTCGCAACGTCCATCCTTTGTCCGATTTCTGCAACTTGGAACAAAAATTGTTCTAGTTCAATTCTTCCTTGCATTGAACGGTGGAGGGCAACATCACAAACAGAAAGGGCAAGCAATATTTCGGCAAGGATGTCTTCACTGAGGTGCAGCCTACCTTCAGTTAACACATGATGGAAATTGACCACGAGGTCTTCAGGCTCTAGACTGTTCTCTGCCATGACTTGGTCTAATACCCCCATTGCGCCTTTGAGTACGCGCTTGTTTTTGTTGCCTTCTTTCTCCCATCGCCAATCATGGACTCGGTTACGCAACGCTTCCTCGAGAACATGTTGCACTTCACGCAAAGAGGTGGCAGCCAGTAAGTTTTGCAAGTTCTTACGATCTCCAAGCAATCCTCGTAGAGCAAGGAGTTCAGTAATAAAAATCGCTTTACGCACATTTCCGGATGAAACGTGAGAAATATCGCCAATGATGCCCCGCACTGGCGAAAAGTCCTCTTCTTTTACAATTTCAAGAAGTCGTCGTTCTATTTCTGAGCGCTGGATTTTTGGGAATCGGATATGTTGAGTTCTGCTTCGCAGGGCCTCGATAATTCGAGACGGTGTATGAGCGGTGAAAATAAATCGCGCACTGCCACTACTCACCTCCATCATTCTTCGCAAATATGATTGCCGTATTGTACCGAGGTGGTCTGCATCTTCAATGACAATTAAGCGAGAGACTGGAGCCCTCTCTCCCGTCTGATGGGTGCATTCTTTTCCTGCCGGAGGGGGGGTATTCTCAGCCGTTGATGAGAACTTATGATCAAAGGCATCAAGACTTGTCCGACCTGCGAGTGTATCTTCTGAACCACTCCCTTCTGGCCTGAGGAATTCTTCGAATTTTGACATTGCCCCCGATGTTCGGGCAAGGTCGCGTGCTTGGAGGATGTGTGTTCTCGCCTCCCATGTGGGGCCGAGAACTTGTCTGGCCAAAAGGCGTAAGGCAGCTGTTTTCCCAACGCCCGCAGGGCCTGAAAGAAGAAGATGAGGCGGGTTTGCTTGGAGTGAGGTGTGGCGTAGATTGGTTTGAACCGTTTCGGGAAGCAATAAATCATCGAAGAAAAGAGGTGCTTTCTCTGCGAGCCAAGATGACATGGAATCACTCTTATTGCCAGAGGTCTTTCAACCCTGCGCGAAGATCATGTGATGTGAAATCACTCGGCTTTGATCGTTTTGTTGCCTTGGCGGCGTAGCTTCATGAATATACGGGAGCCACACGCTTTGCAACTGATTCCGTTGCGTTCACGGTGGAACGATTCGAGGTTTCCGCAGACAGCGCATTTGTAATCAACGAGTTCAACCATAGTATTCGACTCCATTCAACGCGACCCACCACCCTTTCTTGAAGGTGTCCCTTGGAAGTGGTCTTGACCAGACCCTGAAAACGCCATACTGGGAGGCAAGAGGGGGTGGTTCATTGAATAACGCGACTATACTCTCGCCATGAGGCCGAGTGAGAGAGGGATTGGCGAGAGGAATCTTTGATGAATTGCCGAGTCGATATGACATCGACGCAAATGATGTTGGAGGAGAGTCAATGGTGCCGAGCGTGGAAGTAATCCCTTCCGGAAGTCGTTAATCACTTCGAGCATTTCTTGTCGTTCATTCTTGCTTAAGTTACGGACATTTTGCCCAATACGCGTTCCATTGCATGGGCAATTGGTCCGCTTTTGGCCAGTACATTAAGTGATTTTTGCGCTTCTGTCATGTAAGCAAGGGCGACGGTTTCAGGCCGGTCGCCGTTGACGAAACCTCCTGCGATGAGGCGTCCAAGTCTGCGCTTGGCATCAGGTGAACGACTCAAGAGAAACAGTTTGTTGACGTTGTGAAATTCAATAATTGCCTTGGCAGTCCATCCCTTGAGGCCTTCTTGATACCAGAGTGAAAAGAAATGTACCCGAGCGAGATAATTTTCTGCTTGCCGAGCATCGGTCAATCGGCCTTCTTCGATCACTGGAATGTGTGGATAAAGGGTTGTAAAAACCTTGGAAAACATGCCTCTCCCGTCGCGGGTTGCTTGCTCATGCCCTTCACTGTAGACTTTCACGCGTTCAAGGCCGCAACTTGGAGAGTCTTTCTTGAATACAAAACCGCAAATTCCTGATTCGACGAGTGCATCGGCTTGAAGTTGTGCGTATTCGAACATTGGAGAGGTGAAGTCGTCACCGTTTTTTGGATTGACTAAGCGAATTGAGTCCCCATTGTTGACCAGGCGAATCGTTGGGCGGGGGGTGCCCATTCCTATTCCAACTTCCGGGCAAACACCCATCAATTCAAAATGCCCATTCCACTTTCGAGTCAAGGCCCTGAACTCAGCAGCATCGCCGTTGTAACGAACTTTTTTACCGAGTAAACATGCAGAAACCGCGAGTTTTGGTTTGTGCTCCATGAACTCGTGTTGTCGAATCAGTATATCAAGAACTGTTTACCAACACGGAAAAAGAAGAGAATAGGCGCCCACTCCGAGAATTGAACTCGGGTCGCAGGAATGACAATCCTGCATGATAACCTCTACACCAAGCGGGCCTAAGCAAGACATCCGTTACGGAACCGCTATTTAAGCCGCGCCATGTGGCCCACGTGGGGCGTAATCTATGGCGGGAAAGAAAACATCTGCTGAACAAACAAAAGAAGAGCAAAAAGATGCCCAGGTTGGGAATCTACTTGATGCCGCGTTTGGAGATCTTGGAGGCCTCCAAAAAGCTCCTGAAGATGAAGTCATTGAAACTACTGAGATTCTTGAAGAACCGGTCGTTGAAGAACAACCTGTGGTTAAAGCCGTTGAAGAAATTGAAACGCCGCAAGATATTGAAGCACCTCTCGAAGACGAAAAAGAAGTTGAAGATGAAGTTCTTGAATCCCCAACAGGTCCGCCATCTGGCCCCCCGTCAGGTCCACCGTCTGGCCCTCCGCCAAAATCTCCACCAAATCCTTCCGGCCCTCCACCAGGCCCCCCGTCTGGCCCTCCATCAGGCCCTCCGTCAAAATCTCCATCAAGTCCTTCCGGCCCTCCGCCAGGCCCTCCGCCAGGCCCTCCACCAGGCCCTCCACCAGGCCCTCCATCAGGGCCCCCATCAGGGCCTTCAGAAGTCGAAGAGAATGTTGAAGAAGAAATTCCTCAAGAACCGGAAGTTGAAGAGGTTCCTGAAGCCACACCAAACCCTATCGAAGTTGAAGAGTTGAATCGGGAAGAAGTACCTGAGGCACCTGTAGAGGAAGATACTCCAGTGGAAGAAGATACCATTGTTGAAGAAGCGGTTACCAACCAGGTTGAAGAATTAGAGATTGAAGAGGTTCAACCTGAACTTGATGAGCAACATATGATTGCAGAACAAGAAATTGCTCGTCTTAACGCTGAAGTTGAACGTTTGAGACAGTCGATGGCAGGCGCTGCCGACGTTATTGAAGAACTCGAAAACCCACCAATGCCTCCAGCAGTCATCGAAGACATCGTCATTGGTGCATACATCGTTGGCGATTTTGCTCGACTTGCTCGACAACTCGATCGTGAACAATTGATTCGTGCCACAATGGGTACGATTGCTATGCTTCACCCAGAAAACCTGAGCATTATGATTTCCACGCGTAACCGCACAATGCTACCTCGTCTTGATGAGCGCGGTCTATGTGCTGGCCTGCTTGGACAAGCAACCCCCCCTCGTGGCGCCCCTACAGATTGGAGAGTCATGGAAGTAATTCTTGCCTCCATCAGTATCGTCACTGGAGGGCCTGCTGCAGTAATTCATTCATATGGCGCTTGTACAACGGCAGTCAGTAGCGAGAAAGATTTGGTACTTGTTCAACCAATTGATGTAACTGGGAAGGAACAGATTGGCAAGGTCATTATCGTTGATCCAGATGAAGACAACCCTGATAATTTCTTGCGCCAAACCGTAGAGGCACTCAAGCAAGGTAGCATGCGGTGCGTCGTGGTTCGTGGCATGGGAGCTTACGCCGTTGGTGCTGACCTTGACCAAGCATGGGCCAATGCCGCAATGCTGGAGCACAGTATGAAAATCGTATTGTTAGCTCGTCAAGCAAATCTCAAGATTTGATTTTTTCAATGAATACTTGGACATACTCGTCTTTTACCCTTGTTTCATAGATTTTCAAATCTTTTTGTTTTGATATCTTACCGAGCACTTTCCCCCATAGAGGAATCAATGGGAAAGGTGACCATTCTTTTACGCTACCGTCTTCAATGTGATACGTCGACTGATGTAATGGACAGCGAATACACCCATCTTGGATTTTTCCACCCCACGCCAATGGCCATCCCATATGGCGGCATAAGCCTCCAGTAGCGAAATATTCGTCGTCGAGTTGTCCCACCGTGACTGTTTTCAACCCCAAAGTAACCATTTTAGTTTTTCCAGGTTTGAGACGTTTTGTTTTAATTGCGTTTTTCCAAGTCATATGTTCACCCACTTATTTTGGCCATACCGCCATCGAGATGGAGGACCTGCCCAGTAATGTTGTCGGGTGCAGAGCATAATAACCATTCCATGGTTGAAGCAATTTCTTCTTTTTCGTTAATTCTTTTAATTGGAATCTTTTTGACTGCAGCTTCCCTTATTGCATCAGAGCGCAACAATGTCTCTGCTAAACGAGTGTCTGTCAAACCTGGGGCGACTGCATTCACACGAATTTTCCGCTGACTGTAGGTTGCTGCAGCAGAACGTACCATGGATTCCACTCCACCCTTTGCTGCTGCGATTGCTTCGTGGTTCATCAAACCGAAACTGGCTGCAAGACTTGAGGTAAATACCAATCTTCCGCCACCAGTACGGAGCATCGATTTACAAGCAATTGAAAGGGTCAAAAAAGCACTTGAGAGATTGGTATGAATAACCTCTTGGAAGGCATCAAGGGCAAGAGAGTGTGGAGGGCGTAATACAAGAGAGCCGACAAGGTGGGCAACACCTGAAAGACTTCCTTCACCGTTTTCTTTCGCTAGATCAACTGCTTGTTGAACACATTCCTTGTCTAAAGCATCGCCCTGAACGAGATGGGCCCCTCGCGATACCAATTCTTGGACCCGTTCCCCATCTCGGGCAAGAAGAGTGAGTGAGTGCCCTTTGTCAAGGATTTTTGAGCCGAGAACGAGAGCAATATCGCTGCTTCCTCCAACAATGAGGTATGATTGGACCATGGAGGGACTTTTTGATATGTGCATTTATACCTCTGTTTTCAAACCAGTGCGGAATCAAGGAAGTCAAAAACTCATGTCCTAATTGCCTAAAGGCGAGGTTAGGCATGGATTAGTAAGACGGACTTCTCCTATAGCTCAGATACAAAGAAGGCTATTGCAATCCTTTTGGAGTACGCCACGGGTCATCATCTCTGTGAACAAGGTCATCTTCCGGCATGCCAGATTTGACACGAGAGAAGGGGGCTTTGTCTGGTGATTGGGCCGTTACTGTATTTTTCTTCGCCATATATTCACTTCCTTTCTTTCGAGCAAATGTTTCACCAAACGCTACGGTAATGAGGAGAACGGAAAGAATGATGTGGCCTTCGACACCGTAGGATGCAAAAGGTTGTATGAACAATGTTTGTTCTGAAATAATGCCCTGGTCAACTGTAGTTTGGAATAGGTATGTGCCCGGTGCAAGTTCACCCACCCAGCCAGCGTTTTGGTCATTCAAATCCCCCGACCATTCCGCTACGAGTACGTCTTGCTCGTCAAAAATCTTCCATCCGACTTTACCGTCTTCTAACGTGAGGCTTCTGAATTCAACTTCAAACACGGAAGGCATGGGTTTGTCTTGCCCAAATACCCCTGCCAAAGTAATGGTGCGATCTTCGATTGCGTGGTCGAAGTCGTTGATCTCGTGCGGGGCGGCATTATCCGAAATGCCAAACCAAAGGGAATTGAGGAAAAGGAGTGCGATAGGCCACAAAATCAGATTGAGTTTTTTGCGCTCCATAACCACCAACCTACCTGTTTCGTTTTATTACTGTGTATTATTTCTTGATAAAATGCCCAAACCCTAACTCAGAAACGATTCGATCCATCCACTTAAGTTTTTTGAGCTTTGTTTCAGCAACTGTAATTCCTGACCATTGGCCGACTCTGTCCAGTGAAAAACCGATGAGTTCGACGTTTTCAGGATCGACTCCCATTGAAAGAGTGAAGCAAAGAGCTCGGTCACCATCTGTAAATCCGCCGAAATTGTACATCCCCGGTATGGCCTGATTCACCTGGTGAGATAGGATAATCTGTGGAAAAGGAGTGAACTGTTCCCAAGAGGTTAGTGTTTTTTCCCATTGCTGCATGTTATCGCCATGGGCATGGACGACAATCGTCTGCCCTTGCTTTGCTGCAGCGTCCAAATAATCTCCTCCATCCAAATCAGATACAATACAAGCCAATTGAGAATATTCTGGAAGGGCCCCTACTGCCCCATCAGCAGCAACAAAGACATCCCCTAGTTGGTTGAATCGGGTGAGCTCGTTTTCTTCAACACCGGCGCCTATGATGATGACCCGTTGAGCATCTAAAAGTTGCTTTTGAACTCGCTGTAGAGCGTTTTCTCGATGGAGGAGTGACCAATGTTGGTGATGTTGGAGGAGGAGGTGCAGTTGCAATGCACTTTCGGCATCATCTTCTACGGACCATCCAAAGGCTTGGCGAACCTCGTCTTGAATGGACAATGCATTCGGAGTTGGAGCCGCGTGCATGCTTTGAGGGTTGGACTCGTGCACATGAACCATCCGTTGTTTCGTTGAAGTTCTTATGCGGTTGGCGCGCTTGGCCATGGTATGCCCGTCCCAAGTTCCCTCCCGGTACTTGATGACGAAGTGACCTTTGCTCGCTATCCATTTCTCCCTCAAGCTGGTGATTGGATTCGTAGTATGGCGGTTGAACATAATATCGATTTAGATGAATTGTTAGATGGTTCCTGGATGGAGAAGGCGCGCTCTCGAGCACGAATTCGACTGATTGATTCTATACAGTCGAAAGAGGGTGTCGAAGTTGTTGGAGGGGATTTATACACAGAAGAAGGGCGGATTGTCGAGGCTTTTTCTTTCTATTATGCGCGCCTTGTTGTTTGTGCCTCCGAGGATGAGCGCCTTATCGCTCGTTGGGCTCAAGCCGAAGCGGCTCGTGCTGAACAAATTCTCATCAGGGATCATAAAAACCTCGGCCTCATTGCAAGGACTTACATTGCTAACATCAAACATGCTGAGCATGGAAATACTCCATTGTCATCTGAGAGTTCTGCAAACTATGGTGGCGCTCTGCAGCAACGTCGACGATCTCAGTCAGGCCCTCTGTGGAAAATTGGGCTCAGCGATTTTATCGAAATCTGTCCGAAAATTACCGGGTCTCGATGGAGGCTGCCAAATTGTGATGTTCACGAGGGTTGGGTGACTCTCTTCGAAGAACCGCAATACGGCTCATCCGCCAAACTATCCCGGTTGCTTCGAGAACGGATCAAGGCAGGGGTTGAAGCTGATGCCTTAGAGAAGATGGGTGAAATAACCATGGATTTAGCTGTTCGACTCGCGGAACCAGTCGGCATGGTTCGGAATCTTATGGCCACGAAAGCGTCAGAAGCGATTTCATTGGTTGGTGCTGATGAAAATGATTGGCCGCCCTGCATGAGAAAGGCGGTGGCTGAATTGTCAAATGGGGTAAACTTGAATCACTTTGGCCGGCTATTCCTTGCTTCAATGGCCGCCACACTCGCTCTGCCAAAAGAAGCATGCGTCGGATTTTTCCGAGGGGCCCCGGATTTCAGCGAAAGCACAACTTCCTACCAAGTTGACCATGTATACCAACACGGATACACACCGTCAGGATGTGGCAAACTCAAAGTGAACCACAACTGCCCAGTGCTTCCCGGCGATGACCGGCTGTGTGACCAACCTTGGCTTGATCATCCTCTCAAATATATCCGCGCCACACAACGTTGGAAGGCAAAAAACCAACGAGCTGAATCTGAAGCTTTAGCCCTAATTTCAACTCAAAACGCAAGTGGGGAAAAACAACCAGAACCTCCTCAATAAAGGGTATTCGCGCGAAGACTTTGAAACGGAGGTGTGGTTAGGTTCTTCCAACCACAGGTGATTCTCAATGACTCGAACGCTCGTTTTAACAGTTGACCGGGATAATGACCTTGGTGTTAAAACTGGAATACGAGGCCCCGTTGTTGGACGTCGCCAAGTTATGGCAGCAGCCCTTAAACTCGGTATTGCTGACCCAGAAGAAAGCGATACAAACGCTATTCTTGGAGCACTCTCCCAACACGACAATTTAGTCGAACATAATTCCGAAGAAGAAGAAGTGGAGATTGCGATTTTAACTGGAGATGAAAAAGTCGGGCTTCGTTCAGACCGCGCTGTTGCAGCGCAATTGGAAGAAGTAGTGGCTGCTTTTCAACCAGATAAAGCAATTCTCGTGACAGATGGAGCTGAAGATGAGTCCGTCCTCCCAATTCTTCAATCACAAGTTCGTATCGACCATGTTGAGAAAATTATCGTAAAGCAGTCTAAGGGTATTGAAGGAACCTATTACTATATTGTAAAAGCTCTTGAGGACCCGAAATGGCGTTCGAAAATTATGATTCCTGTTGGCCTCGTATTGTCACTGCTTGGCCTCGGAATCATGCTACCAAACGAAATTGGCGGCGTTGTTATTGGCGGTTTGCCGTTGGTTACTGGGCTCTATCTACTCAGTAAAGGCGCAGGAATCGAAGCAACGGTGAACAAAGTAATTCAAGAAATGCGTGATAACGCTGATGCTGCAATGTTCTCTTCTTTATTATGGACTGCGACTGTATTCAGTGCTATTTTCGCCGTGGCAGAAGGATACCGTGAATACAATATCCATGTGTCAACAGTGAGTTCTTCAGTCCTCTGGTTGGAAGTGGTACATTCCGCTCTCGCATGGATTGTAATTGCTTTCTTGACTTCAACTGCTGGGTTCATGTTGCTACGGCTAAAAAGGGGTTCTTTCTCTGGCCGATTGTTAATTCTCGGTATTTTTGCCATGGTCGTTTACTCTTTCGTCGATACTGCATTGGTAATCGCTACCAATGTTTTGCGAGGCGATGCATATGAATTCAGTGTCGCAGATATAATCGGCGACCTTCAATACCCAATGACATGGGTTGTTGTATTGTGGATGGCTATGACCATCGTTCGCTCGTTAAGAACCCGTCAAGCGCAAACTGAGCGCTACTGGGGAATCTAGATTCAAAGAATGAATTTTGGCATCTTTCGAGCCATGGTATTGTGCCCAACAACGCCAATCAAAGCACCGTTACGGTCGACGACACCAATTTGATTCAAATCGTGAGCGAGCATCAAAGCACCCGCTTTGAGAAGAGGAGTTGGTTCTGTAACGGTAATTGGGGGCTGATTGACCAGTTGTTGAGCTGGAATTCCGTGCATCCACGCTATATCGCGGTTGACTGTTTTTCGAGCGATGATTTTCAAGACGTCAACGGCGTGAATTCTTCCTTGGGGGGCGCCTTCAGCATTGATCACAAAGATATGGTCCCAGTTGTTTTCAGTCAAATGCTCAATAACTTCGACCATTGAACTGTCGTCCCAAATCCAATGCGGTTGCGTCATTGTTTCCCCGCATGTAAGCGAACGGGCTGTAGCGGAACGTTCTGTCGCCGACATACGCGACAAGTCTGCTCGGGTAAATTTTCTTTGCTGGGATTGGGCCATTTTGGTCACTCCTTCATTGCGCCGGCGAACGCGCCTTCCTTTCAAGGGTTTCTATCACATGATATCTTCCACATCCAAGTCTTTACTTTCCGGCATCCGGCGAAATAAGTCGACTCAACTGAAGTGAACACTCAAAACACAGAAGTTCCTGTGATGGATATGGCAGATGTTCCGGAACATGAAATTTCAGTCTTGCGGGCGCTTTCTGGTTATGAGCAAATGCTCGAAATGGACCGTATAATCAAACAATATGGTTCTACTGAAGCTGCAATACTTGCTCTGCTCCAGCCGGTTACTCATAGTCAACAACAAGTTGCCGCACCATCGGGTAACGGCAACTATCAGGATGTTCCTTTCATCCCCCCTGTCAAGGAAGCACCGACCCTTCCATCAGTCGCTACTATGTTGGATAAATCGAATCTACGGTTTGAATACGACCCTTCAAAAGAAGCTGCTCAGCACCGATCTGCCGTTACTCAAGCAATCCTTTGCCCTGGTTGCGGAGTTGCGCTTGGAATCCCTGATGTTCGCCCAATCAAAGTTACTTGTCCGCAATGTTTTCAAGAAACTGTGTTCGGTGCTTGAGCGTTGAATTGATGAAGAAGAGCGTACAGGCACGGGCATGGAGAGTCGCACACCTCGGCTATGGCCCTACACGCCATCAAATTCGCCTGTCGCTTTACCAAAAGAGTCGGTGTTCTTCTGCTCGAATGAAGTTATCCCACTTCAATTCCCTTCCCTAGACAACGAGGATATGCTCGAAGGGCAATCACTGCAAGCGTATTGTGCTGATTTTTCCAGCGATTCGGGCACGGTTGACGAACTACTTGCAACACATGAAGCGCCTCCAATGTCGGAACGTAGACCTTTTCTGTTGTTAGGTGAATTAGCGAATCCTTACCGATTACAAGACATCGGAATTGGCCCGTTACCAATCTATACGATTCGACTTTCGGGATTATGCCGAACCTATGCCGACGCGTTTGATAACCGGGAAGTAAAACCCGGAGTCCACCATATTACACTCGCACGAACTGCAGGCTGGTGGGAAACCTCTCATCTTGCCCTTGCAACAATCGACCAAATGAAACAGATGGTTACGTGGCTTGACCAAGGTCGAAGGGGGACTTGGAAACCGGTAAAACCTGCTGAAGGTCGGCTGCATTTCGAAACACAACCTCTAATGCCGCCAACACCAGAAAATATCTCTTGGAATGGGCATGTTGAATCCGTAGAGATTCAAGCACCGGAATTCTCGGGTGTTGAAATTGATTTGAAACAGGTTATGGTTGCCGTCCACGCCAACTATGGCTGCTATGATAACCGTGGAAGATTATCCCGTTGCGCACACATTGGCCAGCGTGACTTTCACGAGAATGTGTTCCGGCGGGGCTCATCAAAAAAATGGGCCGACATCCTTGATATTTGTTGATGGAAGAGGTCGCTGGATGGGACCCCATGGCAGTCCCTCCTCGGGTTGTTATACTTGTTCAGACAGATAAGTATATGATAACAATGAAAGGATACGGCGTTCAAAAACAGGCTCGATTAAATCGTTTGAAAAATGAGATTATAGAATATGTAGCATCTCAACCACAATGTTCAGCAGCAGATATTGTTGACCATTTATCAAACGAAAGAAAAATGCGGAACCATGGCCTTACTACACGTAAGGTTGGTTTTTTCATCCCCCGCTACCTTTCGGAATTGGTCGGTTTTACTCTCGATCATTCAACAGGGAAGCGACTTTACCATTTAGCAGCTTAATTTGAGCATTAAGTTCATGCAAGAGTGTTCACTGCATCAGCCATGGAATGGCCGGAATCCCTCCCCTCGGCATCAAAACTTTTCCCATCATTGTATTCAGCCAAGGAACAAGAAGGGTTCTGCCCCAACTTACCTGACTCTGATGCAGTCTTTACATTCTTACAACCAAAGAACCCCAATGGGCTCAAAGCCCAACTTCTTTCTGTGTTAGAGCACTTTCAGTCTTCACCTCAAAACCCCACTGATTCGAAAGCCACCATCGATGAATCGGGAGGAAGGGTCATTGTCGAAGCATCTGCTAGGATTGAAGTCGGTGCTCATTTGATTGGACCGTGTTATGTTGGTCCGAAAGCTGAGATTCGTCATGGGGCATATGTCCGGCCATATTCTTGGATTTGCGCAGAAGCAGTCGTCGGCCATGCAAGTGAAACAAAACATGCAGTACTCCTCCCTGGTGCAAAGGCTCCACACTTCAATTACGTCGGAGATTCAATACTCGGGAATGGCGTCAACCTCGGGGCTGGGACTAAAATCAGTAATCTTCGTAACGATGGTGGAGAGGTTCAACTTCGAATTGAAGGAGAACGTATTGGGAGCAGATTAAGGAAATTCGGAGCACTTCTTGGTGAAGGTTGCCAACTCGGGTGCAACAGTGTCACCAATCCCGGAGTAATTCTTGGATGTAACAGCGTTGTTTGGCCAAATGCCACCGTAACAGGAGTGCATGCAGCGGATTCCGAACACAGGTGAGGCAATGGTTCAGCGATTGTTTGGAACCGATGGTATACGCGGGAAAATTATCGGCGCCCATTCGAATGAAAAAGCTGCATTGGAATCATTGCACGAAGCACGAAGCGTTTGCCCAACACTCATGCGCTTGGTTGGAGAGGCTCTCGGACATCTAATCGATACGCTCCCTGGCAAGGGAGAGCTCGTTGTTATTGGGTGGGACGAACGCCCTGGAAATCAAGCCTTGGTTGATGGCGTCACACTCGGCCTGCGTCTAGCAGGTTGTTCGGTAGTTCATGTGGGCATCTGCGCTACACCAGCCCTCCATTATGCCGTCTTATGGCATAAGGCTCGTCTTGGTTGTATGATTACTGCAAGTCATAATCCAGCATCTGACTCAGGCATCAAGGTATTCGATGCTGAAGGTTACAAAACTTCACCAGACCTTGAAGACCGAATTTCTGAACTCGCCTATGCTTTATGTGAAGAAGAACGTGAAATCGATGATATCGATCATGCTGAATTCTCGCAACCAAGTGAACTCGGCTCCCTTGAATGGGCGAAGAACCATCACCCAATGTGGCTTTCTCAACGATTTGCACACTTCAAACACCTGTTTGGAGCCTCACAACTTGCGGCAGGTTTTGTTCAGCAACCATTACTTTTGGATTGTTCCAAAGGCTCAGCGAGTTCTTGGTTTGCTGAATGGCTCACACAACAAGGTATCGAGACGCAAGAAATGAGTCGAATTGCTGAGGAGTTGAACAAGTCATGTGGGGCCGGTGATTTCTCCCCTACTGCAAAATGGACTTTTGAAGAAGCTGCGGAGTCTAAACATGTGCTTTTGAAAAACCTCATCAAAGCACCCCCTGGCACCATCGTTGGAGCTGCTCTCGATGGGGATGGTGATCGATGTTTGGTAATTGAATCGACGGACCTCGGTTATCGGGTGGTCGATGGAGATGCTATGGCAGACGCTATGCTTGTTGCTGGAATACAGCAACAAAGCCCGTGGCTCATTGCTGCAAGCATCGAGTCCGATTTGGCTTTGCTTTCTTCCATTGGCCGATTGCCTGGAAAAGTTACATGCATAGAAACTGCTGTTGGAGATCGTTGGATCTCTCATGCTTTACGCGCATCGCTTGGGTCTGCTTCTCACATGCCGCGAATGCTCGGCGTCGAAGATTCAGGTCATGCAGTCTTACCTTCACCGCACCCTCATGATGTACAGCAGTGGAGTTTGGTGGGTGATGGTTCGGCAACCTTGGTTGCGTATTTTTTGGCTCGGAGTGTTGCTGAAAAGGAGTTGCTGATGGACCGAGGGTGGAAGCAACGAATCTCAGTTCAAAACATTCAGCGTGAGTTATGGAATGGCGAAAATCAACTTTCAGATGATATTGAAACTCTTGCTCTTTCGCATTTTGAGCAATGCGGAGAAATAACTCAATGGAATCGGCACGGACTTGAAGGCGAGCAAAACCTCATGCTCATTGAAGCGCTAATCGATGGTGAGCCACTTTCTTTAGGGATTCGAAACAGTGGAACTCAAGCGAAAATCAATATTTCGCTTCGTTTATCTTCAACCCTCGAACATGAACCAATTGCCTCAGTTATGCCGACCCTTGCCAAGCATTTGGCTGAAGCAATGCGTTGAACGGTGCCTCAGCCTTGGCGGCCTTCGATTGCTGAACCCAATAGAGCAACAGCAGCAATGACGCGTCGGTCCAATGGATGGCCTGGTGGAATCATAATATCTGTTCTCCTGATGAAAGGATTGAACTGTTGTTGCATCAAAATATCTGGATATCCTGCGATTTCGAAATGGTATTTCGCAGGAATAAGTGGGATGAAGCGACGTACGATTGCAATGCTGTCTTCAATCAATTGTGCATAGGGGTTACCGTCTGCATCGTTAATTGTCCATGAGTCTTTAAAAAGAGATTTCATAAAATTACGCTTTGCGGAACCAAGATGAATGCCGGTTTGGGCATCGACAATGTCGTAGGTAGTTGCAAGGTCCATTATTGAACGGGCTTTGATTCTAACCAAAGCTTCTGTACAGCTTTCATCAGAGTAGAGGATAATATCTTCTCTTAATTTGAAGCGCTTCTGCTTGGAATAAGCGACGACGTTTCCTTGGACATCTTCAAAGAAGAAGGCACCACCGAATATTCTCCAGAATTTTGTTCGTATCAAATATCGGTCCATTTCAAATAACTGTGCCATACCTCTACTATGGAGTATAGAGTATATACCCTTTGTTCAAACCAAATCATTCGTATGGGAATAGATTCTTTCAGATTGGGGTGAGGGTTTACTTCACTCGTTAGCCATTTCACCCTCATGCATCTGTGTAAGATAGGTAACAAGGCCGAGTAAGGCGGCTGATGCGACGAGGATAGCGAGGAGGATTTCGACTGATGCTCCTTGAATGATGACGACACTGGCAATAATCCAACTGAGTACGAGATCAAGCGCGCCAATAACTCTCCAGGCTTTGCGAAGTGTGAGGACTCCACTCACCCAAGAAGCCGTTGATGCAAGGAGGATGAAAAAGACTGCAAACAGGAGGTTGCCGTGACTGAAGGTTGAACCGATGAGTAGAATATGAGTTGCCCACAATCCTGCTGGAAGCCAAAGCCCTTGACGTGCCTGAACAGTCCAGGCTACGAAACCGACCGAAAGAAGACCCAAAGCCGTAGCAATAATCCCTGATGATGGAAGTGGAATTGACAAAGAGTCGGCAACCCATATCGCTGCAGATTGATACACGAGGGGTATCAAGAGCCAGGCCATCAGAACAACGGCTGTTTGGGTCCACCAAACGCCTCTGCGCGCTGACAAAGCCAGAACGGCAATACCTGCTGGTCCAAATGAAAGCATTGCAATCATTACCATCCAAACTGTACGGCCACCTGCGCCTCGATGGTCAGATAATTCATGGTGGATTCGCTTCCCTTCGACCCAATCAAAGATGAAAACTGCAAGGACTGCAAGGATTTCAATGCTCACTAACGGTAGGGTCCATGTGAACAGTGCTCCGTCAAACGGGTTGGTCGCAAATGGAAGGGGTACTTCTCCACCAATAAGGATGCTAAGGACGCGGTCGATAACTGAAAGGTAAATGACGCCTTCAAGGGCATTTGGTATGCGCATTCCAAGATCATTTCGACCCAGAAGTCCGAGCGCTGCAAGCATGACAAGTCCACCGAAGAAGATGAGTAAATGTGAGGTGTCGGCTAATTCGACAACTGAATTCGAGGCACGCCCTGCTACGTGGACCAAAACCAAACCCATCATGCCTATGGCAATTGGTGCTTCAATCCCAAGGATATCCGGTAGCCGCAGCCCAATTTGATTGGCGCGGATACGTGAAAGGCCCACGAATAACATTGATACAAGGACACTGAACGAAAGAGCGAGTGTCGTTGACCCTGTTGTAAAAGAAAAGAATGAGGTGGCCAGGATCGTTGTTCCGAGGAACAGTAAAACGATCGTCGGTTGGTGATGGATGTCGCCGATATGTAGGTCGTGGCTTCCAGTTGAACCTGCACGCTTTTGCCGTTTCCTTTGTTTTTCAACAAGTGCCAATAATTCAGTATCGATAAGGCGAAGTGTTGAACGGGGAGGAGTTTCTATTTCATCGCCTTGCTGCAGAACCGCCTCGCTCTTCGTATCAGCCACTTCCAGCCCAGTAGATTCGATGAATGCCTGAATCCTCTCTTGTTTTTCGCTGAGGCGTTGTAAACGGTTTTCCTTTTTCGTAAGGGCTCGCAGGCCTGCGCGGAATTCCCCTTGTATTGCAAGGTAAGCGCCTGAGCCAACAAAAGCGAGTACTGCAGTCAAAACAACGATTTCAACTGCGATCGATTGACCTGCTAAAGCCATTGCTACAATCAACCCAACAGCACTTACTGCAGGTGGAAGTAATTTCTCAAGGGTTGCAGCACGCAAAAGATACAGCACCAAAGCTACCAAACCGATGACCATCAAGAAGAGCAAATTGGTTTCTTTGTCAAGCATAAATTCAGACCCAGTCAATGGGGTTGTGGTGAGGGGGTTGAGGGCGATCATCACGAAGAAAGCAGTCATGAAGCCCATCATCATGGTCAAAAGCTGTCCTGGAAGGGCTTCGAGACGTTCGAGTTCGCTTTCCGTTGCCCCGTCCCTTCGTCGACGATCGGAGGCTTTCAACAAAATTCCGGATGAAATCACCAAAGAAAGTGCCCAGAATGAAGATTGGCCGTATCTCCACGAAAGTAGAAGTGCAAATATCCCCCAGAAGCTCATCAGAGTTTGGGGCTTTCCAAGGTGCCGTTCAAAGTACACCATCAATGAATGGCCGATAAGGAGGCTTCCCAATATGATTACAACCCCGTACATTGGTAATGCGCCTGGGCGAACAATGGCCCATGTGACAATGACGGAAAAAAGGAAACTCAAGTTCCAAAGTTTTGCTAAGCCTGAATCTCTTAACCTTGCACCGACTTCAGAAATACCAACGAGCCTTGCAGCGAGATTTAATCCGACTTCACCATGCCGGATATTGACCCAGATTTGTTGAACGACAAGGAGACTCATCCATACAAATAAATCGAATTCATCGATTATAATTGGAATGAAATCGACAGAGACAAGGCGGGCATCGGCATCTGTTGCAAACAGCATAAGCCAAACCCAAGGGCCTAAAACTGCTGTTCCTGCGATGGAAGGTGAAGAACGGTACACGGCCAATCCGGAGAGTCCAATCCAGACGAACCCTTGGGTGATTAAAAGAAGACGCGCGCCGTTTTTTGGATCGCCTGACGGAATAAGGAGCGTGAGTAGAATGACAATTGAGAGCCCTCCTAGCCAAATCACATGGTCGGAAACTGCTGTTTGATTCCGTAACAATGCAAGAACAGTGAAGAAGGCTGTAAGTACTGCATACAGGCTGTAGCCATCGAGATTTAACGGCAAGGTAATGCTAATGATGCCCGAAGTATAGATGGAAAGTCCAATCAAAAGAAACGGTGCTGGGAAGATGATATACGGAGCCAATTTCTTCACATCTATGCCGCGAACAACCAGATAAGAGCCGCTAAATGCTGAAATGAGAAGTGTCAATTGTGCCAGTGCATAGCCGGTTTCCAAACGGTGCGCTGTGATTGCCAATAATGCACCAACCATTCCAAGGCTTACAGAAACGGACCAAAGTGCAGGTTTTCCAAGGCCCATTGCTTCAAAAGCCTTGGAGAACCAGTTTTCAGCGCGAACGAACTTTGCAGCAATTATAGCATTGGTCGCTGTCACACAGGTCATCAGCAAGAACAACAACAATTCATCTTCGAATGGAACAATTTCAAGACCAAACAGCGACCAGTCATTCGAGAGGGCGTGAATTCCAACCCAAAGATAGGATGAGGCAATTCCGAGACTAGCAAGATTTCCTGATTGCCGATAGATGGCGAGGCCGTGCATCAGCAATGTCCCTAAACCGATCATTGCAGCTATTCCTATTTCACCATACAATGCGCCTGCTGCACTTCCGACCAATAAAAGAATCAAAGTGGCCTGGGCTGCAATGGCATCTTCATTATGACGTTGTGCGAGGAATATGTTCAATGAAACAATGGCGATAAGGCTGGTACCGAACATTTCACTTGCTCCATAGGGCGATACATCGAACCATCCCCAATGCCAGGCATCAATGGCAAGGCCGTAGAACAGTTTCATCGAAATAATGACCCAAGTGACGCCCAAGAGACGCATGTTTGGGTTAGGAATCCATCGCTCACCAAGATAAAGACCGAAGAGGCCCATGGCCAAGAGTCCAAGTCCGCTGGGAATTTCAGGAAGTACTGTTCCGACAATTGCTCCGATGGCCGACCATGTGAGCACCATGGCAACCAAGAGCCCGAAGCTCAATCTTTTCTCGCCGTGGACTGCTAAATCTGTGACGCTGTCCATTTCAGATGGGGACCCAACACTGCCATCCGATTGAACTGCACCAGGGAGGTGCTGCTCCTCTTTTCCGGAAGAAAATAAAGATGTGATTTCTCCGACCGCTATATCCTCGGATTCGGGGGTGGAATGGGGGATTTTCTCAATCCCTTCCTCTGGGTCTTGTTTGACCATGAATGAGTTGATATCGACGCCTTGAGCACGTTGGAAGTCACGTTTCCGAACTACTTCGTCCCTCGGCTGAAGAGGAGGGGTTTTCGGTTTACCGTCATTCGACCCCTCAGTCATGAATCCTTACCCCACACAAGTTACCTTCAATGCTTTCTAAGATTTGTGGATTCGGCTACACTTTTCCGAGACGTCCGTTTTTGTCCGAAAAAAGTAAAAGTAAGATGCGATGCATTGTTTTCAAAGAATCAAACCTGCTTTTCAAGAAGGGTTCTCGCCAAAAGGGACAAAGAGGGCCCGCGGAAGGGGGTGATATGGCGGCCACCTATGGGACTCCGACCGGAGACCTAAACGCGCACGGAATTACTCCCTCGGGAGAAGTGTATTGGAACCAAGAGGCTCCAGCCCTTATCGAGTTAGCTGTTGCCCGAAAAGAAGGTGTGTTCAGCTCCCACCGAGCATTGGTCACCGAGACTGGGGAACGGACTGGGCGTTCACCGAACGACAAATTCATCGTCGATGAAGCAACCACTTCAGAAGACATCAACTGGGGTAACGTAAATATTTCAACGGATTTGGCCACTTTTACGAAAATGAGAGCGAAGGTCGCCGACTATCTTTCTGCCCAAGATACGCTTTTCGTTCAAGACCTCTACTGCGGTGCAGATTTCAGCGAGGCTTTGCCGATTCGGGTGATAAATCAAAATGCTTGGCACAACGCCTTTGCGCGCAACATGTTCATTCGACCAGATGCAGAACGTCTCAGTACCCATTCCCCAGAATTTACCGTGCTTCATGCCCCTCACTTTGAAGCCGATGCCGAAGTGGATGGATTGAATTCTCAATGTTTCGTTATCGTCAATTATGCTGCAAAAGAAGTTATTATTGGAGGCACTCGATATGCTGGAGAAATCAAAAAGTCGATTTTTTCGGTAATGAATCTCATTCTTCCAAAGAAAGGAATCCTCCCAATGCATTGTTCAGCGAACACCACTGGAGAAAATACCGCTATCTTCTTTGGACTCTCTGGAACTGGCAAAACTACTCTTTCTGCAGACCCAAATCGCGCTCTTATCGGCGATGATGAACACGGCTGGGGCGCAAACGGGGTATTCAATTTCGAAGGTGGGTGTTATGCAAAACTCATCGACCTCTCAGAAGAAGATGAACCAGAAATCTTTGGCACGACTCAAAAGTTTGGAACCGTTCTTGAAAACATCGTCATGGATGAAAATGGTGTGCCCGACTTTGCTGATGTCAGCAAGACCCAAAACACCCGCGGGTCTTATCCGATAGAATTCATCGAAAACCGAACGATGGATTCCAAAGGCGGGCATCCTCAAAATGTCATCTTCTTGACGTGTGATGCTTTTGGCGTCTTACCTCCGATTTCTCGCTTAACCCCTGAACAAGCCGCTTACCACTTCATCTCAGGCTATACTGCAAAGGTAGCTGGAACTGAAATTGGCGTCAAAGAACCTCAAGCAACCTTTTCTGCTTGCTTCGGAGAACCGTTTATGCCAATGCACCCTGGAGTTTATGCTGATCTTCTTTCGAATAAAATGGAAGAACATGGTGCAAATGCTTGGCTGATTAACACCGGCTGGTCCGGTGGCGCATACGGTGTTGGCAATCGAATGAAGATACGATACACCCGTGCTATGCTCAATGCAGCTATGGATGGGAAGTTGGATAATGTACATTACGTCGTTGACCCGCGGTTTGGATTCGAAGTCCCTGTTGAATGTCCAAATGTTCCTGAAGAAATCTTGCAACCTCGGAACACTTGGGAGAACTCAGAAAATTTCGATATGACTGCCGATAAACTTGCAGCAATGTTTAACGAAAACTTTGCTCGTTACCAAGATGGCGTTTCAGCTGAAGTAAATGCTGCAGCACCTCAACCTCTCGCTTGAGTTGTTTTTGGCGTTGCAAAGTAGCCATAATTCGATAAAGGCATGCAAACGCTTTGCACATATGTGCGAATAGGCATTCGAATTCCTGTTGTGCTGGAGATGAACGTTTGCTCAGGATTGTGCTATGTGCCAACAATTCCCTTATTTGAATACTAATGCTGAAATAATTTGAAAAATATCTCTCGCCATGGGCACCAGCGGCGCATCCGATAATTCCGAAGAAAAAGTGGTGAATATTGAGGTTCGTGATTCCGTAATTGGGGAATTTGAAGTGTCGCAGATAAAAAAAATGACCCTCAGCGACAGTGTGATCAACATCAGCATCCCGGGTTCAGATGAACTAAAATCAATCAGTGAAGTGATTACAGAATATCGAAGAGAAATACGTAAGTTACACCGAGGTGAAAAATCAAACGGTGCACGAGGAATGGACTATATTATCGCTGAACTTTCAACACTAATCAAGGAACAGCGCTCTGCTGGACTTGTGACTGTTACTGCATCATTGCTTTCCCTACAAGCACTTACGCATGCGCGTAGAGGGCGTATTGATCTGATGAATGAACGTATAGAGGAAGCTCTCGAGTTAGACCCTCATTGCGAACAGGCACATCTTGTAGCTGGTGAATATTCACACAACCTCTATCTAAGAATGGATGATGAACTAAAGAGGGTAAATGCACTTCAAAATGCTATAATACATCATAAAGATGTTTGGGGGCATGGATCTTCTAAAGGCGCAAGAAATAATGCTGGATACCATTTATGTCTTGAATTATTAGCGGATGGTAAAGTGGAACAGGCCCGGGCACTGAAAGAAGAGTTACTGCAATCGATTTCGAATTCTGATGGTATTACAAGGGTTGAAGCGATTGAAATTCCTTCACAAAGTCCAGAATAGTATGCTGCAATTATCTGTACTTCCTCGTGCTAATGCTTCATTGGCGATTTCGATAGAGGAAAGCGACTTGACTTCCATTCCTTGTTCAGTATGCAATGGCCCCCAAACTCCGTCACAGCATAGCATAATTATGTCGCCGTTTGTAAGTTCAACCTCTTCAACTTGAGGGTTCAATTCGTCTGGCCCGCCAAGCGACATTGTGAGTACATTTTTCCCATGAGTTTCTTCGATTTGATGAAGTTCGATATATCCTGCTCGAACCATTTCACCCGTCATTGAGTGGTCTTGGCTCAACAAGGTTACTTCTCCATCCCTTATTCGATAAGCACGTGTATCGCCTACGTGCGCCATTACTGCCCATTTAATTGACCCTTTCTTTCCCCTTTTTACAAGAATCGCCGTTATGGTAGAGCCGCTCCTTGACTTGTGTTCTGTAGAAATGTTATCGACTGCAAGATTTGCAGCTTTGATGCAAAGATTCAAAGATTTTCTTCGTGATTTCACAGATGTTAGTTTCGAGAGACTCGCTGATTCAACAAAGGCTTTTCCCCCGTATTCTGATGCTTTCTCCCCAGCAGCGCCTCCACCCATGCCATCTAAGATTACAGCGACTTCAATTCTGTTTTGAACTGAAGAAGCGATGATATAATCTTCATCTTTTGGCCGCTTTCCTTTCAACGAAGTTGCATCGACTCCTGAGAGATCTACGAATACACGGTCTGCACTCATTTAATCAGCCCCATGTTGTGAAATCATCGGATTCTGCAGGCTGCTCTACAGCTGGGCTTTCACCTTGATTTTCCAATACTCCTAAAAACGCCTTAACTGTTTGAATTCTTTCTTGGTGGCGCGGCCATGAAGATTTAATCATTAACTCTGCAAGCCAAATAGGGCGCCCTGATGAAATCATTTCATCCTTCTCGGCAGTAGAAATAATTGCAGGGGGTTGTTTACATGTTGCGAGATAATAGAGAACCTTTCCAAGACTGTACACATCTGTAAAAGAGCCTGAAATTCCAGAATCTCTTTCTGGAGAAGTCCAAGTCCCTGACCCTCCACGAGTTACTGAGATATCCGATCCACCTTGTACTGCTTTGGCAAGACCCCAATCAATGATTACTGGTCCCCGAGTCGGGTGAATTATGACATTATGTGGTTTCAAATCACGGTGATAAATAGGTTCGGAGAAAGAAGCCATATGAACCAAAGGTTCGCACATTGCTTTGAGATAATCGATGATCGTATCTGTTGGCATTGACAATCCTACTTTCGATACTTGAGCAACTGTGGCCTTCAAATCCCCACCTTCTAAGTATTCCATTATCAAAACATTTTCATCTTTTCCATCATCGTTCTCTACATCGGTAAATCCGAAATATGTTGGAATTCGAGGGTGATTTGCAGCCATCAATACTTCAGCCTCAAATTTTAATCGCTTATTGGCATCATTGAGAGGGATATGTTCGCCTTGAGCTTGTTTCCAAACTTTCGTCGAGCCATCGGCATTATCTTTGCAATGAAATACTGCTGCCATTCCCCCGCTAGCAAACATCTGAGTTCTTGTAAATCGTTTCCTTGTCTTCGTCAATTCATCCATTTGAACAGGTTGAACCTGTTGGGGGTATATTTGAGAGGCTGGGGCTTGAGGTGCTGCAGTTTGAGGTGGCAGCGTGAACACTGTTTGATTTGAAAAATTACTCGACTCTCGGCAGAGGTTATTCACAGACACTCCAATCAAAACTTCTACAATTATTATCAAAACAAATGCTGCAACCATTAGGGCAATCGAAGTGAACGTTGTTACCAAGGAGATATATGGGACGAAGGCAAATAATGCAATCAAAGCGGAGTATAGCGCATAAACCCTTCCTCTACGATTCTTTTGTTTGGAATCATCTACTCTTGTATTCAGGCCAAATAGAACTGCAAAAGCGCAAGGGAAAAAGATTCGCACTTGCATTTGCCATCCAACATCAAAGTAGCTGCAGCTGTAGTCGTTCTCCCAGCTGGAAGTACAATCTCCTCCAAATATTGGAAGAATGATCATTGTCATAATAAAAATACTGATGATTGTGACTAATAATGGAACCGTTGTGACCCCAACTAGGTCTCTTCCGGATTTCGATTCATTGTGTTTATTCGGCCACCAACTCTTTTGTGACTTGTTGGTAACATGAAGCAAAAAGGCGAGGGTAGCGATGGAAATCAAAACAATTGGGATATGCCAAAGCAAACTAATTATTGATACCCACCACTCCCTTAATGATTCATAGGAGATTATGGTAATAATAATTGGCAAGGCGAGGAGAATGGAAAGGGATTGGGTCCATGCTGCGCCAATGATCGGGCCCCTTGAAAATGGAAGCATCTTCTCTCTTAAACTGAATTGAAGGTTCAATTGACGCCTTAATTCATCTTGAGAGAACGGAATTATGAGGAAATTTAGAAGAGGTACTAAAGAGAGCCAACCAAGCCATGAAGGCATATGTGTTCTTGATTCTATTCGAGGCAGTTTTATAAAAATTGAACGATGACGTAATAAGATCCATACGCTCCAAAAATAAGCTGCAATACCGAAGAGCCAAGCCCAGCCAATAGCGAATAGTCCAAATATGACTGTCAATGGAATGATGGACATCTTCAGATTATGATTTTTCAGACTCTCTTTATGGGTTTGAGACAAATAAGAGAGGTCATAAGGTCTTTTTGCCGGGGGGAAATACATTCCTGCAACGCCCGAGCTCGGACTATTTCGCATACCTGCTGGCGTAATATTCAATGGGGGTTGCTGTGAAATAATTCTCTGAGCACCTCCATATCCGGGGTGAGAATCTCTAGCATTCGCCCACTGAGCACCTTCGGTTCTCGGCTCCGGAGGAGTCTGGGGGGGTAGATACGGGTTTGTTGGCTGCAAGGTTTCACCAAAAGCGGTCGTCGCAATACCTCTGTGTTGATTGGAACTTCTATATGTTTCGCATCATAGTGGCAAACCCCTAATTCAGTGGAATTTGGGTATTAAATACTACCTTACCATGTTAATCGTATGGGCGGCCCAACCTTTAGCGAAGATGGGTATTGGATGTGGACTGGAAATGATTGGATTCCGGCCCCCCCTCAAAGTGAAGTCCTTGATAGCAGTTCATTAGACATGGCAGCTATACAATCTGCTGCAGGTAATGCAGGAATATCTCAGGCCTCATTAACAAATGCAGCCCCATATTTTGATATTAATTCGGATCGAACCTTGCAATCCAATGAATTGCAACAAGCCGTAAATTATGTTTCGAATCCTGTGCCCAATTTACCTTATCCACAGCAATACCCGGGCTCCAATTCGCATGTAGCAGTTCATCAACAATATGCCGCACCCCAAACACGAAATATGAACCCGATTATCTATAATCCATCTTTTAAGAAATCTAATTCCGATAACACTGCGAATACTGTGGTTGGTGTTTGTATGATTGCTTTAGCAATCGTATTAGCGAGTGTTGGTACATATGCCTATACTTCATCAAGTGCTTCATCTTCAGTTGGTGATGCAGGCCTCGATATAGATGAGGTTTTAGACGATATTAACCTCGATTCAGATTATGATGGAATTGATGATGGCTACGACAGTTGTCCAAATGGAGTCACTGCATGGACATCTTCTTATTCAACCGACATGGACGGAGATGGGTGCAAAGATTCTTCTGAAGATGATGATGATGATGATGATGGTAAAAGCGATTGGATTGATGATTGCCCGAAAGGATATACCGGGTGGACAAGTAATTCTTATTCTGATTTTGATGGGGATGGATGTAAAGATTCCATAGAGGATGAGGATGACGACAATGATGGTTATTCCGATTCCAATGATTGGTACGATTCAGGAAACGGGGCTATCAGCCTAAGACTTACTCAATTCACCGCTTGGTCAAACGGGTATTATGATGGAGACGGTTCAAATCCGGATGTGTATGCATATATTGGCGTCGATAGTTCATGCTCCTCAAGTACTGATTTTACTTACTACACATACAGCGTTCACAAAAACTCGTATGATATTTCAGATTGGCATTATTCTGTTCATGATTTCTCAGAATCTGCCACTACAGTTTGTATTTCTGTTCAGCTTTGGGATGATGATGCGACATCCGACGACCAATTAGATTATGCCCCAGGTTCCGGCCAAAGCTATTACTGGACAATGGAATTAGACGAGGGACAAGGTAGTTTTACCAAATCATATGATAACCGCGGAGAAAATGATGTCTCTGTGAAATTGGAGCTTGAATTTTCGAGAATTAATTACTAAACCCATAGCCGAATCCGTGAACTCTATACGAAAGGAGTTGGTGTATGGCAGGCCTTTGAAAAAAAGCGTTTCAAACGCTAGCATCTGTATCGGACCACTGCTTCAAAAAAGAGATTGGTCTTCGTATCAAACTGGTGCCGTCATGCTCCACTGCGTTGATGGTTTGTGCCAATCCCGCACCTGGTCAGTCTCAAGGCGTAATTGCAATCCTTCTCCAATTTCGAGCTCCATGTCCATCATCTCAAAAGAGACGCTGTGCTCATTGGTGCGGAATGTATCATCGAAAAGGAGCTCTTGATCGATAACCGATCCGTCCACAGTGCGCTCGAGTAGAACACGGACATGGCATTCCTGTAACGGATTGCGGAGAGAGCACGATTCGCTACTGCCGTCATGCTCGACCGTTACAACACCTTCAAAGGAAACTGTGCCTGCTGAAGGACGAAGATTGATGACTGTCGATTTGGCCGTAGGGGTGCAAACACACTCCATGTTATCAGATTCTACGAACCCTTTGAGGTCAACTGTGACTTCCACTGTTGCGACACTGATTGAATCGAGTGAGACAGATGTTGCAGTAACAATGTAAAAATCAGGTTCCATGAAACTGTGATTGACTGTTTGCCCAGTGGCGGTTGTTCCATCGCCAAAGTCCCACGTCACCACACCATCAGCATTGTTCGCCTCAAACTTAAATTCATGAAGGCGTTCTGTAATCACATCTTCTTCATCATTATCTCCTTCATCAATTTCTACCAGGGTGTATTCATTGATCCCATAAACAACGGGGGCTTCGATTGAAAAGGTGCCTGTCTTCGAAGAATTCGAGGTCGACAGGTTGTTGAGTGCTGCTCCAGTTGCTGCACTGAGCACTAAAAGAAAAACAAGAGTTGCTGCAGAAAGCGAGTACTTCATAGCTCGAAATAAGTCGGCCACCTTATGAACATCTGTTTGCGCAGTTGAAGTGGTTCTTGCACCAAAGTGTAGATTTAAAAAATAACATCTTAGGCGAAGTCTGTAAACACGTTCCGCAAAATATCGAGGAAACATCGCCCGCTCGACAAGTGAATAATATTCGATTTTCCGCAATAGGGGATGATTTCATTGGCCTGGGCTCGAAGGAAGGGCCTATAGCCGCGAGAAATACTATATACTGTTAAAGGGTGGGCGAGACATGAAAAAAATGTTGTTTTTAACAATTGCTTCACTGATGCTAGCTGGATGTACTGACCTCGATACTGGGTTCGATGCCACAATTAAAGTCGACTCCGCTTCATCTGTAGCAGAGGGCGAAGGGTTTTGCGGGTATGATGAGACTGAACAATGTCATACTCTAAGCGTCTCACTAACAAACAATGGTGAAAGTGAAGTATCTACGAATATGTTTTATTGGGATGCAGTAGGCTCAAATGGTGGCGTTTTTAGTACACCCGATGTCGATGGCCCTGATGCATGTGCCGGAGGTGCTACATGCACAGTAACATTGCATTTCGATGTTACAAATGGCAGTAAACTCGTCACACTGAAGTGGGACGATATCTTTGACAACATGGAAACTTCAATTCCAGCCTATTGATCCGTGAGTCGGGTATTTGTTCGCCTAACTCTTAGGAGTTGATTGGCCTTGAGGCTCATTATGATGGGTTCACTTTGCGTTAAAGTATCGGCATAGATACTGCATTGTTCTTAAGAAACCTATGCTTGAGCCTGTTGTGGAGCCGACAGATGAACAAGCAGGAGCATGGACAAAGGCGTTTGAATCAGGGAAGTTCGTCCGTAAGTCAAGTGAATTCCGTGACCAGATTGCAGCCGATGATGCTTTTGACATTGAAAGTCAACGATACCATCTCTATGTATCTCATGCATGCCCGTGGGCGCACAGGACTCTCATCACTTCTGCCCTGCTTGGACTTGAAGAACACATTACCTACGATGTTGTCGACTGGCGCATGAATCCGAATGGTTCATGGTCCTTTAATGCAGAAGAAGAAGGGGCTACTGCCGATACGGTCAACGGTGAAACCAGCCTGGAAGGCATCTACAGTCGGGCGTTTGACGAGTGGGGTGGAAGTGGGAGGATCGGAACCGTCCCCGTATTATGGGACCGGAAACACAGCACTATTGTCAATAACGAAAGCAGAGAAATCGTTCGCATGTTCGATACGCTTGCCCAATCAGGACTCGGAAACGGCAGAACATTATGTCCGGACGAACTCAAACCAGAAATTGACAGGATGATCGATGCGAATTATGAATCGGTCAACAACGGTGTATACAAGTCCGGTTTCGCTCGAACTCAATCCGCATACGATGAAGCCGTCACTGCCTTATTCAATCGTCTCGATGAATTAGAATCTCACCTCGAAGGCCGAGAATGGTTAGTCGGAAATGGGAAAGGGCAACTCACTGAAGCAGATGTTTGCCTCTTCCCAACCTTAGCGCGCTTTGATTTGGTGTATGTGGTTCACTTCAAGTGCAATCTTCGGAGAATCATTGATTATCCGAATCTCCAAGCATTTGTCGAACGAATGCTCGATCAACCGGGTGTACGTGATACCTGTGATTGGCACCACATCAAAGCACATTACTTCTGGTCACACAAGAGCATCAACCCCTTCCGAATCATTCCACTCGGGCCCCTTGAAGGTGCACATACAAAGTGAATTCAGTCTTGATGAGGCTTCAGCTTAACCATTCGAATGAATTTCATTATTCGTAAGAAAAGATAACCAATGTCAAAACCTCCAAAATTTGCATTGCCTGGAGTTCGGTGATGTTCTGCATGGTTTCCTTCACCCATCGTGAGCATTGCACTTGGCAAGAAATTACGAGCTTGGGTGTTTGGATCGTCCCGTGAACCAACCAAATGAGAGATTGAATTAATTGAGTCACCAATGTTGTAAAACAATACTGTAATCGACCAGCCAAGAGCAATACCGAACCATCCGAGTTCAACATAGAAGAAATAGAATGGGAAAAGATGGGACAATGCAAGTATGAAATTCACTGGTCTGCGGCTCATGAATTTCAACAATGGCTTATCCAAATCCTTTGGTAATTCTTCTGGAAAACTTTTCCAGATGAAAGGGTCAATCATAGTGCGAATTGGCCCTGCTATAGCATACAATATGGCGGCTATGGTGTTGCTTGTGGGGAGATACCAGCCGCAATGTGCATGCCAAAAGCCACCAAAATACGGAGAGTGGGGGTCGTCTGCCGTATCCGTCGTTTTGTGATGGATACGGTGGTTCAGCGCCCATTGAATTGGTGGCCCAGCCGGCGTTCCAGCGTAAACCAAGAGATACTTCAGTACTGGATTTGATCGAAAGGAGTTATGGGAAATCAAACGATGGGTGCCAAGTGAAACTCCAAGGCCAATGAAGATGTACCAAACGATCAGATGACTGTACATCATCGATTCTTCAACCCCAATTGGGTTCGCATTCTTTCGAGATGTGCATGGGCGTGTTCGACAAAAAAGCCATGCATAAGGAATCGATAAGAAAGGCCGGTTGGCCCAACGAGAATCATTGGGAAACGGTTGTGGGCAAGATCTGCAAAATGTGCAGCTCCAACGATTTCATCAATGCGCAAACCGACTGAATGGTCGAATTGAAACGAGTTGATGGCTGCCTCGTATTCTTTGGCTGTCAGCCAAAAGCAGAACGTCGTTTTGAACAATTCATGAGCTGTTTCAAAATCAAGGAATTGTGTCCATTTCTTTCGAGAAGGTGAATATTGGATGTCGACGGGGGTCCAATTTGTCCATTGTAGCTCCTCTTCAGCGATTGGCCAATTTTCGCCTTTCATCTCGCCTAAATCGCGCATGGTCATCAAGACGCCTTGGTCGTGGTGGACGAATGTCTGAACCATGAGGTCTCGAATGACTTTCGGGTAAATGAGAACAGGTTCTACGCCTTCTTTCCCAGAATTATCAATCACGAAATTCAGCAGATTACTCTCGGTTTGAAAATGCCGGAGAATCAAAATATTGGCTTCTGGTCGAACGAAGTGTTTCATGAAAAAGCAAATCTGCCATTGAAGGAATCTGTGCGCCCTCCATTGAATTGGTGACAGTCGTTTGAGGTAATAGGTGATGTGAAGGGTGATGCTGAGGAGGATTTTCAAGGTTGGTAAAATGACCACTCGTAACGGGTTTTGCAAATCTTTGAGCCAGTATTCTTTTGCTTCTAAATCCAAAGGAAGGCTGTCATCACCACTCAATGCATCGCTCAGTGATGCTGGCATTCTTCCATGATTTTTAGCGAGTGCTTTAGCAAGGCGTCGTTGAGCGCGTTGCTCTTTCCGAGATAATGCTGATTCACTGGATGTCATATTCTATTTCCTCCAATTGTAATCGATAGAGTCGGGCAACGACTTTGGATGTTTTCACAATACTTTCAATTGCTTCTTCATTGATGCAAACACTGTCCAAAGTTGCATAAAAACGCTGCATATGGTCACTGTCATTTTCTCCATGGTAGGTCATGAAGCGTGTTGAATCTCCGGAAAGACCTGTTAGTTCTTGGATCCGCTCAGCCCAAGAATTCGCCATCTTTTCTCCAAGGCCTTCAATGATCCACATTGCGCCGAGCAAGTCAATTGGGTTTGGACGGGAGGAACGATGCATGAGGAAGCCATGTAAGGCTTCTGAACCAATATTACGTTCCATATTGAGGATGTCTTCAAGTTGACCGCCGGATGCCACATAATCCTTTTCAAGCATTTCATAATCACGATGTTCATCAACAGCGTGACTGATGATCGTCGAACGGATTTCGGAATGGTCACGGTCAAAACTACTTGCAGTTCGTGTAATCCAACGAGAACCTTCGATGACCTGTTGGCGGATATTTCTCAAAAATATTTGATGGTCTTCGACTGTATAGGTACCAAGGTCAATGCGGCGAAGAAGAGGTACTTTGGATAAGTCTCGTTCAAAGCCGAGCCAAACTCGCAGTAGTTGTTGAAGACAAACTTGGGCATGCGGATTCAATACGACGCCTTCGGTTGTGCTTTCTTCTGCAGGGGCAGTCCCCCCTCCTTCGATTGAAATTTCACCATCGTTCATTCACTCACCACCGTTAGTTGCAGATAGGTCGTATTAAAACGCCCACTTTCTGGAACAAAACAGAGGACTCTGTCCCCTTCTTTTACTGTTACTTCATCAGTACGCAAGAATTCATCAAGCATAATGAAGAGAGACGCAGAACCTGTATTTCCGCGTGTATAGAGATTGGTCCACCATTTCTCTTCAGGTATGCCGGCACCTGCCGTATCGAGCATCTCAAGAATTTTATTTCGGAAGTGGTGGCTTGAGTAATGGCACAAAAAGTGGTCGACTTCTCTGGGTTTACTCACACCTTCTTCGACTAATCGAAGATAGCCATCGACGCCCATTCGCATGAGGTTGTCGAGGAGGCGGACGTCTTGGCGAAGGAGGAGGGCGCCGTCTTGTTCTGCTTCTGCATAGGTGTCATAATCTTGCCAAGTTCGAGTGTCTTCTGGGCGTCCTGCTGAACCAACGCTCATGCAAGTAGGGAGTGCGTGTGCGTGTGAAAAGCCTCGAATCCAATCAATGCGTAAACTGAAACCTTTGGGAGCGGGTTTGTTTTGTAACAAGAGCGCCCCTGCACCGTCAGAAAGCATCCACCGGAGGAATTCTGTACTGAAATCGATACGTTTTGCAGCAAACGTTGAGGTGGTTGCAGCCTCATAGCGTTGTTTTTTGAGAAGGCGGCTGGCTAATTCACTGGAGACAACAAGGGCTGCATCATGCTCTTCAAGGCGCAAACTGTTCCAAGCTGCTTTCAGCGCCATAATTGAGGAAGAGCAGATTCCATGTGTCGTAAGAATTTCTATTTCAGGCAATTCCAATTCTGCTTGCACCATGCTTGCCATTCCCGGAGCGGGGAGGTCGCCTTGTGTTGAAGCTACGGCCAACATACCTATTTTCTCTCGGTGGACGAAACCGCGGTCAAGGCATTGCTCTGCGGCATTTGTTGCCATCTCAGTATTACTGTGTGTTGTTTGTTGTTGTTCATCAATTGCATAATGGCGTGTTTCAATTTTATTCGCTTTTTGAATTTGGACACGAAGAGAAGAAGGTTTGCCGTTGACAGCGCCAAGTACATTTTCGACTTGGTCAACTGTGATTGCTGGACCTGGTAAAAAAGATCCTGTGCTGGTAATGTAAACTGTCATTTCGTCGCCTCCTTGGCAAGATTTCGCTCATATGACCAACAACGCCACCATTCTTGAGCATAAGGCCCAACCACTAAGATCGACATTGTAGTGATGTAGACGGCTGCATAATTGCCTGTTGCACCCAAAGGCTCTTGACGCCACTGCATAGAGAATCCACCGGCCCAATTCAAGCGAATCAAATCGAGGAAAACTTCCCATTTCCGAACAACGATCAGCAGCATGAGGAAGAACGGTAAGGTGGCCAAGTAATTATGAGCGTGAACTTCCCAAATGCTGATCTCTCTTTTGCCAGTCGTAAAGTGAACATCGTAGTGAGCGATGAATTCATGGGCGACGAGAGCAGCAAAACAAAGAAGAAGAATCAACACATTGACTTCAAAAACAAGAGAAAGAACCAACGGAAGCCCTATTTGAGCACCCATCAGGCAATGGATATTTGCTTCACGCAAACCGGATGTAGATTCAATGTTGGTTTTTTTATGGCACCACCAATCAAGCATACTAGCTATTCCCCAAAGTGGTAAAAGGACATAGAGAATAATATTCAATACGAGCGTTGCTTCGTCCATAGCGATCCCCTTTCATTACCTTCTAATGCTCATTTGATAAAAAGCCCGGGCCGGACAAAACAGTATTCACGGTGGTTTTGATATTTTGAGATTAGAGGAAGTCTGCCAGTGAAAGTTGTTTGGCTCGGTCGTTGTTGAACAGTGAGTCTGCACTATCGGACAACCATTCGACGTTTTGCTTGGTATAACTATCGACACCATACTTCGCCATTACGTGCTTTGTGACCTTGATGTATTTGCGAACCGCGCCTTCTGAAACAGTCAGTGCGAGGTTGCCACCACATAATCCGCCTTCGGATTTTGCTACGCCAACGCTTGTAAGTCCTCTGCCCGATTCTTTCTTTGGTTGGATACAGTTCCCTGCTACAGGCATACGACGATACGAATGAGCGCATTTCAGACAGCGGATTTTTTGACGCCCGTATGCATTGAGGTTGCCCCGTAAATCAGGTAAAAAGTGAGAGCGTACAACACTTGATGCCACAGTTCGAACATCGACTCCACGAAGACGGTGTCCCAGATCTAATTGTCCATTCATTTTGTCAATCATGGTATCCAGTGTTTTGTAGGCTGAAAGAGCTGGGCCTTGGTCGAGAGCGTAACAGTCATGGGTGTATCCATAGCCACGTACCGCAGCAACTGAACCAAGACGGCGTTCAACAAAATCCATGCGTTCTGCACATTCTTTGGGATGTGGTTGTGAAAGAGTGGTTTCGTAAAAGTCCCGGCTGTAGAACCAGCCGGAATCGACGTTGAGGGCTTCTTTATCAACTTCAGTTGGATTCAGCCTCGTCGTCAAAACGAGGGGCGCATCCATCAAACCACCTCGATTGGCCGGCAAGATCTCCCGGCTAAAGTTGAGTAAACCATCCATTAAGAGCATGATAGCGTCTTCATCACCATCACAATTTCTTCGTTTAGCGGCATGGAATAACGGGTGCGCATATCCGCCTGAACAATCGGCCCAACCAATGATTCGACTCAATACGCCGCCGGATGTGTGAGGAGCTAAAGCGCAAATTAAATGCCCAACTAAATCATCAGCCGTATTGACGTTGTAAAACGGCTCCATTCCATAATATCGAACCAGGAGTTCATCGATAAATTGTGCAGTACGGACGAAGAAATCACAGGCGTTTTTGCTGACGATGAAATCTTGTGGGAATATTTCGAGCATTTGTTCATCGTTTTCAAGGGCGTTTCCTTCACAATCTGTGGCATAGCCAAGCGTTTGAAGCGTTTGCCAAGAAACACCAATCTCTCGTGGAGTAAAATGCGTAATAGGTACATCGCTCATATCAAACCGGACCGTTCCATCGCGGAATACTGGCAATTGGTGTTTGGCTCTCAGCAAGCCTTTTTCAATGGCTTCTGGCGTTTGATCTTTACTTGCAATTTGTTTCATGCATTTGACTTGGCGCGGAATTCGGTCGAGGCCTAATCGTATGCGGGCATCTTCGATCATCGTGTCCAAACGGACCGTCTGAATTTCACCTCTTCTTCGACGCTTTGTGTTTCCAGATTCGCGCATTTTAGTACGGCCACCGCACGTGTTGCCAGCCAATTCAACTCCATCGGAATCGGTGTTTCGGTGATGACAGAGGATGAAAGGAGACTCTTTGCCACATTTCTTGCATATTCGACGACCCATTTGTACCCGGATACTTTGTTTTGCAGCAGCATTGGCCAATAATCTTTGATTACCACCATTCAAATCAATTGGAAAAAGAGCGTGAGTCATTGGATTCATGACTCGCGGAGCGGCCTTTTCTGGCCGCCCCATTCGACAACCAATACGGACCGGTGCAGCGTGTTCCCAACGTAAATTTGAGATTTTTCGAACTTGTAACATAATTCCATCGACATCGTGGTCGTCTTCGTGTATTTGAGCAGCAAGATACTGTTGCGGGTCTGCTGGCCCGGGGTCGAGAACTTGGGCTGCTGCTTGTCGGCCAACTTCATCCGTATCGGCTATGCCGAGTCCTCGCTGTCGGGCGTTTGTTTCCGCTGCAATGCGGACAGTTGCACGCGCTTGGCGAAGTTCTTCGATTCTTTGACGCTCCTCGGTAAGGGTGATTTGGCATTGGCGTAATTGGTCGATCCGTTCTGTGAAACGAGTTTTCGCATCGACGATTCGGAGAGGTTTTTCATCTTCATCTCCAAATCCAAAGCCTTCGAGTAAGGCTGGCCAACCGGAGGTGATCACGAGGTCATTGCCATCATGATGGTGGCGTAGCCCCAAAATCATTGCAGCGCCCTTGGCAAGTCCGTGTTGAATATACGCCCATGCCTCTGGCAATTCTTTGGTAAAAATGGGCTTGATTGGTTGTAATTTCAAACCGGGAATCTCAAATTTTTCTAAGTTATCAAGTGTTTCAGGCCTTAGCAAATCCATTGTCTCTGGAGTCCAATTCTTCACCCCGCCACGGATTCTGAGTTGCCTCTTTTCATTGAGTGGCATGGCTTGAAGATGTTCTTCAATTTCGAGGAGGGGGGTGTTTGATGTTCCAAACGGTTCGATCGTTGCTTGCTCGAGCATTTCTAAAACCGAAGGCACCCATTCTACCGGCAGGTCGAGGAACCAGGGGTTGTGAGGTGCTGGGATAGATGTCTTGAATCGGAGTGCAACGGCTTTACTTTGCTCCCAGTTAACCGAGCAAGCCGCTAAGAACACATGCCATTTCCTGCGAACGTGGAATTGTTGGCCAGGGTCTTCTGCATCTTCGGGATGGATTCCAGGAACACCGTTTGGAAACGAAGAGCGCGTTTGTTCGATGAGTTCGGCGAATTCAGAAACGGCAGCATCGGAGTTTAATTCTTCAAGCAAATCACTTGCCCACCAGTCATTCGAATAACCTGCAGGAACCAGGTTTTTGTTATTCTCCATAAATTCGCCATAACCAATCACAAGTTCACCATTATCCCATACGGAGCCAACTTTCGAGCAGATGGCTGTGTAACTCTTTGCATCATCAAGGCGAAGGAAACGGCCGTCTCGTAAGACTACCCAAGGCCCATCGGTATCATCGGACGGGGTGATAGCGCACGCCTTTCCCGGACGTTCGATTTTCATCTGGGTTCCGATGGTGATGAAGTCATCCATTGCCAACATAGAGGCTGTGTTGGTTGATGCTGCTGCTAGCCCAGAGGGGCGTGCTCGGCCGTATCGTAAACGAAAACCACCCGGTTGGAGTGGTGCGCCAAAAACAGGTCTTCCGGCGATAATATCTTTCATAAATTTCGTGATTGTCGGTACTTTGCGGGATTTAAATCGGGGCCCGTCGCCTTGGTCGTCATCGGATTTACCTTTTGAGGCAAACTTTGAGATGAAGTCCCATCCCGGAACGTTAAGCCGTTCAGTATGCTTTTGAATCTTCGGTGCCTTCAGACACATCCCTTCCCCGATGACAAGTAAAACACCGCCGCGAATTCGTGCTTCATCGATGTTGCGAACTCGCCCATACCCTGAACATTCAATTTTTTCTGTTGATTCGCCATTGATCATTACCGGGCATGCACGCACAATTTCCTCGATTTCTTCGGGTGATGGGCGGTATTGTAAATTGCCCCTGTAGAGTCCAAATTCTTCTTTGACACGTTCAACTTCTGGGTCTGTAGGCTGGTAGTGGCCAATGTTGAGTTCTCGGCGTATCATATCAGCAATCAGAACTGCGAGTGCTTGAGCCGTTCCACCTGCTGCCCGAATTGGCCCTGCGAAATGTACGGATACGAATTGGGAGCCATCAATATTGTTGAGGAGACGTACTTCGCTGATCCCTTCAAGCGGCGCTACTAGAACAGCTTCTGTTAACACCGCCAAACCGACTCGAAGTCCGACATCGATGGCCGTAATTAAATCGTGACCTTGTTCTCGGAACCCGCGTGCCACACTTTGAGCCATCATAATGGAGGTCGATTCTCTGTCGTGTTCAGCGAGGAGTTTTCGAATATCGTCTGCAACTTCATAGCCATCTAAGTATTCAACGAGGAGTTTTTCAGTTCTTCCTGCAAGGTCTGCTGCCCTCGGAATTTCCACATACTCTTTGTGATCATAGCCAAGCTTTCTTGCTTGCTCTGCAACAATATATGCTTCATCAGCATGCTCGTCAAGCCACTGCTGGTATGATTCCATTTCAGCCTCGAGTCGTTCGATGTCAAGACCGAGAAGAGGGTTAAACCCTCGTTTCTGACTCTTTTCATCTGATGGAGGCATGTTATTCTCTTGCCTCTTGGGGGCGGCCGTTTATGAGTGCCGCGTTCAAAACACATGGCGCCAGTTTAGCAGTGATGAGAAGCAAAGTTCATTGAGGCGAGGCAAAACCACCGATTAATGTCCGTCCACCCGAGCGTCCGCGCTCATCCAAGTTGGCCTCGTTTAGTCGAACTTGTGCGGAATTTGGCTTTTATCGATGGCGGGGATGATGGTGCTTTCACTTTAGCCAGCGGTCGAAATTCACGTTGGTTTTTCGACACGAAGCCCGTCATGATGCATCCTGAATCGACGCATCATCTCGGGGCCCTTTTTAATCTCCGAATGGATGACTTAGAAGTTGATTTTGTAGGAGGGTTGGAGCTTGGTGCTGTGCCTTTAACAGCCATCGCCGTTGCGACCTCCTCTGCTGAAACCCCACGACTTGGCTTCATGGTTCGTAAAGAGCCAAAGGGACGAGGTGGGAGAAAAACAAACAATCCCCCGGGTATTGAAGGCTCTTCACTCGAAGGTGGAGGAACAATTGTTGTTGTTGAAGATGTTACAACTACTGGCGGTTCCGCCATTAAAGCAGTTGAGCGTATCCATCGAGACACGGAATGCAAAGTCATAGCAGTCATCAGCATTGTTGACCGAGAAGAGGGTGCTAAGGAAGCGTTTGCGGCTGCAGGAATTCATTTTGAAAGTATCATGACTCGAAGTGATGTGGCCGGCCAATGAGGCAGATGTATGGTTGAAATATTCAATCCAAAAACAGCTGACTCTGCTGGTTTGTCAGAGTTTGCACCGGACCCTACGGCTGCTGGAGACTTGGTCTTCTTCCATGCAAGTCAAGGTAAGCCGTTAGCAACTCCATGGCAAGTGGCTTTAGCCCGTTCCAATCTCCTCACTCAACTGTCTCTTCCTGAAGGGTATATCTTGGATTGTGCTTGTGGGAGTGGCATTCAACTTGGCGCGCATATGGCTCTTCTTCAACGGCCTGGAGTGGGCGTAGAGTTAGACCGAATGCGCGCTCAAGCGAGCGCTGTTAATCTGCAATCTATCGCCAGACACCGTAATGAAACGGGTGCTGAGCGGATGCAAAAAACACGTATTATTGCCGGTGATGGGCGAGATGGGGCCGGGGTTTGCGCAGCAATTGCAGACCACTTTAAACTCGAGCAATTTCCAAACATTGCTTTACTCCACCTCGATCCTGCTCGCCCTCGAAACAGTCGGACGCACGGCCTTGAAGAAATGGCACCACGTCTCGATGAGGTGTTCAAGGGATGGGCCCCGTATTTGACGGAAGGGGAGAATGGCCCTGCTTTACTTCTCGATTTATCACCACGGCTTACGCACGCCCAACGCCTTGAAGTCGAATCAATGGTTGATGACGTTTGGAAGGGAATCAATCGCACATGGGTTTGGACATCGAGGGGTCGTGGGCGCGTAGACCGTCTTGCATTATGGCTCGGCGGTGCTGCAACTGCCGGTATTGCTCGGCGTTTTGTCCGTATTCCTCCTTCGATTACGGATGAAGCGCATGTTATTTCCGGAGGTATGCGCATTCATTCTGGCAATGGATTACCAACACCCGTCCGACAGCCTCCAAGGCGTGGCGAAAGAGTGAGTATTCTCGATGCTGCGCTTGTGGAAAGTGGCTTAGCAGATGACTGGTTGAAGACTGTTACAAAATCTGAACATATCTCATGGAGTGTTGTTGAAGGGCGTCGACCTCAAATCCATCACCAGCATGCACTACGCCTTGAGCGTCCGATGGATAGAATGTTGGTTCAAGCAACCGGCCGGGTTGTCGCTTTAGCTCGCATTGACCTCAGCCTTAACACCGTGGATAAATTAGTCGAATTACTTCTGGAGCACGACATTGCGAAGATGACGGTTCGCGTCTCACTCGCACCTGAGGTTCAGCCGAAAATACAGGGTGCCATTGACCGTCAACTCGCCCGAAGGCATGGCCGGAGAGATGCTTTTCTCGTACAGCAACCCGGGGACGAAATGCTCCTCATTTGTATCGCGGAATAATCCGCACCCTTTTCGCACCACGAATATGTTGGAAAAACCCTTCAAAATCAAGGGTTTTCGGTTCTCAGTACCGCGAAGATGCATCGCGGTCTTGATATAGGGGAGGTTAGTCGGGAAACTGCTTGACACTCTGTGTTAAGGAGAGGTGAAACACTATGGCACGACAGAAGGAAGAAGATTTAGGAGAAGATTTCTCGTACATCTTGCGAATGGCTGATACCGATATGGATGGACTGAAAACCCTTGCAACAGCATTGACTGCTGTTCGAGGTGTTGGTCCACGAACCGCAATCCAAATTTGTAAGAACACTGGATTTGATCCTGCTTCACTCGCTGGCCACCTCTCGCCAGAAGAACAGGAATCACTCCGAGTAGCAATTGAAGGCTATGCAGAAACCGTCCCACTCTGGATGCTCAACCGACAACGTGACATCGAAACTGGTGATGAATTGCATCTTACTGGACAACAAGTTTATCTTACTCTTAAAGACGATATTGACCGACTTCGAACTATGAAGTGCTACCGTGGTGTTCGCCACGCAAGCGGAAACAAAGTTCGTGGACAACGTGGCCGTTCAAATGGCCGTGGTGGACTCACACTTGGTGTGAGCCGAAAGAAGTGATTGGAGGGATGATGTATGGGAGAACCAAAGTTTGCACGACCTAAATTTGACACACCTTCCCATCCTTGGAAGGCTGCACGTATCGAAGAAGAACACGCCATTCAAGCCAATCATGGTTTGAAGAACATGCGTGAGATTTGGAAGGCTAAGTCCCAACTTCGACGCCATCGACGACAAGCAATGCGCTTGATTGGAATGGTCGATACCACTGAACCTCACGGTAAGCGAGAAATGGAAGACATGCTCCGCTCCCTTCACAACAAGGGTTTGATTTCTTCTGAAGCAACACTTGACGACATTCTTTCCTTGGGCACTGAAGACATTCTTAACCGTCGTCTCCAAGCTCAAGTCTACTACAAGGGCCTTGCAATCTCAATGAAGCAGGCTCGTCAATTTGTCACCCATGGCAAAATTGTGATTGGAAATCAAAAGGTAACCATTCCTTCTTACCCTCTTTCTCGAGATGAAGAAGAAAACCTCACCTGGCACCCAAGTTGCCCTTGGGTAGACAACACCGAACACCCAATTCGAAAGGCGATCGACGGACGCGCATCAACAGCTGAATACGGCGTTGAAGAAGAAGAAGTTGACCCGGAAGCGACCAAAGAGTTCGCAAAGGAAGTTGAAGTTGCTGCAGAAGTAGCACCTTCAGTAAAGAAAGACGGAGGCGATGAGTGATGACACGACGTGCAATTATCAACATTTTCAGCTCTTACAATAACATTCTAATGACTGCAACCGACTTAACCGGTGCAGAAACAATCACGACATGCTCCGGCGGACAAGTTGTCAAATCTTCCAAGGACAGTGGCGGTCAATTCGCTGCTACTCGGGCCGCTGAAAAGATGGCTGATGAGCTTAAAGACAAGGAATTCACGCAACTGGTCATCAAGTATCGCGCACCTGGAGGCAACCGAGCCAATAACACTGGACCGGGCGCTCAAGCTGCAATCCGTGCACTCACCCGTGCTGGAATGACAATCACTCGTATCGAAGACGTGACGCCTATTGCTCACGATGGTACAAAGAAGAAGGGTGGCCGTCGTGGCCGCCGTGTTTGATTTTTGAGGTGGAAAAAATGGATGTACAAATCGTTGATGGATGGCCAAGAGGCAATGCAATTCGAATTCTTTTGACAGATACAGATGCTGCACAAGTGAATGCAATTCGCCGCGCTCTTATCGCAGACGTTCCTAAGCTGGCTATCGACAGTGTCAATTTCGACCAAGGCACTCACCAAGATAACAAAGGACAGGTTTTCGAGTCTGTCAACGTTTTACCAGACGAAACAATCGCTCACCGATTGGCAATGATTCCAGTTCCAACATACCCCGGTGAAGGTATATCGTTCCCTGAAGACTGCCCAACTTGCAAAGACATGGCTGAAGAATCCAAGGGTTGCATGACCTGTCAGGTGCTCTACCATATCCGCAAAGAAGGGCCTTCAGAAGACTCTGATGAAGAATACCGCACTGTCTATGCTGGAGACCTCACTACTATTTCTGACCAGATGTTTGACATTCGAGAAGAGCACAAGCGCATACCTCTGACAATTCTTTCGAAGGGTCAGTATCTCGAGTTCTATGCATTTGCAACCCTCGGCCGTGGCCGAGACCACGCCAAGTGGTCACCTGTTGCTGCTGTTGGATTCCGACAACATATGATTGCCACACTCAACAAACCGAAGAAGGCCAAGATCTTGTTTGACCTCGGACTGACAACCACTGATGGCAAGCCTATCGATGCGAAGCTTTTCGGCAAAGATAAAAAATTAACAGATGTCAATTATCTTCTTGATCTTGAAAACGCCCTCCACCAAGTTGGTGAAGGCACAAACCGTGATGGTGACTTTGATGACGCAATCACCATGGAGCCTGTTGAAGGCGCATATGTATTCAACTACGAAACTGACGGAAGCCTGACTCCACAGCAGGCTTTCAACGGGGCAATGAAAGAACTTCAAGGACGCTTTGAGAACCTCTCAGGCGAAATCGACCGAGCATTCGCTTGATTGAGACATCCGAGGTTTGATAATGGACCATGTGGTCGTTAGGCTATGCAGAATGCACGACGGACCGCTTTTATCCTCTCCTCGCTTTTTCTTTTTGCTGCAATGATACCGATGGTGTCGGCCTTTAACGATCCAAATAGTTTTGACTCTCCATCTACCAAAGAGCTGATCGATACACCTGTGGTGAACCAACCAACTCAACTCTTGTTCAAAGAGCCGATGAAGGAATCAACAACAGGCGGCCGAGCTGCATGCGTTGCACAATCTGATGCTGGAACACCCGGTGATGCTGGAAGCGACGCTAATACTTCACGCAGTCTTGGGACTGATCCGAACAGTGGGCAATCCGGCGTTCAAGGCTGTATCGATTCTACAGATACTGAAGATTGGTATGGAATTACCATGACTGCGGGAAAAGATGTTGATGTCGAATTAGTCGTTCCAAGCGGCATGGACTTCGACCTCTACTTGTATGATTCTTCAGGTTCAATGCTCGACAGTTCAGAATCGGTATCGGCCTTAGAGAAAGTGAGTACTGCTGGAACCTCACTTTCAAGTAATGCTGGGACTTTTTATGTGGAGGTTTTCGTCTACAGCGGCGATGGTCAATATTCACTCCGAACATGGACCAACAGCACGCCCCCCCGCCCTGATCTCACCATCACTTCCATCGTGGAACCATCCTCTGGACAGCCTGGCTCAACTGTAACTGTTGAATACGTCGTGGAAAATATTTACAACACCACGTCAGATGCCTTTGAAGTTCAATTCGTTCTGTCTTCTGACCAGGTCTATGACTTTGCAGATGAACTGATTGGAACCTCACAATCTGAAGCGTCTTTGGCTGAAAACACCAGTCGTAACACAACGGCTCAAATCCTTCTCCCTTCAAATTTAGCAAATGGCACTTACTATTGGATGGTGTATTCCGATGGATATGACAATGTCACTGAACAAAATGAATCGAATAATTTCCTTTGGTCAACCGGGGTCATGCTGGTTGGCGAATCTTGCGATGACCTGCATCCAAATGGGCAAGATGATGCAGGCCTTGGCACTGACGCTCCAAAGAACGAATCAAATGCCTCAACTCCAATGGGCACCAATGTTACAGCATCCTATACTGGGTGCATAGACGGCATTGATGAAAACGATGTCTTCGCTTTTGATGTGCCTGTAAACCACACCATTGATGCTACACTCATTCTTAATGACTCTGTTGTAGTCTATATGGAATTAGTCGATGGAAGCCTCGGTTTCGTTGATTACACGTATTCCTTTGGCACAACCGAAGGCTCTGTCTCCACATTTGGTACTTCGTTTGATGGCGTAGGCGGAATTTATTACGTCAATCTCTCACGTTCTGGAACAGGTGTTAATTGGACCTTGGATATATGGACGAACTATTCGACTCCAGCACCAAATTTGGTCATCGACAACATCACAGCGCCGCTTGCTGCGGGTGCCGGGGGCAGTATTACGTTAGATGTTGAAGTGAACAATACTGGAACGCAACTTGCTTCTCCATCCTTGCTTACCGCATGGCTCTCGGTTGACGGTACTCTAGCAGATCACGATATTGAAATTGGCAACATGAGTATCTCTGCCTTGGACATCAATAAAACTGGCCTCTTCCAACTCCCAGTTACCATTCCCTCAAGTATCCAGGGTGGCAATTATTCAATATTTGCGATGGTTGATTCCGATGAACAAATTGATGAAAAGAACGAGGATGACAACACGGGTGAATCATTTGAAATGATTCTGATTGATTCGAAAGCAATATCATGCCCACCCCAAAACGATGCCATGTCTGGCGGAGATGCTGGCGAAGATGAAGCAACTTCGGTCTACCTGGGGATGGATATCTCCACCACAATCAACGGATGTGTTCACAAAGATGTCGATGATGACGATTGGTTTGAAATTGAAGTTTCACCTGGACTCAATCTAACAGTGACGCTCGTCAATTCTCCCGACCAAGATGCTGACGTCTATCTCCATGATGACCAAGGCGAATGGTTTGAGCGAGGTTGGCTTGCTGGAGCCACGGATGAAACGATCAGTACAGGCGACAGTACGAGCTTTTCTGGAACCGGTGGCACTTTCTTTATCAGCGTCCAAAGTTGGACCAGCCTCGGCGTCTATACGCTCATTATCGAAACCGAAGGCGTTGACTCCAATTCGTTCAACTGTGGACAGCAAAGTGATCTCGGTATCGGAGAAGATGCCCCTGCTGCAAACGGAATCAACATTGGCCAAAACCCAACACTGATGGGAGAAGGCTGCTTCAGTGGACTCGATGAAGCTGATGTTTTTGCTTTCACAATCAATGATGGTAAGAATTTCGATATCGAATTTAGTGCAGATTCAGCCCTACCTTTCTCCGCAACCCTAGAAGATGTGAGTGGGAATCAGATCGCTTATGTAGACAACTCGAGTTTTGGCACTCTCTTCACCTCATATGATAGTGAATACGAAGGCCAAAGCGGAGATTACGTGCTAATCATTGAATCAAACGGCGGAGCTGGTTTCTACAACCTTTCGATTGAAGGTCTCGATTCGGCTCCGGCTGATGTAGCCATATCTTCTCTGGTCTGTCCAACAGATCATACTTCAGGCTCTGAAGTTCAAATCACATGGGAGTTAGTGAGTTTGCGCGGCGATGCCAATGCCGCCACCATTACGCTTCATCTTGACCTCATTGATTCGGAAGGAGAAGAAGTTGCACGAATCACGACTAAGACTGTTGTCGTAAGTGGAGAATATAACATGACTTTCGGCTCAGGCGGTGAAGCTTATACGACTCTGGAAGAAAGAGTATCTGGAATGTACAACTGCCGACTTACCATCGATGCTGATGATGTTCTAATAGAATCAAATGAATCCAACAATCAAGAAACTGGCATGCCGTTCTTTATTCAAAACGAAGATGAATTATGGGCAAATGATGTTGACCGCGATGGTTTCAATACGACAGATTCCGGAGATGGAATTCTCGATGATTGCCCCACGACTTATGGCGACTCCTACATCGATCGGTTAGGATGTGCTGATGTTGATGAGGATGGAGTCTCAAATTTGAACGACCTATGGCCTTTCGAACCAAGCCAAGCGGTTGATTCCGATGGCGACTCCTATGGCGACAATCCAGAAGGAATCGACGGAGATGCCTGTCCTGAAGAGCCTGGAGTTGCAAATGGAGTAGGGGGCGATGGATGCCCTCCTGCCGATACCGACCAAGATGATGATGGTGTTGATGACGTCAATGACCAATGTCCTGGAACTGTTGAAGGAACTGTTGTTGGATCCGATGGTTGCGAGATTGAAGACGATGAACTCAACACTACCGATGATAGCAACGCCACTTTAGGCAATAATGACACCGTAGACAGTAATGTTACTGATGAAGGAAATGACGATACTGCATCAAATAACGATGAAGGTGACACGACTGAGGACGGTGCTCAATCGAGTTCGGAAATCTTTGGAATGGATACCGTAACGCTCGGAATCGTAGCTGGCGCAATCCTGATACTCATTCTTTCACTCGTATTGGTCGTTCGTGGACGCGGCAGTAGTGCGAGTGAAGACAAGTTATTTGACCAACAACAGATGGCTTATGCTTCTATTACCGGATTGCCCCCTGCTGCAGATCCAAGCATTACGGCTGAACAACTTGCCTATGAACAGCAATTAACCACTGCCGGATATCCTGCAGATTATGCTCGAACATATGCCGACCAGCACTTCCGCCCATGGTTGAAAGCTTAACTTTTCAATTAAAGAAGAAGGCGAATGCTCTTGACCCTCCGATGGCTGGAGAGTTCTATGCAAGCCCTTATGGAAACCAGTGCAGGTAACATTACCATTGATCTCTACAACGAAGAAGCGCCCGATACTGTAGCGAATTTCGTCAAATTAGTCGAAGCTGGACATTACAACGGCCTCCACTTCCACCGCGTGATTGAGAACTTCATGATCCAAGGCGGTTGCCCTCATTCCCGCGACCCTTCAGACCGACGTGCAGGACAAGGCGGCCCAGGCTGGAAGATTCCTTGCGAAGCTTCAGCATTGAACCTCAAGCACAGCAAGCCTGGAGTCTTCTCGATGGCTAACGCTGGAAAAAACACAGGTGGCTCACAATTTTTCCTCACCACCATCGCCACTCCTTGGCTCGACGGAAACCACGCTGTCTTTGGCGAGGTTAGTGCAGGTATGGATGTTGTCAAGGCTATCGAAATGTGCGATAAACTCCCTGGAGACCGCCCAAGTACTCCGCAACAAATTATTCGCGTTACGCTTCAGTGATGAAGCGTTTAAGAAAAGCGAGACGTTGACTCAGCACTCGTTTAAATTAGTGTTTTTGACTTTTTACCAAGTTCGGGTGAAGTTCCACCCGCTCCGCATAAAATAGGGATGGGAGTGTCTCTTCGGATTGCTGCGGCCAATTTTAGCCAAATTTGTAAAGTCGGTGAGAACGATGGGTTCTGTGTGCGAACTGTGAAGAAGTTCATCCCCGAGGGTTGGACATGGCCGATGTTCGTATCGAAGCCGATACTATGGGCGAACTTGAAGTTCCTGCAGACAAATACTACGGGTGCCAAACCGCCCGCTCTCTAATTAATTTCGATATTGGAGATGACACAATGCCTGTTGGCGTCATCCGTGCTTTTGGGATCCTCAAACAAGCTGCTGCAAAAACAAATGTGGCACTCAAGCAACTTGACCCGGAAGTTGGTGACCTGATTATTGCTGCATCACAAGAGGTCTTGGAGAATTGCCTCGATGAACACTTTCCGCTTCGCGTTTGGCAAACTGGAAGTGGAACACAATCGAATATGAATTCGAATGAAGTCATTGCGAACCGTGCTATTGAGCTTGCAGGCGGCGTCATGGGGTCCAAAACCCCCGTCCATCCGAACGACCACGTCAATCGCGCACAATCATCAAACGACACCTTTCCCACTGCAATGCACATCGCTGCTGCAGAGGCAATTACCCACAACTTACTCCCAAGTGTTCGCTCACTCCGCGATGCTCTGTCTGTAAAAGCCGATGCTTGGAAAGACATCGTCAAAATCGGCCGTACCCACTTAATGGATGCTGTACCCCTCACACTCGGGCAAGAAGCATCGGGATGGGTTGCTCAACTCGATGCTGATCTGCGACGAATTGATTTTGCGCTCGATGATTTATTCGAATTGGCCCTTGGTGGAACTGCGGTCGGCACTGGCCTCAATACGCATCCATTATTTGCTCAAATGGTGGCAGATGAAATTGCCAATATTACTGGCCTCTCCTTCTGTTCGGCCGAAAATAAATTCGCTCAACTTGCTGCACATGATGCGGTCGTAGCCGCTTCAGGCGCCCTCAATACTCTTGCAGTCTCTTTAATGAAAATTGCAAATGATGTACGATGGCTCGGCTCAGGCCCGAGGTGTGGGTTCGGAGAGTTGGCGTTACCAGCCAACGAGCCTGGCTCTTCGATTATGCCTGGGAAAGTCAACCCAACTCAGGCAGAAGCATTGACTATGGTGTGTTGTCAAGTGATGGGAAATAACGTGGCCATTACAGTTGGAGGCAGCCAAGGAAATTTTGAATTGAATGTGTTCAAACCAATGATGATTCATAATCTGCTCCATTCCATCCGCCTCCTAACAGATTCATGCACCACGTTTAGAACCAAATGTGTTGAAGGTTTGGAACCTGTTGAAGAAAATATCGCAGCACACCTTGAAAATTCGTTGATGCTCGTTACTGCACTCAACAACCATATTGGATACGATAAAGCGGCTAAGATTGCCAAAAATGCTCATGAAAAGGGATTAACCTTGAGGGCATCTGCTCTTGAATTAGAATACTTGACCAATGAAGAATTCGATGCATGGGTGCGGCCAGAAGAAATGACTGGCCCACGCTCACCAAATTGAAGTTCGCTCAGCGTGAACCTTCAACGAAGATGAAGTTGATGATGGCTTGGAAGATGAGGAACCATCCGACAATGATTGAGAATATTGCCAACGCCCCAGGGTCTGAACCTGTAAGTGTGCCGTAGGCAATAATGAGGACTGCCAGTCCAAGTAAGAAGAAAACCCGGTAAATAATTTGAGTCAAGATTCTTGCCGTTGTCGACATTACGCGCCAACCGCTGAATCCAAACCATTTCGATATAAAATGAGGTTCTTGTTGTTGGTTTTCTTGTTCCATTTTCATTCCCCTCTCTGTTCAATGATTGCTTTCTTCAATAAAAATTCGATTTGGCCATTAACTGAACGCATCTCCGCCTCTGACATTCGCCTTAGTACTTCATGGAGGTCTGGGTCAATTCGAAGGAGGATTTTCTTCTTCGTCATCTTCACCGCTCCTTGAATTATTAAAATCTCACAAAGTAGAGCGAACTGGCAAGTTGGCCAATCCCCAAGAGAATCATTATGCCTACAGTAAAGTAGAACGTTTTTGGGCTTTCCTCTCTGGTCTGCCAACCCTTACCGCGAACGTGAACTTTTTGCTTCATCCAACAAAAGCCAGCGTAACTAAACATCAGCAACGAAACAAGGATTGGAATTGCAAGAGTAGTAAGTAATTCTACCCTCATTGTCCCGCCTCACTGATAGAGTGTTCCCGTGTTAACAATTGGCGTTGTGTCTGTCTCTGAACAGAGAACGACCAGTAGGTTGCTGACCATCGATGCTTTCTTGTCTTCATCCAGTTCGATGATGTTCTTCGCGCTGAGTTGCTCAAGAGCAAGTTCAACCATGCCAACGGCTCCTTTGACGATCTCACTGCGTGCTGCAACAACTGCACTTGCTTGTTGGCGGCGAAGCATGGCCTGGGCGATCTCTTGAGAGTAGGCAAGGTGGCTGATTCGTGCTTCGAGAACTTGGATTCCTGCTCTCTTTAGACGAGCTTCGATTGAAAGTTGCAGTTCTTGTGCAATTACTTCTTGGTGACTCGATAGTGCGATGCCGCCCACGTCTTTGTCTTCGATAATATCGTAAGGATATTTTGTCGCCATAGCGCGCAATGCTGCTTCACTTTGGATTTGGACATAATCATGGTAGTTTTCGACTTCAAACAGTGCTTCAGCGGTATCGACGACTTTCCAAACAACGACTGCTCCAATTTCAATTGGATTTGCGTTGACGTCGTTCACCTTGAGTTTCGTAGATTCGAAATTCCGAATCCTGAGAGATATTTTTCGCTTTTCGAATAAAGGGTTGAGGAGGTAATGGAAGCCTTCGTCGTCGACGGTTCCGGCATATTTGCCGAAAAATTGCAGTGCAACTCCTTCGTTCGGATTAACGATGAGGTAGCTGTTGAACATAATGAACCAAGCAATGCCGATAAAGACTTGAAGAAGAATTCCGATTGCGACTCCAAACCCCCCTAGTTCATAGAAGATGAAAGTTGCAAGGAAAATGAGTGGCACCCCTAAGATGTGAACGCCGAGGCCGACAAACCCGTTGATGGTGGCTTGATCTACATCCTTGAACATGATTTCGTCCACTCTTGGCTCGAGAGTTTGTTGTGTGGGTGCTGCTTGCATACTGGCTCAGGTTGCGCTATCATAGTGATATCATAAAGATATCGTTTTAGTTGGGCAGTTCTGTTAAGTATCTGCACCCATTAGCAGTTTTATGGCCAATAAACCCATGTTAATCGTTGGAGGAATCAGCATCGTACTTGCGTTGGCTTCTCTCGGAATAGCTTGGTCGAGTGGAAGCGATGGGTTGGATGATGTCGCGGAAGTTGATCCTGATGACTACATTCAAGGCCCCAGCACTACATTTTCGTATACATTCGCGGACGATGATGGGGCCGGTTCCGGTGGATGGTACCTCATGATGGATGGAAACTATGACGATGATGATGGCGATGGGAAGACTGATGCTTGTCAAAACGTCTCATTCACAGTGATTGATTCCCAGGGTAATGATGTCACAGAATCGGCCAGTGAATTCTCATGCCGGGCGCCATCAGACGATGAGGAAGAGTTCTCAGATCGGCAATTCGACCCACTCCCTGATGATGGAAGAATACTTTTTGCCTATGTTTGTGCCACTCTTGACACCACAACCGAGTATGACTGTTCCATCGGTGAAAATTACACTATTTCCAGCAATACAAGCTTGTATATCATGGACAATGACGAGTACGGGTTGGCCTTTTTAGGCGGAAGTTTGAAGATACTTGGCAGTGGACTACTTGCAACAATTGGAGCGTGTTGTTGTGGCCTGGGTGGAATCTTTCTTTTGGTCGGAATCGTAACGGGTGGGAACTCTACGCCAGTGATTGGATATATACCTCAGCAAAATATGGCTCCGGGAATGCAGATGCAAACTCAAACCCCTGTGCAACCAAGAGGGGAAATGCCGCAACAGCAACAGCAGTACACTGTTGGTGCAGATATCGATTCCAGTAGCGTAGCAGATACTCCGGTAAGCGTTTGGGATAACTGATGAAGGAACATTCATCTGTCTCGGAGAGCTCGGAGTTTGTCTTGAAGGGCTGATTTTCGTTCATTCTTTTCTTCAATTTCATGACCGCTGAGTAGACGGCGTTCGAACATACTGCGTTCCCAAAGTCGGATTTCTCCGTTTTCAAAACCAAGAGCTACGCGAGTTGAATCAGACGCAATCGATTCACAACGAGGGCTTTGAGTCAATACCAAGAGGGTTCCTGAATCAATGTTTCGAATTTCGATGGATCCTTGGGAACCCGACCAGCGGCCTGCCCAGTGAGTTTGGTTCCCTTGGAATGAAAAGCCACTTGATTGGACGTTGACGGTGCTTCCAGCCGCTGACCATTGCTCTATCTTGGCTTTTCTCGAAAGAAGTGTTCCATCTTCCAATGCGGCAACGTAGCCTTCAGGCGTTGCGTGAAGAAGTTCAATTGCGCTTTGTTCCAAGAAAATAACTTTGCCTTTTTGATTTGAAACTGCGCCGTTAGCATGACCGAACAGCATAGCTGAGTTCTTTGTTGAACCACAGGTAATCGGTGAATCGGTTTTGACAGAATTATGCGTGATTGTGCCTTGGGAGTCGATTGCTGAGAAGCCGCATTTAGGTCGCCCCAAGCCAAAATATAATTTTCCTTTGAATTCTTGGATGGTCCATGGGCGTTCATCCATTCGTTGAATCCAGTTCATCGTTCCGTCGAATGAAAAATTCCAAACCGCTGATTCAAGAAAATCATTATGCTCAATATCGTAGACCGAAGAGACTGCATACAAGTTTTCTTTGAAGGGATAAAGAGAATCTGCACTACCTTCTAAGGCATGGCTCCATCTTTGGTCACCTGTTGCCGCTTCGAGACAAACGACATGCAATCCTGCTGTTGCAAATACTAAATCTTCATGAATGGCAAGAACGGTAATTCGATCAGGTAATGTTGCCGTCCACACCAGTTCCCCTTCAGCATCCCAGTGTTTGAGGTTGCCATTCCATCCGCCAGCGAAAATCCCTCCACCTTGCTCGAGGTGAACTGCAGAAACGGATTCGCCAAGAGACCGCGTCATCCATGCCGAGGCGAAGAGGTCCATGGAGCCCTGTTGGGCTGAGCCCCCTTAAGTTGGATGGGGCGCTTGCATCATGATTGTCCGCTTGGAGGGGTTTCTTCCCCCATCGGAATACGACGTTTTGGTACGGCAAAGGTGAGGAGGAAGGCTACGATTCCGAAGCAACATGCGGTGTAATAATGGCCCATTCCGAAAAAGGAGAGTGAGGCTGCAGTTCTCAGAATGACAACTGAACCACTTTTCATAGCCCAGAGAGTGAACCCTGTGGCAATCAATGCTAGACCCATGAAAGCAAATCCAATGGTGATGTAAATACTTGAAGCACCAGAGTCCATCAATGGATGGTCCATCTGCTCTGGAGTCAAATCAATGGCCCGTATCTCGCAATCATCTGCCTCATTCGAGCAAGGCTGAGCGGCAAAGGATTCTGGTGAAGGGATTGTGAAATCAATGGTGGTGAAACCAATTGGTTCAATCATTGCAGGGGGGGAAAGCAACACGCGATTCGAATAAACGTCGCGATGATTGTCGCGTTCTATGATGATATCGACGCGTGTTAATCCTGGATCAAGGCGTTCGAATTCAAAGGAGCCATCAGCCTGTGTTTGAGTTTCTGTTGAGTTCCATATGCCGCCATCGTCCCATGAAATATGAACCGTGGCGTTTTCCAAGGGCTCATTTTCATCATCGTAAACGACTCCGCGGAAAGTCGCTGTTTCGTCTGGGGCAGTCAAAGAGAGCCGATAGACGAATTCATCTGGCCGGACAAGTCCTGAATCTGGTGAGGCGAAATCTGCACCGTTGAGAAAGCCAAGTAGACAGATGAACAAGAGAAACACCCCGATGGCTTGACCCATGGGGTGCATTATTGGGTCCGGCATTGAAAGTACGGTCGATGAAGAGGCGAAGGTAAGGTCTCCTTTTGGCTCGGACAGCCCCGTTAATTCGTCAATATAGTCGGTTACTTCTGAGGGGTCCTCGCTGCTCGAAGCGCCTCCCTCCAACTCGGCCATGCTTTGCGTAAGATGCCGTCCTACTTCACTTCAATGCGGTGTTTTGAGTGTGCAAGCAATCTTGCCAACGCGTGGTCGTGTATCCAAACCCTCAATTCCACTATGCCGTCAATGTGATTGGTTCGGCCCGCCACCAATCCTGCTTCATAGACATCTGAAACCAAGCCTTCCACTGCTCGGCCACCTTCTGCAGGAACTGGAAGGAGAAACAAATCCATCGGGGGGCCGAAAAGATGCAAGAGAATTGTATCCTTGAGCTCCTGCATACCTTCACCCGAATGGGCTGAAATGAGGATTGGTTCGGGCAAACCGAGTGCAGCAACCGTTGCAATCCCTTCCTCTTTTTGGGCTTCCGTTGCCTGGTCGCATTTGGTCAAAACGGTTACGACGTGGTTGACTACGGACGTATCGACTGAATTCCATGGGAATTCTTCATCGATTTCTTCACCGTAAAAGCGAGTGAATACTTCGCTGCGTGAAGTGAAGAGTTTTCGTTCTAATTCTTCGGGCTTGTCACTAACATCAGCTAAAATAAGCAGTAAATCGCTTTCCAAGGCTTCCGCTAACGTCGCGCGG
>CASIAP010000008.1 GCA_949372645.1 Candidatus Poseidoniaceae archaeon | reverse complement strand
TCGGACTTGCAACGTTCATGCAAATGGATGCAGTTTCGGCAATGACCACATTCGGCCTTGATGCAACTCAATATGGAGCAATAGCAATGTGGGCTGGCGCTTGGCTAACTGATGCCAAGAGTTTGCCTATGGTTTTGAAAGGCGGAACTGGGGATATGACTGCATCCCTCTTCGTTAATGCTACCTTTGGTTCGGCAGATACTCTCAACGGTGGATACCTCACGAACTCCCTCAACATGGGCGGTAATTGGGGAGATGGTGTAATCCCTGGGCATTCCGATGCCACAGCAATTTCACTCACTCCAGAACAATCAGCACATATTCTCTACCATCCAGTTCTTGGATTGACAACCGCATCTGGAGCTGCCCTGTTCATGTATGGTGAATTGAGTGGAATGACGACGCCTCCATACAACACCACTACAAAGGAAGCTGGTGAACCAATGCCTTGGAACAACGTAACCATTGGTGCACTGTATGGGATTGACGCAAACGCAGCAGATGCATTGAGTTTCTTTGTCTCATCTCCAATCTTTGCATCATTTGTCCCAGAGTTCTTGATGAGTTCATTCGGTACAACCCCATACCTCAAACAAGAATTCAACAACTGGTTGCTCGGATGGCACGACCCTGTTGTCGCCTTCCTTGCTTCAGGAAATCCAATGGACATGACTGTTGGATGGACCAGCCTTGAATCCAATGCAACCTACTACGGCTCTGGCGGTATTGTCAGTGACACAGGAACAAGCTACACCATCTGTACCGGAGAAGTCTCTTCGTGCGATAAAGGCGAGATGATGTCTGTTGATGGAAGTGAATACTTCGCATGGAAGGATGACGTTAAGATGGACGATACATTTGGCCTTATCACTGCAGAATCCCGAATTGGAACCACAGGTGGCTTCCTTACAATGGATGGCGACATGGTCGACCTCTCCGGATACGCTACTGCAGCAATTGTATGTGATGGAACTTCAACTCTGAAGGATATCGTTGTGAATGACTGTTCAGCATCTCTCGACCCATTGACCCGCCCTATCCAAGCAAAACTCTTGAACACCGGTGGATTGCTTGATGCAATGCCTGGTGCTCTACCAGTTTACTTTGGTAGTGAAGTAAGTCTACAGTCTGAAGAACTCAGCGGTGCAATTATCGCAGGTTCTTCTGAATCCACTTTCTGGTTGGACATGCGCCCAATTACCGATCAACACACCGCACCAAATGCATCCAATTTGCAAGCCGTGTTCTCGATCGAATCAAGTTCCGTTATTGGTGACTCAGATGCTGAAGACCTTGCATCAAAGGTTACGACCAACCAAGAGTCGCTCACCTACTGGACCAACTTTGACGCCCCAACAGATTACTTGGCACCGCTTCTTTACCTTGGCGCAATTGTCTGTTTAATTATGGCAGCTCGAAAGGACGAGTGAGTCACACATTCATCAAACGATGAATTAAGTGCGTAAGCACTCAATAGTGTGAGAACTCGACGCCTTCAATGGCATGAGTGACTTTGTGACCTTGGTCATGAACGTGACCGATGACTTGTGTACCGATCATACGCTCGTTCAACCAAGTACAGATTGTTTCCGCGTGTTGCTTTGATACGGCAAGAATCATTCCAGTGCCCATGTTGAAGGTTCGATACATCTCACGAGTTTCGATGCCACCGACTTCTTGTAACCACTCAAATTCTGGGTGAGGGGCCAAAGGTGAATCAATATGCCACCCCAGAGAACCATGCAGTCGAAGCAGATTGGAGAGGCCACCACCTGTTACGTGACAGATTGCACGGATATCGGAAAGGGCGAACTCAGATTCAGTGGTTTCAGCATGTTTCAGAAGGTCAACAATCGGGTCGCAATAAATCCGTGTTGGATTAAGGAACACTTCACCAAGGGTGAACTGTGAATCATCATTTCCTTCGAAATGCATAACACTACGGCCAACACTGGCAACATTAAACGGTGCATCATCAGTATATTGATGTCCAGCATGTTCCATAACTCGGCGAACCAAAGAATAGCCATTCGAATGCACACCAGATGAAGGAAGGCCAATGAGTACATCTCCGGATTCCAGATGTTCACCAGTGATTGCATTACCTTTCTTGACATAGCCAAGCGCAGTTCCTGAAAGGTCAAGTTCTGTTACGATACCAGGCAAAGATGCGGTTTCTCCTCCAGCCAAAGTCACTCTTGCCAATCGGCAAGCCTCAGCCAGCGATGCTCCAAGAGCTGCATGAGTTTCAGGGTCGGGTTTCGGCACAGCGACATAATCAACGAAAGCAATCGGTTCAGCACCAACGCACAGTAAATCATTGACATTCATGGCCATGCAATCAATCCCAACACCACCCCATTGTTTGAGTAAAGAGGCTATTTGTAATTTACTTCCCACTCCATCGGTAGCAAGAGCAAGCAGCGAATCGCCGAATTCGATTAACCCACCAAAACCGCCAGGGAGGTCTACGGGGGCTCCAGGAGTTCCTGGTGGACGGCTGGATGCGCTCAGTGAAGCGATAAGAGAGGCGACAGCGGCCCCTTCAAGGTCAATATCGACACCTGCACTCGCATAGTCCATAGGTTCGGCCATGCCACCTTCAAAAGAAGGCGTTTGAAGAACTCACCGCCTCAGTCGTGTGTTAGAATTACGACAAGACCTTGGATAATTTGGCAAAACTTGTGTCTAATCTGAAATCGATTCCCGAATGAGTTCCATCGAATTCTTCCCATGTATGGGGGACTTCAAATGCAATTAAACGTTCAACAAATCTTCGACTTCCATACTGAATGTGGTATTGATCTCTGTTTCCACAATCAATGAGTAAGCACTTCAATTGAGCAAGTGAACCATGGTTGGATTCGAGCATTGTAAGCGGGTCAAAGTTCATCCAACGCGACCATGCTTCTTCTTCAACAACTGCCGTATTTTCATCAAGTGGTAATTTGATGCCGAGGGGATTGTCTTCAGTTGGCGGTTGTGGATCATAGGATGCGGCCATTGCACAGATCATCAAGGAATGAAAATCAGGGCCTGAAAGCGAAGCAGCCTCTCGAATATGTTGGACATAGCCAGCAACGCCACCAAATCGCCGAACATGCGTCAATGTCTCTGCAAAAGTAGGTAAGAACATGGTTTCAAAACCAACATCGCCGGAGTGACAAGCGATTGCATCCCATGCACCCGGTTGAAGCATGACGTTCATCAAAGCCCCATATCCTCCCGAAGATTTCCCAATTAAACCGAAATTTCCATTGGTCAAATAACGTGATTCAATCGCAGGTTTCAGAGCTTCAGATAGCCACGTTGACCATTGACCAAGAACGGGCGAATCGACGAATTGATTTCCACCAAGTGAGGTAAAGGTATCAGGCATTACCAAAACTACAGGTTCCATCTTCCCAGATTTTACCAATCGCTCATGTCGTTGTGGCAATGTTTCGCCGAACGCCTTCCAACCTGCTCGAGCAGGGCCAGAGGATGTAAATGGAGCCAAATAAATCAATACCGGTAGGGCTTTTCCTTGTTCCATCATCTCGATTCCTTCAGGTGAAATGTGGGTAAGAATCTCACGTTCAGTGGGATCATCCAATCGATTTTCTAAGAGAGGAGAGTCCAATACCCACCGTTGAAAACGACCATTGGTAGGTGCAAACGCATGCTTCGGCATGGTTCAAGCGACAGTCTTCTTCCTCATGTTATCTGCGGTCCTGGCTCTTTGGCAGTGGACATGAATTTCCAGTGTAAACGCCGGCCGTCTTTCCCCTCTTTCTCCAGTGGAAAAGAGGGGGTAGGGTTTTCGCGAGGCTATGGCTAAATACCGTAGCCAATATTGTTTGGAAGTCGGGACCCTCTCCCGCGATTCATAGGTGACCAAAATGCTTCAAGAATTCGACCTTCCTGCACGCTGGACTTCTTTGATCCAAGACCACTTTGCAGAATCAGTCCACAATCTTGCACAAATGTGGCCAGATGAACAATCGCTTGAAGTTTCGTATCGAGTCATTGAAGGCTTTGACCATGAATTCGCACACGACATTGTCCAACACCCAGAACTCCATTTCCATGCATCCAACCAAGCCCTACGCCAATTTCTAATGGATGCAGGTCACACCACGATGTACCCCTTTGTTCGAATTATTCACCTTCCTGTTGACCAAGTTCGAACCGTCTCTCAATTGCGAGCTGACGATATCGGAATAATGCTCGCTATTGATGCTGTAACGACCAAAATATCAGGTGTCCGACCTCGAATTTACTCAGCCACCTTCGAATGTGTTGCGTGCGGTCATTCGATGGTCATCAATCAGCCGAATGAACAAGAACTGATTGAACCAATTGAATGTCAACAATTGGATGGTGGATGCGGTCGAGCAAAACGTCAAACTCGTTTTGAGTTGAATCAGAAAGATTCAATCCTTATCAATTCACAATTTATGGAATTACAAGAATTGCCTGAGCAAATGAAAGGTGGAATTCAACCAGAGCGAATCACCTGTATCGCAGAACACGATTTGGCTGGAAAACTCAATCCTGGAGACCGTGTCAAAGCGAACGGAGTTTTGTTCATCCGTTCACAAAGGAAAGGCGGAAAAGACACTCCTGTGTTCGATATTTTCCTTCGTATTCATTCACTTGAACGACAAAATATTCCTCTTGAAGAAATTGTCATCACTGAGGATGAAGAATTAGAAATCAAAGAATTAGCACGCCGGCCGGATATTTTCGAACTTTTTACCAACAGTATCGCTCCTTCGATCTTTGGAATGAATTCTGTAAAACAGTCGTTAGCGTTACAATTGTTTGGGGGCGTAGCCCGACTCAATTCGGATGGAACTCGTAACCGTGGCGATATCCACATTTTACTGATGGGTGACCCCGGGGTGGCAAAATCGCAGTTGCTCAATTACATGTCAAAAATATCACCTCGTGGCCGATTTACTTCGGGTCAATCCGCATCTGCTGCTGGACTTACTGCAGCAGCCGTCCAGGACCCTGCTGCAGATGGGCGATGGACTTTAGAGGCTGGAGCATTGGTTCTTGCCGACCTTGGATTAGCCGCTATTGACGAATTCGACAAAATGAATGAAGGGGACCGTTCGAGTATGCACGAGGCAATGGAGCAACAGAAAATTTCGATATCCAAAGCTGGAATCAACGCCAGCCTGCGTACCCGGTGTGCCGTTTTGGCAGCAGCGAACCCAAAGAACGGTCGATTTGAGCCCGTGTCGGAAGTTCCGTTTACTGCCCAAATCAATCTCGCTCCACCCTTGGTTTCTCGATTCGATATCATCTGGTTGTTGACAGATTCTCCCGAAATCGAAAAGGATGCAAAGATTGCCCATCACATCATCAGTAATCGTTTACAGGGAATCAGTGAATTATTAGTCAATGAAGGGAGTGCTCCTGACCCAACCAAAAACTCATCTCGTTCAGGTGTAGAACAGAATACTGAGCATGGGGAAGTACTCTCTCGGGATTTGATTCGAAAATACATTGCCTATTCGAAACGAACCGTTCACCCTCACCTCGAACAAGATGCACGTGATGCAATCGTCAATTTTTACGTCGATACCCGAAAACAAATCGGGGACTCGAACGATAGCGTTGCTATTACAGCCCGTTCTCTTGAGGCTCTAGCTCGTTTAGCAGAAGCCAGCGCTCGTATTCGTCTGTCTCAAGTCGCTACCCTTGAAGACGCACAAAGGGCTGTACGAATGACTCGTCTTTGGCGAGAAGAACTCATGGGTGGGAACTTCGATGAGACAACCCTCCAAACAGGGAAGAAAGGCAAGACTCGAAACCGTGAGAAAGCCATTATGGAAATTGTCGCTTCCTTGGCAGCAAACGGTGGCGGAGTAGCCCAACTATTGGATGTCTTCAATGAAGCCGAACGCTATGATATCGACCGTGCAACAGCAGAAGACGTCATTGATAAGCTCTGTCAGCATGGAAGAATGCTTCGTCCGTCAGGTTACGATACCTTACAAATCGCTTGAGTGTCGAGGGTTGTAGTCTTGAAGGATGAACGGCTCCGGCATAATATGGCCGACCCAATTCGCACTGAGCCAATCGGTGATGTCGAGGATGCCACTGCGCTTAAACCGTCACAATTAGGCTTCATGTGTGGTATTGAAGTGCATCAACAGCTTGCAACAGGCAAGCTTCATTCACGCCAACCAGGAGTCCTTTTTGATGTCACCATTGACACCGTACCAGAGCAATGGAACCGTTACCAGCGCCGCTTGAGAGCGGCTCGGGGTGAAGGGGGTGCAATCGATATTGCCGCTCGATTTGAAACACGGCGTAATCGTTCTTTTGTCTATGTCCAATCACCAAACTCCGGCCTGATCGAATTGGATGAACAACCTCCACTTTCCCATGATGAAGATGCGGTTTCCATCGCTTTGACGGTCTCTGCACTGCTTGATGCAAAACCAGTTACGCTCCTTCAAACGATGAGAAAAACCGTCGTCGATGGTTCCAATACAAGTGGCTTTCAACGCACCTCTTTAGTTTCAACCGATGGCGTTCTGCAAACAGAAACAGGCCCTGTCGGCGTTGATGTTTTGTGCCTTGAAGAAGACAGTGCGCGTAAACTCGATACTATCTCAACAGGTGATGGAGAACAAGTAATCTACAACTTAGACCGTTTAGGATTACCTTTGATTGAGATTGCTACAGCGCCTGATGTTCAGACTCCAGAACACGCAAAAGAAACTTCGATGGCACTTGGGCGATGTTTGCGTCAAACTCGAAAAGTTCGAAGAGGGCTTGGAAGCATTCGTCAAGATCTCAACGTTTCTTTGGCCTGTGGCGACCGTGTTGAAATCAAAGGTTGCCAGGATTTATCATGGATTCCTCGAATCATCCGTCTCGAAATGGCTCGTCAATTGCATTTTTACCGTCTTGCCAATGAGTTGCGTACGCTCCTCTCCTTACCAGCACTTCCTCCAGATCGGAGAAGTGATGATGCAACACTCGAAGCAGAAGTTGCACAAGCTGTCGAGAAACACCTGCCGCTGGTGTTGGAAGACGTCAGCATATGTTTCACATCTTGTGATTCAAAGATGGTTCAAACCGGTTTGAAACAAGACTTCATCATGCTTGCACTCCCTCTCCCAGGTCTTGCAGGAAAGTTCGGCGAAAAGTCTTCAGATAAAGAAGGGGCTCAAATGCCTCGACTTGGTCGAGAATTAGCAGGTGCTGCAAAACTAGCAGGTGTCAAAGGCGTATTCCATTCTGATGAATTACCAGCATATGGGATTGAGGCCGAACATGTAGATGCAGTTCGAGCTCACCTCTCTCTTGACTCAAGTGACGGTTTCATCCTGTGTTTAGCTCCTCGATGGCAGGCTGAGTTGGCACTTGAAAGTGTACTGACCCGGGCGCGCAAAGCATGGCACCGAATCGCGCAAGAAGTTCGAAATGTTGTAATCAAGAAAGGGGCTCCCGATGATGGAACAACCACTCCCATGCGCCCCTTGCCGGGCGGCGCTCGTATGTATCCTGAGACAGACGTTCCAGTTTTCAGCCTCACTCCTGAACGATGGCAAGAAACCCTTCATACATTACCAATGACAGATGATAAACGCCGTGAACGTATTTCTGAATATGATATTTCTGATGACCAGGCAAGTCAATTACTGGCAAGAGAACTCGATGACATTTTTGTCGAATACGCATCACAATTACCCCACAAAGGTTGGGCGAGTGTCTTGATGGAAAATGATACAGCTGCCCCAGAACTTTGTGCTAACGTCATGGCAGTCAAGGAAGCAGGCCTCATTACCCGTGAATCAATGAATGAAATCATTGAACATTTCAAAGGACTGAATCCAACCAGTGAACTGATTGCTGAATACGGTGAAGCAAACGGCTTCAAGCCTGCAGACGAAGGAGATTTAGGAGCAGTTATCGAAGGGATTGTTGCCGAACGGGCCGACTTTGTCAAAGAACGCGGTATGGCAGCAATGGGTCCTTTGATGGGCGTTGTAATGCAAGCGGTTGGTGCTGCAGATGGTAAAGTCGTCAGCGCTCTTCTACGACAAGCGATACAGAAGTTTTCGGAGTGATCTCTGTGTTTCGACGCTTGATGGCGTTGCTGTTTGTCACCCTCCTTCTTGTACCGGCAATTACCGCTCAAGAACCCGCTACTGCTTGGGATGATGAGCATTCATTTTCCTGGGAGTATGACTTTCAAACGGGTTATATTTCGACATCACCTTTGTTTACCGGTGAACAACTTCTTGTTCGAACATCAGGGAATGACGAGCCAGCAGTGACTGCATTTGACCTCGCAGGAGATACAATATGGCATCACTCGAATATCGCCTCAACCAATAACGACATGTCACCCCTTCTCTCTGTTCAAGCAGGTCAGGGCCAGTGTGGTTCGTGGCCAGATATGGTCTTGGTTGGATGGACCAGCGGCCTTGTTGAAGCCCTCGCCCCTTCGAACGGTACGGTACTTTGGTCTACACAATCCGAGGTCATCGGCTGGGGCGTAACCGGCCAACTTGCTCTAGATGGGGAGTTTGTGGTCATTCCAACACGGCAAGGTGTAGGCCAATACTGTCTGGCTGATGGTCAACAGCAATGGTGGACAGAAACAGGATTGGGTTGGAGAAATGGAGTGACTGTTGATGAACTCGGTTATTTCGTGGGAGATGAATTGGGCCATCTTTGGCATGTCGATCGAACAGGTAATGCGACATCGCATGCTCTTCAACTTGGAAAGATCCGTCATGCACCTTTGGTGACACAGGCCGGTATACTCATCCATGCACAGGCAGTTGCTGGTAGTACTATTGCAGTTTTTGACCCATTAAATACTACTCTTTTACAGCAAATTCCAGCGGGGTCATCACCTGCAATTCCGAGTGTGCGAGGCGAATATGTCGTGACTGGAGATTCTTCGAATCTTCGAATGCTTCATTGCACAAGTCTATGCAATGTTATTGATATGACTCCATTCCACACCAATGGGGAAATTGCCTGGTTTGACGACGGCCAGATTCTTGCTCCATCCAACCTTCCAGAATCAACCTGGGGCATTTTCTCCATTCACGATCAAGAGAATTTGACGTATTCATCCATTGATGTTGGCCTATATGGTTACGGCACCGCTGCACCAATTCAATTTTCAGTTGGGTTGACGACCTTTACCGTCTTCGGAAATGATCAATCAATCATACGGGTATTCAGTAATATTGAGGAAGTGGAAACCTCTTCTCTTGAAGAGTTCGACTGGGGTACACAGGGACTTATTTTTATGATATTCATCTTACTAGGCTCATCCTGTGCCTTTTTGCTAAGTGGGAAACGAGAGTGGTTTTTGCGCACTTCAAGTTTGTTGGCTCTCATCTTGGTCTTACTCATTTTCCCCGATTTGTCCAGTCAATGGTCGAAATCTTTTGATGAACAGTTTCCAGAAAAATCATCTCTTGAGGAATGGAATGAACAGTGGCCAGACGAATGGCTCGGTACACAAATTGTCATATTTGAAATCAATGGAGTAGAACATTCTATTGGAGGTTTTGTAGGCCATGATGATGTATTCTCATTAACGCAAGCGGCTTGCAAAGAATTAGAAATTGAACTTACCAGTGATTTGACAGGAATTGGCTGGTATGTTGAATCGATTGATGGCATTGAAGGGAAAGGTTGGGAATTCTCAGTCGATGGCTCAAAAGGTATCATTTCTGCAGATAATTCCATAGTCGGCGCAACCTCAATAGTTCGTTGGACGCCAGCATAACTTAGGTAAGCCTCAAATCATCAACCCTCTTGGGTCGATTCATGTTCCAAGCAATGGGCGTACACGGCCCCGCTCTCTCACCTCTTGCGAGTGTGTTACTGGATGTTGTTTTGCTTGGCTGTGCTTTTTGGTTATTGGCTAAGCCAACCAAGCGACCGATTTTCGATTCTCTCTTTATGGCGACTTTGGTACTATCAGTCTCTTTAATTCGAGTGGTAATGCAACCAATTCCGAATGTTCAACCCGTTACAGTTGCAGCACTTTTAGTAGGGGCACAATTGGGTGCACGCCGCGGTGCTGCATTCGCCGTCCTTGTCGCAATGATTTCTAATTTCTTTATGGGTGATGGCTGGTGGACAGTTTTCCAAGCAGCAGGATGGGCCAGTATCGCAATTGCCGGTTCTCGATTGTCACTTGTTACATCCACAGGATTCAATCTTGGCCGGGCATGCATGGCCTCAATTTTCGCTGCCTTTTGGTTTGATTTCATTGTTTCATTTTCGATTCTTGATGGTAACATCGGTTTTACTGAATTCATCGTATATCTCGGGCATGGCCTACCGTTTGATTTCCTCCACATGATTGGAAATTTGACCTTTGCCATTTGGCTGGGTGGCTGGTTTACCCGACTGCTTGAGGAAGAGCCAAGTCTTGAAGAAATCGAATTTACGGTGGTGAATAGCCATGGTATCGACGGCTGATGAACCCTCAATGGTCCTCATTGCACGGCACGATTTGAAAATGTCAGCAGGCAAGCTTGCTGTTCAATGCTCTCATGCTGCAGTATCATGCACATTGAATGCTCGGAAAACACATGCCCGTTTGGTTGAACGGTGGAAGAATGCTGGAGCTCGTAAGATTTGCTTACGTGTTGATGATTTGGCATCTTTACAACGTCTTGCAGGTCAAGCTCAAGCAGCCGGACTGGTCACGTATATCGTGAAAGATGCCGGTCATACAGAGGTCCCCCCAGGAACGGTGACAGTACTCGGTATTGGGCCTGCGCCACGGCGAGCGATTGATGCACTTGTTTCGGAATTGAAGCCCTACTAGGTGTTCGTATGGGTTTCCGTTCATTTTTACATCGAATAACCGCACCTGCCCCTTCCGGAAAACCTCTGGAGGGGCCATGTAAAATGGTTTGTGTTGTGAATCAAGGGTTGAAGATGGGAAAGGGGAAAATTGCAGCTCAAGTAGGGCATGGGGCAGTCATGGCTACCATGAAGTCAGGGGTAGAAAAACCGATGAACCTTGAACAATGGCTTGCGACTGGTCAAAAGAAAGTCTGCCTCAAGGGACATGATGCAGAACATCTTCTCGATCTTGAAAAGCGAGCAAAATCAGCAGGTATTTTGACAACTCTCGTCCATGATGCAGGACATACTCAAATTCCGAGCGGTTCACTTACCGTACTGGCTCTTGGCCCAGAAAGGGATGTAATTCTTGAAGAGATTACTGGTGAATTAAAATTACTCTAAGACCACTCCATCGAATTGATGAAGAGAGGCGCTTTGCGAGTGGTATGCGTGACTACCCTTCGGACCGAGTCGACCTTCGCTCAGACACAGTTACTCAACCAACTCCATCAATGCGTGAAGCGATGATTCATGCAGAGGTCGGAGACGATGTTCTTGGAGATGACCCTACAGTCACTCAATTGGAACAGCGCCTTGCCGTATTGTGTGGCAAAGAGGCTGGACTGTTCGTACCCTCGGGAACGATGTCAAATGCAATTGCTCTTCGAGCACACACCTCTCCTGGTGACGAAATAATCACGGCTAAAAACAGTCACATTTACCTCTATGAAGGAGGTGGTTATGCAGCATTGTGTGGTGCATCAATTGCTTTAGTTGATGTGCATGGTGGTTTGATGCGAGTTGAAGACGTCGAACAAGCGATTCGTAAACAAGCAGGCTCTCTTTCTCACTATCCAGATGGTTCACTGGTTTGTGTTGAGAATACTTCCAACAGAGGCGGAGGTGCATGCTATCCTCAAGCAACACTCGATGCAATTGCAGCTCTCGCCAAGGAAAACGATTGTGCCACACACATGGATGGTGCCAGAATTTTCAATGCTGCAGTTGCTACAAACACTCCAGTTGCCCGTATGGTCCGAGATTATGATTCAATTTCTATTTGTTTTTCCAAAGGGTTAGGAGCGCCAGTCGGTTCGGTTCTAGTTGGTTCTACAGCCTTTATCGCACGTGCCCATCGTTGGAGAAAGATGTTCGGCGGCGGCATGCGTCAGGCCGGCATTCTTGCAGCAGCATGCTTGCACGCACTTGACCACAACATCGACCGTCTCGAAGAAGACCATCGAAGAACGAAAGTATTGGCAGAAGCCATTGATAAAATTGAAGGATTTGAAGTCGATATGCAAACGGTAGAAACCAACATGGTTTATTTCCAATCTGAAGTTCCAGCTACACAAGTGATGGAACAACTGCGCCTCTCCGGAATCGATGTCATGGACATTCAACCTCATGCCTGTCGTATTGTAGTCCACCTGCACATTACCGATGAAGACATCCAACGCATCTTGAGTGTTTTCGCCACTTTTTGAGCGACATGTTTGCCATGTACAATCACTTCTAAATGACTGTAACCGTCACTGATTTCTTATGTATCATCAATCTCTACGAATGAATGCAGCTCCAAAGATAACACAAAGACTGGCGAGAAGTGAAGCAGCAGGCAACCCTTCTTCTGGGTTTTCGACCAATGGTGGGGTTTCGACCCCTGGTTCCTCAACTTCAGCAGGTTGGTTGAATTGATAAATTAAGTGAACCGACAAATCATTGCCATCGTATGCCGGTGGAAGGGTGATGTTTGCACTTCCTGAAAGAATATTCGAAGTCATGTTGATTTCACCCAGTTCAACGATACCTCGAACGACGTGTGGATAATCTCCAAGGCCATTGGTCCCTTCTTCAAAGGATGCCGAAGCTTCTACAATCCAAGCGTAGGCGGAAAGTGAACTTCCTTGGTCCAATTGCCACTGAATAACGCTCAAATTAAGAGGATTAATGTCCCATGTAGCTGTCCCTGTCGTGTTACTTGTTGAATTCCATGCAAAGGTCGAAGTGCCGGAAATATCCATATTTTGTTGAGCGAGTCCAGTAAATTCACTTTCTAAGGATTCGGCATCAGTCACGCTTCCGACTTTAATGACCGAGCCATTAAACACGACAACAGGTGGGGCCATTACACCATAGCGATCATGGAAGCGTTGATCGATTTCAATGCTTCCAAGCGGGTCTTGAGCTTCGTTGATGGCTCGATGTGTGTGGTACTGCTGTAAACCAGTTGTATTTTCGATGTTTTCAAGAGCATGCTCGACATCGACACAGTTCGAACACCATGTCGCAGTGTAGACTTCAACAACTGAAGGTAATTCACTGAAATTGACCGTTGATGAACCGGACTGATTTGCGTTAAACGATTGACCTCCGAACAGTATGCCGGCATCTGTCGTTGTCGCAGGTGCAGCAACACTGAGTGTAGGGCCAACCGCAGCTAGAAGTAGGATTCCGATAAGAAAGAAGGATTTCCGCATATCCTTCCGAGTCGGAACTTGGATATCAAAGCATTCAACCCATGTGGATTCAATCAAATTGGCTTGATTTTGAAATTTATATTTTACAGATTCATTTGACTCTTTCTAAAAAGACAAACAGAGATGAGATTCGACCACAAAATCACCTTATCAAAATACCAGCATAAAGCGCTCCTTTCTGAGAATGTACCGAGAGGCTTCAAGAACAGTCGACGGTTGTATTGGTCTTGGGGCGACAAGATGAATGAGGGAAATGTTGCATCACTCACGCTTGAAGCGGTCGATGCAGGCGATAACATTCCGCCATGGTTCTTTGATGCACTTCAAAATGGTTCTGCTGAAAATATTTTGGTCCTTCACCCCAATGAAGCCAGTCGGAATCAAACCTTGCTCCAACTCGCACAAACCAATTCACCTGTTGATACAACACATCATTTGACGATAGTTCGTTTGCTTCAATTGTTAACACTTGACCTTGGTATACCGCCCTTGTTTGGAAATGATGCAGGATTGTTTTCAGTCATCCACGCTCATACCAAACAAGCAGCTGAAAACGGAGAGTTGCCATTGTTATTTTCAGCCATCGAAGGCAGGAAGTGGTCATCATACCAAACGGAACGCCTCCTCACACTGCATCAGACTTTGCATCAATTGAACAATCCGTGGTCCTGGGAAGGCGATCCTGGTGCAAAAGAATTTGATTCACTTCTGCACAATCTCGAGGAAAAATTAGGCGGAACCCACCCTCACCATGCTTTTAGTCGTCTCATGAGGGCGCTTCAAACAAGTTCTGAGGTCCCCTTCACTTTGAATGATGTACGAGGAATTGTGGTTTTAGATGTGGCACCAGATTACTCCGAAATTGAACGTAGTTTCTTTACATCTCTTTCTAAAATACGTCCAATTCACCAACTTTGTTCAGCAGGTTCTTTCCGCCTTGGCTTTCACGGAGCTTACCTCTTTGACGCAGAATGGGACTATGTGACACAAGCAGACCTTCCTGAATGGGTTCCAAAGCACGAAGTATGGTTGCCACCAAACGAGACTCATTGGCGTTCAAGACGAGGTGTGCAGAGAAACACTTCACTGCACCGTATCACTTTGGAACGAGGAGCACATTCAATGGATGCTGCAATTGAATTGTTACGGTCATACGGCCTCCAATCCAAGGGGCGCGTACTTATCGTCGATGGAGCTGCAGATTCTAACCAAGAACAATGGCACTCACGCCTCGCATCTCTTGGTTATCAGTGTGGGGTGGAACAGAAAAAGCTCGAAGAGATACCAGCAGTTGCGGGATTGGCTCGGGCAATGAAACTCGGTATTGGCATGGATGCTTGGTCACTCGAACATCTTCGGGGGTTGTATGAACATCAAAGTCTTCCTTTGAACAACGGTGCAATCGAGCAACTCACTCACCCCAGCGAACCATCATGGAAACCATTTCCTCATTCCGACATTCTCGAAAAAATCGCTCGTTCATTCCACGTACGAGGGGGGCAAGGGTCCCTTTTGCGATGGCTTGCAACGCTCGCACAAGCAACTCCACAGCTTGGAGAAAACAAAAACAAGGCACGTCAAGCACTTGAAGAAACCCAATGGTGGTTACACTGCATTGCTGAGACATGGGCCCCACTGGTCGACCAAGAGACTCTTTCCAAAATCCCAAAACAACCACTTGGCTGTTCGACCGAACGGCCTCTTCCTCTCCCGCAGCGTCCAAAATCGGGAATTGAATGGCTCGATATTATCTACAATCATATCGATTGGATTGACCTTTCAACTCGGACTGCAAAACATGACCGGTCTCTCGCAGGGCTGCAAATAGTGAGGGAATCTCATGAATCCACGCAAACCCTCCTCGAAAAAGCAGGCTATTCGGTTCCAGAAAAAGGCCCCCTCTTCATCGAATATTTCGATCACCTTCTCGCCCATACCTCATTACCCCGTTCACGTTCTCGAGGGAAGTCCATCCAGGTGCTCACCCCGGAACAAGCCCATGGCGTTGAAGCTGATTTGATACTCTTGGCAGGTTTGGATGTCAATTCGTGGTCGATGAAAACTTCGAAAATACCATGGCTTGATGCACCTGCACAAGTTCATCTTGGGCTGTTTAATACCGATCTCGCGATTCGTCAAGGACGGCATCACCTTCGTCATCTACTCAATGCAGCTCAAGAAGTCGTCATCTTTGACACCAGTGCTGAAGAAGGTGGCGGCCCAAGCGCGCCTTTATCAGAATGGTTAACCGAAATTCGACATGAAGGTTCGCTTGCAACCTTGCAACCGGCTCCTTCTTTTCTTCAGGACTTTGAACATCAACAGGGCCGCCTTCATCGAAGTTGGCACTGGACAAAGGATGAACACGGAGGTGGCCTTGTTTGGCTTACTCCCCGGCCTTTTACGATGACCATGGTCGAAGGCAAAGCAGTTGGAGAACGCGCAGGCCACAGGGGCAGAGACGAACGTCAACGGCTTGGACTGCAACTACTTGACGCAGCTGCCCCTTCCGGCAAAGTGCTCTCTCAAACGGCTCTAGCAATGGCGCACGAACTTCCGATTCAAACAGATCGTAGCCTTCGACAACCGGTGATGAAGGACTTGGAAAATGGTGACTATTTTACTTGGGAGAACCGAGAACATATGCTGAGTACCGACGATCTCATATTACAACCTTCAAATTCCCAAGTGCTTCTCGGTTCGAGCCAACAACAGCATTGGCCACACCTCGGCCTAAAGCGGAATTCAATGTCCAAAGGCCCAGCCATCGACCCCCGCCCTCTCCCCGCTCTCGATTTACAAAGTCCTATTCTGAACGCGACAACTGGTTTTCACTCTACAGGGATGGAGCGAGAGACTTGGTCTCAAAGTCGTCTACAATCCTGGCTTCAATGTCCTCGGATGGCATGGATGAATAAGCGTTTGAAAGCAGAACCTGAAGATGTACAAAGCGAAGATGTCGATGCCCGAGCTCGAGGCACGATGGTTCACGATGCAGAAGCAGCCATGCTGAATGCCCACGGCGTTCTTACGGCAGCTGAAGCTGTTGACAACCCCCTCCCACTCCACCAAGGGCCGATGAAAACGGTTCCAGAATTATGGGACAGTGTTCTTTCATATCTTGAACGCGAAGTCCCTTGGTTAGCGCGTAATGATGCAGTAGCAGTCCACCGTTGCAGAGAAATGCTTGGAGTTACGCCGAGTCAATGGCGTATGCATCTTGAAGGCGAGATTGAATTGAAACCCAGTGGGCGCCTTGGTAGAATGATTTCAGCAGATCTTGAATTAACCGCCTCAGCTCCCTTGGCATGCGAATGGATGCTGAACGAAAGAAAGACCGGACATGTCAAAATAAATGGATTTGATGATGCAGGGAAATCGGTTCAAATCAATCTTTCAGGCCGAATTGATCGAGTTGATGTTGTTGTACTCAGTGAAGAACAGCAGATTCAGGCACGAGCCGATGGCGTCTTGGCCAGTACCCCCGATTTCGACGGTGCTCCCGCTCGATTTGAATGATATTTATCCAGCAAATCGCTTCGTAATCATTCGTGACTTGAAAACGGTGAATGGCCCTAAACCCAAAAAGAAGGGGAACCGTCATCGGAAAGGTATGTTTGATGAAGTTCAACTCGGACTCTATGCCCGAGCGTGGGAGCAGAGCCATCCCGGCGATCGTGTAGTTGGTATCGGTGTAACTGAAATCGGAGAATCAACCACTCATTACGTTGAACTGGATGCATCGATTCTCAAATATCTCGATGGGAATGAGCTCGGGGAAAGGACAACCTATGCACAAACCCATTACCGTAAACCCGGGAGTGAGTTTTCTTTGCAAAACGGCTTCCGTGCTTGGATATCGGAACGTATTCGCACGGCGGGAAGAGCGATTCAAACAGCGCGTCAAGGACATGTTCATGCCACGCCCGGAGCTCATTGTTCATACTGTAATGTGAGGCAAATCTGCCCCTCAGCAACGCTAGGAGGTGATGAAAAATGATTCGCTTTAATCGAAGCCAACGACTGGGGCTCGACCTTGACAAACACATTGCTTTAGACGCTGGGGCTGGCACTGGTAAAACCACTGTCATGGCTGAACGCTATGTTCAGCACCTTCTTTCATCAGAACAACGCGCAACACAACTCCTTCCTCAAGGGCCCCGGGAATCGGTAAAAGGTAGCGGATTTTTACGAGCACCACCGCGGCAACGAACTCCACCAAGTGAGTGGAAAGGCTTACTCCCCAGCGAAGTGGTTGCCATTACTTTTACCAAAAAGGCAGCAGCGGAATTGAAGGCACGTATACGATATCGCGTTGGACAAAGTCGAGCATCTCCCGTGAAACCAGGTGATGATGAAGGAATATTTGATTCTCGAATCCGTGAAGGAGATATTGAGACCTTGATGTCAGCTCTTGACGAAGCACCGATTTCAACGATTGATGCCTTCCTTTCTCAACTGGTATCGCCGCATTTAGATTTGGTAGCAGTTCATCCAAGTCGGGAACAAATTTCTGAGGAACGTTCTCCACTTTTGGTTCAAGAAACTCTCCATTCAGCATGGCGTATTCGAACGATTAATGATGCGCATGAAGCGGGTGTGCGAGGGAATATTGGAGCCTTTATTGAAGCACGAAATCGTTTAGCAATACTGCTTGGCGGCCAAGAGCACTCGGCGGTTGTCCTCAGTGGAATGTTAGGCAAATCTTTGTTTGTCGAAGAAGCATACCATGCAATGCTCGCCCGTGCCCAATCGATTGGTTCCGCATGGTCAGGTGCCGGGCCACTTCCACACGAAGTACTCATGGACATGTTCTTGGAACCCGTTCGAGACGAAGTTGTCGAATTTGCTCAAAATCTACAAGAGATTTTATCTCAATGGGTCAATGTATATCTTGCCCATTCAGCTCACTATGTGCTGGCATGTGAAGCCGAAATCAACACCACACAAACTCGTTTTAATCATTTGACGGCTTTGGCTAGAGAGCCTTTGCCCATTGAACCAAGTGCATGTTTACAATGGGTTTGGCACGTCGCAATTGCTGGAACGACAACCAATCAATTAGAAAGTGAGGAACCGAATTATTTTCCCAAGGGTGGACTACCACAAGCTCATCATTGTGCAGGGTGGCATCCTGGTTTACTTGGCAAATCAGCGACGAAAGTACTTTCAAAAGCAGAGAAAGATAGCGTGGCAGTAGCAGCCTTAGGCTTTACAGAATCACTCAATTCCGAACTCAACAGCCGCCTTGGGCGTTTGGTTTGCCTCTTGGGCAAAAGCGCATTCTTACTCGACCCCATTTCCCAGTTACCACATATGCCGATTGAGTGTGAACTTCGTTATCAAGAAGTTACCGCCACCTTCAGCGATCTTGCTCCAGAGGGACGACTTCGTATTTCACACGAATTACAAACCAATGTACTGCATGATCTCTTGCTTGTCCACCGTGGATGCCAAGATATTTTGACGCTTCAAAAAGCCCATGAAGCCGTCCATGATTATGACGATATCCAAAAGCTCGTTGCAGACTTGTTACTTGCTCGGTGCCCTGATATCGTACGTCACGTTTACCCTTCAGCAGTCGTTCATGCCCTCGACCATCTTGGAGGCGAGCCTTGGTCAGACCAGCACATTTCACGTGCCATGCGTTTGGCAGGTGAAGACCAATCCTGCTTCGAAGACTTACAACGTCGCTTCTTTACATTGCAAACAATCCGGCGGCAATATCGTGCCTTCATCATCGATGAATACCAAGATACAAACCCTGCTCACTTCCGCCTTCTTGCCCGACTTTGGGGGCATCGTAGGCTTGAATCTGATGAACCACAACGCCCACTCGGACCCTGGGACCCGACGGTTTGTATTGTCGGGGATATGAAGCAAAGTATCTACCGATTCCGACAAGCCGAGGTGACCGTCATGCGACGAACAGTGGCTGCGATTAAACAAGCAAATCTTCTGGAACAAAACGAGCCTCGATTAACCCATTTGCGAAGTGAAGGAAAGGGGCGAGATCCCCGGCCAGTTGGTGCAGGCGAGTCATTCATCAAAGGAACGAGCATTGAAGGTGCCTCAGTCAAATCCAAGTTATGGGAGCATGTGAGTCTCGCTTTTGAAGACAATGAAGATTCACGAACCCCCATAGATGATATCCGGAGAGAACGACGCACTCTGGGGCATATTGACCTCACTTCGAACCATCGTTCATTACATAATTTAATGCGGACGATGAATGGAATGTTTGACGATGTATTCGACCAAAGACACTACGTTTTACCAGGTGATTGGCATGCAGAGCCTCAACAACTTCGACCAGCCCGTGACTCGAAGAATTCGGGGACACTGGAATGGCTTGTACCACTTCAAATTGGAGTAGAGGCTCCAAGCTTTGATTTGGAAAAGCGAATTGATACGTTTGCAGACCCCAAGGCAAAACGCTCACATCTTGAAAATGAATTAATCGCCGCCCGTTTACAAGCGCTTATTCAAAACAGAGCGACTCAGGTTTGGGATGCAGATTCAGCGAACTATATCGAGATTCCAAACGATACCGCCAAGATACGACCTGAAGACATCATAATTTTGGTCCATTCCCGAAAGCACATGCCGGATTTAATTCAGAGGTTACAATCTCGAGGAATTCCAGTTATGGCAGACCGCCAAGGGGCATTGCTTCAACGGCCGGTAATTGCTCCTCTTCTCGCTTGCTTGGAATTGATTGCTTTCCCAAACTCTCGACATGCAGCTTTATCGCTTGCTCGCTCGCCTATACTGGGTTTCAATGATGCTCAATCCCACGCACTCCTTACTTCGAAAGAAGAAACCTCATGGTGGAAGAGTATCCAACAGCATGCTCCGAATAAGCATGTGAAGCAATTTGCAGCTCATATCGAGCACTTGGTTCAGCAAGGAGCTATTCATGATGTATTCGATACAATTCTCGATCATTCAGATTTACTTGTTGCGTATCCAGATGATACTTCTCGACAAAATGCAGAAGCCTGGTGTGCTCTTGCAGCTTCAATTGGAAATGAGTTAGGTCATGAGGCTTCGGCCATTTTCAATCGAATGAAGGCCTTGAGCGGCCTTGGAAACAAAGGCCCATCAGCGATTACAACTCCGTCTGGTGGCGCCATCCAAATTATGACGATCCACGGTGCAAAAGGGCTTCAGGCGCCGGTTGTTGTCGTTGCAGGAATCTTCAATGCCGGGAAATCGGATGCATCACTTGCAGTTCGAAACAACGTTTTGGTAACCCCTCAAGTTGTCGCAGGCAGAATCAATCCATGGACTTCCCGTGAACGACCTGACGATGGACTTTGGGAATTTGCAAAACGCATGGATCATGCACAGCGTCAAGCCGAACGCCGGAGAGAGTTTTACGTCGCCTTGACACGAGTGAAGGACAGATTGATTGTCGTCGGTTCACCAAGCGATACAGCAGAAGTCAATGCCGATACAAACCTCCTTGAATTCAAGAGCAATCCATCAATGAAAACAATGGGAGCAATGTGGCTCGATGGGTTACGCAGTCTCTCACACTCAAACTGCCAAGAAAATTCTCCATGGCTACTTTCAGGTGATGAATTCGGAAAACCTCTCCAGCGTTATGAATCAACCAAACTTTCCTTGAACCCTAGAGCTTTGATCGAAAACTCATACCTCGGCGGAGATGCAATAGAGTCAATTCATCTGTATCATTCACCCGACTGTTTCCCAGATTTAGATGTTCAAACACCATTACAAAAATGGCGTAGCCTTGAGATACAACTCGGGAAAACACCGCCCCAGCCCTCTCTTCCAGTTCGTTATGCCCAAGTGAGCGACATCATGCGAATGACGGCGCATGGGTTGGATACGAGTTTTGTGTGCCCGCGGCGGCATTGGCTCGCAGAAGTGAGGGGGTGGAATCCAGAGCCACTTGAACGATTTTCAAAGTCGAAGCCCAGTGAAACATCATCTTCTCTCTTCCCACCTGCAACTGTTTTCGGAACCCTTATGCATCGCTTGGTCGAAATTGGATTACAGAATCCTGCACAATTGAATTCACCTGCTTCATCACCCCTTCCTTCTGCATGGATCTATGAAGGCAAAGACCTTCTCGATGATGAAACAACTCTCCGACGCGTACTTGCCGAAGAGGGAATTGGGGAGGGAGATTCACATTCTACAATCCACCAAGTAACGCTTGGACGGTTAGCCCACTTAGGAGGATTGGTTCGTAATGGCCTACTTGGCCGACTCGCAGATGGTGAAAGCCATTTTGGGTATACAGTCGAAGGGCTGAGGACCGAATTACCCTTTTATTTCAGCCATAAAGTCACTTTTGACGGCTTAGTCCGAACAACGTTCTCAATTGAAGGGCCACGGCCACAGGCACTTGTCGATCATGTGGATGTAGTTTTTGATGGCCGTGCAGATTTAGTTTTGGCCTTACGTGATGCTAAAGGAAAAGGATGCCTACAAGTTGTTGATTTGAAAACCAAAGGCTGCAGAGATCAATTTAATCCAGATGATTCCAATTCAGGTAGCCAGCTTCAGAAATTCAAAGGTGATCTTCTCTCGCCTTTCCCTGCATCGTATGCGGAACGCTCGCTCCTCGACGAACACCGTTTACAACTGACTCTGTATTCATTGGCATTGGAGGTTATCGAACAGCAAAAGCCCGAACATGAACGTCGCCGAGTACTGCCTCCATCCTTGCTCATCGGTGCCTCTGGGCGCATGGTGCAATTGTCGGAAGAGGAATTTGCTGAAGCCAAAATCAACCTTTTAGAACACCTGACTTGGATGGCTCAACTTTCAGCCACTCCTGATGCATTGGAGGAGCCGGCACGTTTGCCAGAAGAATCAGCAGATGTTTGCACACAATGTCCTTTTTCACGAGGGAAAATACGTCTTTGTGGTCCGAAAGGGGTTGAACTTGGCCCTCTCCGTGAGGATGAATAACTTACTTTTTCCTACCAAGGAGCACGAGTGTTCCGATAAAGTTCTCTTTTTGCCCGACCTGATGAACTTCAACATCCACAAAACCAGCATCCAACATTGCTGTTTGCCATTGCTCAATACTGAGTGTCGTCATATGCACGTCCAAAGCATCAGGCCAACTCAAACTGTCTTCATTTTCAAGGTAATGATCTACTCCGGCGACCAACATTCCGTCACTGTTTAACCACTCATCGTGGAAAACTTTCAACATCGATTGCGGGTCATATAAGTAATAGAGGAATTCCATGCTGTGAATCAAATCGAATGATTGTTCAGGCTTCCAATCAGGGAGCATTGCAAGATGATATTCTCCTTGTCCATCTATGGAGTGAGCCTTTTCGATCATACGCGACGAACCATCGACCCCTACAACATGTGAGCACATTTGGTCCTGTGCGATTCTTCGACACACCCAACCATTTCCACATCCAACATCGACGGCCGAATAGGGCGAACTTCGAGGTATAGCGGCTAATTCAAGCATAGCATGCACCGAGCGTGCGTGTCCTTGCTCCATTCCTTCATCCTTACCTTTTTCTGCCCATTCACTGAACACTTCAGTCGCATCTCGTCGGCTCATACTTCGAACCGGGCCGAAGCATTCCAAGAAGATGTTCATGCGAAAGGAACATGCATAACCGAGCGTTGGAAGGTTCATGCTCGATGTAACTACGACCCTTGAGGACGTCCTTTATTCACCCATCGAACCGTATGACGCGGGTATGTTGAGCGTTTCTGAATTGCATACGATCGCATGGGAGAAAAGCGGAAATCCTGATGGGATTCCAGTCATTGTGATCCATGGTGGGCCCGGTGGCGGTGGACAACCAGCATATCGCCAATACTTCGACCCGAAGACCTACAATATCATCCAATTCGATCAACGAGGGTGCGGTAAATCGACACCATATGCTGAATTACATGAAAATAATACCCAGGCATCTGTCAGTGATATCGAACAACTCCGTCAGTTATTTGGAATTGAACAATGGCATGTTTTTGGTGGCTCATGGGGTTCAACCCTTGCATTGGTCTATGCCCAAGAACACCCTCGCCGCGCCCTTAGTTTGATGCTAAGAGGCATATTCATGTGCCGCAAGAGCGAATTACAATGGTTCTATCAAGATGGAGCGAGCCATATATTCCCGGATGCTTTTGAGGCATATCGTGAACATATTCCAAAACAAGAACAGAAGAACCTCATCAAAGCCTATCACCTTCGTCTCACCAGTGAAGACATCAATATCCGGCGCGCAGCTGCAAAGGAGTGGACACGTTGGGAAATGGCAACCAGCCGCCTGTTCCCAGATGATTCGTATCTTGAAAAAGCAGAAGATCTTGATTTTGCAGTTGCTTTCGCTCGAATCGAATGCCACTACTTTATCAATGCTATTTTCCTAGAAGAAGCCCATATTCTCAATCACATAGAATCAATCCAACACATACCAACCACGATTGTTCAAGGTCGCTATGATGTTGTTTGCCCAGCACGCAGTGCTTGGGAATTGCACAAATCAATGCCGAACAGTACGCTTATTCTCGTGCCTGATGCTGGGCACTCTATGGGTGAAGTAAGTATTGCACGAGAACTCGTCACGCTCACTAACTCATTCCGTTGATACAAAATGCTCGCATTGGGGACCTAATATCAGCGCTTTCAAGCGTCGGTTTGATAGGGTGGAGGCGAATGGGAGACCATGGAGGCTTGCCTCCGGGTGAGACAATGACCGAAGAAGGAAACATTACCCCAGCCGCCACTGAACCAACGCAAACCGTTGAAGATTTAGAAGTTAAAATTGAAGTTCTCTATGAAGCATTTCAAGGCGCACAACGAGATTTAGATGCCTCGCTTGCAACGATCGAAGTTCTTGAGAAAGAAATTATCGAAGGGGCAGTTGAAAAAGACTCACTACGAAGTCTTCTCGACGAAAAAGACAACCGTGTTCGTGAACTCGAACTCCGGGCTGCAAAGTCAAGTAAGACTGTTGAGCGCCTTGAACCTGAACTCGAAAAGATGGAAGAAAAGTACACTCGTGAAAAGGACCGCCTTGGCCGAGTGTACGGAATTGCAGAGGAACTTGACAATGATCTTCGCCTCGCTGTTAAAGAAATGAAAACCCGTGACGATTGGTATGTCGATCACATGCGAATTTTCGAAGACCTCAACAAAGCGATCAAGGTTCGCTATGAAATGATCGAGAGCGCTATTGAAGCTGAACGCAAGTCACAGCACATGGCTCGTGCTTTCACCGAACGCATCGACGAATTAGTCGATTCACGTGCTGCTGAAATGACCATGGAAGAGGCTGAAATTATTTCTACCAGTGAAGGTTCTGAACCTGCTAAAGCAGTCGAAGAAGTTACTGAAGATGTTGCTGAAGTAGTAACTGAAGAAGTTGCTGAAGAAGTTGCTGAAGAACAAGCAGGTCCTGAAACTACCGCAGCTTCAACTTGGGCTGACGGTCAAGACCCTTGGGCAGAGTGAGGTGATTCACCATGGCAGGTTTGGCTCATGGCGGCCACGCGCCTGTCTTTATTCCAATTTTGATGGGCGGTAGCGCCTTAATTATTGGAGCGACTATCGACTCCTTGTATGGCCTGGTTCCGTTTTTCGGAATATTTTGTTTCATGCTTGCAGCCTTTTTCGCAAATTTCTGGCGAGATCCTGACCGCCCAATCCCTCAAGATGAAGGCGTACTTGTCAGTCCTGCTGATGGCCATGTGATGTTTGTTCGTCGTGAACGAGCTATAGGGCGAAGACCATCGAAAGACGAGCTTGAGGCTGGGGCATGTGAATCAGATGCTTTGACTGGTGATTGGTTCCCCGAACCCTCGCCGAACCCATTACTTTTCGAAACAGAGCAGCGTTTTGAAGCGGTTCCCAAAGGCCAAGAATCAGAGAACGATGTTTACAGAATTGCTGTTTTCATGTCACCATTGGATGTCCATGTAAACCGAGCACCTTTCGCCGGAACCTTGCTTCGAATGGAACACAGAACAGGAAAAGGACTACGCCGTGGACCATTTGTAGCTGCTTATAAAAAAGAAAGCCAATACAATGAAAGAGTTCGAAGTGTGTTCCAAGGTGACAAAGAGATTCTTGTTGAAGTTACACAAATCTCCGGTGCACTGGCACGAACAATCGTCCCTTGGCTTCAAGTTGATTCTGAAGTCCGCAGAGGACAACGTTACGGTATGATTCGTCTTGGTTCCCGTGTTGATCTTCGAGCACCAGCGGTCCTTTTTACGCCGAATGTATGTTCTGCTGAAGAAAAGAATCCAAAATATCCGAAGGGAGAATTTGTCCAGGCCGGCTCCACAATCCTGTTCACTCCAGTGAACGATTAAGTCGATTTTGCTGGGCGGTGGATTGAAACACCAAAGACGAGCCACTTCACATAGGGGAACACGATGTCGGGGCCAAAATCATTGACGTTAGTTGGAGAGGGGAAGAAAGGTGCCCGTATCCATGACCTGGTCAAAGCCCCAGCAAATACTCCTTGGGCTGTTGCCCGCCAACAATCATGGGATGCAAGTGAACCTGCGACTGTATACTACACTCCTGAAACGCTCGCTGATGGGACGCCATGCAGCGCAGTGACCGTTATTCTACGAACCAAAGGGTGCCATTGGTGGTGGTCGAGTGGATGTACTTTCTGTGGTTATTTCAACGATACACGTGACGATGTCACCAATGATGATTTACATGCACAATGGGCGTATGCAAAAGAGAAATTCAAAGATTTCAAAGATCACGGGATGGTCAAAGTCTACACGAGTGGCTCACTGCTTGAAGACCGAGAGATTCCAGTTGAATTTCAAGAAACAGTTTTGAAAGATTGCCATGATCTTGGCAAAGAATTGATTGTAGAAAGCCGATGTGAACAATTAACAGAAGAGAAACTTGCTTGGGCATCGCAATTGAATCAAAGCTTTGCAGTAGCGATTGGACTTGAAGCCTATGATGACGAAGTACTTCGCTTCCACGTTAACAAGGGTTTTACGACAAAGTCTTGGGATCGAGCTGTTGAAAATTTGAAAAAGTTCGATATTCGAGTGAAGACGTATCTCATGTTTAAACCACCTTTCATGAGTGAAGCTGATGCTTTGAATCATGGCGTGAAATGGGTTGAAGACGTTGCACAAAGAAGTGATGAAATTTCAGTGAACCCAATGAATATCCAGCGCGGCACCATCATCGACCGCCTTCATCGAAATAGCGAATATCGTCCGCCTTGGCTATGGTCTTTGGTTGAAATGATTCGCCGCGTTCACCCAACTATTCATCCAAATGGTGGGAAAAACGGTGACAAAGATCAAGTTTGCCGACTCATCATTCATCCAACAGCTGGCGGTAGAGTTCGTGGCGCCCACAATTGTGGTGCTTGTGATTCAGTCGTTGTTGCCGCCATTGAACGATATGCTGTTTCCGGAGAACTTGAAGAATTCAAAGGGCTTTCTTGTTCATGTGAGCAAGCATGGCAAGAAGAGATACTTTTGGAACAAGCACTTCCCGTGCCTTTGGGAATCTCAAAGCATAGAAGAGGAAATCTTCTGGACAGACTTCGCTCTCCTTGAATCTAGTTTTTCAATCAAAGAAATGCTCCTTGAATGGAGTGAATGTTTATGACCGCAATACGAGTGGGCGGAATGTCCCCTATGGGGTCATGTAAGGGTGAAGGCTGATGACGAATACAACAACTCTACCAGATGTGACTGTTGGAACAGGCGAACCATCGAGCAGTCGAGTATTCTTGACTCTTTTCTCAGTTGGCCTTCTCGGCATCCTTGCGCTTTTCTCAAATGTGTTTGGTTGGGATAACCTTCCCTTGCTCGGCGAACTTGTTCCTTTGATTGGAAATCTAGGTGGCAGTGGAATTTGGTATTATCTCATTGGAATTTTGGTTGGAGTTGGAGCGATTGTGGCTTCACTTCTAAGCGAGGTCATTGTTGACTAAGGAGGTGTGATGTATGGAAACAGTATTTATTTCTGCAGCTCTCATGCTTGTTTCACTTTTCCTTGTTTCGAACTATATGGTTCAAGGAATTGGAGGAATGGCAAGTTCTCTTCGCCAAGTTGGATTGTTTTTGTTAAACAAGGCTCCAATTGGATTGATTGATCTCTTTAACGACAAGCCTGGAAGCGGTAGCAAAACTTGGCTACGGTTCGGAATGGCTTGGTTCTTCATGGCATGTCTCGGTATGTTTCTCGGTATCTGGCACCGCTACGATCCAACTGCTTTGAATTCCCTTTCCAGTATTGGTTGGAGTTATGATGACGGTTCACTGCTGACTGACTTCACAGCTATCTTCTTTTCAACAGCTCTGAATTACCTTTTAGTTGGTGCAGCACTTGTTGCTATATCCCGTGCTTCGAAAGGCCGTCTAGCCAGTGAAGCCAGTGCATCCATGATCGCCGTTCTTCTGACGGTCTCGACACTTGTCGTGCTCCTTCTTCCAGCCGTCTTTTCTTTCATTGATGTCGCCGATGGAGCAAGTCTTCTTGAAACTCTACAAAACATCTCAATGCTTGTTGTTGGATCAATGCTACATATCGCCCTTCTCATCAACGTGTTCATCACAATTGGTGATCGAGAGCACAACGACATATCCCCAACAACATGGTTTTTGGTGCTTGCTTTGGTTTCTAAAATCATGGCTATGTTGTTGATCTTCTTCGGAGGACTCCTTGATTCGACACAAACCGTTTGGATGGCTGAACGGGTCTTAACCGGATGGGTTCCTCTCGCTTTGATTTTTGCAGTTGCCTACCACATCATTCCATTTACAGCTGGAAAGCCAGTTTGGTCTGAATCGATGCAGAAGGTAAGTATGTTGTTCCTTTTCATAACCATTCCTCCATTCTTCGTATCTTCAGCAGATGCTGGAGATCTGTTGCAAAATATCGGTGCAATTCTCCTGACATTAGGTCTCCTCCCCTTGCTTGCAGGCTCGTTTAATATGGTTGCAACAGCAGCCTCAAACCCAGAAAAAATCGTCAAGAGCCCAGGTGCTTTTGCAGCAACTTTAGCAATGCTCCTTCTTCCAATATATGCTGTGGGAGGTTTCTTCACCGGCATGGATACCTTTGTTGGAATGGATAAACTTGGTTCGATGGCCCACACTGTCGATACAGGATTTATCTCAACCGTTGGGAGTCTGATGATGCTTGCCGCAATCTTCACTTCCTATCCACTGATTGCTGGAAAGAAACTCGCTAAAGCTAACAACGCTCAACTTGCAGTTTGGCTCACATTAGTCGGTGGTGTTGTTTCAACGATCGCCGCTCTTATGGGAGATTTCACGGCTTATGCTGTTTCAAACTCAGGTGTTGAAGAGGCAGTTGCTTCAACAGAAGGCTTCTTTTTAGTGTCTGCAGCTACGTTCTATATGGTGACGCTGGCAAGTATTATGGCAGCTTTGTGTATGATTCACACAGGCCGTCCAAACAATGCATCACATTCTGATATGTCGGCTCAAACCGACATCGACTCGTACACTTTAGTCGAAGGCTCAACATCGATTCGTACTTTGTTGGCTCGAGGCGTTGGCGTTGATACAACCCTGCACATTGGAGAGATCCAAGAAGACGAAGGCGGCTCTTCAATCGTTCAAGTTTCTGCCCAACTTCACAATGACGAAATTACAGAATTCCCGGTTCCTGAAGAACTTGTTATGCTGGCTAAATATCTTAAGAAAAGCAAGCAATCGATTTTTGAATTCTTTAACGCAATCGATTTGGATGGCTCAGGAGACATCAATGGATTTGAATTCCATCAAGCATTAGTAAAAGCAAACATTGCAAACCTGCCACCTTGGGAAATGGGGCGATTGGTTTCTGCAGTCGACCTCGATGGCGATGGCGTTCTCAATCTTCCGGAGTTAGACATTATGCTGGCTAAGATCCGAACTGATATGCTCGAATCAGAAGAAGAGTGAACGCGCTCATATGGCGGGATCACTGTGAAAATCGGATTGGTCGGCAAACCGAATGTTGGCAAATCTACCTTTTTTAGTGCAGCAACCTTAGCAAAAGTGGATATTGCAAATTATCCCTTTTGTACCATTGAGCCGAACGTTGGCGTTGCCTTTGTAGCAGCCCGAATCGATTGCCCTTGCAAGGATATTCGACAACGGCTGGAGGCTGAAGGCCGAATCGAGGCAGTCGCAGAGAACGACCCTCGGCAAGGGAGTTTATGTGAGCCTCGAACAGGTTCCTGTATCGCTCACCGCAGACTTGTACCGTGTTTTTTGGTCGATATTGCAGGGCTTGTCCCTGGGGCCAGTGAAGGCAAAGGAAGAGGAAATGCTTTCCTTGCCGATTTAGCGAATTGCGATGCACTCATCCAAGTGATTGATGCAGCAGGAACAACTGACCTTGAAGGAAATCCGCAAGGTGCAAATCAGAGTAAAGAGACTGCACAACGACGCATCGGTGAAGAGATAGAATTTCTCGGTAGAGAACTCGATGCTTGGATTGCAGGGTTGTTGAACGATGGTTGGACACGCGGTGTTCGCCGAGTTCAAGCAGAAGGAGAGAAGGGCTTAATCGGCTACATTCACGAGCAATTAACAGGTCTCGGGGCAACCTCGCAATCGATTGCCACTTCCTTTGAAGCATTCAAAAGCGATCATGAAACTCTTGGTAGCCCTTGGGATTGGGACCAACAGACAATTACTGCACTCGCCGTCCATGTTCGCACAGCCCTGTTCCCCATACATATTGCAGCCAATAAATTCGATATCGCTCCTGTAGGAGTTCTTCAAGAGATCACTGCAAATGGCAGCCTTATGCCTTGTATGGCGGATATGGAATTGGGCCTTCGTCGCGCAGCATCAGCTGATTTAATCTCGTATATTCCAGGACAGAACACCTTCAAATTTACCAACAAAGCCGCCCTCTCAGAACCCCAGATCAAGGCATTAAATCACATGCTTGAGCGTCTTTCCACTCACAATGGTACAGGTGTATCAACGCTGCTTGACACGGTCTTGTTTGACGAACTTAACCATATAGTCGTCTATCCAGTTCAAGATGAATCGCATTGGACGGATGGCGATGGAAAGGTGTTACCTGATGCCTTTGTCGTCCCTTCAGGGATTCAAGCCAAATTATTGGCCTACAAAGTTCACAGCGATCTGGGAGATGGCTTTATCCGCGGCGTAGATGGAAGAAGTCGACGTGTTGTTGGAGCAGAGCACGAAATGAGTGACGGCGATGTCCTCAAAATCCATGCCAAATCGTGATCAGTGGCCTTCAGGACGTTCGTAATCAGGTGTTAGGCGTGCCATGTCACCCGAATATTGTCCTCCGCGATAAATGAACCAAACCGGTGCAATTAACGTCAAGATAATCAGCAAACCGAGGAAATACCAGCCCCAAGGACTAACGTCACTCAAAACCATAATCCATAGTGTCCATAAGAGTGGAATATACATGAACACGCTGTATCTGCGTGCCATAACTTGCAATCGTGCACTGCTGAGCGAATCATCATACATGTTCGCAGCTTCTTCTTTGGAGACTAAGCCTTTCTCAATACCGCACCGAACACAGACTTGTGCTTTCGGTCCATTTCCATGAATGAATTGCTCTCGAGAATAGGTGCTTGAACAATGTCTGCAGGTCGGCATACTACTCCCTCAACTCTCTCCAATCGCGCACGATTCTTCAATCATCCGCTTCAAGAGCGAGGAAATTCTTCAGCAATTCGAGGCCTTCCTTTGAACCAACAGACTCTGGATGAAACTGAATTCCATGTATGTGTACGTCAGGATGTTGAATTCCCATCACCATATTTGTTCCGTCTTCATGTGCAGTTTCGATATAGGGGCCATCCGGCATAGATGCAATACACAGTGAGTTGTAACGGATGAATACGGCAGGTGATTGCAAGGTTGAGAACAGTCCTGTTTGGTTATGCAGACACGCCCGGGGCGCTCCATGAACAGGTCCATCTGGAGAGTGCACCAACTCCATTCCAGCAGCAATTCCAAGAGCTTGATGGCCCAAACAAATCCCAAGGATTGGAGTTGTAACTTCACCAGACAGAGCAGAACGAGCAAGACCCATCGTGAGAGGTGAATCTTTCGGCTCTCCTGGGCCAGGGCCAAGTACAATATGCGTTGGCTGGAATCGGTCTGCGAATTCGATACACGAAGCTTCGTCCCAGTTTGAATTGAGAGGACCATCTCTTGCTTTGTAAATCAAAACCTCTCGCCCTAAGCCAGCGATTGCATGAGCAATATTGAGCGTAAAGGAGTCGAGGTTGTCAATGAACAGGACGCAACCTTCAGCTACTGTATTCTCGTCAATAAATCGTACACTCCCTTCTGCAGAGGCGATTGGAACAGTCTCCACTTCCAATTTATGATTTGTGAGTTTACCAACTGGCAATTCCGAGTTCTCTCCATCAATCCAACCGCACGCCTTACGAAGAGCAGCCGCCTTCCATTTTGCTTCCTCAACCTCTATTTTTGGGTGAGAGCCGATGGTAATTCCTCCTCCTGCAGCAACACTTCCATGCCATTGTCCACGTTGTTTTCTCGCAATCAAAGTTCGAATCAGTATATTCCATGAACACGCCCCTGAAACGACATCGACCCATCCGATTGAGCCAGTCCAAAACGAGCGCGGATGTTGCTCTAACTCATCGATTGCTGCACAAACCACAGTCCGTGGACAGCCAGTGATGCTTCCACCGGGAAACACTGCCTGTAATGCATCAAGGCCATTTGAATCCTCATCCAATACGCCAGAAAGATGAGAGACAAGATGTTGTACCTGTGCATAAGCTTCAACATCGAACCGTTCAACTTGAACACTTCCAATTTTCGAGACGGTAGAAATATCATTTCGCATCAAGTCAACCAACATTCGATGTTCAGATCTTTCCTTTTCATCATTGATCATTTCATTTCGTAAATCTTTTTCTTGTTCAGGATGAGCACCTCGAGGGCGTGTTCCTTTTATTGGAGACGTAAAGACTGATTCTCCATCACATTTGAGTAACGATTCGGGGGATGAACAAACTAAAGAAAAACTCAGGTCAGGTGCTTCAAGATAGGCTGAGAAAGGGGCAGGGTTTGTTTCATTCAATCTCTGAAAAATCCGCCAAGGGTGTTCTCGAATTTTCCCATTCCACCATCGCCCAACATTTACTTGGTACATTTGTCCTTCACGAATACTTTCACGTACCGATTCAATCGCTTGCTCATGTTGTTCATCCGTCATCGAACTTGTTTCAAGTGAGCGAGGCGATTCTGGCAAAGCCTGCATAACAGCATCATGTTCAGTATGTGGGGAGACTTCTTCATGCCAAAGGTCTCCTTTGAGAGCATGACTCCGAACCATATCGGTTGCCTTTTCATGGACTATAATTCGTTCAACAAGCCACAAGAGGGTGAGTAATTCCCCTTCCTCAGGCACATGTTGGAGCTGAAGGGGACGTGTCCATTGCACCATGTCATAGGCTAAGGCACCTGACCAAAAAGGCCGTTGAGGTAACGACGAATCAGGAACTTCTTCAAAGAACTGCGTAGGGGTATGCGGGCGAAGTTTTTCTAAAAGTTCAGCTAATGAACTTGCAAATATAGAGGTTGAGTGATACCAGCATCCATGCTTCCATTCTTCAACTTGAGCAATAAACGGTAATTTCTCTTTCACTAATCGCACTTCTCCCTTCAATGGGCTGTGTGGTTGAGCGGGTGAAACCTTAGCACGGCTTGGTTGACGAACGAACACTCGCTTTCGAGAAGGCCCACAAAGCATTGAAAATTGTGCAAGATGTGATTGTGGCCCACCAGAGTAGAGCAGTAACTCATCAGGCCCTCCAAAATGAACAGCCCCTTTCCCAAGTAATCCTATGTCACGCAAATGGGTGTGCAAGGATAGAAAACGTTGACTCATGACTCAGACCTCACATCAAACCAAGTTTCTTTGTCTTGGTAGTGAGCATTCAAAAGAGATTGACATTGCTTAGTAAGAGCAACCCCTTCGCCAAGCATTTCATCATCGAGTGAAAGGACTCTGCATGCACCAATGCCACTTCCAACAGCAATGACTTCTGCAGCACGGGCAACTAAGCGTTCGTTTAATCGTCCGAACTGAATTGGAATACCTGCCGCTTCAAGTCCTTTTGCTAGAATCTTGAACGTTATGCTTGCAACTCCTCCTTCGTCTTGTCCTGCAACCCACGCACTTCCATCATCATCCAGAACCATCGGCATCGCTCTGTCTGCATCGACAATTGCATAGTCATGTACAAGGAATGCGAGATCAGCCCCACGCCTTTCAGCAATACCATGGGCTTCCAGATAGATGTTCCAATCTCCATGTTTTGTTCCATTTACCTTTGATGACCATCTTGGAGCAGGTAGTGTGATTGCATCGATGTCTTCATTGCGGAACAGAATTTGACGAGTTTCAATGAATACCTCTCCAGTACGCGAGCATTGAATTCGAACCAATCTTGAAGGTTCAACAGAAGATTTATTGTCTTGCTCTTGTTCTTCTTTCACAAAAAAATCGAGAAGTTGTTGTGTTAAATCAAGAGGTAATTGAAGGCGCAAACGCCCGGCGTGCTCATTCAGTCTTTGCAAATGGAGCCCCCAATCAGCAAGAGCAAAAGCACCATCCCACAACGCAGTTGTAAAGACCGCATCACGAGGATTACCGGAACTCTCTCCACTCATTGACACGCCTCAAAGCAAGTCATCCAAGAAGGATGTATCAATGCTCGCTTGAGGGAGTTGTGGAGAAGTCGGCCCAGCAAGATCATTCAGTAATGCATTGTTCTGAGCAGGTTGCATAACCGGTTGTGGGGCCTGGTATGCTGGCCGCCCATAGAGGTCTTGATTGTCAATGGGTTGTGCCGCTGCATAGAGATCATTCGCTTTGTTTTGCTCAATATTTGGTACGGCCTTACTTGGCATAGGAGGTGGAGCAGGAGTGCTGGTTGCACCCCAGCCATCATCCTGAATTCCCCAAGTTGCTTCTTGTAATTCGAGTGATTGGTCGCGGTTCCGTCGCCCTCCACGTGAGCGAACAATTGCTACAAGCAACAGAAGGGCAACGACCAACAGTCCAGCTGCCAAAAGATTTGGAGTGGTAAGAAGGGACGAGAACTCATTTTCAAGAGCCTCATCTTGCCCGCCATCCCCATTTGCGTTGTCTTTACCAAATGCATCGATCATAACCGCATCGACTTCCTCTCTTTCAAAGAGTTTGTCAAAGGGTGTTACAGCGATATACCATTCAGAAATATTCACAAGTGGCTCGTAGGCATTTGGTGTGATAAGGAACGATTCCGATGCCTTAATCTCAGCAACAAAGTCCGCTTCCGAATATGAAGAAAAGTCCGTGTTTGAAATATAAACACGGTAGCCTTGAACACTCGAGTCAGAAGAAGGACTCCATTCGACGAGAATATTTGTTTCCGAGTTCCAAGTCAAGACAATATCTTCAATCGAATCAAGGTATCCACCAAAGGCATCAACTCCATCATCAACCGATTGTGCTGAAACACTCACTAAATCAATTTCTTGAGCATTTCCAGCAGTGTCTCGAACGACGACGACAGCCCAGATCTCCTGTCCAGCAATGACTGGAGTGTCTCCGGCCACAATCTCGATGGTAAGTGGAAGTTCGGGTAAGCGAGATAGAACAGCAACTGGCGTTGAAGGTCCTGTGCTTCCCATGCCCACAGCATCAAAGGACCAGGTAGCTGCATAGACCTCATAGCTTGCAATATCACTTTCTTCACTCAATTCAAAGTCGAGTAGTAAAGCGCTTCCATCATCATTTGGACGGTCATACAGTTCGAGCGTTTCCAGTGGTGCAGGTGCAGTAACATCTTGCAGGTTGTTGATTGGAATGACACTGGCTTGAGGTAAGTCTGTGAGATAGACGTTTCCTGCAAGGTCGTGAACAGTTACGACAACGAACAATTCAACATCAGGCTTGATGATTTGTGGTGTAGCATCAATGATAGAGTCGCCGCCATAGAGAGCGGTTGAAATCGATAATTCAATCGGATTGTAATCTTCATCAATCCACTGTTTGTTAATCTTCAAACAAGCGCATTTTCCTTCATCATCGCCAAAGGCAGCCCAAGCAATCGAAAGGTCAGAGATTGGTTGGTCAGCAGCCCAGACAATGTAGTGGGAGAAGTCATCTGCATCCGAGATCGACCAGATAACATCAATTGCAGTTCCATCATCATCAGGATGGTCAAAGGCATTGACTGTACCAACTCGGTCCGGTGTTGTTCCACTTCCTGCAGTATTGCGTAGTGATGTGACCCGGACGAGGTCAACATCATCGAGGTTCACATTCAACCAGTCATCATAAGCAACAACACCAACATAGTACGCTTGTCCATCTTGGATTGCAACACCGTCGATACTCGTAACAATGGTTGAAGTTTCAGAGCAATCATCAATGATTTTCGCTTGAGAATATTCACTGTTTGCAACAGAAGCGGATGGAATCGTCTCGCCATCAAAACCGCCCGATGCCAATCGAATAAATACAGCATAGAACGTGCAGTCTTCCGCAGGATTAACATCCCATGAAACGGTAATTCGTCCACCATCATCGTCCGGTGTGTCAATAGCAGCTACGTTCTCCATCTTTGGAGGTGCAGTGTTGTCGTTCAAACCACCTGTAGGGACGACAGGTCCAATGATTGTTGGATTCATCACATCCTCTTGACCCGATTCATCGACACATGTGAGTGCAAGCCAGTAAGGCTGACCAGCATCAAGTGACAAAACCGTCATGTTTCCTTCCGTCTTATCAACTTCAGCAGCTGGTCTTAATCCCAACACATCAGTCATTGAACTGGTTGAAGCATAAATCATCGTACCTACTAAATCAATCGAGGTACATCGAGCCCATTCCACTTCTAGATCGCCGTCAGCTCCGCCGTCATGAGGTCCAGCATTTGCCCATAATGGCGAGAGAGGAATTTCATTGGTTGGTGAAGCAGGACCCATAATCGGAGAAGGCGTTCCTAAATGCCCATCATCGTATTCAACTACAACGACTGCGTAGTATTGCTCACCATCAACTAAGGGAACTCCATTAGCAGTAGTTACTTCACTGGAAAGACGGCTGTGCAAGGAGATTGCTTTGTCAATCGTGCGTCCTGCGAGGTCATCTCCGGTGAGTGAGCCACCGTCAACTGTCCAAACAGGGCCGTCATTGACGTAGACGAGGTATCGAGCGAAGTTATCATCATGAACAAGACTCCAATTGGCTAACAATGCACCACCGCCATCATCAGGTCTGTCGATGATATCGGTCATAGAAATCGGTGTTTCAGTACGGACATAATCATAGATGAGCCGAACATGAATCGAACCGTTTGAAGGAGAGCGCAATGTCATCCGCATGTATTGTGTTCCGTTGACAATAATGCCGTTATCCACAGCGAGTTGCATTGTCGTTTCAAAGTCAGGATTGTTGTTGAGTTCAATGGTTGCATTGTATTTGAGGCTCTTTGATTGAGCCCATGTTGCCGCATTGTTCACTGGAGAGGTGAATGCCAAAGGCACAGTTTGGAACAAGATGCCATTGGTTCCCGCAACTCCTTGTGTCGAGTCGAGAGCAACCGTTGAATTGAGATCTACAAGCGTAATACTCATTCCAGGGTGAGTCATATCAGTGATGTCTTGGGTTGCTAAATTGAAGCCAACATTGAGTGGGTCGGCATATCGAACCGATACTCGTTCAATTTCTGTATATTGTGGATTATTTTCGTATCCATACAATCCTTCACCATCTGTTGTGAGCCAAATATAATCGGAAGAAATTGTTCCACCAGTAAGCAACGGCATTGAAATCATCTTGAGGTTTTGATGCGAATTTGTCCGAGCTTCAACAATTGAAACTCCGTTTCCACCAAATACTAGGAGATGGTCTCCATCACTGACCATTTTTTCTACAGGCCAACCAAAGACTTGGAAGGATGGGATTCCATTTTCAAAGAAAGATGAGGTGCTGTTCCAATGCGTCATTGGGCCAATATCTGTAGCGATGTGAACGCCCCAGTAATCACTTGCTAATGCGTCGATATTATTCGAAGGTAATTGGTCAAACTCATGTCCAACAATTGTTCCTGTGCTCAAACCGATGGTGGTCACAGCAGGTCGTTCACTTCCTGCGCCATCATGTCCAATGAACAGTGTTGTTTCGCCACCATTAGGTGTATAAGAGGTAAGTGACATGGTTGAAGTCCCCATGAGCCCGGAGGCAGAGGTGTAGAGGGTCGTTGCATTGGTTGTAAGATTCATTCGAACTAAACCAGCAGTTGTGGTCATCCAGAGAGAGTTTCCTTCGACAAGAACATCTTCAACAACATTGGTAGGAAGTCCGTCTGAGGTTGTGAGTGGATTCATCCAATCGGAGGCTGCATAATTCCAACGCCCAACTCCGCCATTCGTTGCGATGTAGAGGACATCTGCTGTTGCAGCGAAATTATTGATTGCATTTGATGGCAATCCCCCAATCAATTTACCATTTCCGTAGCCGGTTTGGAGATCGTATAATTGAACTCCAGGTGCTGAGCCGCCGCTACCCATCAATCCGAGAATCAACGTTGTTCCATCGAGTACCATTCCATCAAGATTATTGTGTAATCCACCGTTGAGGCGGGAGACGATTCCAGTCAATGTATCGAGTTTATACAAGCCAGTAGGGGTTGAAGAGATGTACAGGTCGGTGCCGATAAGTTCAGCATCTTGCGCTTTACTGTTTGCAGCCATTATCCATCCATCTTGCCAAAGAATGGACCCGTCTGTTTGGCGTTCTCCTTGAAGCATTCCAGCTCCACTGGATTGGCCAAATCCTTGACTGGTACCGGCGGTTGTAACCCAGAGGTGAGTCGAGTTGCCAGTCATTGTGGTCACTTGCCCACTCACAAGGCCAGGGAGGGTTGCAACGGTGTTCTGGCCGAGCGCACTCAATGTTTCGACCTTACTGAATCCAGAGGAGCCACCAGCTTGTCCCATCAACCATTGATTGTTGACCCATTGGAATGAAGTGACTGAAGAGCCAGCACCGTTGATGTTTGCTTGAGCGTTTGAGTTTCCAGATGTGGCGATAATGGTGTAACCGCCACCGATGATGTTATTGCCACTCAGGCCAATTCCGTGCCCGAGAACAAGTTGGCCGTTTGCATAGTCGATTGCATCCCACCAAACGCGGTCGCTTGGAAGATTATTGGTGGTAGTAGTAATCGGCGTGAGCCATGCACCAGTTGAATATCCGTATTTCTTGATGTCAGCTTCGTCTTCATAAAATGCGACGTACAGCGTATCGGTTGTATCGCAGGCTACGCCTGAAACTTGGCTGTTGCCGAAGTCGGCCCGAGTGAATGAGCCGACGAAGGTGTCGTTGGCCATGTCGAAGCGGGCTACACCGCCGTTGTTGGCATAGATTCCAACGTGAAGTAAGCCGCCGCATTCAGCCATCGAAAGTGGATAACCACCTGGCGTTCCACTTTGGCCCATCGTGTACTCATTCCAAGCCGTTCCGTCCCAGTGGGATACATGGCCACCTTGGAATTGGCCAAAGTTGCTAACATCTCCACCACCTACGACCAAATTTGTACCGTCGGTCCACAACTCATAGATTTGAGAACCAGCATTGTTCGGGAGTCCATTTCCTTCTTCCCACATTGTGAGCCATTGATCGCTCGTTTCGTTGTAACGAGCAACGCCGTCTTCGGTGGCGAACAAAACTTCACCATTGTATTCGAGAATTTCTCGGATTGGGAAGTTGAAGTCATCATCGTCCCAAGTACCCATCGTTGTTCCATTTGGTGCGATGAGTTCGAGGTTACTTTCGCCCCAAGAGACCCACATATTGCCGGTTGAAGATTCGTATGCAGTGACGCGGTCAACCTGTCCGATTGGTAGAATACTTTGGTCCCATGTACCGGTTGCAATATCCCATTGAGCAATTCCTCCTGAGCCATCTGTGTTCCACCACTGACCCGATGCAATACTCACCATGATTTTACCATCGACAAGATTCATGCCAAAGGCGTCGCCGTTGTTTTCATCCACTTGCGCACCTGCTTCGAGGTAACTGAGCCTGCTGTAGTTCACAATGTCTAGGCGGTACACATCAGCCTCTCCTGTATGGTAATACATAATTCCGTTATCAACAATGAGGTCGTATGCAGGACCGGTTGTACCTGCACCGTCGCCAAAGAGGCTTGAACCCGATTCAATATCGTAGACTTCAGCCCCTGTTGTGGTGTTGAGGAGTTGAAAACCATCATCCCCTGAAATCCAAATTTGACCGGGGGTGACATCCGCAATTAATCCAGTCACTTCTTCGTTTCCGCCATCCAACACATTGTCTTCGGTCCACAAAGTAAGCCACGCATTATTGGGTATGTCATAGCGAGCTACACCAATGCCGTTGAGGCCGATGTAGGCAATATCGTCAATGACTTCAACAGGTGCATTCTGAGTTTGCTCGCCCGCTTCCCAGTCACCTATGACTTCGTAAGGAGATGCAGTAATGATTCCAACTCCGGAGGTCGTGCCTCCAAAGATGTAGCCATACCCGTCGGCTTCAACAGAGTAAGTGGCCCAGTTTGGCATGCCATCAAAGACATTCAGGCAATCGGGGTTTGTAGAAGAAATTTGACTTGTAGACCATGCACAGACTCCAATATTTGTTGCAGCGTAAACAGTGCCTCCTGACACAGCGAAATCAAAGTATTGTTGTGGGCGAGTGTCCCAGGAACTGCCGGTTTGGAATGATGTAGAACTTGACCCATCCCACTCGATTGCTCCTCCACTTGTTCCAATGTAGAGATTGTTTCCATCAGCTTCCAACGCATAGATATTATCGTTAGGAAGCACTTCAGTTGATGAGCCTTGACCGTTATTCCCAGTCTCGATCAATGGGACCAATAATTCACCTGTGGAGAGGTCTTTGCGAGCGACACCGTATCCGGGGATTCCAAAGTAAAGTATGTCTCCAGTAACGGCTACAGGCACATTATTGGCACCGTTTACGCCGGTAGAAATCCACGGAGTTAGCCATGAACTGTTGGACAGGTCATAGCGAAGAACACCCTCGCCATCAGTTGCCAAATGCACCGTATTGCTAAACAATGCAAGGTCTACAGCAGCAGCATCATATTGAGGTGCAACAGCAGTATTCGCTCCACTCAAGTCAATCAAGACCATTTGGCCTTGACCGGTAATTCCAACGGCTGTTAAACCATCGGAATCAACTCGAATAATTTCATCATCAGTCAAATCCGTGTTCGAACTATCCCATGTTTGCAGAAGAGTGCCGTTGTTGTGCATTTGATGCATTCCACTTTCTGAAGCGATGAATACATGCGATCCATCGTTCATCAAATGATTGACCGTCGTACCAAGATAGACTGGTTGGAGCCAGCGAGATGCTTGGGTATCGAAGCGGTTCATCCACTGGTCGGCGGCAATAAATACAACACCATTCAATTCAGTAGCGTCTTGCATACTGGAAGAAGTTGGACCACTTCCAATCAGCACTGTTCCGGTTTGAAGTGGTGTTGAGCCGGGACTTAATTCAGCAAACGAGCCAAACCCGTTTCCAAGCAACAAGGTCTCGTTTACTGGTGCACGTGAGCCAATCGTAGGCCATACGATGAGATCTTGGCCATCTCCAGTTAATCCAAACGTAGAAATTGTTTGTGTACTTGAAAATACACCGACAGTCGTATCGTATTCATGAAGAGTATCGCCGCTTAGAATGAATAAATCAGAGCCAGAGCGCGCCATTCCATTGATGGCATTACTCGTTAACCAATTGCCATCGTTCCAAGTTGAGAGCCAAAATCCTGAACTCCAATCATATCGTGCTAACCCTTTGGACGGTGAAGCAAGAAGTAACTGGTTTCCAGAAATGATCATTTCTGTAATTTCATCTGAGTGAAGGCTGTTGGCTGTCGACCAAGTCGATAATGCACTGCCAGAACCGAGGTCCCAGCGTACAACGCCCTCATCATCAAAAGAAATGTAGAGAATATTGTTGACTTCAAGCATGTCCAATGCTGCGCCTTGTGTTGTTTTGGACATTGGGAACGACCAACTTACGCCGTCCCATTGGGCTATACCGTTTTGATTGGCGGCGTAGACATTCCCATTGGAGGCAATCATGAATTTGTCATAGGGTGCTTGCGCCGGCCAAGAGAGAGGCGTTTGTTCACTCGTGTCATCAAGAGAAAAGGCATGAAAGACATTTTCTGTAAGAACATGAAGTAGATTATTAGTCGTGTCTATTTCTAAATCGTGAAGAGGAGAATCAAATTCAATCACATCGATCACAAGAGGATCGTTTGAATAATCCAATGCTAAAAGAGCATCATCGATTGCAAGATACATGCGACCATCATCAGGATGAATGGCTGATGCGGTAATCACGAGTTCCAATGGAGCGAGTGCCACCATAGGGTCGACTGGTGAGAGCGCTTCAATGACTAATTCTGTAATTTCAGCATCGGATGGAAGCGTCCAGGTCGCACCTGAATCGCTGTTCGAATTTAGGCGCCCAGAGTAAGGGTTTGGGCCGGTGAAACTGTCTTGGGAGCCAAACATCCCGAGCCCTCGCCAGTCGAGCAAATTGACGCCAATATCACTCGCGACAAGCATGGGCTCTTCAATCATCAAACCATCACTTCCATTGACTCGGACTTGGAAGGAAACGTTGGACAAGTCTGCACCTGGGGCGAACTCTAACGTCCATGAAGCACTTGCTTGCCCACCCGTAGTTGGATTCGCTCCAACCGCATCGAGTTGAACCCACCCAGTATCGTTGCTGCCTTCTTGAGGCCAAACAGTAGAAATGGAGGTTTCATGAGCAGAAACGCCAGAGATCGTGAGCAAAGGTGCAGCCGATGAAAGCAGCATTAAGGCGACTAAGAGAAGTGCTCTTTGCGAGTCGCGGGGCAGGGCCACAGTGTTCGCCTTCATGTTCATCAGTTCCAATCGGAGTTTTAGGGTATTTGAACGCGCCCCTCGGTCGTGCGGAAAAGTATCATGAAATCTTCCTTTTTTGGCAGTATGGCAATTCTATTACCCCTCTTCACCCTTCTTCTTCTGAATAGAAAACATCCCTCGAAATTCAAGTTCGAGTAAGCAGATAGACTCCACTACCCACCGCCTTCACGCAAGACTCAAACCTAAGACCTGCTTCGTTGGAAAAGGTCCTACTATGAATCTTGATAAAAAGGAGCGCTTACTTCGGAAAGAGGCGCTGGAATACCACGAAGCAGAACCACGTGGTAAAATCAAGGTTGTACCAACGAAACCCCACTCTACCGCTCATGAACTGAGCCTTGCTTATTCACCTGGTGTTGCCTACCCCTGCCTGGATATCGCAGAACGCCCTGAAGACGCCTACCGGTATACTTCGAAAGGAAATTTGGTTGCTGTGATTTCAAACGGAACCGCAGTACTTGGGCTTGGGAACATCGGCGCATTAGCCAGTAAACCGGTGATGGAAGGAAAAGGGCTCTTGCTCAAAACCTTTGCAGATATCGATGTCTTTGATATCGAAGTAGATACAGAAGATCCAGAATCCTTTATCGAAACAGTTGTGAATATTTCGAAGACTTTTGGAGGCATTAATCTTGAAGATATCAAAGCTCCAGAATGTTTTGAAATTGAACGCCGTATTGCGGAGGCAACCGACATACCCGTCATGCACGATGATCAGCATGGTACAGCGATTATATCCGCAGCAGCTTTGTTGAATGCTGTTGAATTACAAGAAAAAAGTCTTGAAACTATCAAAGTCGTCGTCATCGGAGCGGGTGCCAGCGCTATAGCCTGTGCGAACCACTATGTCGCCATTGGCGTAACCCGTGAAAATATTTCAATGGTTGACAGCAAAGGTATCGTCACCAAAGCCCGCCTTGAAGCTGGAGAATTAAATGAATACAAAGCACCGTTTGCCCATGACCGTGAAGCAGGAGATTTAGCCGATGCTTTGCAAGGTGCTGATGTCATGCTCGGCCTTTCTCGAGGCGGTCTTGTCAGTAAAGAGATGGTCGCTACAATGGCCGATAAACCAATTATTTTCGCACTGGCCAATCCCACACCTGAAATCTCTCCAGAAAAAATCCTAGAAGTTCGTACTGACGCCATAATCGCAACAGGCCGTTCAGATTATTCAAATCAAGTCAACAACGTTCTCGGTTTCCCTTACATCTTCCGCGGTGCTCTTGATGTCCGAGCTCGAGACATTACTCAAGGTATGAAGATGGCTGCGACGTATGCACTTGCAGAACTAGCTAAAGAACCGGTTCCCGATTATATTTCAGCTGCTTACGATGGTGCTACCATGCAATACGGCCCCGATTACATCATCCCCAAACCGTTCGATCGCAGGGTTCTGATTTGGGAGGCATCAGCAGTCGCTCAAGCCGCAGTCAAAGAGGGCGTAGCAGCCGTTAAACCCGAAGATTTTTCAATTGTTGATTATCGTGAAGAACTGGAAGCTCGACTCGGACTATCCTATTCCATAATGCGGCATGTTATCAATCAAGTTCGTGGAAGAGGAAAGCGAATTGTTTTCCCTGAGGGAGATAATGAGAAAGTTTTGCGGGCAGCGGCCCAATTAGTCGATCAAAAGATCTGCTATCCAATTCTATTGGGGCCCATAGAACGTATTGAAACCATGATTGAAGAACTCGGATTACACTTCGAATACGAAGTCTTCGACCCTCGTAATGATAAACGCCGCAAAGGTATTTTTGCCGAAACTATGATGAACACACGCGGTAGAAAGGGCATGACATATGCTGACGCCCACCGCCTACTCAAATCACGCCCATATTTCGCCAGTCAAATGGTAATCAATGGAGATGCAGATGGCTTTGTTGGTGGCGTTAGCCGAAATTATGACGATGTTCTTCGCCCGACTCTTGAACTCATTGGGGCTGATGAAAAAGCACATTGTGTCGTCGGTTGCTACATGATGAACGTCAAAGGCCGAACCATTTTCTTGGCAGATGCAACAGTGAATGTCTATCCTGATAGCCGAACCCTTGCTGAGATTGCTGTTCAAACCGCCAAAGTCGCCCGACGCTTTGGAATCGCTCCGAGAGTTGCAATGCTGTCCTTTTCCAATTTTGGTTCAAGTCGAGCTCAACGCTCAGAACGTATTGAAGACGCAATCGAATTTGCTCGTGAACTTGATCCTTCACTGGTTATCGATGGGCCCATGCAAGCAGATACTGCGCTCAATAGTGCAGTCCAAAGTGAATACCCATTTATGGATTTCAAAGGCCCAGCCAATGTCCTGGTGTTGCCGAATCTCGCCGCTGCTAATATTGCCTACAAATTGCTCGAGGAACTTGGTGATGCGGAGATGACTGGTCCAATCCTTGAGGGGATGGACAAACCCGTCCAACTGGTTGCACGCCAAGACGGCGTCCGTCACATCGTCAATATGGCAGCAATTTGTGCCGCAGACGCGATTCGTCAAGATTCATATTGGGAAACTTTAGTCACTCCGGACAGTGATGACTGAGTCCTTTCTTTCATCGAAAAGAACGGTTGGTCTTCGCGGCCGCCAAAAGGCACCTGAGACAAAACCTGCACATAACCCTCCAAACAACAAGTTAGCCCAGCCAGTAGTCACATAACCCCCCATGCCTCTGGCGATTGGAATTGCAAAGGAAGGGACAACACCAAGGAGAAAAGTCCAGAATATTTCGCCACGGATATTTGCAGAAAAATCCGCATTGAGTGGTACGCAAACCGCTTCACCTTCACGTACTGGGGTGATGACCAGTCGAGCCACTATTTCGTTTAACTCCCGGTCCATTGGCGCACTTGAAAGCGCAGTAACACCTTCTTGATTGGGATGGACTTCAATAGCGGTTCGATGTTTCGCCATCGGCCCGATTCCAGTAAAATCCCGGGGACGCCCATCCATCATTGCGCCACGATAATTATCAGAGACTCCATCGGCTAATATCTCGATTTTTTTCGCCATTAATTCGAATTGAATCTGCTCATGAGCATGCCGCCATTCACCTTCACTCGGACAACGTATCTCCCAGGTTTTATCCGAATCGAGTCCATGTTCATCCGGATTGAAGCCTTTGGATAACTCCGTGCAAATCTGTTCGAGCCGATCTCCACTGAGCATGACTTGAGTTTCGCTGAGTTCGAGCAGTCCTTGCAGCTGACGCTGTGACAAAACAGATTTCATCACATAGAACTCAGGGCATTGAACTTCATGCCGAGGTCGTTGACTACTATACATCCACCCACCCTTTTCAGTTCCAAGGAACACACTCCCTGATTGGATGGGGCTGAATTCAATATCTCGGTATTGAATTGACAACTTCTCACCTCATTGTATGGTTGTTTCCATTCGCCGATACCATGCCATTCCTTTGGTATGGTCTTCAAGCAATGAGAATTGAGGGAATGGAGAAACAGAGCGCATATAGCCAAATACCGAAAAGTCAACTAAATCAGGACTCTTTCCGCCAAAGTAGAGCTCAGCATCATGAGCATCAGTAAATTCAGTTAACAGGTCATGCCAGAGCTGCTTTGGTTTGCGACCATCGTTCTTGACCCTCTTTCGAGCAATGATGCCCCACATGATGGGGAATCCAGCCCACGCGTACAATCTCTTTGAAAAGAAACCGAATTTCTCAATTTTTGAAATCTTTAATGTCGTTTTCAAAGCTGAACCTATACTGCCATAGAGGATTGGAATGGTTGCTTTAGACATTTTTGTGTCCGACCATTGAAGCCATTTTTGTTGACGCTCTGAATCACCAATCGCAGCAAGTTTCCCGTCGTTGTAAGTCAAATCAATATGCTTGAGAAGAGGGGTTGAATCGACATGGTATTCACCCTTTTCATCAGTAAATACGGGCACTTTGCCCCAGTCACCAGCAAAGCCGACTTCTTTTTTGATTCTCATTCCATTGACACTCACATAATCAACATCAAGTTTGAGGTGTTCAATTAACCCTCGCACCTTCCAACAAAAAGGGCAGGTGTAGAGCACATGGAGGGTAGGCGTTTGACCCATGACAAGATGGGAGAGCCGCTCCTTTTTCAATCCTCGTCATCAGATTCAGGCTTCCAACCCGGCTTCCAAAATTCAAGATTATCAAGCCAAATCACCCAATCGGTATCCTCGCAAGTAAGTAAACGAAAAGCACGGGCATCTAATCCACTTCGATTGATATCACTCAACATCCCGTCGCGAGTCGCATCACTCCATTCGACCTGCATCCTTCGAATTTGTCTCCGAGCTTCCTCTGGATTATCGAAATTTAATTCGCATACATCTCTTAATTCAGAGATTAAAATCCGGTTATCCTTCAGTAAAGGGTCATTCATAGGGGCACGGTCGATTTTCCCACCTCGTCCAAACGGCCACCAACCCATGTTCTTGAATCAGCGCCCCTTCCCTATGACATTTTGGACAGAAGCGTATGGGGGCTTCATCAAGAGGAGTGTCTTGGCAAAACCATGGCAAGAGTTACGGTTCATCTTCATGGCGTTCCAAAGGAGAAAGCAAACCGTGAACTCATTGAAATGTATTCCAAACGCATTGCCTCACGCGGAATTCGCATTGAATACCATTCTGATAAATTGACCGCTGAAGCATATACAAACACTCTTCAAAAAAGAAAAGGAACTGTCATTTATTTGGATGAAGGCGGTGAAATCCTTGACTCTCTTGAGTTTTCAAGCCGCGTTCAAGAATGGAAGATTGCAGGAGATGAAACCCATCTTGCGATTGGACCGGCACAAGGATGGCCTTCCACCAACATACCAACGCTGAGACATCGACTATCTCTTTCGAAAATGACATACCCTCATGAGCTTGCGAGTGTTCTTTTGGTGGAGCAATTGTATCGTGCCACAGAGATTCTTCGAGGAACCGCTTACCACAAGGCGTGAGCAAAGGGTCAAAAAGTGCCGTTTTGTCGAGCATATTAGGGGCGACCATGCTAGCATTTGAAACAAGTACTTGGCAATGGATTTTGATTGGGTTTGAAGCAATCATCGGGCTGTTGTTATGTATCGGTTCGAAAAGTCAACCTTTCCCCCGCCCATCTCGAAGATTTGGCATGTTTATCCTAACCCTTACCTCACTGATTGCCGTTGGTCAAATGGCACCAACGCCGGTCACAATAACAGGTCATCTGATCATACTCACCGGTCTTGGTTCATTTGGTCTTCTTGCTGGAATTCATCACTTAATCCGTACTCGAAGAGAAGTCCTTCTTGCCCCTTTTTCTGGATTCTTATTCTGTGTTGGTGTCGGCGGATTAATGATTCAAACATGGAGTAGTTTGAACCAATTTGAGCAATGGGCAGGTTTTCTATCACTTGTCATGCTTGGAGGGGGACAGACGTGGCTTGTCTTCCGCGGACTCCTAATTGGCCGCTTACCTCTTGCATGGAGCCAAGCGGGCATGGTCGCATTACAACGCGGACAAATCGATGGCGATAACGGAGCCATTGCGTGTTTTGAAAAAGGGTGGGATGCTGATGAAGAACACTTGAATCCAATGGCTTATATCGCACTCCACAGGATTCACTTGTTCATCGAAGATCAACATACCGCTGATGAATGGTTTGAATCACTCCTAGCAGTGGGTGGTGAAGAAGCGGTTGCAATTGAATGGATTCAAGCCATCCATGAAGCTCTCGAACAAATCGATTCTTCGGGTGCGCTCCGTCTTCCACCTCTCAACGCCTCAGAACAAGAATGAAGACTTTTCCGGAAAAAAAACCCCTTTACTCGGAATATTCCGGTAATACGCAGCGTATTTCGACACATAAAGGCAAAGGACTTAAGAGCTATAAAGACAATATAGTATCATGGGAAAAGTATCTGAAACACAACAAGAATGGAAACGAGGCAATCTTTTTTGCTTGGCAGTGGTTGTTTGGCTCTGCTCAAGCCTTCTCTCTCAAGCAGCATATATTGCATTCTACGGTGTTCCGTATGATGCAGTTGCGCTGCTCAAAGAATTAGGACCTGTGTACTATGCTGTTTTGATCTTCGAATTATTGATGTGGATGGGAATTGGCTCAGTTGTATTCATGCGATTTGCCAAGAAGGTTATTCCGACCTACCAGTCGCCGTTACCGTCTGCTTGACTTCTTGGCACCGATTTTTCCTAAACCCCCGCAAAACGCCTAAAATCATGATTCTCTTCCGATTACTTGAAGGTCCTTCAAGTAAAGGAACGCATGTGAAAGAACAGTCAGATGCACCCTTCTTTTCAGGACGACCAATGGATGTTTGTTCATTAGCCGATGAAGATGTGGCATTGCGCACTCTCCCGAAAGGTGCTCAAATAGTTTCAATTGAAGATGCAAGAGAGAACTTACCGAAAGTAACTCGATGGTTGGCCGAACTTCAAGCGATGAGCGATGAGGCTCACGACCTTACTGAAGAATTAGAAGTCTTACTCGATTCCCTTGAAGCAGAAAATGAACACGTCGTTGAGGTTGCTGAACAATTGGCTCAACTTGTGGCTCATTGGCAAAATGTAACTTCAAGAATTGAAGCGACAGGGACGCGCATCGCTTGCTTAGAACCTGGTCGATTAGAATGGTATGGAGTAGTCGATCAGCACCTTGCATTGTATTCATGGAGTTTTGGAGAAGAAGATATTGAATGGTACCACCCAATCGATACAAGTTTTCTTGCCCGAAAACCACTCATAGAAGCATGACTTGGGGTTGCCTGAGGCAGAGTCATGGTACGCATCAATCGAGTCTATACGGGTACAGGAGATGAAGGGCAAACCTCACTGGTTGACGGGTCACGCCGCTCTAAAGCAGACCCGCGCCTTGAAGCGGTTGGTACATGTGATGAACTCAACGCTCTTCTCGGAATGTGCCTTATGGAAATTGATCGTCTCCCAAGACACGAGGATGGAGGCAATCGTTCAACTGTTCAAAGAGTTCAACGGATCGCAGGGCAAGCTCTTCCTCGAATACAGAACGAACTTTTTGATCTTGGAGCCGAACTTGCGTGCCCACCATCACAACTACCGCAAGGCATGGTTGTTTTGGAGGAGGCCCAAGCCTCAGTCTTGGTTGATGAAATGGATGCATGGCTCGAAGAGCTCGAACCTCTGACCAGTTTTATCCTCCCCTCTGGCCAAGGCCCTGAAGCAGTAATCCACCTTACGCGAACGGTAACTCGCCGCTTAGAACGCACAGTTCTTCGTTTAGCCCAATCTGAAGGCAATGGGGCTGTCCGACCACTTGTTCTTGTGTATATCAATCGACTCTCAGATTGGTTCTTTGTGTTCGGAAGATGGGTTTGTTTGGCCCTTGGCAATGATGAATCTCTTTGGATGCCTCTTGGTCGAAGAGGACCTGAAAGTGGTGTTGGTGCTTTGATCCGAAAACTAAACCAAAGCGATGAAGATTTTGATCAACTTTGAATCATTCCTTACCGAGCGAAACCATATGGCGATGAGCGTTTGCTAGAATACTTCTGGTTTCCTTGTGGGTGAGTTGTTCATTTGCTTGTTCCCAATCCAGCCACATATGGCCTTGGTGTTCATGTGAGAGCGTGACTGTAATACGTTCTGTCTCAGCCAAATACCAGTAGACTTGCTTCGTCCGTTTACGGCCCTTGTGCCAGTATGAATATTCACTCCGCTCGATAAAGCCGGGAATAAATTCGATTTCTTCAATCCCGGTCTCTTCTCCAAGTTCACGCCGAGCTGTTGCAAAGTGGTCGTCATCACTTTCTTCAACATGGCCCTTTGGAAAATCCCAGTGGCCTTGCGGATATTGGAGAAGTAGAATAGTCCCATAATTAACCAAGACGATGCCACACGAGGTCTCCATGCCACAAGCAGAGCAGCAATAGGTCAAGTTAATTGTGGCGAAATGTTTTCCGAAAACCTTCTTGGAGAGCGCCTACACCCATCGCGTTGTGCCTCCTACCTCGACGCCATTGAAAAGAGCAGGATTGCCTGAGTTTACACGAATTATTGCCGATTCAGATCTCGACGGACTTTGTGCCGCAGCAGTCCTCAAAGCAGCTAACCCAGATGCCGAGGTTCATTTTGCTCACGCAGCCTTGGTGCGCTCCGGAGCCCTTGATGCATTAGTCGACCGCTCCACAGCAATGGTGGATTTACCTTTTCACCCCGAGTGTGGATGGTATCTTGACCACCATCAAACGAACCGTCCGAATAAGGAAGAGGAAGAAATTTTTGTTCGCAATGGAGGTACCTGTCATTGGGAGGCGACACCGTCTGCTGCTCGACTTGCCTATGATGTCTTGAGCCCCTACATCGATGTCTCACACTTAGAAGAAATAATGCCGGTAGTCGATGCTCTTGATTCAGGTCAAATCACCCGCGAGGAATTTATTGAAGATGGCCCAATCCTCCAACTCGCTCGCTCGCTTTCACTTAGAGAATCAGAACACATGCACCATGTTCTCACTTTACTTTCTCAAGGTTCGAGTTTGGATGAAGTCTTGCACGATCCAAAAATATCACCTCACATCGAAAGAGCCCGACATGAACGTATAGCGGCACAAGCGGTTGTCGAACAACATACTGAAATCATCGACCGTCTTGCTGTTTGTCGTATGGATGAAAAAGGAGTTCGCTCAAACGGTTACTTAGTCACTGCATGGGCTGGCGATAGAGCAGATGCATGCTGCATCATTCACGGATATGCAGACGGTTCGATTGAAACACCAAATCGCCCTGCACTTTCTGCCAGTTTCTATGCCAATTCATTTCTTGAAAACGGCCAAGGCCGATACGATTTGTCTCGATTAGCAACTGCTATGGATCCAACGGGTGGAGGCCATGCGAATGCTTGTGGTTGCCGAATTCAGGAACCAGGAGTCGATTCCAATCTTGAAACTTGGCTCAGAATGTGGCGGAATCGGAGCGAAGAACTTGCCATATGATGAATTCACAAGACTTTGAAAATATGCAAGAACCCTAAGAAGGCATGCAGGAAAGCGAGGACTACAATCAAGTCAGCAGCTCGCCCATGTTTCAATGCATGGTGGGCGAATTTTTCACCACCCTTCCGAGCATCTCGTGCCCGACGACCCATTCGTGCGAGTAAGAACAGCAAAACAAATCCAACCGGGCCCATGAATCCATGAAGGCTCGGCTCGAATGCCGTGAAAAAACTTTCATTCTCTCTCCAGCCAATAAAAGCACGACTCAAAAAGGCAATACAAATCACGAAAAAAGCAGACCAAATTAGCCTGTTACCGTATTTTTCATGTTGAGTGAGCGCTTTATTGCGCGACTCGCCTTTGAGTTCATGGCTTTTTTTCCGCCACGAGTATTGCCACCAAATCCAACCAAGCAAGCCTGTTGCAAGTAAAGGATGAAGTAACAAAACCACGATACGAATGATGTCCATGCTATTCCTCCAGTGAGCTCCAAGGGTTCTTTGTTCAAGGATGTTCGCAGACTTCTGGTGGAAACGAATCCTTTTGAGTCCTAGATGATGATGCCGGTGGGTTGAAGGAGGGTAGGTTGAGGCAATGAGAGAGGGGGCGGAGCATTGCAAGAGACTCACATGTCAAATTGTCTTGAAGTTGCTTTCAAAACAAACGTCACAAAACCTCGACGTCAGTCTTTAGTTGTGAAAACGGCTGACTGGCAATTACTTGAGAAACCTTGGCGCCCACTCCTGCTTCTAGCACTCGCTGAGACAGAACTCCCTGCGGCTGATGAAGAAGAATCTGACGCCCCGTCCCGGCGAAGGTCATCTGGCGGTCGAGGTAGAAACCGCCGAGGTGGCCGAGGCGCTTCGGGTCCAATGGACGCACTCCCTTCAGCACCAGAAATGATTCTTCCTTCAGAATACAGTACTGCTTATCGACTGGCAGTCTTGATGGTTCACAAACTGCTCAACAAAGACGAATGGGAAGAAGAATGGGAGACGACTGAAAAATCATTACGTGAAGCATGTTTGGAAAAGGGAGTGCACCCCGTTTGGCTCGACCTTGCTCAACGAACAGCGCTCCTCGGCCAATTCGCTGCTTTCCCGAAAGCGAAAGTGAGCAAGGCCAAAGCAGGCAAAAAGGTGAAGTTGAATTCAGCTTTCATCAACCCGTTCATTACAGAGGACTTGATTACGGCTGTTGAAGAAATCTCAGTTACCGTAACAGATGCCGAGTCTCAAGTTGCACTTCGTAATATTGTCTCTCAACTTTCATCAGGTCGACCATTACACCCTGCAGAGATTCTCTATCAATTGGAAGGACAAGCCTCAGCATTGAGTGTTTTGTTTGCATTAGCCTCAGGGAAAGACCCTGCAGAACCCCTTGAGCGACTCAAAGCAGTTGATGCAGACTTGACAGAACAACTGAATGATCTGCACATGCTTCGTCAAAGCAAGGTGTTGGATTGGAAGAAGTCCAGAACTGCGAAAGGAGACAATTCCTTGTCAGCAGCTCGGCAGCTTCTCGCTTGGGAAAACCCTCCCGCTGAAGCAGCAAAACTTTCTTCGAAGCAACTTGCAGAAGGACTGGAATTACTTCGCGAACACACAACCAATGCCGTTCAGATTGAGAAAATCATGTGGTGGAGATTAAATGCGCTTCACAAAGAAGGAAAGTCTGAAGAAACAATTCAACTTCTCACCAGTCTCAAACTCGATCATCATACCGAATTGTCAACTTTAGCCCCTTTACTCTCCGAACTTTCGGGTGATGTAATCGATCAATGGCTCCTCGAACAAATTCCAATTTTGGACGATGGATCCCTTGTGGCCTTGATTCAAATGAAATCACTGCCCCTGAATATTCGTTCGATGGCTGCAAAGAATCTCTCTCACGACTCAAGTGAGGCCTGGGAAAGTGTGTTCCCACTTCTCATCGACATCTATACACAAAGTATGGAATTGAACCTCCTCGCCAAGATGATCACTTCCAACGATTTGGTCCCATTATCCCATCCTTACGAGACCCTCCTTGTGTCCCATTTACTCGATGCAGGGAGTAATAATGACCTTTGGACAAACGTCCGAGCAGCTCGAAAAGCAGCCCTTTCCGAGGTCCACAGCATGGATGCCCCTGAATCCTTTTCTTCGACCTCTGAAGCGCTGTTAATGCTGTTTGAAGGCGAAAACATCGAAGACGATCGCCTTACTACGGTCCTCGATAAGCAAGGGCTTTTGGCTTTCGGACCAATTCGTCAAGCACTGCGAGATGGAGGTAGTGGAATTGCATCATCGACTCATCTTTCGAATCTTGAAGAAAGTATTGCTTCAGCAGAACTCACCGTCATGGAACGTGTTCTCTTCAATTCAGTCATCGCAACATTGCGTCTCAACCATGTGGCCTTGATGCTTCAGCATGGCAATTCTGATGCCGAGAACATTGAAACTCTCAATACCCTGTTAGGCAACCCTCTCATTCCAACTGGGATGATTCACAGTGTTCGACACTTGGTTTTAGAACATGATATCGGACTCCCATCTCTTGTTCGTTGGTATCAAAACCATGATGCATTATCCCCATGGCACACTCTTGCACGAGCAGCAGTCTATGCATCCAATAACGAAGAACTGAATGCCGCTCGAGATTATCGTAAGGCAGGAGATCATGAAGAATTTGATTACGAGTATTCACTCACTTTATACCGTAAAGCACTGATTCATTTGGCATTCGCTGAACAATGGCGAGAGGCAGTTGAACTTCTCGATGCACAACCTGCTCTCAAAAGTGCTATTACTCAACGTTTCCAATTGTATCTGCGCGTATCATACACGGCAAAATCAAAAGACACCAATTCCGCAACTCGTTTACTGAAAGACTTCGTCAAACGAAGCAAAATGGAACTCGAAGAAAATGAAGAAGGCGAGATGGTCGAAGTTATGCGAGTCTATCACGCAGAAGACGACTTGGACATGCTCAAAACCTATCCACATGAGCACCCGCGACCGCTCCCTACAGACCCGTTTTGTGGAAGAGTTACAGCAGCAACAAATTCGTTACACAAGAATCGTAGAAGACAAAAGAATACGTTTGATACCCGATTTAATCAATTGATGCAATTTGGTTCACCATCAACCGATGAGGTCTATTCACTTGCCAGTGAGGCAGCAAAAGTTCGCCCTGTCGATGGGTTGATGTACCTTGAACGGGCACAAAACAGCGTCTTCTTCAATGAGACTGAAATTCGAAGTTTACAACAGGCTGAACTATCTCTCTTCTCAATAAATAAATCTCAGATACCGAATGCATCCCGCCGTTATCTGCGCAATCTTTCCTTGGTTCCATTGGTGATTGTTGATACAAATATTTTAGTCGATGCTTTGATCGACAAGATCTCAGAAAAGTTGCACCTCGTGGGCGAGATTAGTCTCGACATCCAAGGTCAAGGCAGTTTCCATAAAATCCTCCTTAGCAAGGCGAAGGATAAGAAGTTACAACTGTGGCTGCCAAGTATTGTTAAACAAGAATTGACCGGTATTGCGTCTGGAATTAAACTCCTTAAGAGCCGATTCGATGATGCTTTAGTTTCACCAGATTTACTTGATGCAATTTTCAATGCAAAAACTTTGAACGCTCTTGTGGACGACGTTCTCACTGATTACAACACGTGGAGACCCCTTGACCTTGAAATTGAATCCGAAGCAGGTTCGGAAGATACGAAAGTGGCCATTGAAAAGTTCTTACTTGAATCGAGTGAAATTTATGAAGAAATCACAGCCATGAAGCGCACTCGTGGAGAACCTGTCCGAACTGTTCTAGAAGGACGAGACATTTACCCTGAATCACCTGACCGAACTTTGATGCGAATCGCTTCACAACTTGCAACTCAATCTCTCCAAGACCTCGGAACTGTATTGATTGCAACCCGTGATGGTGATTTCACACTTGTTGCTCGTGCTTTCGAAGAACAATTTGGCTTTGGAATTGCTAAAAATAGCCGTTCACTCAACGCTTGGCTCAAGTGAGCACTCACATGTGAGCAATCATTGCATCGCCGAAGGCACTGCATGAGAGAAGTATTGCATCGTCCATCAAACGCTCAAAGTCATAGGTGACGGTTTTTGCAGATATTGCTCCTTCCATGCCCTTGACAATCAAATCTGCCGCTTCAATCCAGCCCATGTGGCGAAGCATCATTTCTGCAGAGAGAATAAGTGAACCTGGATTTACTTTGTTTTGACCAGTATACTTTGGAGCGGTACCATGGGTCGCTTCAAAGATAGAAATTCCAGTTTCATAGTTGAGGTTTGCACCTGGTGCAATACCGATCCCGCCAACTTGTGCAGCTAATGCATCTGAGATGTAATCGCCGTTCAGGTTCATGGTTGTCAAGACCGAATATTCTGCCGGTCGAGTAATGATTTGCTGTAACATTGCGTCTGCAATGACGTCCTTTACGAGAATAGTTTTGCCAGTGTTTGGATTTTCAAAGGTGCACCATGGCCCACCATCGAGTTCAGTTGCTCCGAATTCATCCTTAGCAATTGAATAACCCCAATCGCGGAATCCGCCTTCAGTAAATTTCATGATGTTACCTTTGTGAACAATGGTCACACTTTCCTTATCAGTATCGACGGCGTGTTGAAGAGCAGCCCTTACAATACGTGCAGTTCCTTCTTGTGAAATTGGTTTGATACCAATTCCAGAGGTATTTGGGAATCGAATTTTATCGACACCCATCTCATTCTGCAAGAAATCAATCACTTTCTTGACTTCAGCACTGCCTGCTTCCCATTCAATACCGGCATACACGTCTTCACTGTTCTCTCTGAAAATAATCATGTCGACATCACCAGGTGATTTGACTGGCGAAGGCGTCCCTTCATACCAACGCACAGGGCGAACACAAGCATACAAGTCGAGTTTTTGTCGTAGAGCAACATTCAATGAACGAATCCCTCCACCTACGGGGGTTGTTAACGGCCCTTTAATTGAGATGAGGCCAGCACGAATAGCATCCAATGTAGCTTGAGGCAACCATTCACCTGTTGCATTGAATGCCTTTTCACCAGCAAGAACTTCTGACCAAACAATACCCTTTTGTCCATTGTACGATTTTGAAACAGCTGCATCAACAACTTTCATCATAACAGGAGAGATGTCAATACCAATCCCATCTCCTTCGATGAAGTGAATTATTGGGTCATCTGGAACATTGAGTTTACCGTTGTTTAATGTCACTGGGGTTCCGTTCATGGCAATCAAACAGACGCAGATGCATCCCCTTCAAGAATGAACCGCCCCACGGACCTCCATGCAAGGGCGAGTAGAATGGACCGGCGGAAATGGACTTTTGTGCACGAATTCCAATGAACAGAGCCTTGTATTGGACTGGGAAGATGGGCCTTCTCCAATGCAAGTAACGCTTCAAATGATTGGAGCATGCTCTTTAGTCGATGTGATTGTAGGCCTCAAAGATCGTCAATTTACTAAAGTCTGGGTCGAGCTCGACAGTACCCGAGCAGAAACAACTCCGCGTGTTTTTGAATCAGTGAAGATGATCTACCACGTTGAAGGAGATGTTCCTGAAAAGCTCCTCGAGAGAATAGTGGCGAAGAGCCATGAGAAATACTGCAGCGTCTCGAACATGTTCACCGAAGTCAGAATGACTTCAAGCGTTGTCGTTCATCGTGATTAAGCAGAGGCTTTACCAACGACAACATTCACTTTTGAAAGTGAATTCATTGCTTGAAGCAACAAGTCACGTAGTGCGTTATACAACGGATGCCACGAATGTGAAAGGTGCGCAGGAGGGGATACTGGCAAAACACCTTCACCGGTTGAAAGGACGGTTGCAAACGGTCGAACTTGACCAGTTCCTACCATGTCGATGATGAGTGAGAGGTGATACGCCTCCTGTTGCTTCACAACTTTTGCTGATTGGATTTGAGCGATAGCATCTGCTGGAAGATCGGACAACCAATTTTCCCCACGTTCAATACGAGAATTAAGTTCCGTTTTTACGAGAACTTCGAGAAGTTCAGTGATCACTTCGTTTGAGAGTGTTGGACGGGGCGATTGAAGTGTTTCAACCAACGAACTCGAGATATTTTCAGTCAACGGCTCAGGTTCCGATATGAATTCAAATGCACCTTCTGGTTCATCTTCAAGTGCGAAAAGCGAATCGGCGGTAAGTGTATTTTCCTCTTCATCTTCCATAAATGCTGCAAGAGGGTCATTGCTTAACGCTGAAGTATTGGCATGGTTATTTGTTAGGGCGGGAGTATTCATAGGTTGAACAGCACCAAGTTCTGCAAAAATATCCATTTCTTCTTCATCAACTTCTTCAACAGTATTCCATGATTGCACAGTTCCACTTCCAACACGAAATTAACCCTTCTACTACATGAAAGAATGTTTTTTTCCGGTGAAGTTTAAATCACTCAAGTGACCGATAGATTATCAATGAATAAGTGCATGGTGGATGGAAAAAGTCATATGAGCCATACCATGACTTCTCATTGGGTAAAGATGAGGTTCAGTCAGCTGCATTGCGTTTTTCTTTTACTTCTCTTTTCTTCACTCGGCTTAACTTCCAGCCAAAGTTTTCCAATTGGAGTCGGAGAACTCGCCAATAATGGGTGTGCATGTCATGGTGGCGCCTCAAACAGTACTGAAACTTCGCTCACCGGCCTTCCAGCATCGTTTGAAAGCAATCAAACCTTTGAACTGAGTCTTGTAATCGAAAGCAGTAATGAACTCCAAGTGAACGCTTCACAAGGTGGTTTCCGGCTCTTGGTAAGCGATGGCATAATCGAATTTGACAATCCAAATGAAGCTCAAGAAATTGATAATGGCTGGACTCATACCAGTGAAGGAAGCACTCAACGAGCTTGGAATTTTACCTGGACGGCCCCTCAGGATAATGCATCATCGGTTGAATTTATCGTATTTGGAAACGCAGTTAACGGGAATGGAAATTCGATGGGTGATGCTTGGAACTCATATGGAGTCACAATACCGGGTTCGAGTTTTGAGGGAGTTTTGACTCAACCGGATGTCGATCAAACCTATTCACTCAGTGATTTTTCACTCATCATTGGAGGGCTTATCGCTATCCTCGGTTTTCTTTATATTGTGATAAAGTAATCAGTTAACAAATTCGATTTGTTGATTACGCAAGGCACGTAATTGTCGGTTTTCATTGGCGCCATGAATCTGTTCACTTTTGACACCTGTAAGGACGAGCATTACCCGGATTTCCTCTTCCAATTCTTCCTTTACCGCTGCACCCCATATGATTTGCGCATGAGGTGAAATTTGATCTTTGATGATTTTAGCACATCGTTCAGCTTCACCAAGAGTCAGATTTGCTCCACCGACAACATTGATTAGGGCTCCGCGTGCATCGGATGTATCGATATCGAGCAACGGTGAATGCAATGCCTCCATTGTGGCGGCTTCAGCACGTCCAGGCCCCGAGGCAGCCCCTAAACCAATCATGGCAACTCCACTTCCGAAGTTGATGACGGAACGTAGATCTTCAAAGTCAAGATTCACCATGCCATCGATAGTGAGCAATTCTGCAACACCAGTAATTGAGCGAACAAGTAATTCATCTCCAACTCTAAAAGCACTGGAAATGGGTAAATCTTTGACACCCTCTATCTCGAGCAAGCGTTCGTTTGGAATGACTAATATTGTGTCACAGTGTTCTCTCAATCGTTCAAGGCCCCATTCAGCATTTTGCTTTCGAAGCGCACCTTCAGACTCGAATGGATAGGTGACCACTGCAATTGTCATCGCTCCTTGTTGTTTGGCGAGCCGAGCTATTTGCCCAGCAGCACCAGTGCCTGAACCTCCACCCATTCCAGCGGTAATGATTGCAAGTTGAGTATCATTTGTAATTCTTCGAAGTGCCAATTCTGATTCAAGTGCCGCAGCTTCACCTTTAGTAGGATCCCCACCCGCTCCTCGGCCACGTGCAGTTCTCCCAATCAACACTTTTTCTTCGATGGGGGACATGAGTAATGCCTGAGCATCAGTATTGATGGCATATCCAGTGACATAAGAATTTTCAAACAAGCCTTCTTCAGAAAGTCTGCCGATTGCGTTACAACCCGCTCCTCCAACGCCATAGACTCGAATTCGAGGCTGGAGAGATTCCAATAACGCCTGAAGTTCTACTTCACTGCCTTCTCCAAGAGGTGGAGTCGTTGGTGCTGGGCTTGATGTTTCAGCTTCAGTGAGTTCCAATACCCGTTCAATCAAGTGTCGCATGAGCGTCATGCTTACTCAAGTGACCTTGAATGTGCCGCCCTTCTCGACGGCTAAACAAGCGGTTTTTAGGGGGTTTTTCTCACACCGCTCAGTCTCGAAGACCGTCTTCATTGACTTGGTACACACATTCACCATCAGGCAAGTTTGGAGAATCCACTAAACGAGCAATTCTTCGTCCGCCCTTTGCCTTACGTAGGTAAAGTCGGAAGGTCGATGCGTGAGCCAAAATGTGTCCACCGATCGGCTTTGTAGGGTCGCCCCACATTGCATCAGGCTTCGAATGAACTTGATTGGTAACCAGGACCAGTGCATTGTTGATGTCAGCAAGTTGCTTCAAATCTTTGAGATGTCGGTTGAGTTTTTGTTGACGATTAGCAAGCATTCCACGGCCGATGTATTCAGCTCGAAAGTGACTTGTGAGAGAATCTACAATGATCATTTTGACATTGAGGCCTTTGCTCATTCGCTTGATTTCGTCTACCAAAAGCATCTGGTGAGCAGAGTTGTATGCGCGAGCAACATGGATTCTGCTAAGCACCTGATCGGGGTCAAGTCCGTACCCTCGTGCCATTTGAGTAATTCGTTCCGGGCGGAATGTATCTTCTGTGTCGATGTAAAAGATATCTCCATCCAAGCCGCCTTGTTCAAGCGGAAGGGTGCAATTCACTGCCAACTGATGGCCGATTTGGGTCTTTCCGCTACCAAATGCGCCATAGACTTCAACCAATGCTTGGGTTTCAAAACCGCCGCCGAGTAAATCATCAATTGATTGAACTTTTGACGAGAGTTTGAGAACTTCACGTCGACGTTCAAGTAATGCGTCACCTGAGAGGAAACCACCGATGTTTGCCATTTTCTTGGCACCGCCAATGATTTTTGTTGCAACAGCTTCACCGAGTTCAGCTTGGTCTGCAAGGTCACCAGGAGACATAACTGCAAGTGCAAGCAGATCATCAAATCCAGCTTCACGGAGTTTTTCTGCAGTCGCTGGACCAACACCAGGGAGGTCTTCGATGAGGGGCTCGGGTACATCCTCTTCGGGTGGCATCAATACAGGTGCTTCCTCCTTCGGGTCTTCATTGTTTTCAATTTCTAGTTTTGCTGTTTTCTTTGCTTTTGCTGCCATATCTGTTCACTTCCAAACCTTGCTGGTATGCCAACACTATATCAAAGACAGAAACAGGGCGCGATAATTATACGCTCCATGAAGGGGATTACTCGGGCCTCTAAACGATGTACAGGATGCTTAATTTTCACTTTAAGTTCACTTTTTATAAAATGAAAAGTGAATTTGTGAAGGCGAATATCACTCTTCTGGAACTTGAGCAGCCATTGGATTTGGAACACTTTCGTCAGCGACATAAGCGATGGTTACGGTGTGGTCGACGTTGACTTGTTCATCACCGTTTCCTTCTGCCGTGACATCGACTTCAAGTTTCCAAGTTCCAGGTTCGATGAAGTATTGGTTATACATCCAACTCGCATCTTGTCCATCGCCAATTTGTTCCGGTGCAGATTCTGTAGCAACAGCGTCAGTTGAATTGAGTAATCTCCAGGTCACTGTAACCGTTTGTCCTTGGAATAATCCTCCTGGTCCGTTTTCAGGATTCGCCACTGTTGAATCGATTTTGATTTGCTCTGGTGCAACGCAATCGCAGTCTGGTGTTGTTTCGATGTTCATGGCATCAGGTGCCGTCAGTACTAGTCATCGTGACCATGTGATTCTTTTGTCGATACGGATCGTGATGTTTTCGAAGTATTCATTGTCTTGGTCATCGATGGCACCAATGGCGGCAGAGAACAAGCCGTGGGTAAGATAGGTGTAGGTAATTTCACCGTTTTCAGCCGCATTGTTTTCAATCACACTGGAGCCATCACCAGGAATGTAGTAGAACGTGACCATTTCACCTGCTGAGGATTTTGTGTAGGAGAAGTCAAACTTGATCTCAACACCGGTTTCAGAGACTTGTTGGTTATTTTGCATGACTTCCTCTATTACCCCCGAGGTCGTATCGAAATAGACGATAAGGTCGATGGCACTGTTGTCCCCCACCTCTTCTTCACCCCCTAGACAACCTGCAAAAGATGCACAAACGAGCAGTGCACATAGGAGGACCGGCATGGACAAGCGTGCTCGCATAGATGAGGACAAACGCTTCTTCTTCATCAATCCAATGCCGATTTTGGCTATTTTCGAATGAATTCTGCAATATTTCGAGCAACAATGCTTGGAAGGGGCATCGGTGCATTGAAGAACGGGAGGAGTTCAGCCAAGGCCATAACGAGGTGGGGTAGTCTGGATATCCCGTCGGGCTCATAACCCGGAGATCGATGGTTCAAATCCATCTCTCGTTACCATCCTCAATACTCGTAGTAGTCGTGTTGTGGTTTGAGAAGATCCATTGCCGCCTGCAATCGAGCGTTTGCAGCTGCTTCACCGCGCTCTATTGCTCCGACTTCATCCGAGATTCGCGTTATTTGTAGTTGACAAGCATCAGTTGAACCGATAGCAGCCTCTACTGCGGATTGCAAAACAGTTTGGACCTCACGTGCTTCAGCTTCAGGCCGGTTTGGAGGTTGCAATTCAAAGCGTCCACTGGACAAAATCACGGGCCCTGCGGCTTGAACGTTTGAAACGAACCGGTTGACACTCTTTTTATCGAATCCGAGTAGTTGACACGCTTCCATTGAAGCTGCCACATGACCGGGTGACAGTTTTTCACATTTCGAAAAAGCCTTCATAGCAGTTCCTGTTTTTCCTGCAGCGGCATAAATTTTACCAGCACGCCGGTAATCTTCAGCCGGCGCCGTGATTTTTTCAAGTAAGTGAGGGGCTCCTTTTGAAAGGGTTCGAATCATTTTTTTCCGTTCACGATGAAGCGTTTTGACGCTGGCGATTGCCCGCTGATATTTACCACGGGCCAAAAAGACATCACTAAGAATCCGTAACCCCTTCACTAACATAATTTGTGCATCTGTAGTTCTTTTTTTCTGTGAGAGAAACATCTCAGTGAATTGGGTTGCCATTACTTCTGACATTTCCATTCTCCCGTCCTCAATATACCGCTCCAATTGAAGCAAGGTTTGAGCGGGGTCATTCATTCCAAACATGGCGACATTCACTGCTGTAAGTGATGACCTATCATGCCTTTGCCTGTTCGGCTCGGTCAAGATAAAGCCCTTTCAGAACCCTCTACCCGTCCCAACATCAAGCCTTGGCGTTTATTTGGCTGAGGCCATGGGGATACATGGACCAACGCATAAGTATCGCCATAACCGGCACTCCGGGTACAGGTAAAACCACACTTTGTGAAGCGTTGAGTACGTCTTTTACAGTGCTCTCATTGCAAGATTTAGCAGAGCAGCATGGATGCTTGGGTGCAGTCGATGCAACGGATGATTCCGCCCCGCTTGACATCCACCTTTTGGCTGAAAAATGGCATGATGAAGGAGAAGGAGTTTCATTTATCGACGGCCATCTTTCTCATCTGCTTGAAGTCGACGCTATCATTCTGTTGCGTTGTAACCCAGTTCTCTTGAAGCAACGATTGGAGGCCAGAGCGTACTCACCATCCAAAATAGCAGCCAATGTCGAATGGGAATTGCTTTCAGGCACATGGTCTGAACTGTTAGAATTTGAAATTGAAGCACCTCTTTTAGAACTTGACAGCACTTCATTATCGATTGAAGAAATGCAATCACAGATTGTTGAATGGGTGATGAATAAATGCCCATCGCTTTCCCTTACAGAATCCAGCTCGCAAGCAATTGGATGGATGTAAGTCCCTATTTTTGCTCACGGAGAACCGCAACAACAAACACCCCTCTCTTGTGACAGGAGTTTGAGAACCATGGCTTTAGAAAAACTTCGCAGCGCATGGGAGGACATCTTGACCCCCCTTTTGGACTCACTTTCAGGCGTTAAACCATCGACGGTAACATGGGTCGCACTCCCTATAGGTTTACTCGGCGGACTTGCAGTTCTGACTGCAGAATACTCATCGTTTGGAGCCAATATGTTGTTTGGTGGAGGGATATTGATTATCTTCGCCATGATTTTAGACGGTTTAGACGGCCCTTTAGCTCGAAAATACGGTAATGTAACTCGCTGGGGCGACTATCTTGACCATACCTTTGACCGTATATTGGATGCATTTTGGATTTTGTGTATAGCAGGCTCAGTTTTTGTTGGAGATCTCACTCTTGGCTTGTTTGCAGCTTTACTCACCTTATTGGGGTCATATATGGGCACTCAAGCCCAAGCAGTCGCAGGTTCACGTAACTATCGAGGATTTTCCAGAGCAGACCGAACAATACTCATGATTGTAGCCATTTTCCTCACGGGGTTTTTCATCCATCTAGGGGTTGGAGATTTTGGTATGCTCCCTGGCATTTTGGACCATATCCCAATCAATCCGATGAGCGTGATTGTTTTGATTTCTACTTTTGGTGGATTATGGACCTTCATTGTTCGTTTCCAACAAGCAAAATCTGAGATTACACGCATCGATTTAGAAGACCCATTGCCTCAATCAATTCAGTCTTCAGAAGACGAATAATCTCGACCCTTTGGTCACCCCGTAGGGGTGTGATGAAACCCTTGTTTAGCGGATGAATGTGCGACATGCTCATAACGGTTGCATACCACAAGAGGGATGATGACAGACAAATTGCTCGGTACTGAAGGCAAGAGAAAAGCGATTTTCCTTGTGTTTTGCATGCTTCTGGCATTGGCACCACTCTCTCCCGTATCTGCTGAAGATATTGGAGCGCCTGGTAATTTGCAAGCTCAAGATATCAATGCGGTTTTTGATCCCGTATCAGAGACCACCACAGTGACCTGGAGGAATATCGATACCGATGGTTCAATCCTCCAAGGTCTCTTTTCAGCCACCTATAATGTCTACCGCTCAAGTGCTCCTATCAATTCCACAAGTATCAACAACTTAACCCCGTTTGAAACCGGCATCACTGCATGCTCCTCTGTCGAAGTTGTTAACGATGCTTTCAAATGTCGAGGACTCAATGGTACAGTAGCTCCACATTCAACCTCTTTTATCGTTGCACCTGGTGAGAACGACAGTTTCTATTATGCGGTAACGACAACACTTGGTGATGGAACCGAATTGCTGGATTTAGACACCAATGCTTCCCTCACTGCAGAGCCAGTGCTTGAACAAACCTCTCTGATTCTTACACCCTACAATCTCGTTGGCTCGTTCGACCCAGATACCAGCAACACAACATTGCAATGGGTCAACTATAACGCTTTGATCCCCTCAACTCATCCAGAAACTGGAGGGAATGCATATCAAATCCATCTCTACAGAACAACTTACCCAGTCGACCGTTCGAATGGGGCGAACATGATGTCAGTTGAAACACCGGTTGCAGAACTTCCACCAGGGACCTCTACTCTGACCATTTCGGTACCTGAACAAACCGACCGAAATGCATACTATTCAATTACCTACCTTCTTCCAAATTCAATTGCACCAGGTATCAACTACACTGACGCTCGATTCTTATCAAACAACGCCATGACCTCACCAATCTTGGAAGACAACATGGCTCCAGCACAAGTTAGTTCGATGTATGCATTGTTTGCTCCAGAGCCGACCGATGGTGGTGGAACGACAACAGTTTCATGGAGCGATGTTACAGGTGAAAGCGGTGAATCTTATCGAATTTACATGTCAGGAACCGCGTTTAATTCAGTTCTTCGTTCAGACGTTCAATTCCTAGCCACCATTTCTGAAGATGTTGAGTCCTTTGCGTATGAAGTCCCGACTGGTCGCTTAGGTTATGCCTACTATTGCATAGCTACAGTTGATATGTTTGGCGTCTTCAGCACCGAAATATCCCCGAACGCTTGTTCTGATGCAGTATTTGAGGATGCATTTACTCCATGGATTGCTGAACCCGCAGATGTGCATGCTGAATTCATGGGTAACCAGACGACACGAGTCTCTTGGACCGATCAACTTGGTGTCGAAGGGGAGCGTTACCACATTTATTCTGCTGGATGGCGGGTCACTGGAGCAGAATGGGCAAGTTTCAACGGCTCCCTCAATTGGCTTGGTTCGGTAAGTGATGGCATCGGCTTTTTCGATGTCGAGCTTCCTGAATCACTCAACGCACAACGTCCGTTTTACTTTGTAACCACTGAAGCTCTCTATGGACATATTTCAGGAACGTACATGGATAAGCGATTGAATCAAAATGTCTACCAAATCGATGAAGATAACAAAGAAGACACGACAGATCCACTCCCGGCACGAATGAAAGTAGTTGAGTCGATAGGTTATCTCAACAAAGTAAGTTTGGAATGGTTCAATGCTGATGAAGAAACCGATGAAATGTATCAGGTTTGGCGCCACTTTGGAGATCCATTTGGTCAAGATGATAGCGAACTTAGTTCGATTCATGAAGAAGGATGGGAACTAGCGATTGACAATATATACTCAGGAAGTAGTACAGAAAATACCTTTTTCCGCCAACTGGATGTTCCTATGGATGTCGATCGTGAAGTTTGGTATGCTGTCATCATTACTGACAAGTGGGGCAACAGCAACCCTGAGACTTATTCAGGGATTAATTCGAATGCAATTAAAGTGAAGGAAGATACAAGAGCACCTCAAGGAACTCTTCTTCTCATCAATGAAGACAATGAGGCATTTACAAGTCCTTCTTTGATTGCTGGTGATTATAAAGTCCAAATTGAATTTGATGAATACCTCGACATAAGCCCAATGATTAACATCACCACAGTGAATGGTGGAGATCTCTCAAGTGGTTCCAAAGAAATGGCTTTGATACAAGAAAATGCTGGAAATCCGAACCGTGGACCAGTCTATCAGCTTGACTTCTTTATCACCACTTCCACCATTGCTGGAGACATGGTCTTTGAAGTTGAAATGGAAGATTTAGCCAATAATCAAGCTACACAGAGGTGGACTGATCGTGCTGTTGATGCCCTTCCGCCTGCAGTGACAATTTATTCCCCTTCTTCAGGCTCTGATGGGTCTGCTAGTGGCTCCAAATACCTCTATGGAAATAATATTCAAGTTCTTGCAGGGGCCCTCGACGATGTTCGAATCGATTCTTTCCAATACAAATTCACCTATAATTACGGTACGGGTCAATCGGTCTCTACGCCATGGACTGAAGCAACTTCTGTTACGAATCTCAACGAAGACAACAGTTCACTTGTTCTCGACCTCGAATTCTCAGCTGGTAACTTTTTACCTGGGCAACACGCAGTCTATGTTCGAGCAATCGATTCTGCAGGTAATGAACGTTCAGCGAGTGTTGTCTTCATAGTCGATGAATGTCGAAACCGTCTTGATGGTACAACCTCTTGTAACTATGTTGAATCGCTTAAGCCTGAACCAGAACCAGTGGTCATCAACCCTTCAATGACAGACCCACCTTACATTCTTGTATGGATTTTGGCAGGGGTTTTTACTTTGTCCCTCATTGTAATGCTGATGGTTATTCGAACAAGCATGAGTGGTCCAAAGAAGAAGAAGAGTGATGATGATGAAGACGAAGATGAAGATTGGATGTCTGAATTTATTGGTACTTCCCAAGGCCTCGACATGGCTACTGTTACTGATACCAGTGGTGATAAATCTGAAGAAAAAACCGCTGATACTGAAGTGAAGGAAGAGGAAGAAGAGGAAGATCCCTTTGCAGTGAACACAGTTTCTCGTAAAACTCGCCGAAAGAAGGAGGTTCCTGAGATCGTTGCCGAAGAAGAAGACGATGATGACGGAATCGACTGGGGCGAATACGATGATGATGAAGAGGAAGAGGAAGAAGAGGAATCAAAGCCTATTGCTAAGAAGCGTGCAGTTGGTCGTCGTGCAGCTCCTCGAAAGGCTCCAAAACGACGTGCAGTTGGCCGTAAAAAGGGCGACGACTGAGTTTCATCCAAGCGGTGAAGTCAAGGGGTGAGCCTCCTTCGACCAAAACATGTCGGAACCGAGTGTCGTAGACAGTTCAGATAATTTGACCGAAGATATTGAAGAAGCCATGGATCATTTGCTGGCATCTTTTGACCCAAGGAAGAACAAATTGAACTTCCTTCTTTTGGCCATTCCAGTCGCTCTTTACGCGAATTATACTGACCAGGGCGGACTTGCTTTCGTCTTCTCAATGATTGCCATTATGCCTTTGGCGTTCCTCATGGGTAAAGCCACTGAAGAGATTGCTTTACGAACCGGTGAGGCCGTTGGTGGTCTTCTCAATGCCACGTTTGGAAATGCTGTTGAAATGATTATTGCAGGACTTGCTTTGTACACTGCATCTCAAAATCCAGATATTGCAGAAACCATGATTACGGTAACGCAGGCATCTTTGATTGGCTCCATCCTTGGAAACCTTTTGTTGGTTCTTGGACTTGCAATGGTCTGGGGTGGATTAAACCACAAAGTTCAGTTGTTCAGCCAAGATGCAGGGCAAATGAATGGATCGCTGTTGTTACTTGCGATTGTGGCTTTGATTATTCCAAGCGCAGTTCATCATTCGGGTGGTTCAATTGGCGATGTGGCAAAACTGTCTCATTATACTGCCATTGTTTTGTTAATTATCTACGGTTTGGCACTTTTGTTCCAGCTTAAAACTCACGTCGATGTTTTTGCTACCGAAGCAGGACATGGTGCCCACGAAGATCCGCACATGACGATTAAAGATGCATGGATTCTGCTGCTCCTCTCGACGATTCTCGTTGGATGGATGGCTCACATTTTAGTTCATAGTCTTGAAGTCGCCGTCGTCAAATGGCATTTGCCAGAACTCTTCATCGGCGTAATTTTACTACCTTTCTTCGGTAATGCTGCTGAACATTTCACAGCCGTTATTGTTGCTGGTAAAGATAAGATGGACCTTTCCATTGCAATTGCCATCGGTAGCAGTGTACAAATCGCTTTGTTTGTCGCTCCTGTCATGGTTTTGTTTGCTTGGTTCCTTGGCGTGGGACTTACATTAGAATTCGGACTTCTTGAAACGGCTGCTACATTCATTTCAGTTCTGGTCGCTAATTCGATCATGAGTGATGGTAAATCAAATTGGCTTGAAGGCGCGATGTTACTCGCATGTTATGTGATACTCGCCTTAGCCTTCTATCAAATGTGAGGTGAATGGATTGGTTCAAAGAAAAGCAGTTGGCTATACAATGGCGGGGTTCGCTCTTTTTATCATCGTGTTTGGAACGATAGGGTATACAATTGAAGGGCAAGTCGAAGAGATTCCAACTCCAAATATTGAAGGTTTCGTTTTCTTTTCAGATGAAGCCTTGCCAAGTAATCCCGTAGGGCTTTTCGTCAGTGCTGATACATCCATCACCTGGGACCGAGATGACATCTTTCTGGTGATTGCTGACCAATCCAAGAAAGATCAATGCGATGGTATACGAGAAAATGGGGGGGGTTTCCTCCAATCAACATCAGGTAGCGATGTCTGTCAATACGGTGATACAGGATATGAAAGCACTTCCGCAAATGGTTCTGCGGGTGCACAATGGCATGTGACTTCTGGCGAATTTTACGCAGGTATTGGGACCAAATCAGGAGTTATCCCTGCAGGAACGGAATTAAATATTGATTATGAAGTCAAACTTTCAGCTTCATTTCCGACGTATTTCTTTAGTTTCTTACTCGGAATCGGTGGCCTAGCATTGTCACGGTTGGAATGATCACTCAACGCCTTCATAATAGGTCTCGACTGCTCGGTCGAGTTCCTTCCAAGCAGCTGCCTCATCAATGGTTTGAGTTATGCCGTTCATTCTGAGTGCTTGACCGTCAACCCACAAGTCTAGGCAATCTGCACCATTGAAAATGAGATTCGCAAGATGGCGATTTCCAGACCGCCCTAACGGCCTCATTCGAACATCATCGAGATTCCATACTGCCCAATCGGAACTTCCCTTTGTGGCCATGGAAAAGACTTCTGCCGCTGGAAGAAGTGTTGCATCCCAGTGGTCATGGCGTTGAACCAATGCAGCAAGTCGCGCTTCTGCGAGCATATCTAAACCACTCCCTGAAGAAGCAGCTCCATCGGTACCAATTCGAACATCAACGCCAGCATCATTGTATGCAGGCAAAGACATGGTACCTCCACAAGCAATCTTCATGTTGGATGAAGGACAATGAACTGCTGTGACTTGATGTTCTGCTAACATTCGAATTTCATTTTTCTTGACCCAAGAAGCATGAGCACACACAGTTCCAGGTTTGAAAAAGTCGAGACTATTGAGATATTCAACCGGATAGAGGCCTGTTTTTTCATGGCAATCAGCTATTTCTTTTCGGGTCTCACTGACATGAATATGAAGTCGTGCTTTTCGCTTTTCAGCAAGTTCTGATGCTCGACGCAGTGTCTCTTCACTGCAGAGGTAGACAGAATGGGTTGCAATTGCATATTGAACTCTATTGTCAGTGTTTTGTTGCTTGAGCATTGAATCGAGTTCGTCTAAAGCCGATGCAGCATCAGGGTGAGACGGGAGTGCAGCATCACTGACTGGACCGCCCACTAAACCACGCAACCCAGCATCGGTGAGTACGTTCCCAGTCACTGCAGGATAGAAGTACATATCAGCAGCAAATGAGGAACCCGTTCGAATCATTTCAGCAGCAGCAGCTTGTGCACCGACTCGAACGTATTCAGGATTCAATCGTGCTTCAGTCGGAAAGACCGCTTCGTTTAGCCAACGGTGGAGGGGAAAGCCGTCGCTAAAATCTCGAGCATTCAATTGCATTGCTAAATGGGTATGCCAATTCTGTAAACTTCGGGTAATGAGTCGCCCTGACCCATCGAGATCGTGTTGAACATCTTCATCACCTTTCGACTTTGACCACTGCCCATCGTCGTGCAGAAGCACATCACCAACGTGTTTGTGGCCGCTTTCATCATACAGCACCGCGTTGCGATACCGTACACTCAAATCATCGGCCATGAACTTGGGTTAGGCTCAACCCTCATGAACACTTTCAACCGTTTGCCTTATGTCCATTCGATACTGCGGATGGATTGCGCCACTGTGGCTTAGCTGGTATAGCACCTGATTCGTAATCAGGAGGTCGGGAGTTCGAATCTCCCCAGTGGCTCTTTACTGATCGACACTTCGAGCAATGTTGAGTGTAAATGCTTCAGCACTCGCTTCAAGACTTGCAACAGCGGGAAGCGTTTTCCCAGCAATATAATCCAAGCAAGCCCCTCCACCTGTCGAGAGGTGACCCATTTTTTTGGCAAGGCCATGCTTGGTGATGAGTGTAGCAGTATGGCCTCCACCAACCACGACATATCCCTCAGTTTCAGCACATGCATTCAACATCTCGACCGTTCCAAAAGCGAAATCAGGTAACTCAAATACGCCTGCTGGGCCATTGAGGTGAACGGTTCCTGCAGACTTTATTGCTGCTGAAAGATTCCGAATCGATTGAATTCCAATATCAAAAATCGGTGCATCAATCGGAAGTTCAGCAATCTTTAGGTCAACTCGATTATCTTCGATATTTGCTGCAACATCAACAGGAAGGCGTATTTTTTCGCCGAAGTCACTCAACAGGGACTTAGCAGTCTCCACTGTTTGGTGCCACATTTTGCCCAATTCATTGACTAAGAAGTCATGGTTTGTGCCCCCAATTTCAACACCGGAGAGTTCCAAGAGCAAGTTTGCAACACCGCCAGTTGGCCAGAATTCGTCACAGATATTGTTCCGAAGCATGTTGTCAGCCACGAGAATAGAATCATCAACTTTGATTCCACCCAACACAGCAATACAAGGGCGAGCAGGATTTTCCAAAGCTCGGTCGAGTTTATTCATTTCGTTTTTCATTAATTCACCAGCTACGCATGGAATTAAGTACGTAAATCCGACCCCAGACGGGGTACTGCGGTGGGCACATGCAAATGCATCGTAGACGAATAAATCAGCCACACTCGCTAAATTTTGGACCATTATTGTTTCTGAATGAGTATTGAAGTCTCCTTTGGTTTTGATCTCTTCATCATACATCCGAACGTTGTTCAACATCAAGACTTCTCCACATTCTAATGCTTCAATAGCCTTCATCGCTTTTTCACCTGCAAGATCCTCGACCCATTTGATTGGTCGTCCTAGAAGGCGGCCAAGTTCCCGCGAATGGCCAAGAGTGGAGGTGAAGTCCTGTTTTCCAGGCCGAGATTGATGGGCTAGGAGGACAACTTTTGCACCTGTTAAACGATTCAAAGTCGGTACAATCGCTCGAATACGAGAGATGTCAAGGAAAGATTTGGTGCCTGGAAGAAGTGGACAATTAATGTCGACGCGAACCAAGACAGTCATGCTGTCAACATTGACATTGTCGAGGGTCAAGACACTCGGCATTGAACATTCCAAGCGCTTTCGGTTTTTGATTGCAACGGGTCAAAACAGCCTGTGGTTTTTTTCCGAAACCCTCTAATCGCGCGTCTCCCCCATGTCGATGGCGCGAAAGGTGATAAAGCCGTAAAGTTCGCTCTCAAAGGATGGCGCAAGAAGAACCCGTGGAGGATGAAACCCTCAAAGGGCCACGCCGCCGTGCAGGTACCAGTACTTCTTCCTTCGGAGTCTCTAAAAGAGAAGGACATGATGCCTCGGTTTACTATGGCAGTCGCCTCTATGATGGCATCGTTTCCAGCCGTGAAGTTGGGCCTCAACAAGAATTACCACCAACGCTCGCCAATACGCTGATTGCAGGTGATTCAAGAAACTTAGATTTACCCGATAACTGTGTTCAATTGGTGGTGACTTCACCTCCCTACAATGCCAGTAAAGCCTACGATGAAGACCTTTCTCTCAGTGAATATCTCGAATTGTTGTATGATGTCTTTGCAGAGTGTTATCGAGTCCTTGCTCCAGGCGGCCGTATGGTTGTGAATGTAGCTAATCTCGGTCGTAAACCGTACATTCCCCTTTCCAGTCACATTAACATCATGATGAATCAACTTGGGTTTTTGATGCGAGGTGAAATCATATGGGATAAGTCCGCAAGTGCGGGTTCCTCATGTGCTTGGGGTTCATTCCAAAGTGCAAGCAACCCTTGTCTCCGAGATGTACATGAATACCTGCTTGTGTTTTCGAAAGGAAATTACAAACTCATGCGTGAAAAATTAGAACGCACAGAAGGGCGAATCGATACCATACCCCGGGATGACTTTATCCATCACACGAAATCAATTTGGTCGTTTCCAACCGAGCGGGCTTCACGAGTGAATCATCCAGCTCCGTTCCCAGTTGAATTGCCAAAACGCTGCATAGAGATGTACTCTTTTGCGGGGGATATTGTACTTGACCCCTTCAATGGGTCCGGCTCAACCTGCGTCGCTGCGAAGATGACTGGCCGAACATACATCGGTGTCGATCTTTCCCAAGAGTATTGTGACATTGCTCAAAAACGCCTCGAAGAAACCGAGACTTGGACTGCACCGGTTATCGAAGTTTAAGCGGAGCCGTTTTGAACGGTCGCCATTACCCTTCAACCATGAGCGGTTGGAATGAGGCTGACCTCACTGGCCCTGATGGTGAAGACTGGAGGGTTCCAGTTTCTGAATTGGCCAACCGGCAACACCGGTTAGGTGAATACTTAGCCGAGGCGGGACTCTCAGGTGCATTCATTCAACATCCTGTTGACCTGTACTACTATGCAGGCGGTCGACAAAATGCTTCAATGTATATTCCTGCCCAGGGGGCTGAAAACAGTCAAGCAGTGTTATTTGTTCGCAGATCTCTCCAACGCGCTCAGTTCGAAGGCGGTGGCGATGACACACCTCACGAAGTCGTTCCCTTCCCGCGCATGGCACACTTAGTGGCAACGCTGCGTCAACGTGGCGTGACCTCCGCCCCAGGCCTTCAATTTGGAGAAATACCCGCAACCTATTCTGAACGTTTCGTCAAAGCCTTCACTGAACTTGGCCCCTGTCCAGATGCCACAGCCATCATTCATCATCAGCGCGAAATAAAATCGCAATGGGAAATGGAGCAAATGGATGCCGCAGCCGAAATCCAGATTCGGATGTTTGAAGCGGTTGAAGCAGTTGGTGGAGAAGGCATAAGTGAACTCGAATTGGTTGCTGCAGCCGAAGCAGTCAGCCGTTCAGAAGGCTTTGGAGGAAATGTACACATGCGCCGATACCCTCTGCAATGCGACCGGGGCGTCATTGTATCTGGTCGTGCAGGAGGCATTCCATCGTTCTTCGATTCTGCCGTAGGTGGAACCGGCGCCCACCCACTTTCGGGCATGGGGTCGGGTTTCCGGCGAATCAAATTCAATGAACCTGTTCTGGTCGATCTTGTCCATGCACATCGTGGCTACATTGTCGACATGACTCGAATGTTTGTCGCAGGAACCTTATCGGAACAATGGCATCAACGTCTTGAAGACATGCTGGCCGTCAAGGATACCGTTGTTGACGTTCTTGATCGAGGCGACACCTGCGAAGAGGCTTGGAATGAAGCATACGCACTTGCTGTTGAGCTTGGATATGAAGAGAACCTCATGGGAATGAACCCAGATCAAAGTCGATTCCTCGGCCATTCTGTTGGGCTTCAATTAGACGAATCTCCCGTTGTTGCAGCAGGATTCAACCGACCTTTACCAGTTGGAGGCACAATGGCCATTGAGCCAAAAGTGGTCTATCAAGAAGGGAGTATTGGAAGTGAAGATACTTGGATTCGAGACGAAAATGGAATGCGTCCAGTAACTGCTGATGGCGCTTGGCCTTGGCTAACGGAGTGGTAGATATGACCCAAGAAGAAACTGAAGATGATATTTGTGAAAAGATGGAAGGCTGGACTCACAAAGATGTAGGAAAGAGAATCCCTGAAAGAAAAACGCCGAATGGAACCTATTACAATGAACCAATCGTTGGTGTATTTTGCCAATTTTGCGCATCTGAATTTATCGGCCCAAGTCGAGAGGCTGGCGGTTTTTTAGGCGGCCATGAGTGTTTGCATGCATGGGAGATAACACAGGCCATGAGTCGAGACGACGGCATGGTCGAATAAGCAAAAATTTCAACCATAGTGTTCAAGTTACGCCCGCGATGTGTTGTTTGTATGGCAAAGCCTTACTCGACCGGCCACATAGGTGCTGTAGCATCAAATTACACTGAAATGCGCCTTGCAGGGGCAGTAAAAGAGCAGTTAGTCGAGCTCGTGTGTAAAGAACTCGCTCGCTTTGTGCCTGAAATGGAAGCCGCTACTCTTTCACAAGACCCAGAGCGAAAAACTCTGGATGATCCGTATCGAACTCGCTTGAATTACAACCGTACTCGTGAGTTAATGATCGATGAAATCGATGCTGTTGAATCGGTAGGCTCTGCAGCGGTCCAAGCAGGAATCTCTCACATTGAAACTCATCTTTCAACAGTGATTAAACACGCTGAAGCAGCTGCTGAAAAAGATCGAGTCGCTACGATAAAGCCTCGCCATCTCGAGATAGCAATCACTGGTATGAATCTTGGAATGGACAGTGAAGATGAGGGGCACCAGGAAGTCGCACAAACTGAAGATTTTGTCGTGAGCCAAGGCGGCGGTATTTTGACCGAGTCCTCGCTTCTATCACTCGCTAAAACACACGCAAAAATGCCCGTAACAAAAGATGCGGTTGAAGAATTACTCGAGACGTATTACATGGTCGTCGAGCAATTGGAATCCGATATCCGAAGCAATGCACAATTTGGTGGCAATCCAGTACACTTCATCGAATCCATTAGTAAAATGAAAACTTTGATGTCTCTGGGTTGGATGAGAGCAATGCTCAGTAAAGCAGCAGAGAATGCACGTGAGCGTGGCTATAAGCGAATTGATATTGAACAAATTGTTCATTTGGACCCGTTTAATTCAGCATGATGCTCTGATAAAAATCATTTTTTTAATCCAGCGACAATCCGAGGTACAGAATGCGTGAGGTGAAAATATGCTGTCATCCTCGGTCCTTCTCTCTGCTTTATTCGCAGGCATCATTGCGACCTTAGTAACACTTGCAATCGAACGCTGGGGTGGCCTTACTGGGGGGTTACTCGGAACCATGCCTTCAACCATTGTTCCGGCCGCGGCTGGTATTTCTCTTGCAGGTGACGAAGTACTGTTGATTCAGAGTTTATCCATTATTCCACTTGGAATGCTGGTCAATGGACTATTCCTCGCAGTGTGGGTTTATCTCCCACCAAAACTGGAACACACGAAATCTCCACTCTTTCTTACAACGATTGCCGCATTACTGGTGTGGTTCATGTTCGGACTGCTGATGCTACAGGGCGTTGATTTAGCGCTTGGTTCTGGTATGACGATGTGGCAAATCGGATTCCTCGGACTCGCTCTTCTCATTGTACTTGCTATAGCCATGAATTGGAAAGTTCAACCGACGCCCAAGGGAAAGCAACCCGTTGCTCGAACGGTGTTGGTTCTCAGAGGCAGCGCTGCTGCTTGTGCGATTGGTGCTGCAGTTTGGCTCTCATCGCAAGGACAACCGTTCATCGCAGGTCTTGCTGCAGTGTTTCCAGCTATCTTCTTGACCAGCATGGTTGCTTTGTGGCTTGCTCAAGGTCCAACAGTACCTCAGGGTGCAGCAGGGCCGATGACAATGGGAGGGGCCAGTGTGGCCATTTATGCCCTGATTGCCATGTATTCCTTACCAGCATGGGGGGTCGTATTTGGCTCACTTGTTGCTTGGACTATCGCCGTATTTGGGTGGTCTTTACCAGCCTTTCTTCTCTTGCGAAAACGAGTTACGACTGATTGAGCACACGTGTCCAACGTTCTGAAGCAGGAACACCACTGATGAGAAGCTCCACCGCAGTCACGCCTTTAGTGGCCGAAATCTTTTCTCGTAAATCTCTCAAATCGAATAGACAACATGGACAATGTGGACGCTGCGGGATGATGGCGAGTTGAACTTCACCCTCTGAAGAAATATCAATGCCTTGGATTTGATCAGAATCAGTCAATGCAACGTCGGTATGTGGGTCTTTCCACGAGTTGAGGGTTCGAAGAATACGGCGTTGAATCGATTGGATTTGCTTCTCATTCATCGTCGCACCTCGTATGGCTCTGTATGCTTTGCTTTACTGTTCTTCTGTCTTCAGTTGTGTCTCAATTTCATCTAATTGTAATTCATTCAGTTTACCTTCAGCAGTGGTCAATTCAGTTTTACAGAGTCGAAGTAAATCAGCACCTTCCTCATACAGTTTCAGTGTTTCATCAAGGCCCATTCCTCCTCGTTCAAGCATGGCTACTATGGCTTCCAATCGTTGTATTGCTTCAGTATATGTTGGTGTTTCTTCAGTCATTTTTCTCCCTCATTGAATTGTGTGTTTTTAATTTCAGCATCAGCGGAGCCATCAGCGAAATTGAGTATAATATTCTGTCCGGCTTCTAACCCCTTGACGCTACTGAGTATGGTTCCATCAGAGGTTTGGGTCATTGAATAACCTCGCTCCAATACTCGTTGTGGATGTATGGCTGAAAGTGAGGCCTCAAGATGCGCTAAACGGGTTGCTTGAAAGCCAAAACTTTGGTGAGCTGAGACTTTCATTCGTGAAGCGAGCGACAAAATGTTTGCTTTGGCACGGTTCAATCCAGCCATCGGGGCGACTCGTAACCGGGCATGAAGAATACTCAAAAGTTGTTTACTGTCATGTATCTGGCGTCGTGATGCAACACTCAATCGCTCTTCAAACTCATCAAGCAAATAATGTAATTCCGGTAAGACGGGCACAACCCGTTCGATGGCATCTGATGGCGTTGAAGCTCGTAAGTCTGCAACTAAATCTGAAACCAAGACATCCGATTCGTGCCCAACAGCAGAAACGATGGGTACGGGGCTGGCAATAATTGCTCGTGCAACCGGTTCGAGATTGAAGGCCCACAGATCTTCCGGAGACCCACCACCTCGACCGACGATGACCAAATCGACAGGAGGTTCACCTCGCTTTTTTGCTATGTTCGGATTTGAAAGTTGGCGAGCTGCAGCGAGGCCTCGAACTATTTCTTCAGTTGCTCGAGGGCCTTGAACCAAGACTCCGATGATTGTTCGACGTAATCCAGGCCATCGATTTTCAATCAAACGTTGCATGTCTGAGAGCGCTGCTGAACCTGCTCCAGTAATAATGGCAATATGTTGCGGGATAAGGGGGATTGCTTGCCTGGGCCGGTCAAGCTCTCCTTCATTTCTCAATTGTTCGACCAGTAACCGTTTCCTTTTTTCGAGTTCTCCAAGCACGCTCACAGGCTCGATACGTTCGACATTGAGTTGAATTTCACCTCGCCGAACATAAAGGTCGAGACTGGCTAAGACAATCACTTCACTGCCTTCTTTGATACTCGGATCAATTGTGCAACGACCTTTCCAAATGACGGCTCGCATTTGCCCATCTTGGTCACGTAAAGAAAAATATGTATGCCCACTCGCATATTGCTTCCATTGAGTGACTTCGCCTCGTAAAGCTTGATTTTTGAATAAAGGATCACGAACGACGGTCTGCTTGACCAGTTGCACAAATTGACCAATCGGTAAAGGCCCTGTTGTGACTTCACCTTGCCCGGTCATGCATCAAAAGGAGAGTCCACGGTTCTTGAACACTGTGCGCTTATTCCTCATAGGTCTTCAACCAACCACGACGCCAAAAGAACGTGAGCATTGAGCAAGCAAAGATGACCATGATGGTAATGATCCCCCAGAAGCCACCGACTTGATCGAGCGGCAAATCTTCATTATTCATCCCAAAGATTCCAGCAATAAGGGTTAACGGGAGCATGATTGCACCAATAATGGTCAGCGTTGTCATGACTTCTGTGAGTTGTGCATTGGATTCTGCGAGTTGCATGCTGGTATTACTGAGGTAAGAATCACGAGCAGAAGTTGCACCAGAAGAATAGTTCTTTGCGCGCTTAACCAGAGCTACCGAGAGTTGGTGCAAATCGGAGAAGTATCGTTCAGCACCTGAGCCAATTAATCGTTCATTGGGTTTGAGTAAACGCATTGTAACTGTATTCAAGGATTCAATCGATTTACTTGCTTCACGTAGATAACGCTTCAAATCATGTATGCTTTCGAGAACATTGTCGTATCGCTTACTTGGATCAAACACTTGAAATTCCAATTGGTCTAATTGGCGTGAATACGAGTTCAAAATTGGCGTCCAATCATCAGCAATCGAATCAAGTAACTCATAAAGCAAAAAGTCAATACCTAATGCAAGGTCTTCTTCATCAGCTTTTTTGAAACGATGACGAAACTTTTTCAAAGCAGGAATCTCATAATGACGCACAGTGATGATCAAATTCTCTTTGATGAAAATAGCCACCGGTTCAGTATCCAATTGGTTGTCAGCATCTCGAGCATTGATGACGATAAAGCGGTGATTTTTGAATTTCTGAGCCGTTGTATCTGCAGGTCCGAATACGTCTTCTACAGCCAATTCGTCAAAATCCATTCTTTCAAGCAGAAATTGACGGACTTCATCATCTGGACGAAGAATATCCAGCCATGCTAAACCTTCATCCTGAACAGTCTCCGATACCCCGTTTAACTGGTAACTTTCCCGCTCAATTAAGCCGGACGCAGCAGTTTGTAAACGCAACTCGGCCATGACTGGCCGTGACGCTCATCTTTGTTGATGTTTTCATTCTTCTTCAGAGCTCAAAGACTGGTTTGAGCGGTTCACTTTCCTTTGCCGTCTCTCGAATTTTTGGCGTTGTTCGACTTCTTCCAATTTGTGGTTCACCTTCCAAGAAAGAAATCGTATGACAATCAAGACAGCGATGATGTCGACGAAAAAAATAATCCAATCGCTGGCTTGCCAATTGAAAATCATGCATCTCCATCCTACAACGGCGGTCGAATATCGACATCGACATCGCCCTTCGGCATACCGATACATGCAAGCCTTGCACATTCTTCGACCAAGTAATCATCAAGCCCAGGTGGGAGGGTTTCAGGCAACGGAATCTCGCCATAGAGGAGCGTGACCATGCAAGTCCCACAAGTGCCTGAAGTGCAATTTGTTGGAATTGATACATCAGCGTCTTCTGCATGCTCAACCAACGTATTTCCCGCTACATAGGGTGTCTGTCCAAGCAGGTTCGCTCCTTGTAAAAATCGTACGACCGGACGAACCGTTTCGGTTTTTGGAATTTCTTCGGCAGTAGCCGCATGGGCGGTCATGGCACCACCTCAGCGCATGTCCTTGTGGCGTGTCCAGCGACCGGTTTGTTTGTTGAAGTACAATCCCGCCTTCTTCATCCACTTGTTGAATTTCGTTGCTCCAGCACCGGTTCGAAGAATAAAGTCTTCTCGGTCTTCTTGAGCCTGGATGTAATCCTTGGCACCAAGCACCTGGTCAATCCAGTCGTTGATGTCCATGAGCCCACCGGTAAGGCCACCTTCTTCGACGGCTTTGACCATTTCATCAGCTGTTGCGCCAGTGACTTCCAAATCTTTGCGAATAAGTTCGTTGACACTTGAAAAGTCCATCGATGCCGGCTTAGGAGGCACGGGGTTACGAGGTCGCTTGTCTTCCTCAATAGTGATTCGAGTGCCATTGGAGAGGCGCTCTTCAACCAGGTCAGAAAGCACAGGAGTGAAACTGTTTTCGCATTCCCAGCACATGAAAGCCCAGTCTTGAGGGCGATCTTTGTCCCGAGATTGCCGTGGGTCCAACTCATCACCACATGTAGGGCAAGCATGGAAGATAAGGGCAGGGACGTGATTGCGACGGAAATCAACGATGTCTTGTGGGGTTCCTTCGAGATCAAGCATTTCATGGTCACGGGCAGCTTCAAGGCCGCGAGTTTCCAGTTGGTCGCGGATCTTTACTTTCTGGTCATCTTTCCCTTCATCATGAAGGTTATTTTCGAGTTTGACAATCAGCTCAACTGTTTTACCAAGTCGGTTCATGATGAGTTTCTTTGCTCGGAAGGATTCAACCTTAGCAATCTTGAGTCGTTCTTTCTGTTCAGCAAGTTCGGTAAGTACATCCTTTTGCTTACGTTGAAATTTGATTTCTTCAATTTTGGATTCTTGTTTCTTTTCAGGTGCAAGAATTTTGGAGAGATACCGTTCTTTTCCGTGACTTTGAGGTCCGGCAGTGATGATTGAAATAACACCATCAGCAATATCAGCTTTCAAGCCATAGTTTTCAATCAGCATATCTTTGTCGATTTTCTTCAAATCGCCAATTTTTAGCCCGGAATCGGCTAACTGCTGGGCAGTTGTTTCGTCGATACCACGACGTAATAAAGCAAGATATGTGTCCTTCTTGGCCATAGCATCCCCTCCGACGAGTCTAGGCGAGGAGACCCTCCTAAGAAAAGGCTCTCCTCTCACAGTGTAGAATAATCTCTACATTTGACCGCTTATGAACTTATGATTCGGATTCAAAATCACCGAACGAGGTGCATAATTCAATCCAGTCATCGAGTTCAAGTTCGTCAGGGCGAAGATCCATGCGCTCATCCTCAAGGTGTGCAGCAAAGGCCTGTTTCCATCGTCCAGCATGCCACCCTTTCACACGACCCAAACGCCGAGGTACATTTTTGAGTGTCGAACGTAATTTCTTCCTTCGTTGATCAAAAGCGAGGTGAATCATTTGGCGAACTAATCGAGGAGGACACGGCCATTCCTCATGGTGAGGTTGCATCGAAATATAGCATGAATTCACTTTTGGCATTGGACTAAAGTGATGGGGCGGAATTTTTTCTTCGATTTCGCTCTCCCAGTCTAAGGCTACGGTCATGCCAAGTGAACCAACATCGCTTTCATACTCCATCACCAGACGTTCTGCAAATTCCTCTTGGACCAACAAAACGACCCGTTCTAATTCGCTGGTTCTCGGATTTCGAAGGTATCGAGTAAGCTCATCGATTAATGGAGACGAGATCTGATACGGAATATTGGCGACAACCTTTGTGATTGAGTCGGGCCATTTCACCTTCAATGCATCACCTTCGATTAAAGTGAATTGTTCAGTCTGTTGCTCCGGGCCAAAGGCTTCGTTCAAGTGTGTGACCGCTACACTATCGATTTCAATCGCAGTTACTGTACAACCTGTAGCCAATAATACCTCAGTAAGTACGCCAGGTCCTGGGCCAATTTCTAAAACATGGTCTTCAGGTGTAACGTTGCCTAATTCAACAGCTCGAGTGATAAGCTCATCGTTGACCAAGAAATGCTGGCCTAATGATTTGTCGAAAGGCAGCTTGTCGCGTAGACTATCAATCAACCAACGGGCGCCCCTCATGCCTTCACCGGCAGGAGCAGGTCAAGCAATCGTGGTTGGATATTTCGGTCATCCAACTCGGCTAAGAATCGTTTTGCAAGTAATCCCCCAGCATCGATATTACATGCTTCATTGAGTGCAGCAAGGGATTCAAATCCGCTTGAGCCGCGGGCTTCTACCATTTGCATGGCTTTTTTGTTTCCAACACCTTGAAGCAGTTCAAAGGCATGTTGCTTGAGTGACATGTTTCCTGCTACGTTGAAGAAAGCAGCAATGAAATGTTTTTCATTTTCTTCAATAAAAATTTGAACAACCAAAGGCAGATCGGCTCTAATATGGTTCGCCAATCGACCAAGGTTGGTCATTCCGAGCACTTGTTCAATATGTTCACGCTTGGAGGCCTCGTCGCCGATATAGACGCGAGCAGTCACTAACAATTGATCAATACCATTCTTTGGTTTTAATCGACAGAGCAACAACTTGGATTCACTGACCGCAACCACGAGATTATTGGTCAGATCATGGTCAATGACTCGAGCCCACTGTTCTTCCATCAATGGTGAACTTTTTTGTGGCCCTGTTGAGCGATTACCTTGCCGACCACCTTGCTTGTTCGCATTGCCTCGGCGGTTGTCATTGTTTCTTCGTGGTTCAGTACGACGTGGTGAAGAGCTTTGTTGTGGAGCCCTTCTCTGTGCAGGGGCACTTTCTCGTCGTCCTTCTGCAGGTCTTGACCAACCAGTCGATTCAGTCGAAGATGTAGATTTTTTCTTTCCAGAACTAATCTTAATGTTACGGTCACGTTGAGCACCGGTCATGTCAAATCACCTCAGGGGAGAGAGCCTCATTCGAAGCCAATATGCTGTCGAACGACTTCCAGAATAGTTGTAATTTGTTCATCACTGACATTGGTAATTCTTTTTGATGCGAAAACTGCTTTGACATCGTTGGAATACATTGGCATTAATTCAGCCAACTTGGCAGCCAAATCGGGAGTATTCGAAAGAGATTCAACTTCACCAAGAGCGTCTTTCAATTCTTGGAACACTTTAGGATCGGTCTTGTAACCATTACGGGCATCACTTGCAGCCCATTCAGCGTGTTGAAGGGCAGCTTTTTGCTCATAGGTGAGGTTCTTGCGGCGCTTTTCAGCATCCAACAACAAGGTTCGAACAGTAGCAAAGTCTACGAAACGCTCTTCTTCAGTCATAGTAATTCCTCATTCAAGTGGTCGAAGGTGCTCAGGACGAGCAATGACCGTTTTTGCCATGTTACCGTCTTTGACAGCAACAACCCAAGCGACACCTTGTCGCTTTTCGATGAATCCGGTTCGGCCGTTGAAACGGCGGTGAGGCATACCCATTTGTTGTCCACCGTCTAAAACGATAGCAACGCGGTCGCCTTCTTCATACTCATGCATGACGCGGCTGATGTTAATTCGGCTGCGTTCATTCTTACGGCGGCGTAGAATACTTCGTGTTCCGACTCGCAGTCCCTTGGATCGTTTCATGTTGGTCGCCTCCTCTTTGCCCGAGTGTGCAGATATGCAACTTCGGAGCATTTTGGCGACCTACCCTTCCCATATAAGCACCGCGACGGAGTTTGAACTGAGAAAAACCTCAAAAAAGCAAAGTGAAGAGGCCAAATCCAGCCTCAATCCGCATGAATGTCGCCAACATCGAGCCAAAGAACATCACATTTTGCTTGAATCAGTGAAGACAAACTTGGTTGTGTCCGACCTCCATCGCCATGGACTGTTTCTTTGACATAGGTTCCTGATTCGCACCGAAGCGTAAACTCAATTTCACGAACACCATCTTCCATCGTATCGATGATTGGCTTCGATGTTTCAAAAACGGTTCTTCGCCGAATCAAATCAGCTCGTCGATGAGCGACACGTTCAGGGGTGCGTTGAGCCAATTTTACACCGGCGAGTTTAGCAATCGTTTCCAAAATCGAATCGTTCTCTGGTAAATCAAGATAGGTTGGTGCAGGAGGTCCAGCGGCGAGGATTCGTTCAATCAATACGGGCTTTGTTCCTGTTTTGACGAGTTTCAAATCCACAGCCATTGCCACTAATTCAGGCTTCTTCATGGCTTCCAGTGTGGCTTTATCTGGAGATTCAGGCACATCGATAACGGTAGGAAGAGGTTTGGTGTGGTCGTTCTTTCTGTCACCTCGTCGCTTTCGTTTCGACGATTGTTTCTTTCCTTTTCCGCCACGCTCTTGGACATCAATATGCGTCAAGTCAACTGGAGCAGTGAGGACGGCTAATTCGGCTTCACTCAATGGCAGAAGACGGAAACGAATGGTGTAGGACTTTTCAGCAGGTGTGTCTTTCACTCGAACAACTTCACTTCGATTCGAGTCGCGAAGCCCAGTAATGATAATGCTACCATCAGCGGCCTCATTGATCGTTTTCATCGCTTCAATGACATCGACAGAACGGGTCATAGGTTCTTTCATTTCAATGACAAAAGGTCGCCCTCGGCCCATGCAACGAACATCGATGTCTTCTCGACCCATCCCGTGGAATGCATGTTCATTCGATTGAAATATTTCGAGCAATGGATTGCCAATGAGGTCTTGAACACTCTTTTTGTATTGCAAACCTGTGTGATCACAGCGTTCACAGCCGCGCCCTTTGCACGCTCGGCATGGCCAGCGAGTTTGTGGAATTCCACGTTCGAGTTTTATGTAGCGTCCGTAGAGATAGTGCGCTCGAATATCGAGTTCTACTGTTAGAGTGAGCACATCGATGAGAGCCAAAACTTGCGGCTTATCATTCACCAATTGCACACCCTCTAATCGTTTATTCAGGTGTTGAGCAATGGCATTGACAAGTCCACTTTTGAGTGCATCCGAGCCACCGGCTCCGTGTCGTTTCCTCATCTCTTCTTCTTCCTCAATTTGGTCTTTAGGAATTCGCGCTCCCAGTTGAAGGCGTGAGAGTTCGTAAGGGGAGATTGAATCATAAATAATTTCAGCGAGTAATTCCGATTCTTCATATAAATTTTCACAGAACGGGCACAGTGGGGCCTCTTCACGTGCCTTTTCTAAGTGAGAATCACGCCCGATAACCGTTGAACGAATTTCAATTCCAGATTGTTCAATGCTTTGTTCAAACCGCTTCTTTCCACCCAAGCGCCCAATACAATGGTCGCATGTTCCCATACGAACCAGATGCTTGTGACCTGCCGGTGATGGTGCTCGAGGAATCTCTTCCATGTGGGTGCCAAGTTGGTCGGGTGAATCCAATGAACCGTCTTCTTCAACCTCTTCTTTTGGCTGTTCAACAGCACTGTTCTCATCCCAAAGCGAATAATCAGTTTGTCCAAATCCGGCATTGGCATATTTCATCCAATCTTCTTCAGTTTCGTTTTCATCGGGTTTTTCATTCGACATAAAATCACCACTTTCTCGGGGCCAACCCCTAAGACTGCAGTTGCTCCGTATGCTCGCTCATTGATGAATACACCGGTGCTTCAAAAGCGCTTTGTAATCTCAAAATAAAGATCCAATCAGCACCCATAACTATGAACGAAAATGGCCGCCATAATGAAGAAAAGTGCGGCGATGAATATCTGAACCCATTCCAGAAACGTTATTCCCCCGCATTTTTCTCCCAACTGCCGTAATTGCGCACTGGATACACCAATAAGAGCGAAACCGAGTAGCATTGCCGTTACACAGAAGGCAGCACATGAACTCGTCATCAAAATAGAAGACATGTCCATCCCTAAGAAAAAACCACCTGTACCGAAATCAATATCATGAGCGAAGCAGGCACAGAAGTAGTTGGATTGGAAGGTTTCCCGCCCACTGTAACAATGATCCTTAGTTATTGTCATATTGCGTCTTGATGCAGCCAGCCCAAGATGCGGATGTACTCGTATCGTTTTCGGCATCTGGATTCGCTGCTTGAATGATAATACTCTGGGGTGGGGGTATTATCTCAGTGTCACCTTTTTCATCCATGGAGATTCCCTAAAGACCTCTGAATCTTAAACAATGCCCCGTTTTTTGCTGAAGGGTTTCAATCCAATGGGCGCAACATCATTGTCACAGATTTCTTTCCTTGATGAAAGACGCCGACTCTCTGAGAATCTATGCCGTTCATGAAACCGAATTGACCCGGGGTTTGGGGGCGTGAGGTTGACTTCAGCAGTAACGGGGAACTGGAGGTTTTCCCCATGTTCAATCACTTGCCCATACAGGAGTGAACCAATACCTCTGCCTCTGTGTTCGAGGGCTACAGCAATACGATCGACGTACAGAAATTCTTGATATCGCTGGTTGAACCATGCATAGTTGAGGCTTGCATATCGTGTTCGAGGAGTGAGGCAGAGTACGAAACCAAGCATTTCGTCACCATCAAATACTCCAATTGAGAGTTCTGAAAGGGAAAAAAGGTCAGCCATTTCCCCAGGAGATATTTGTCCGGTCCCAGGTAGGCCTTGTTCGTTGATTTGCCAGGCTGCAGTCACATCTTTCGACTCGAGCCGGCGAATGTCCATTACGCGACCTCTTTGGGCGGAGGTTTTGAAATGAGCCCTAATGCTGCGGTTGTTAAGACAAGGCTTGCAACCAGTGAGAACGCAATCATAGCCGCCGAGAAGATTCCAAAGTTGGTGAATAAGCCCATTGGAGAGAGTGCGATGACGCTAAATCCAGCAATGTCAGAAGCAGCACTTCCGATGAGAGCCAATCCGCAGGCGCCACCGATTCCAATCAAAGCTTCCTCGTGAGTTTCGCCCGACTCCCGACCTTCCCTATACCTCTCAGTAACGTGGATACAGTAATCGATACCGACACCTAACGAAATGGTTGCAATGGTGACGGTAACAATGTTGAGCGACGAGCCAGCCATATACATCAGGCCATACAGCCAAACCACAACCAAGAGAATAGGGACCAAGGTAACAGTAGCTTGCTTGAAGGAACGGAAGCCAAGAGAGAGTGTGATGAAGACAAACAGAGATCCGAGTCCTAGTGAAGATTGCATTTCACCTTGCATTGTCGTTGAGGCTACGTAGCGGGTCACTGGGCGACCGGTTGGCATCACCCAAGTCAGGGGTTTATCGTCACTTTCCTTACCTTCATCATACTGGTCACCGGTTGAGAGATTGGTAAATGGAGTGAGGTCTCGCCATACCTCTTTCATTCCTTTCGCCATCCCGGGGAAATCTTCAGGGGCGGTCATTCCAAATCGAATGAGCATTCGGTCGTACTCAGCAGGTTCACCGGTGACATCGAGCCAAGGTTGACTCGGGTCCAGTTCGACCTCTGGTGAAATGTAAAGCCCAACAATGCTTGGAGGGATGTCTGGAATCGGACCAATTCCAGGCACGCCGTTGAGTGAAAGGAATCCGAAAAAGAAGGCAAGACAATCTCGGTCGGTGAGGTCCATTAAAGGACCATTGCCAGCCGTTGAACAGTTCATGCCATGGCCAGTTTCATTGACAATCCAACCAGCCTCTTCGAATGGAGTAGGGTCCAGAACCATTGAACCTTGGGCAGCAAGAACCATTTCATCCAGAGCCAAAATATCGATTGTCCCATCGGGTTGGCGAGTGATTTTATCAGGAACACCTTCGGGGAGTTCATCCATGTTTTGACGGAATATATCGATGGCCGCAAACACTTCAGGGTCGAGCACATCTCCTTCGATTAACAGATTTGCAGGTTCTCCTTCATTGGCAAACCGTTGAGATATTTCAGAGACTCCAATGGCAAAATCAGAACGTTCATCCAAGAAGTCTTCGATCGCAAAGTCACCTTCTAATTGAGCCATACCCCATGCAGCGGGGATGGTGAGCAAGAAAGCCACGCCAGCAATGAGCACTGATTTACGGAAAGTCCCCGAATTCAAGGCAACCGATTCGAGCCATTCTTTCGGAACGAGGTGAGTTATATTTTTTCTTTCTTCAATGCTCTTATTACGCTTTACAAGCCATTCATCAACTGATAAACGAATCAATGGAACCCATAAACCGGTGAGCATAAACGCAGCCAGAATACCTAATCCCGCTTCAATTCCAAACGAGCGAAGTACTGCAATATCGCTGAAGATATTCGCTGCGAATGCAGCCATAGTTGTCAGTGTTGTGAGAAGGATGGCCCGTCCAACACGTTGTAATGTGATTTCAGCGGCAATTCGAGGTTCACGACCGTTGATACGTTCCTCTTTGTAACGATGCAGCGCGTGAAGGGAGTCATCAATTCCAAGCGCAAGAACAAGAATCGGAAGAAGATTTGAGAATTGAGAACGAGAGATGAGTGAAAACCCAAACAGAGAGGTGAGGCTTGAGAAATGCCCAATCATTCCCTGCATCCATATCAAGGCGGTTCCAAGAGCAAACATGACGATGAGAACATCAGAAACTCTGCGCAAACTCACATAGAGCAGTCCGATAATGGCGATTCCCATCAACAAGACCAATCCAGAGCTCGCTTGCAACTCACGATTGACTTCAACATTGACGCCTTGTCCAAGCAGTAAGGTGATGGTGGTTCGATCGTTTGAACGAAGATGCCCTTCCAAATCCATGTAGGACCATTCTGTGGAACAGCCCGTCCCTTCTTTCTTCATTTCAAGACAGTATTCTTCTGTGTACTGAGGTGGATGGAGTACAAGCGAGCCATCGGCAATTCGATATCCGCCTATTTTGACACCATCCTCTGAGAAGTCGATACTCCTTTCTTGCAAAGCATCTTTCCAAATCATTTCCCAACCCATATCTTCGAGAACGCCTCGGTCAAATTGAACAAGTAACCAGGTCGAGGAAGCGGACCAGCGTCCATTTGCATAGAAGGCATTCTCCCATGTCCCATCGCCGTTCAACGAGCCACCAACCGGTCCGGTTTGCAAGGCATTCATGTCAGCTACAAATCCGCGGTCAATCGAAAGCCAGCGAAGGAAGTTATTGTTCGAAGCATCAGCCATACGAGACGCAGCCATGTCGATGTGTTGTTGTGTGATGTTCTCATCATCGAATTCAAGACAGTCCAATACGCCACAGTCGGTCCAATTTGTCGGTGGTTCTGTGACCACACCTAGCGTGGTAAGGCCAGGTTGTGTGAGAATGGAAGTGCCGTTCATGAACCCACGGAAGTGGTCAGAAAGCGAAATGGCCCCAGGAGCTTGGTTACCAGTCACGTCGTTGACCAGTGGTATCATTGCTTTACCCATTGGATGGTCTTGCACCATATTCACTTTAGCATCGATCTCTCTGAGTAATGTGAGATTCATGATGCCTGCAGTTGGAGCATAGATTCCTTCCCAAGGCTCTCCAGCGTCAAGCATTTCAGTTGCACTAGGCAGAGATGAATAATCCGGTGCACCGTCACTCATTCGAGCCACAGGTGTCCAATCTTCGAGTGCTGGAACTTTGGCGGGATCACGTGCTGAAACCAAAAAACCAAGAATAATTTCGGAATTTGCAAACTCATCATCGATAATCGCTTGTGCTTCAAGTTCAGGTGAATCCATTTCATAGGATTCCATGTCAATGGGTTGGAGTGCGGTTAAGACACCTGGAATCATCAAGATAGTAAGAAGAAAAACGGCAACGTGTACCTTTTTCCGATGAGGGATGAGCCACCGAGCAAAATCTGCAAAGGTGACCTTCATGATTGCTGGTCCCAACTCCTCCTTTTCAACTCATGTTTTCCTTTTCTCCCATTTTCACATCATCGTTGCCTTCAAACACCGGCTTGTATTGGAAGTTCTATGGCGATTATGCTCATCTTGAATCAACAGCCCTACGACGGAACGGATGTGACGTGGAATGCATTGCGATTGGCTCGGCAACTGAATGATGACGGAGCAGAAGTCCGAATCTTTTTGATGAACGATAGCGTGGACTTAGCGCGTGATGGAATCGAACCTCCTGAAGGTATTGAGGACATGGTGGCGATGACCAAGGAACTGATTGCCAAAGGCGTTCCAGTCAAGGTCTGTGGGACATGTCAGAACCGTTGTGGCATACTCAAAGGTCAGCCATACTACGAAGGCGCGCAATTCTCAACTATGGCTGAATGTTCAGCATGGGTGCAAGACAGTGAAAAGGTACTCACCTTTTGATTAGAGATTCAATTCGGTAGCAAGCGCATCAGCAAGATAGTGATACTCATCGACGTGGTTGTACAACTGGGCAGAGATGCGAATGTAGCGTCCTTTGGGCGACTCCCACGACCAGACAGGAACTTGGATACCGTACTTGTCTTGCAAGATTTTGTGTAACGGGTCAGGCTCATGCAATGGAATGCCGCCATTGCCTTCACCTGGGAGCGCTAAGGTGGCAATACATGCAATCATTTCTTCTGGGCACGGCACTTCAATACCAAGTCGCTCACAGAGGATTCTACGGCCTTCAACGACCAAATCGTGATTCTGTTTCATAATGGCTGGCCAGCCTCCCCCAACCATATTGGCCATGTACGCAATGGTTGCTGGAATCGAACAAGCTGCAGAAATATCTCTGGTTCCAGTCCAATCAAATTCGTGACGGAAGCGCGTCGTATCGCCTAACGGAAACGACATACCGTGACTGATGGTAAGTGGATGGATGAGATGTTGCAAATCCTTTCGAACATGGAGGAATGCAGAACCCTTTGGAGCACACAGCCATTTGTGGCAATTACTGGTTGTGTACGATGCGCCTAATTCATCGAGAGAGAGTGGGACCATGCCGATGCCGTGTGCAGCATCGAGCATGACGGCTACGCCTTTTGATTCGAGTTGGTGCACCAATTCTTCAAACGGCATCACAAGACCTGTTGGACTTGTGACGGTGTCGATCATGGCCAAAACGGTACGGTCACTGACACCGGCCATGATGGCTTCAAGCGCCACTTGAGGCCCTTCTATTGGAAATGGAATCTTGATTGTGACTACTTTTGCACCCCAACGTTCTCGCAACGAAGTCAACCGTGTTTCGACAAGCCTGATAGGCATGGTCAGGAACCAGAATTTCATCGCCTTCATTGAAGACGAGTGAACGTAAAATGGTGTTCACGCCGGTTGTTGCATTTTCAATTATTGCCAAGTCTTCGGCATCACATTGTAGCATGTTGGCGAGTGCATTACGAGAGTTTTCCATGAAGCCCATGGCCAAATCTTCGTAAAACCGTACCGGTTCTTCTTCAAGCAGATCTTGCCACTTGCGTTGTTCTTCTCGTATCGCAAATGGTGTAGCGCCGAATGAGCCGTGGTTGAGAAAGACACATTGTGAATCAAGGCCCCAGTGTTTGGCAAGAGGACTCCGAACTGGATGGTTCATGCACAGCGGTTGAGCATTGAGCCCATCAATTCTACTCTCGCGGTGTCCTGAAATCAGTTTCCATTAATCACCTCAGCAAAAATAACTACAGGTTGATATGTGGGGGGATAATCTGCCGGAAGCTGTGAGGCCGAAATATGAAAGGTATGGGTGAAGACAATGGTGACGCAAAGTGTCCAGTTATGCACGGTGCAATGAGCGCACCAAGTACTGGGACGAAAAACAACGATTGGTGGCCAAATCAATTAAATTTGGCCATTCTTCATCAACACGATAAGAAATCAAACCCAATGGGTGAAAATTTCATCTACAAAGATGCATTCAAGTCTATGGATTACGCAGCCATGAAGAAAGACCTTCATGCTTTGATGACCGATAGTCAAGACTGGTGGCCTGCTGATTACGGACACTACGGTCCTTTCTTTATTCGAATGACCTGGCACGCTGCTGGAACCTACCGAATTGGTGACGGCCGCGGTGGTGCAAGCACCGGGGCACAACGCTTCGCTCCTCTCAACAGCTGGCCCGATAACGGCAACCTCGACAAGGCTCGACGTTTGCTTTGGCCAATCAAGCAAAAGTATGGAAACAAAATCAGTTGGGCTGACCTGTTGGTTTTGACCGGAATTGTGGCTATTGAATCGATGGGCGGACCAGTCTTCGGTTTCGGCGGTGGCCGGCCTGATATTTGGCACCCTGAAGAAGACATCTACTGGGGAGCAGAAGACGAATGGCTTGGTGACAACCGATACGGTGACACTCGCCAATCACTTGAAAACCCACTCGCAGCTGTTCAAATGGGTCTTATTTACGTCAACCCAGAAGGTCCAAACTCAAATCCGGACCCACTCTTGAGCGCTCAAGACATTCGAGAAACATTTGCTCGAATGGCAATGGATGATGCAGAAACTGTCGCGCTTACCGCCGGTGGTCACACCTTTGGAAAGGCGCACGGTGCTGGAGATGCTGGACAAGTCGGCTCTGAACCTGAAGGCTCCTCTATCGAAGAGCAAGGATTTGGATGGGCAAACACCCACGGCTCAGGAAAAGGCCGAGACACCATTACCA
>CASIAP010000007.1 GCA_949372645.1 Candidatus Poseidoniaceae archaeon | reverse complement strand
AATCTGGAGTATCTCGGTCATGATTTCGATGGCGACAACATTGCAGACGGCATGGACGCTTGCCCATACAATTACGGAACCAGTTCTGAAGACCGCGCTGGCTGTATTGACACCGATGGTGACGGATGGTCGGACTTAGGCGATGATTTCCACAACAAAGCCACCCAATGGAAGGACTCTGATGGTGACGGCCTTGGCGATAACTATGCTGATTCAAGCTGGAGCCGCGAATCCCACTGGCCAACCAATGTTGTAGCCAATGCGTACCGACCTGATGCCAATCCGTTTGATTTTGATAACGATGGCTATGAAGACGAAGACATCGATGATGCCGAAGAAGGCGATGGCTGGGATGCTTGCCCTACTTTGTATGGAACCAGCAGCGAAGACCGAGGCGGTTGTATTGACAACGATGGAGACGGTTACTCGAACCCAACATCCGATTGGGATGAGGATGATGGCGCAGATGAATTCCCTGGTGCATCAACCCAATGGGAAGATGCGGACGATGATGGATACGGCGACAACGCCCAAGGAAACTATCCAGACGCCTGCACTTCGACCTACGGAACAAGTTACATTGACGTCTACGGATGTGTCGATAACGACGGTGACGGCTACAGTAATCTCAGTGACGTCGACGATAATAATGGCGAAGAATCCTCGGACTCCGATGGTGATGGCTACGGCGATTCCAGTGATGAATTCCCTTACGATTCATCGCAATGGAACGATACAGATGATGATGGATACGGAGATAACGCAACCGGAAACAACCCTGATACATTCCCGAACGATCCGTATGAATGGGATGATTCTGATGGAGACGGATACGGTGATAATTACGAAGATTGGGACCCCTATGACTCAACCCAATGGGAAGACGAAGATGACGATGGATACGGTGACAACACTTCCGGAAACAACGCAGATGCATTCCCAGGCAACAGCGAGGAATGGTCGGATGAAGACGGCGACGGCTACGGCGACAACGAAGCAGATGCATTCCCTTATGATTCCACCCAATTTGAAGACGACGATGATGATGGATACGGTGACAACACTTCCGGAAACAACGCGGATGCATTCCCAGGCAACAGCGAGGAATGGGCTGACTCTGACGATGATGGCTACGGCGATAATGAAGCAGACAGTTTCCCTTACGATTCAACCCAATATGAAGACAATGACAATGATGGCTACGGTGACAATACCTCCGGAAACAATGCAGATATATTCCCTGATAATTCCGGTGAATGGGCTGATACTGATGGCGACGGATATGGAGACAATTATGAAGATTATTGCCCGTACACCGCAGGAAATGTCACAATGAGCATGTACCAAGGATGCCCAGATGCTGACAATGATTCCTATGCAGATCTTGAAGATGCCTTTGACAACGATGCTTCGCAATGGTTTGATTATGACGGCGATGGATACGGAGATAACTCGACGGGAACCACTCCCGATTCTTGCCAAGGAAATGCAGGAACTTCAACCATGACCATCAGTTATAATTTCACGACCAACATGGGAGAGAATGTAACCATGTATGGATGCCCTGACAGTGACAGTGACGGCTACGATGATAACACCGACCCTTGCCCCTACACGTATGGTAACAGCTGGGTTGATTACTTCGGTTGTGCCGATACTGACCAAGACGGCATCAGCGACTCTTCTGACCCTTATCCAAACATAGCGACTGATGATATCGAAGATTGGGACAATGATTCCTATGCAGACCATGCACCCGATTATAGCGACAATGTCGACCAATTCCCAGAAGATTCCACACAATGGAACGATACCGACTATGACATGTATGGCGACAATCCAAACGGCAGTGACCCTGATGCATTCCCATTGGATTCATCCCAATGGGATGATTATGACGGCGATGGTTACGGTGACAATTACGATGGTAACAACGCCGATCAGTGTATCTATTCAAGCGGTAATTCAACGCTTGACCGCTTTGGCTGTGCAGACTCTGATGGTGACGGCATATCCAACCCTGATGGAGATTGGAGTGTCTATGATGGTGCTGATGCATTCATTTCAGACATTACACAATGGTCAGATGAGGACGGTGATGGCTACGGCGACAACCAAGATGGAACCACACCCGATTCCTGTGAATATGAGGCTGGAACTTCAACACTCAGCGCGCACTACAATTCGTTCGAACTGGTCAATGGAGCAACATGACAGAATATGGATGCCCTGATGAAGATGGTGATGGCTATCTCTGACTACTGCTGACCCTTGTCCGTATTCCTACGGAAACAGTTGGCTGGACCAATTGGCTTGCCCTGATGCTGACCAAGACGGAGTCAGCGACATCAATGACCCCTATCCACAATCTGCAACCGCTACAGCCGGTGATTGGGATGGTGATGGCGTTCTTGACCACGCATTCAATCAATCCTTGAATGTCGACCGATTCCCAGAGGATTCAACACAATGGGCTGATTCAGATAATGACGGCTATGGAGATAACGCGACTGGAAACGATGCAGATGCTTTTCCGAATGAACAGAGCCAATGGCAAGATACTGACGGGGATGGCTTCGGAGATCATCAAAACGGATTCAATGGAGACCACTGTCGTTTTACTGCTGGAAACAGCACTATGCCGTTCTATGGCTGCCTTGACAGTGATGGTGATGATTGGTCTGATGAACACGATGCTTTCGAAAACGATGACACGCAATGGCATGACATGGATGGCGACGGCTACGGTGATGAAATGGACGGTAACACTCCAGACCAATGTCCAAATCAACCTGGAACATCCATCCGAAGTGTGAATCAAGATGGAGAGAACGAGAGTTTCTATGGTTGCGAAGACCGCGATAACGACGGATATGATGACCAAACTGACCCTTGTCCAAATCAATACGGAACAAGTTGGGTCGACCGCTTGGCATGTATCGATGATGATGGAGATGGAATCAGTAACGCTGAAGACCCTGAACCATTCAAAGCAACTGCAAATATCGAAGATTGGGACGGTGATGGCTACCTTGATCATGCAGACAATGAATCGATGAATACTGATGATTTCCCTTATGAATCTACACAGTGGATGGATTCTGACGGTGACGGCTACGGCGACAACATGAACGGTTCTGAACCCGACATATTCCCGAATGAATACACCCAATGGAGAGACTCTGACGATGATGGCTATGGTGATAACAACGAAGTGTGGGCCTACATGCCCGATGCTTGTACCTTTGAGAGCGGCAACAGTACTGTTGACCGAAACGGATGCATTGACTCGGATGGCGATGGCTACAGTGATGCGTCCTCGAACTGGTTGGCGTATCCCTATGGACCAGCAGACAGCCTACCGTACGATTCAACTCAATGGGAAGACCTTGATGGGGATGGATGTGGAGATGACTACCAATACACCATCGATGATGAAACAGGATTAAGAAATGAAACTGGAGATGCTTTCCCGAATGATGATGAACAGTGCAGCGATGAAGACGGCGATGGCTACGGCGAAGAAGAAGATGCATTCCCCGGGGACGACACTGAATTCGAAGACACCGACCGAGACGGTTACGGAGATAACATCGATGAATTTGTTTTGGACAGCACTCAATTCGAAGATTCTGATGGCGACTTCTATGGTGACGACCCCGATGGTCGTGATGCTGATGCGTTCCCAGACGACCCAGATGAATGGAAAGACAGTGACCGTGATGGACTTGGCGATAATGCCGATGTGTTTCCGAACGACCCTGCTGAACAGATGGACAGCGACAATGACAACGTCGGCGACAACTCTGATGCATTCCCATTCGAACCAACCCAAACTCGAGATTCCGATTTCGATGGCTACGGTGATAATAAAGACGGATTTGAAGGCGACCAATTTACCAACAACCCTACACAATGGTACGATCGAGACATGGATGGTTACGGTGACAATGAATGGGGAAGCAACCCTGATTCATTCCCAGACGATGCAAATGAATGGTTCGACTACGACGGTGATGGCCGAGGAGACAACCTCGCCGACAAATGTTATGATCTTGATTCAGATGAATTGCGTGCTTGTATTTACGATGCAGACAACGATGGTTTTGATGATGATGATGACCAATTCCCACAGGAAAAGACGCAATGGATCGATGATGACTTTGATGGCAAGGGCGATAATTGCCGCTTTACCCAATTCAGTGAAGGTGTCTACGGAATAGATGATGTCGTATACCTCAACATCAACTCTACGACTGCGTTCAACGGTGATTGTTCATTGAATGACCGAGACAACGATGGACGGAAAGACCCAGCAAACCCGGTGTACACTGATTCAAATCAAATTCAAATCAAGAAAGATTCGCTCGTATGCATTGACGTTGGAACCTTCGAACGATGTGAGGATGCCTTCCCAGACGACCCGAATGAATGGGCAGACAATGATGAAGACGGTACTGGAGATAATGCAGACCAAGACGATGATAACGACGGTGTCTCTGACAAAGTGGAAGAAGATTCAGGTACTGATTCCTTCAGTTCTGCATCCAAACCGTTTGCTGGCGTGGATATTCCCTTGATTGACATTAATCTCCAAGAATGGGACCTCGTCACGATTGGAATTGGTGGGCCAAGCGCTCTTTACCTTGCTTTCACCTTCCTTTCACGAAATCGAAGAACTGAGAGTTTCGAAGAACTGATTCACATGGCAGGTTCTGAAAGTGAATTGCAAGAGATCAGTGACAGCTATGAGCGAGCATTGCAAATGCGTTTGATTGGAGCACACCAAGGATTGAGACTCGAACGTATTCGCTCAAAGCGAGAGAACATCCTCGAATACGACATGGTGGAGCAACACAACATAGAAGTCGATTTACTACCAAAGCAAGCGGTTGAGATTCCATCCTCTGAAGAAGAGTGAGGCACACCCCTATGAGGCACCGTCTACTCGGTGCAGCATGGCACGTGGTGGGCTGGACGGCGAAATCGCTCGCTTGAAGCACAAAGATGTGCGTCAGCGCAGGCGTGCTATCCGTGTCTTATTCGATACCGACATCCCTCGGGCGCTCGAGGGATTCGTCCCTCTGCTGAATGATAAGGATACTTGGTTTCGCTCTAAGGCACTTGAGGCACATCGCAAATGGGCACCAAAGCAAGGTGTCGGGAGTTTGCGAACTTTAGCGACTCATTCCTGGCTTGATGCCAGACGGTGTGCTGCGAATCTGCTCAGCGACTTTTCTGAAGATACGACCGAAATTGCTCTACTTCTCATTGAAGATGATGACTTAACGTGTATACGTAAAGCGGCTGAAGCCTTACTCAAAGGGAAAGAAGCGGCTCAATATGCCGAGCAATTTCAAACGCATGAAGACAGTGCATTACGACGGATGGCAGTTCTCAGCCAAGGTGCAGATGCAAAACATCGCTCTACAGCCCTTCATGATGAAAGTAACAGCGTATGTGAAGCTGCTTTGCAAGCCATGGTTGACAACGGTGAAACACTGTCCGAAGACAGTATGAAGGGGATTCTCAAACGTGGACTCAAATCCAGCCCCTTGCTTTCATCTGCTGTTCATAATGCTGGGGAAGTGCTGGTTGAGATCGCTAAAAAGGCCAGTGGACCAACGATGAAAGCGTTGGTCAAAGAACTTCGTTCACAATGTGACTTACTCGAAGATGCTGCGATTCAGTTGCTGCTTGAGCATGAGTTGTTTGTTGTTGCAGGCCGATGGATGCAAGGTAAAAAGAGTAGCGAAATCGATGCCTTACGCTGGAACATTATTCGGGATGAGTCCGTTGATGTCATTGAACGTGCACGCTTATTGGAGCGCCTTATTGGTCGCTGTGGAGAAGTGGAAGTCGCAGAAGAAAACCGTCGCTTCCTTTCCGAATGCAGTGATGAGTTACTCCGCATTTCAGCAGAGAACCTTTCTACTGCCTCGACTGAACTTGGTCTATGAGCCGCCCATCCTCAGGTATCCGCTTCCTCATCGACGCAACAGAAGGTGAATCTCGACGTTTGTGTGTCGGTATCGAAATCAACGGTCCTTTTACCGCTTCAACACTCACCGTTCATTTCCCTCGATGGGTCCCTGGGTCCTATTTCTTGCGTGAACCAATTCAGCATATGACTGACTTTGTGGCAACCGATCAATCTGGGAACGCACTGTCTGCAAGTCGAAAGGATGTCGATGCTATGCGTATCAAAGTCTCATCAGAGGCCACCAGCGTGATGTTGACCTACCGACTTCTTGCCACCGACCTTTCTGTTCGAGGCAATCATTTGGATACCACACACCTGCACATGATGCCACCCTTTACCTGGTTCATGCCAACAGAGGGAATCGATTCTGCTCGGATGAACATGGAACATAATGTCGAATTACACGCACCAAAAGGTTGGACACCTGCAACCCAATACACCGATAATGGGCACAGAACGGGTAAAGGGGAATTGACCTCAAATCAAGGTACGACCCATTGCTTCACCTCTCCACAGCGCGATGAATTCCTCGATGCGATCATCGAATGCAATCCGAATGAGATGGATTCTTGGGACGTCGAAGGTCGCACACACCACCTCAAATTGTGGGACAGTGGTGGGCATGAAGTGGATGCTGGAATGTTAGAGCGGTTTAAACTCGACATGGATAGAGTCGTCAAAGAACACCACGCCTTGTTCGGAATTCCTGCATGGGACAATTATGTCACTGTCATTCAACTCACTGAAAACATGAGAGGCGGGCTTGAGCACCTCAATTCACAAACTTCAATGCTGCCACGCCAATGCCTTATGCCGGGTCATGAAGATGAATATCGGGACCTTGTGAGCCTGTTTAGCCACGAATACCTCCATCAATGGAACGTGAAGCGATTACGACCTCGGAATTTCCTTGATTATGATTTACAAAGAGAAGTGCATTCGGATTTACTCTGGTGGTTTGAAGGGGGAACGTCATGGATGGGCGATATGCTGTGTGTTCGCTCAGGCGCCTGGTCTGAAGAAGACTGGCGCAAGGATTTCATGCGGAAAATGAAGCGCCATACTACTCGACATGGCATGGAAAGTGAGTCACTGGCTGAATCAAGTCACGATGCTTGGATCCACTTGTATCGAGGCCATGCTTTTTCTCGAGAAACGCAAATCTCGTATTATCTCGAAGGTGAATTAGCCATCATGCAACTCGATGCGGAATTACGCCGACGCTCAAAAGGCGATGTCGGCGTCTGTGACCTGATGGCCGAATTATGCCGGAAACATGCGCTCGAATACGAAGGAGTTGAGCGTTTAGGTGTTACCCATAAAGACATCCGCAGAGCTCTGACTTCAATGAAAGGTGGTCGACAATTAGGCTCCTTACTCGATGACTTGATGCATCAACGCCAAGCACCTGATATGAAGGCGACAATGGCCTTTTTCGGATTGGACCTTATTCCTGAACACGTACCGAAAGACGGTGAAGAAACACATGGATGGTTGGGCCTCAATCTCTCCGGAAAGGGGGGCAAAGTCACGGTAACCTCTCACATCAAAGGTTCACCAATACGCCATTGCATTATGCCAAGTGATGAAATTATTGCAGTGAATGGCGTGCGAACATCCTCTGTCAAAGCCCTCAAGACTTCGCTCAAAGGCAAGGCTGGGATGGAGGTCAAGTTGATGGTATCTCATGAAGGAATCATCCATGAACACACGATTACTCCGAGCTCAACTCCACAACATGGTGTGAAATTAGAAGGGAAAGGAAACGCTCGCTGGCGAGCCTACATTGCGACTCGTCAATCCAATTGAGCTGGAGCGTGCTGTTCAAGCACTTCTAACGACACAAGAATTGGCGGCAAATGGTCGGCAATGGTATGACGGCTTGTTTTCGGCGGGAATACCTCATCTGAAAGGCACATATCGATGATTTGTTGTTTCGAAATCGATTTCATTTCTGATGCTGGCCAAAGTTCGACCACAATACGATCATCAACAAGATAATCAACACAAATGGCTGGAACCCGTGCTAAGTTTAATTCACCAGCTATCGAGTACCGATGATGGCCGTCTAAAATAGCGCCTGTTCGCTTATCAACGATGAGTGGTTTGGTAAATCCACCCCACCGTTTCGTCATCTCAAGCAATTTATCTCGGTTTCGAGGTTTGATTTGCTCATGTGGTTTGAGCCATTCATATGGCACGAGGCGGACATCTTCTTCATCCCACATTGAGCCGTTCCAACAGCCATTCTGCGATAATGCTTTGTCTGTCTTGCGCCCCCATCCGGGTAAAGGAGAGTTCGTATGTTGGGTGAAAATTGGCCGAATCCTGCTCTTGAAGCAGATGTTCCTGCTCTTCAATGCCCTCCAAAGGTCGTTTCTTGGTTGGAAAGGCTACCGCCACGTGTTCTCGAGATTGCTTCAATCGTCGCCAAGCATGGCGGAGGAATCTGGATTGTAGGAGGTGCAGTCCGAGATGCATGTCTTGGCATTGATGTTCATGACATTGATTTCGCAGTATCGCTTGAACCTCAACAGATGATGGAGGTCTTTCCAGACTCCATACCAACTGGGATTGATTATGGCACCGTAAGCCTACGCGGAGATGGTGTGTTCTATGAAGCGACAACACTCCGTACGGAAAGTGCGTATGAAGATGGGCGAAGACCTGGACAAGTCAGTTGGGGTGTTTCACTTTCTGAAGATCTTGAACGCCGTGATTTCACCATTAATGCAATGGCCATCGATATTGCTCGAAAGGTCATGCATGACCCGCATCATGGATTGCAAGATATGGAGCAGGGGATGCTTCGGGCTGTCGGTCAAGCTTATCGAAGAATATCGGAAGATGGTTTGAGAATCCTTCGGGCATATCGGTTCCTTGACAGAGGCCAAGCAGGCGTTTGGAAATTTGATTTCGAATTAAGCGAGGCACTGCGTCAAAATTCACATATGCTTAAGGCAGTCACGCATGAACGGATTTGGATGGAATGGCTCAAGATCCTCAACGGTAAAAACATGGCCAAGGTCGTGGAGAAAATGGCTCATGATGGCATACTGGATTGTTTCTTACCTGGTGAATGGGCCGCACAACATCTTCGTCTCGCTGCACTTGAACACCATTACGTGTATGAGTTCGATGGCCTGACACGTTTCGCAATACTTCTTGCAGAGTGTTTTTCTATAGATGTTGAGTCGGCACTCATCGATCTTAAAATGTCCAAAAAAGAGCGAACATATATTCTTGAACTTCACGGTCGGTTTGGAACACTGCCACATGAGTCTCTCGCCGGCATGAGAGTTTTTAGGGCAGTGCTTGAACAGTACGCTGAGCAGCACTTAAAGCTAGAAATTGTCCTTAGAAGCCATGGAATTTCACCTTCAGGGGGACGTGGGGATGAAGATGCTGACGCAGTGTATGGTTTACTGGAAGCATTTGAAGAATTAATTCCATTAAAGAGTGGCCATGAATCGCTTATTGACGGGCATTGGCTCATGGAACGCACCGGAATTGCAAAGGGGAAAGCGCTTGGTCGATTGAAAACATGGCTTCACAGGTTACAGATCGAAAGGAATTTGGCAGATATTGATGAGGTTGAAGCAGTACTGTGCTCACTTCATTGGACTGAAGAGAATTATTTAGATTGGCCAAAATTGGAATATCCAGATTGAGATGATGGCATCAAGTTGATGAGGTGAGCCGTTGTGCTCACCACATGCAAGGTGACGCTGTACGTACTATGGCCATCAAAAAAATCGAAGAAAAACTCATGCAAAAGGGGATCAACCTTGCAGTTTTAGACAACCAAGAATTAGCTGCTGTAGCCCTTCAGTTCACCGGCGAGTCCCCCCCTGACCATTTGCCTCGAGAAACGATTATTAAGATCTTATCTCAACAAGATAATGTTCAGAAGTGGGCTCTTTCAGTCAAAGAGAACATTGGTTCAAACGTAACTGCAGCTGTTACAGAACAAATCCGAGACCAAGTTCAAACGGTTCAAGCAAAAGCAAAAACACGAATTGAAAATGACCCAGTTGCTGCTCAAATGTCTGAACGGTTTGGGGTTTGGCTCAAAGAATCGGGATTTACTTCTGCTCAATTAACTCAAATGCTTGATTCAAATGCAGACGGTTTTGTTACCAGTGAAGAAGCCACCGATTTAATCCGTCAACTGTCAAATACTGAACCACCTGAATGGGTCGTTGACTATGTCATCAAAGCCATGGACTCAAACGGCGATGGTCAATTATCCATACCTGAGTGGTGGGGTTTCTTAGAATCTATAGGTTTTGAAACGGATGTGAGCATTGAAGATGACGAGTTTTCAGACTTAGAACAAGAACTACTTGCAGAGAAAGCAGAAGAAGAAAATTCTCAGATGATCAATGAATCGGAGCAAGACATGTCAAAGGCATTAGCTGAGGCGGAAAAAAGGGCTGCTGAACGAGAAACAGTGTCAGAACAAGAAACTCAAGAGGCGGAAATAGAACTGGCCCCCGAGGAGGTAGACACGCCCTTGGAGATTGAGACTGCATCTCACCGGAATGCTACTCAAGAGATCCAACCTTCCCATGCTTATTCTACAACATTGGTTATCGAACAACTTGAAAAGTGTCGTCTTTCGAGTGAAGTGGCTGCCATCATGGAACAATGCATCGAAGCGACATGCGTCATACAAGTCGATGAAGTCAGTCGTACACTCTTGGGGTCAGAACAGTACCGGAGAGGATGTTCCATTCAAGGAAAAATCAACCAAGGCTCCTTCTCCGTTGAAATCATGTTCCTGGCATCGGAGAATGACTTGGTTGAATCTTTCAAAAAAGGTTCGCTCATTACGTGCCAAGCAAAGATTGTCAAATGGTCCAGTGGTTCAAGACAAGCGGCTCTCGAAGGTCGAAATCCAGTGATGGAATGAATCACTTGAGGGCACGAGCAATAACAATCCGTTGAACTTCTTGAGTCCCTTCATAGATTTGAGTGATTTTGGCATCTCTAAAGAAGCGCTCAACAGGGAATTCTTTGGTGTATCCATATCCACCTAAAACTTGGATGGCACGTTCTGAGACCCACATAGCAGTATCTCCTGCATACAGTTTCGCCATACTGGCTTCTTTCGAGTGCCGTGGACCGTCATGTTCGTAGTGTTGTTGTTTGACCCAGGAAGCGCGATAGACAAGCAGACGAGATGCGTCAATACGTGTCGCCATATCAGCAAGATAAGCCATAATCATTTGGTGATGAGCGATTGGTTTTCCAAATGCTTCACGCTCATGAGCGTATTTCAATGCTGCTTCATATGCACCTTGGGCAATACCCAAAGCCTGTGCTGCAATACCGATTCGGCTGTTATCAAGTGCATTCATGGCGATAGGGAATCCTTTTCCGATTCCTTTGAGGACGTTTTCTACAGGCACCTTACAATCTTGAAGAATGAGAGTACATGTATCTGATGAACGTATTCCGAGCTTGTTTTCTTTCTTGCCAACTGAGAATCCTTCAAAAGAAGAGTCGACAATGAAGGCTGTAGAGCCACCGTGCTTCTTTACGCCATAATCGGGATGGTCAACATCTTTAGCGAACAAAACGATAATCTTGGCTTGAACACCGTTGGTTACCCACATCTTTTCACCATTCAAGAGGTAATGCTTACCATCATCAGACAGTTTCGCCTTACAAATCATAGCTGCTGCATCAGTGCCTGCACCTGCTTCAGACAATGAATATGCGCCAACATCACCAGCTGCTAGACGAGTCAAATACTGCTCTTTTTGGGATTCATTCCCATGCAGTGCAATTGTTTTCGCGCAAAGGCCAACATGAACGCAATACATAACTGCAAATGAAGGGTCGATGCGTGCGAGCTCTTCGACGATGATCGATTCAGAGATATCATCAACGGGAGAACCGCCATACTTTTCAGGAATCGTGACTCCTTGAAGCCCATACTCAAGGAATTCAAGCCATTCTGCGGAGGGAGCAATCTGATTTTCGTCGCGATGTTCAATTGTAGGAGCTAATACGCTTTCTGCGAAATCACGAACAAGTTCGCGAATCATTTGCTGTTCATCGGTTTCGGCGAAATCCATAGGCGACCAAAGGGTGCTAATACCCCGTCTCACTTAACCCGTTTGTCGTATTTCCTTGATAGTCGCATATGCCTCAGTTTCATATACAATGATGATTGGGCCGGATTAAGGAAGTCAAAACCATGGACGACGAAGTGGTAGAATTCAGCGTAGCTCATAACCGGAAATATTCTCGTGACCACCTCTGGTATCAAGAGAAAGATGAACGCTTGATGATTGGAGTCAGTGAATATCTTGCCGTTGAAATCGGTGAAGTTTTGCGTGTCATCCTCCCACAAGCAGAATACGAAATCGATGAAGGTCGAGATATGTTCTCGATTTGGACCGCTGAAGCGAAGGTTGCCTTCCCTTCACAATACTCTGGACTCATCGCTGAGGTGAACGGTGAAGTTGAAATCAACCCGGACTTGGTCAACGATTCGGCCTATGACCATGGTTGGATTATCATCATTGAACCTCACGAAATGGACCTCGAAAACTTACTCGACCCTGATGAGTATGTCGAATTCCTTGCTGAACTTTGAGTAAAGGTCATATTCTGCCACTCGAGGCAATCGATATGATGGATGCGCTGCATCGACTTCGAGAAAGCCTTCGTAATGCTCCAGTTATCTGGAAAGGCGATTACCCCTATTTCATTCACCCCATAACCGATGGAGTGCCTCGGCTTGATCCGTTAGTTTTGGAAGCAGTCACCGATTTGTGTGAGGCGGCCATTGAATGGAAAGAGGTTGACCTCATCTTGGGTATTGAAGCGATGGGGCTACCTTTGACTGCACCCTTGAGTATTCGAACTGGGATTCCACTCATTATTGCACGAAAACGCTCGTATGGTCTTGAGGGTGAAGTTACTATTGGACAAGAAACGGGTTATTCGAAAGGTGAGATGTTTCTCAACGATTTCAAACCTGGTGAAAAAGTCGTGATTGTCGACGATGTACTTTCAACAGGAGGTACGCTCAAAGCAGTGGTTGAAGGTGTTCGACGAACCGGTGCTGAAGTCACACATATTATCGCAGTGGTCGAAAAAGGGCCCGGATTGGTTAAATTACAAGCCGAATACCCTGACGTCATTATCGAATCTTTAGTTCGTTTAGAAATGGATGGCGACCGTATCATTTTGCTCGATGAAGAGTAATTCATTGCAGAGGGTGGATTGATGAGGGAGAGGCGTGCCCCTTGGCCCGGGGACAACCATGGATTTAGATCGTCACGACTTTCAACTCACTGAATTGATAGAACGTATTCAATCAAATGATAACCGCTTGGTAGCCCTTCAAATTCCTGAAGGATTGAAAATGCAAGCCCTCGAAATGATGGACACGATTGAAACTGAAACAAGTGCCAAAGTCATTTTGGCTGCTGACCCGTGTTACGGGGCATGTGATTTAGTCCACGATAAAATGGGAATGATGGGTGTAGAATTAGTTGCACACATGGGACATTCACAGATGAACATCGATTCAGGAATGCCGACACAATTTATTGATGTGACCTATGATGGCGAACCTGAACTGGAGCCAATCATTCCATTCTTAGAGGCTCATCGGGCTATGGCTCGTCAACGAATGGAAAACCAACCTGCTCCAGAAGACCTTTCGGAAGAAGAAGCACAAGACCGCTTCATGGATGCTGTTGGTCGGCTTGCCCCCCTTACGGGTACGAAACTCGGCTTGGTTGGCTCGATTCAACACCTGCACCTGCTCCCAGAGTACTTTGACCGTTTGGAAAAAGCGGGATACGAAGTAGAAATTCCAATTGGCGGGGCTCGTCTTTCGTTCCCAGGCCAAGTATTGGGTTGCAATTATTCTGGCGATGATGATTCCATTGGCCACTATCTGTTCCTTGGCTCTGGTGATTTCCACCCGATCGGCTTAGTACTCCATACTGGAAAGCCACTGGCCATTCTCGACCCTTATTCGGGTGAGGCGAGGGAAATGTCCTTGAAGCATATTGAACGTATTCTACGACAGCGCTTCGGCTTGATTATGGCATGTGGTGACGCTCAAAGTTTTGGTATACTCATCGGTGAGAAGCCAGGCCAGATGCGTCGCAGTCTCGCCCTTCGAATGAAAAGAATCCTCGAAAAGCACGGTAAGAAAGGCTACTTGTTGGCTTTGGAACACGTCGGACCTGAATTGATTGATTTCTATCCAGTTGACGCGTTTGTCAATACTGCATGTCCTCGTATTGCAATTGATGATGCAGTACGTTATCAAAAGCCACTTATCACTCCTTATGAGCTTGAAGTTTCCCTCGGTGAAAAGAAATGGGAAACGGGCTATCAATTTGATGAAATCCCTTGAGTTCTACCAACTTACAACGCAATTGGCGCTTTTTGGACCTTGAGTAAACCGTATGTTCAATAACGGTTGGCGTAAGCCTTCCGATGTTATGAGTAGCTATCTCGACCGTATTGGCGCTGGCTGGGTTCTAGCAAACCCTGAAGTGTTTAATTTCGATTACATTCCAAGCGAACTTGTTGGCCGAGAGGAAATCCAAAACGAATTAGCAGCCAAATTCGCAACGCTTCATTCCCCAGAGGGTTCGGGACGGGTCGTCATCACTGGCCCAGTAGGGAGCGGTAAAACGGTGCTTGCACGGACATTTTGCCGCGATATTCAACGCCATTTAGCCAACAAGCGAAACATTCGTTCTGTCCATGTCAATTGCCGGAATGCCTCGACCAGTATGCGAGTTGTTCAACGGATATTGCACGAACTTGCACCGGGTCACCCAGACCGTGGCCTCTCCATGGGAGAATTGTTGATCAGCCTTCGGCGTATTCTTCGAACGGAGACTTCACATCTCATCATTGTCCTTGATGAAGTCGACCATATGCTTCGTCGCTCAGGTGATGACTTGCTCTACCAATTGCTACGCATCGATGAAGACCAAAGTGGCAGAGGTACACTCTCACTCATACTCATCAGTCAAGAACAAGTGCTTGATGTCCTCGAAACAGCAGTTATTTCTCGAATGGGTAACACCAACCACCTACGTGTCCTGCCCTATAACGCCGATGGACTGGAAGCTATTGCCACCCAAAGAGCAATCGATGGTTTGGTACCTGGAACATGGACGCCAGAAATCATTCGGCTGCTTGCAGAGAAAGCTGAACCGACGGGAGATGCGCGGCGAGTGATTGAATTACTCAATGCAGCGGTCGAACGGTGTGAATTTAGACAAGATGACCACAGTGAACGACGGCTGTTGGTGGAAGATATTCACCTCCCGCTAGAAAATTCACCGGCTTCGCTGGGGAGTAACCTTGAACACATTGATGACCTCAATCCAAACGCCATGTTGGTGTTGCTTTCTCTATGCAGACGACTCACCAAAGAAGAGACGATGACCACCGGAGATGTTGAGCAACTTTATGCCGTCGTATGTGAAGAATATGAACAGAAAATGAAGAGCCATACCACGGTTTGGAAATATCTTAAAGAATTTGAACAACGGCAAATTGTCACCTCTCGCGTAGCCACAATCACCGATGGAAGAGGTCGTACAACACATCTCAGCATGCCCCATTATCTTCCAAAAGACTTGGCAATTCGTCTTGAAATGTTACTAAAAAAGAAGTTTCGCTGATTGATTTGCCTTCCGTAAACAAACGGTGGGGCTAAATAGACGACGATGGTCGGAAGGTCGTTCTAGACGTGATATTATGGCTGTTGGACTACAAGGGGAATTTGTTGCTGTAGTGAATGATACCGATCCGAAAAACGGCGGTAAATCATATTCACTCAAAATTAGTGGAAACAATCACGCTCAATTGTTGGGCAAGAAAATCGGCGATACCGTCGATGGAATCTTTGTCGGAGAGGGTGAACAAACACTTTCTGGATTCAAACTCCAAATCACCGGTGGTTCAGACAAAACAGGAACTCCTCTTCGCCGAGACCTTGAAGGCGGCCGCCGACAAGCTATTCTCGTCACACGCTCAACTGGATTCAAGGGACACAGTCTCGTATTCAAGAACAAGGGCGGAGAAAAGAAGCGTTTCCGCTACAAGCCAGACGGTCTACGAAAGCGTCGTTACTTCCGTGGTAACACCATCAGCCAAGACACACGTCAAATCAATCTCAAAGTCATCGAGACCGGAAAGAAGTCTCTTGGCGACCTCCTCGCAGTAGGAAGCGAGGAAGCGTCGGAGTGAATCCCGAGAGGGCTTTCGTAGAAAAAAGGGAGTGAGGAAGCATGGCACGAAAGCTTCCAGCACAACCTGAAATCAATATCGGATTAGTCGGCCACGTCGACCATGGTAAAACAACCTTAACACAAGCTCTCTCTGGAGTTTGGACTGATACGCATTCTGAAGAAAGAAAGCGTGGTATCTCGATTAAACTCGGATACGCAGACACTGCATTTTACAAGACCAAGGAAGGTCAGTACTACGCCACTGGACGCCATCCAGATGGTAAAGACGATGATCCAAAAGAATTAGAGAGAGTCATTTCCTTTGTTGATGCACCTGGTCACGAGACACTCATGGCCATCATGATCACTGGGGCATCCATTATGGATGGCGCCATGCTTATGGTTGCTGCAAATGAGACTTGTCCGCAACCACAAACTCGAGAACATCTCATGGCATTGGAAATCGCCGGTATTGAAAACATCGTGATTGTCCAAAATAAAATTGATCTTGTCAGCAAAGAACGTGCACTTGAATCACATGCAGAAATCAAAGCCTTCCTCAAAGGAACCATTGCAGAAAAAGCACCAGTGATTCCTGTTTCTGCCCACCACGATGTGAATTTGGATATTCTCATCGACGCCATAGAAAAGACGATTCCAACTCCTGACCGTTCAAAGGATAAGCGTTCAATCATGCATGTTGCTCGTTCATTCGACATTAATCGCCCTGGGACACGACCAACCAAGTTGCTGGGTGGCGTCATTGGTGGAAGTATAATCGAAGGAAACTTCGACATCGGTGATGAAATTATCATTGGTCCTGGAAGAAAGATCGAAAACGGTTCAAAAGTATCATGGGAACCCATTGAAGCAACGGTTAGCAGCATGAAAGGAGGCGGCTTAAACCTCGAATCTATGCATTCGGGTGGATTATGTGGTATGGCAACAATGCTTGACCCTTCCATTACCACTGCAGATAATCTCTCAGGACAAGTTGTTGCTCGAAAGGGTGATTTGCCAGAAGTCCGGCACATGGTCTCAGTTGATGTAAAATTGATGGAAGCAATGGTTGCTGGTGAAGGTGAAGCTCCAGAAAAGATTTACCCTTTACGGAACAATGAGATGTTGATGATCAACGTTGCAACAGCGACCTCAGTTGGCGTTACAAAGAATTCTGAAAAGGGTAAAGCTACCCTTGAATTACGACTTCCAATCTGTGCTGATACTGGACAGCGTGTCTCTCTCTCACGTCGAGTCGGCTCCCGATGGCGCCTGATTGGCTATGGAACAATTCTGTGAACATCAGGCCACTGCAGGTGATGAAGTGAAACTGATACTGATTGACGCCTGTGGATGGGTTGCAATCATTGATTCCGGGATGAACATCGATACGGAGTTACTCCGTGTTTTTGGACCTGCTCAAATGGTACTGCTCGAGAGCGTTCGTCAAGAATTAGAACTCTTAAACAATGGACGGCCAAGAAGTAAGAACCTCCTTCTTGGACTCCTTGATCAAAAGTCAAAGCCCATCGAAGCTCTTTCTCTTGATTCTGCTCATCCAGACGACCAGTTATTCGAGCTAGCTGTCGAACATACAATTCCTGTGCTCACTGTTGATGTTGAGTTGAAACGTCGCTTGTATGAACAAGGTTTACCTATTCTAGAAGTGAGTAAAAAACAACGATTGAAACTGGTCGACTCTCTATAGAACGAAACTCTAAGCAACCCTTCAAGGGAGCGTGAAGAGTACATCGTCACCATGCCCATCAAGAAGACCGATTTTAACACCAGCATCAATCCAAGCATGTGCGTAGTTAATTGCACCAAATGCACGTATGTGGTCTCCAATCGAGAGAAAGTGGGCTGCATCTGATGCATAATCATCAGCCATTCGCATCATCGTAGCCAAATGTCCAGCCTTTTCACTTCCATCTTGGCACAATGATGTTGCTTTTTCACGAGCTCGGCGAGTGATGTCAAGGTATTTCTCGACTCGATCACGGGTAACGAGTTGTAATTCCTCAGTCATTCCCCACCCTCCTTTTGGCGCTTCAAGAGGCGACGTACATCTTCAGAGCGACCAAGTGCCCCATAGAGTTCAACGGCTCGTGAGAGGCGTCCTTCGTCTTCCGCAGTTTGTGCTCGAACGAATAAGGCCTTACGTTCTTCCCAATTCTTGGCTAAAGCGGCCTGGGCAACCGCTTGATAGCGACCCTGGCGTTCGGCTTGAGCCAAATGTGGGGCTGACCAACGACGTATCAATCCCTCACGGGTTGCGGTCACCATGGTATCCGGTGTCAAACCGATCAGTAAATCGCCAAGGTTCATTGATTCACCTAAAAGCGTCGGCGATTCATTTTCAGCATGAGCTGAAAGATGATGCAGGTGTCCTTCGATACCTAACACCCACCAGCCATCTGCGCTTCGAACGCCTTCCATTGGCTCCAATGATTCATATTCAATTCTCTCTAACGAATCCCAACCAAACGGATGTGGGACGCCTTCCCAAATCCCACCATCATTGGACTGCATGAGAATCCGGCCACTCATCAATGGCGTCACCCAACTCCAAACTCGGTTTTCTAAGATTCGTTTTTGATCGCTTTGTGCAAGACGGGCGCACCAAAGTTTACCCTCAGCATCTTGCCACATCATGTGTTCTCGGTCAAGCCAACCAAGTAAGCGGCGTACTTTTCCACTTTCGAGCCGACGGAGGCCTGTTCCTTCGTGTGTAAACAAGTGAAGGTTACCTTCACGCCCAGAAAGTATCCAACCGCCTCCAGGGCGTGCTAGAATCTCTGTAAAGCCACCCGGTGTTGAACGGCCTTCGTGCAGCATTGAACCATCAGAGGTCGAAAGTACATAGAAGCCATGAGCTGCAAGGATGCCTAAAACTCCGTTATTGGCTTGTGCGCAATGCGCTTTGAAAGGTAATTCCACTTTCCAGCGAACAGTTCCATCCGCCTCAATCATGAATAAATCAAGACCGCTGCTAACAACCATACCGCCTTCGACCGGTGCAAGGGCTGCAATGCGTTTTGGAGCCTGCCATGACCACGTAATAGACCAAGACATCAATTCTCACCTCCGATTACATTCCAAGCGATCAATTGGGCTCGAGCGGCCTGTGTAAGTTCGTAGTAACGATTACGACCGAGTGTATGAACACTCAAGATACCTGCTTTCAACAACCGATTACTGATTTGAGAAAGACGAGCTCGCTTGATGTTAAGCTGTCCGAGCAGTTCCTCGTCTGAAGGCGAATACCGCCGATAATGTGCGATAGAAATCACAGCGATTTCGTGGCCAGTCAAGGCAGAAAGAACGGGTGCGTTGAGAGCATAATCTTGTTTTAGACCACTTGGCCTACGTTGGAATGCTTCGAGTGCTTCAATGAGCCTTCTTCTCTGTATGGCACTTCCGTTCTTATCGGGCGCCATGATGGCAAGTTGGAGCGCTTTCATCACTGGAACCATGCCAGCCAGTTCACTTAGCAATCCATTGGGAACGGGTGCGTCATCCAAATCAAGCTCAACATTCGACTGTATGAATTCAAAAGGCGAGCCACTCATCTCTGGTTCGGATTCAAAATCAACCTCTTCTTCCACAAAGCCAACTTCATTATGCAGCATGAATGCAGAGTCCACTTCAGTTATTTCTTCTTCAGTTACACCCGATTGTTGAAAAGAAGGGTCTTCCCAAAGCTCAACCCCACTGTCCACCTCAACCAAGTTGCCTTGCGGTGGAGCTTCGTGTTCCATATCGAGAAAATTTCGACTGCGAGAGAATAAACCGGTCATGCCCTTCGGAGTAAGGTCGTCAAGTGGTGGACGTTCGAAAACCTCTGGCTTTGCGTTTGCCGGAGCCGCTGCATAGCCTTCTTTGAGGTCTTCAATCGTTTCCAAAATCTTCAATTCTTCTTGATTATGTTGATCTTCAGTGAGTTGATCGAGATTCAAGTCGAAAAGGTTCATGTCATCGATACTTTCCATAATTCGAGCATCCTGTTCAAGTTGTATGGCTGTTGAATCTTTGTCAAATGCCTCGGCAACTTCTGCCTCTTGTACCTCTTCGAACTCTTCTGGCTCTGAAAGCAGTGATTCAAACGAGGAAGCGGGAGATGATTCAAACAAAGAGGGATTAAAAAGAGGTTCTGAAACGGGTGTTACGGCTTCGTAATGTGGTTCGACATAGGTGTATTGAGACATTTTGGCGTTATCAATAGCGTCGCGCATAACTCTGATCACGTCCGATGGCAAGCCTGAAGTTTGATCTAAAAGGTGTTGGGCGTCTTCCTGCGCAAAGTTAAACGCTTGACTGGTCGAGAGTTGTATGCGCCGTTCAACCAAAAGTTGAATTTCTTCCAGCGTAAGGTTTGCTAAGGGTTGCATTTGATCTAGCCTTTGAAGGACCGATTCATGGAGCATGGCTTTATCTTTGGTTTCAAGCACGACAACAATGACTGCTTGTATACGTTCAAGTGTCGGTAATGTATCACGCAGTGCCACATTAAGTGCTGAAACATCAACGGTAGATGCATCGATCACAATCAAGGGCAGCGCTTTCGGATAATTTTGAGATGCTTCGAGAATTTTCTTGGCCAGCTCGTTACGGTTTTCTGGGATATTGGAATTAACGAAGCGAGAATAGATATCTTTCAATAAATTAAGACCTGCATCTGAGCGAGAGATATGGTCGATATGTATCGAGAGAGGAGCAATTTTCGAGGCACAGCGTAGTAATGAGGTTCTCCCGGAGCCATGTTCACCAACAAGTAAAATACGGCGAGGTGAACGAAACTGCATATATTGAGAAAGTACTGAAAGCATGTGCTGCCGCCCTACTAAAAGATTTGAATCACTTGATTCCAGGGGTAAAGTGGAGAATGGATTCGCATCAAGTGGAGGTAAGTTCATTTCTTTCCCAATGATTCGCATGAGGTGAGCAATCGCCTTTGGGTATTTCATGTTTCACCATAAGGAGTGCCCACATAGATGCGTTAGGATACGTTAACCTCGAAGCCGTAATGGTTTGGAGCGTTTGATTAACAGTTTAATAACGCATTTTAACGCGTTAATAAATACGTTAAATGCGTTAATCAGCCCCAACATATGTACTCGACTTGGAACGCCAGAAGTGACCGTTCCAACCTTGGAATGCCGATTGCTTGATGGGGTACAGGCGTGTGGCACAACTGGACGTGAACTCATGCCAGTGGAAAACAGTCGTTTGAGTGGTTTTTTCCGCCACAGTGTGTCAGAACGACGCCAAATCGTTGCTGGGATGGCCGACTTGAATGAGCAGCAAGTCGCTGCACTGGAGGCCTGTGGAGCATTAAGTGAAGAAGCTGCAGATCGGATGATCGAGAACGTCATTGGCACCATGTCACTCCCTGTAGGAGTTGCAACAAACTTTGTCATCGATGGCAAGCACTACCTCATCCCCTTCTGCCTCGAGGAGTCAAGCGTCGTTGCTGCAGCATCAAATATGGCGAAGCGGTGCCTGAAGAACGGTGGATTCCATACGAATTCTGATGCCCCGATGATGATTGGTCAACTTCAGGTATTGGAATGCCATGATTGGAAAAAGGCCGAGCATGACATCCTTTCTAACGCTGAAGAGTTAATTCAACTGTGCAACAGCTTACCTTCAACCATGGTTCGCCTTGGAGGCGGATGTAAGCGAATTGAAACCCGTCTACTCGATTCCATCAACGGACCGATGCTTATCGCCCATATCGTGGTGGATTGTCGTGATGCAATGGGTGCCAATGCTGTGAACACGATGGCGGAACTGATTGCACCCCGAATCGAAGAAATCACGGGGGGAAGAGTTCACTTACGTATCCTTTCCAATCTCGCAGCTCACCGTTTAGCTCGAGTTAATGCGACATTTACTCCGGAAGAGATCTCCGAAGATGGCACGCATGAAAATGGCGCCACCGTCATTGAAGGCATTCTTGAAGCCCAGCATTTTGCGATGGTTGACCCGTTCCGTGCTACAACACACAACAAGGGCGTCATGAACGCCATTAGTAGCGTTGCCGTGGCGTGTGGACAGGATTGGAGGGCGATTGAAGCTGGCTGCCATGCTTGGGCAGCTTACAGCAACGGAACCTATGGTTCCATGACAACGTGGGAGAAAGACGCTCAAGGCAACCTCGTTGGTTCGATTGAGACGCCGATGGCTGTAGGCATCGTGGGAGGCGCCTCGAAGGTCCATCCTGTTGCTCAAGCGAATCTTGCTATACTTGGCGTTGAATCTGCCCAGGAATTGGCTGGAATCATTGCTGCATCGGGTCTCTCACAGAATCTCGGTGCTCTTCGAGCCCTTTCTACAAAAGGAATCCAAGCTGGCCACATGAAATTACATGCCCGCAATATGGCGGTTTCTGCAGGTGCAGAGGGTAAAGAAATCGAAATTGTTGCCGCCCGCTTACAACAAGCATCTGGGCCTAAAACACAAACATTAGTCGGAGAATTACTTCAACAGCTGCGAAATGAGTGAACAATCACTCTTCTTCACCAAGTGGCAAAGTCGATTGAATCAAACCGTCGACCTCTGTTTCTTCTTTCAGAACAGCTGCATCTTCCATTCCATCAAACAGTCCAGTCGTCTTGACTTGCTCACGGAACCATTGTTTGACCTTTTTACGGTCGGTATAAGGGCATCCAAAAATCTCTGAAAACCGACGAGTGGTCGAAAGACGGCGAGTGTTCCCATCTTTTCGACGATCAACCATCCCAAGTTGAGCCAATTCTCGAACATAATCGTAGGCTTTCTGACCTAAGAGTTCAACCAACCGTGATTGGGGCATTGGTTGATGATAAGCGATGAGGGCTGCTGCCTTGAGTAACTTTTGTGGTATTTCAGTTTTAGTCCCTTTCGGTAGATAACTGGCGACATCAGGTTTGACTTCAATCGCCCATCGAGTGCCAACTTCGGCAACCTGTAAAGCACCACCACGACGGCGTTTAAGCGTTGAACGGAGTGAATATAATGAATCCAACATCTCGTCTTCATCGTAACCTAACGCAGTTGAGAGTTCTGCAACGCTCATTGAGCGTCCTGCACCGAATAAGGTAGCCTCCAAAAGTGTATCAACGGGTACTTCTGTCATCTTTCTCCCTCTCATTCAACCAACCATTCATGGTTGTCATACGACTGTTCTTCAATCTCTTTGGATTCCGGAACTGCAACAATGGCTTGTTCTTTTTTCTGCTTTGCAAGGGCACGTTCTTGTTTACGCACCGAATCTTCTTCAGCCAGACGGGCTTTTTCAGCTCTCAGTTTCGCATGACGTACTGAACCTGAATCTTGATCTTGGATTCGTTCATTCTCTTCCGCTTGTTGGCTTTCAATCAACAGATTAATTTCTTCAAAGGTCTGGATGTGAGGCCAGGAGTCCTCTAAGAAGATTTCACCATCAGGGACGCTGTCTTGAGTAATGGAAGCAAATCCACGGTGTGTAAGGAAAAGGCCTGCAATAAAGGAGGCGACTTTGGCTTCATCGTCATAACCTTCAGGCACCGAACCGAAAGCTTGTTCGAGAATCGGCTTGAGCTCATGCATCACTTTGAGAACTGGAACTTTGTTTTGACCAGTAGCCAAACATGAGGTGCGAAGGGCGTGCCAGCAACGTTTGATGTCACCTTCTAGGTCTTCATTGTGCATTCGACCATCAACATCAGCGAGATATTCTTTCAATTCCTCTTCATGGGCTAATCTGTTTTCTTCACGCAGTCGAAGCATTTCTGCATCATCGGAGGCGTCCTTGAAGGCCGAAAGGAGTTCGACCAAAGTAACGGGGCGACCTTCATCACGCCGGACACGGTTTTCGAGAAGATCCGGGAGGATTTCATCCGCACTTCCTTGAAGAATAGAATTCGTGAAAAAGAAGTCTTCATCATTATAATCATCCTCCCAACTAAATCCAAGACCGTCGCCCCAATCGTCTTCTTCTTCTGAATATTGAACGCGCTCGAACAAATCCTCCGCCTGCTGATGTAAAACCTCCCATGAAAGGCGTATAAGTCGCCCACATGCCGGTAAGTCCAATGAACCTGCTTCGGATTTTACTCGAGCGGTGAAGACTTTGAGAAAACTCGAGAGGTCGATATTCCAAGCATCGAGACCTTCTTCTCGAACCAAAGAAAGAACAAGGGCTACTGAACGGTCGAATGGGTCGATAAGCGTTTGATGCTCTGCTTCTTCTGTAGCAGCAATCGCCATGATTTTATCACCGAATAATGCTGCTTCTTGAGAGTCTTCTCCAGATGCTAGCAATTGGTCAATGACATCCTGGCGTAGAAACCATTTGTCTAAACCTGATTGCTGCTCCGCCATCGCACTCACCTCAAACTGTGTCTTCCTCAACTTCTGCGGTCCCTTCAGCTACGTGCTCTTGTGCTTCAACTTCTTGAATCGCTTGAGCCACTTCTGCATATTCTTCGATGTCTTCAGTCATGTCAGCAGTTCGCTCTGAAAGGGCAACCAATCCAAGACTTGGCTCGGCTTCTTCCCGAACTGAATCTTCGAGAGCTGGCATATGATTGAGTAATCCACCCAGGCTACCAGGTGTTGCTAATGGTTCAGGAACTTCAGGCATTTCATGAGAGGCTGCCGAGGCTTCTTCGATTCGAGAGTGGTTCTTCGCATTGTCTTTTTCAGCTTCAGCAAGGGCTCTCTCACCCAATGCAATTGCTTTCTCTCGGTCAAAGTCAACAATACGTCGGCTGCAACCGTCGCCACCGTGCGTAACACCGATGTGGTGGTCAGCAAGTCGGAGGGACACTTTTCGCAAGGTCACCATGATGAATTGAGCACGCTTACTGCGTTCTCGGCACATCAAAGCAATTCGCTCTGCATTGTATCCGTCAAGGTTTTGGTCGACTTCATCAAAGTAGTAGAATGGGCTTGGATCGTAATCTTGGATGGCAAAGATGAGTGCAAGAGCAGCCATCGATTGTTCCCCACCAGATAATTGATGTCGAGTGACCTTCGCTGATTTCCCACGTGGTTGAGCCCACAATTCTAATCCGCCTTTGAACGGTTCATCCTTGTTTTCAAGGAAGAGTTCGCCTCTCCCTCCATCACTGAGAGATTTGTAAGCGACCTTGAAGTTCTCATTGACCTTCACCAGGACCTTGAGCAAACGCTCTTTGCGCTGACTTTCAAGTTTCTCAGTAACATCGATAAGGTGCTTGCGACGATCTTGGAGGGTCTTGAAATCTCCCTTCATCTCTGCTAGGCGAGCTTCGCATGCATCGAATTGTTCGATGGCAAGCATGTTGACTGGGCCGTGCGAGTCAAGTTTTCTTTGGAGGGTACGTTCATTGCGCTCTGCATCTCCGACGCTTGGTAAAATGGCATCATCATCAGCAAATTGAATATTATTTTCGACCATTTCTTGCATTGTTTCTCGAATAGATTCATCTTTCAAAGCAAGAGCACGACCCATTTCTTCAACCATAACTCGACGCGAACGGGCATCTGTGGCCTTTTGTTGGAGATTAATTTGTAAACTCGTTCGCTCTTCAATCAGTTCGACTCGTTCTTCTTCGAGGCCTTGGTTTTCTTCGAGGAACTGGAAACGTTCATCTTCCTTTGCTTTGAGCTCTATAGAGTCGGTTGCTATGCCTGCTTGAAGTGTATCCATTCGTTCACTACGAGTAATTGCAGTTTCATTCAGCAACGTAATTCGTTGACTGATTTCAGTAACTCGGCTGCTCAAAAGGGTTTGATGACTTGAATCTCCGTTGAGAGAGATTTCTGCTTGGACTTTGAGACTCTCTGCTCCAACACGCTTGACTTCTGCAGCATGTAAACGGTCCTTGAGATGCTCTGGACTCGCATCTTCTAATGCCATTTGAGCTTCTGAACGTTGTTCATTTGCTGCATTGAGAAGAAGTTGGGATTGATCGAGTTCACGAATTTTATCCGAGCCTTCTAATTTAAGTTCAACCAGACGCTTCTCATGTTTGGCAACTTCTCCAAGGGCAGTATTGTGGTTGGTTTGGGCTTGCTTGTGTTCAGCTCGCCATTCTTGGAATCGGACAGCATGATCACCATCGGAAAGAGCGTTGATTTTCGCACGTGTTTCGGATTGTAAACGGCGAGCGTCAGACAATGCACCGTTGACAGTATCAGCCATCAAACGGAATCGATCAACGTCAGAAGAGAGTGCCTCAACTTCACTAGCACCCTGTATGTTACCACCAAATGCAACGGTCATTTTTCGCTTTGAACCGCCTACCATAGCACCTCCTGCTTCAGTAACGTCGCCCCGGAGTGTAACCAAACGCACACCGCCCATGTTCATCCGAGCTGTTGACATGTTGTCAACAATTAACGTATTTCGAAGAACAAAACGGACGGCAACATCAATTCGTGGGTCGAAATCTAACAGTTCATTGGCAAAACCAACCACACCTGGTTTCTTTGAAACCATCAATGCCTTTCCGGCAGCACGAGATTGAGTGAGTTTGTTTAACGGCAAGAAAGTTGCACGCCCTGCTTTGTTCTGAGCTAACCACTGAATGGCTTTGGCAGCAACCTCGTCATTATCAACAACGACCGAAGTCATTCCGCCACCAACAGCAGTTGCAAGTGCATCGGTATGGGCAGGGTCTCTTGGCTGGCATAATTCGGCAACAGTTCCAATGATCCCCGACAATTCCCCACGGTCACGAGCAGCGATAATCGCAGCAGCACCGCCGGCCATTCCTTTGGCCCCACTCTTGTTTTCAAGTTCGTTTTTCGCCGTATTGAGTTTCCGTTCGGTTTCTCGCAATCGGGTTTCGATAGCTTGAGATTCTTCGAGAAGCTTTGCTTCTGAGCGTTGGTTTGTGAGTAATTGCTCTCCGAGTTTCCTACGGTCTTGATCAGGAGCATCTGCACCAAGTTGTTCACCTTCTAATTGGGATTCACCCAATGCAAGGCGAGCGCTTTCAGCTGATTCTTGAGCAGAACTCAATTGTTCACCCAACATTTCGGCTTGTGTAGCAACACGATTGACTTCATTCTGGGCTAATCCCAAATTCTCTGTCGCTTTTTCTGTCGCTGTGATCGCTTTGGAGAGGTCTCGTGATAATTCTGCGTTTGCGGTTCCGGAAGATTCGAGGAGTATTTGGACTTCAGCCTCCTCTTTCTTGGCTTCAATCAAAGCCGATTCTGCATCTTTCAGGTCCGTACTGGCATTGACAAGTTCCTGTTTAAATTCATCGAGTGCGGTTTGTGCTTGGTGTAAAGAGTCGACAAGTTCCACTAATTCCTCTTTGTCCTCAAGGTCTTTGTCTTCCGCCTCACTTATCCGGTCTTCACTGGTTGCAATCCGGATTTGAAGTTGGCTAATCGCGCCGAGTAAACCATTCGAATCTCCGCCCATCAAATCTTCAATTTGCTTCTGCAATACCCCGATTTTATCCTCAAGAATCAAGAATACTTTGGCACCTTCTTTGACGGTTAGCTCTAATTGAGTTGCTTCTCCATCGATCCTCACGCGTTCATCGACCATGTATTTCCGTTCAGAGTTCTGGCTTGCTAATTTCGATTGAGCCGAAATAACTCGAGCCAATTTGAGGTCAGCGACCAAATCTTGAACTTTGAGTGCGAGATTCTTTTCTTTCGTCAAATCCTTGAGACGAGCTTTTTGTTCATCTTCAAGCAGACCAATACGTTCGATGTATCCTTCAACCATCTCTTTTTGTCGGTCAGCCTTTCGAATCTCATCATCGTATGAAGTGACGCCAGCAACGCCGTCAAGCACTTTACGGCGTTCTTTAGCAGTCATTTTCGCCAACTTCGTAACATCACCTTGGAGAACGATATTGTAACCATCTGGACGGGCATTCGCAGCACCAAGGAGGCGGTGGAATGTCTTTTGACTGCTCTCTTCCCCATCAAGGAGATACGTTGTAATGGTGTTATTCGATTTCGATAATCGAACAGAACGTGTCATTCGAACTTGATCTTGATCTAAAGGAAGACGGCGGCGGCCACTGGAGAGCAAGGGGTTTGCAAAAACAAGTGTCACATCGCAAGATCGGGCAGGTTTAGAATTCTTACCACCATTGAAGATCAAGTCTTTGGCGTTTTGTGCACGAATTACTTTGTTACTGCGAGGACCAAGAACAAATTGAATAGCGTCACCGCAATTAGACTTCCCTGAACCGTTTGGTCCGGTAATCGCTGTGAATCCCCGGTCGAGAGGAATGGTGATTTCACCCTTGAACGATTTAAAATTTGAAATTTCTAATGCTTGAAGATACATCCCTATCCCTCTAATCGAAGTTGTTTTCCTCGACCTTAACTGCAACACCCATTCCCTAAAGGACTTAAACAATGCGAGAGATGCAAGGGCAGTGCATCGGTTTTATCAAGAGTTGCACGAAAGCCGAAAGACGTCAAAAGCAGATCTCGAGCGTGAGACTCAAAGGCTCACAGTGTGCCAGATTGGCCGCATTCATTACATCCGCCGCCTTTACAATAAGGACAAGTTGCCAGCACTTTGATACTTTTCGAAGTATCTCGTCGCATATGAAGTTGTGAATCCTTTCTCAGAAGTTGTGAACGTGAGATTCGCTGCGATGAGCCACTGCGAGAAGCTAAGGACATCTTCACTGAACCAAAAGTATCACGGAAATCACCAGCCACTTTTCTTCTTTTCTCGAGCCGTTCTCGAGATTGTTCAATCGCTTCGGCCTCCCAATACTTCGGCCCAGCCATAAGGAAGGCGCCTACTGCTGCAATAATACATTGAAACAAGAATGGATTGATAGAGATCGGGATTAATTCGGACAGTCCTTGAGAACTTGCTGCCCGAGGTAAAAACTCAAGACGGTCAAGAATAGCCATACTGAACAATGCTGCCCCGATTCCGAAAAGAACGTGATAAAGACGTTTTGAACGGCGCCCTGTTTTCAAAAAGCCGATTCGACCATACAGCAAGACAAAGAGCCCCAAACAGAGGAACAAAATGTCGACTCCCTCCATTGTGCCGACAGGACCTAAACAGAAGGAAGGGTCACCATTCGCCAATTCCTTTTCAATAAGTGGGATGCTGCAAGCTGGCATGAACATTTCTGTAATATTAATTTTCATTTTCCCTGCCCCATCGATAAGGTAAGGGGCGACTTTCCCAAGTCCGACATTTGCGATGGTAAAGCCTACAAGGCTGCATCCGAAAACAATGCCGATAGCTTCACGAGCGTTGGCCATAAACAAGGTAATCAAGGGCCAGTCATAGCGGTTTCGCTTGCCGATGGGGTGAAATGTAGTTGCATGCACCCATTACCTGAGGGGACACTGTGGCACGTATCGTCATCATCGGAAGCGGCATTGCCGGCTTATTTGCTGCTTTGCGACTTGCTGATGCCGGTCATGCAGTTACCGTCATCACCAAACAACGTCCAATCGACTCCTCTACCAATTGGGCTCAGGGTGGAATTGCTGCAATCCTCGACAAAACTGACGGTGCAGGACTTGAATCACACATCAAAGACACACTCGCAAGCGGTGATGGGTTATGCGATGAGAATGTAGTTCGACGTGTCATTGAAGAGTCCGGTGCTCGAATACATGATTTGCTCAACATCGGCGTTCGGTTTGAAACCAATGATGATGGCGAGTTCCACTTTGTCAAAGAAGGTGGCCATTCACGGCGTCGAATACTGCATGCAAAAGACGCCACGGGTAAAGAAATTGAACGTGCATTGAACGATGCTGCAAGTTCACACATCAACATCATACTCAAACCAAATACCCTTGCTATGGACTTGATTCAACGCGAACACCAACATCCTGAAAAGGGGATTGCTGGTGTTTGGTGCCTCAATCAAGAAAGCAAGAAGGTGTTCACTGAACCTGCAGATGTACTTATGCTGGCCACCGGTGGCGTAGGGCAACTCTGGTCCCAAACGACGAATCCACCTGTCGCGACCGGTGATGGATTAGCTATGGCCTATCGTGCGGGTGCGGAGGTCAAAGATATGGCTTTCATCCAATTTCACCCTACAGCACTTGCCATCAAATCTGACCGTCCGTTCTTGATCACTGAAGCGATGAGAGGGGAAGGAGGAGTCATTCTCGATGAAGAAGGGCTTCGTAATTGGCAGGTGGAAGTCCAAGCACTGGGTAACAAAGAGTTGAACATATTACCTGGCCCTTTTTCTTTCACACTGAATCATTCCGCGCTTGGTTCAATGGCGACGAGAGACATCGTGGCTCGAGCAATCGATCAGCGCTTGAAAGAAACAGGCGACTCACATGTCTACCTCATTACTTCACACCTTGACCAAGAACACCTTTTGGAACACTTTCCAAACATACAAAATCGACTCGACCGACATGGCTTGAAGCTTGGCCGTGACCCCTTACCAGTCTCCCCTGCAGCACACTATATCGTTGGGGGATTGGCTGTTGATGAATATGGAAGACCCTTCAGCCGGGACACTGGGGTGACGATTCCTTCGTTATACGCAATTGGCGAGGTTGCATGCACTGGAATGCACGGTGCAAACCGGCTTGCCTCAAACAGTCTGCTCGAAGCGGTCGTCTATGCAGACCGTGCGGCAAATCACATCATCGGAAATGTTCCGGAAAATAACGAATTGCCGTTACCTGATTGGCGTGCTCAAGGCCTTGGAGACTTGACGGAACATGTATCGGTATCTCACGATAGAGAATCTTTGACCAATACGATGTCGAGAGAAGTCGGTATCGTTCGAAGGTTCAACCGCCTTCATCGTGCCTCTCGACGGTTACAACTTCTAGCTAAAGAAGTTGATTTTATTTGGCGAAGTGCCTTACCTTCAAGACAAATTGTCGAATTGAGAAATTTAGTATTAGTCGGACAGTTAGTTACCGATGATGCTGAAAATCGAAAGGAAAACAGGGGTTTGCATTACAATACGGACCTCACGGAGAGCGAAGCGCGTTGATCATAGCGACCAACATTTGATTGAGTGGGGTCGCAATTCCAGCACGTTCTCCACGTAGAACAATAGCTTGATTGAGAGCTGATATTTCCGTTTCTCGTCCTGCTCGTATATCTTGAAGCATACTGCAAATATTGGTTGATGTAGCAGTGATGACTTGACGCAATTGTTGCTCAAGTTCAGCATCACTTGGAATCGCAACTCGTTCAATACGGGCTACTGCTGCTCCTTCAAGCATGGTGGAAAAGGCTGATGAAAACAAATCGGGGTGTAAAAGAGCTCCGTTTTCGACTCCTGACAAAGCAGCAAGCGGATTGATAGCGATGTTAAGAAGAACTTTCTTCCAAAGGGTAGCCAAGCCATCAGAAGACCACGAAGGCTCCAATCCTGCAGTTGAGAGTGCATCGAGTAAGGGCTTCGCTTCGGTCTCACCAGGGCCTCCAGGCAATGAGCCAAGAACAGTTTCACCCTTACCTGCCCAGTGAACTACACCGGGGGATGGACGCCATGCCCCATGGGTGGAAGAAGACGCAAACACTCGATGGGGTCCAAGAACCTCGACGCATTGCTCTGCATGACCCAGTCCATTACTCAGGCACAAAGCCATTCCGTCAAAATTGAGTAATTGATGGGCTAGTTCTGCAAGATAGGTTGTTTGTCCAGCCTTTCCTGTGAGAAGTGCAAAATCAATGGTACCGAAGGCATGATGAGGAATACCGACCTCTTCAAGTGAGAAAAAAACCTCTTTATTTGAAAGGAATTGAGTTGTTAAGCCCTCTATTTGTAGCCCATGTGCTGCCATATGTGCACCATGAATCCCTCGGCCATGGATCAAGAGTTCTACATCTTCTACTTGGGAAAGAAGTGCTGCATACAAGGAACCAAGCGAGCCTGACCCTAAGATTGCAATTCGCATTTCGAAACCTCACACATAACTCGACAAGTGAATCACAAGCGCTTCATCTTGATGTTCGAACCAAATCGTTGAAATCGTGCTCATTGATGGAGAAAATTCAAACGAATTCCATCCCGTTGAAAGAGTATTTGTCGAAGTAACAGTAGTCCATGCCTCGCCAGTTCCTTGCTTATTTATTTGAACTGGTAGAGAAGAGTTAGCTGAACTATAGATGGAGAAGGTGGCTCCATCTGGTTGTAAAAGACTGCCATTGTACGCAGCCATCCACATATTTGACCATATTCGGTGAGAAGTATTGTAGCGTTGGAAAACTAACTCTGGGCCTTCTTCAACAGTGAAGTTGAAGCGAGGTTCAACTGAAAGATTTTGAGAACAAACATGCATACTTGAACCATCTGACATTTGTAGAGTTAAGGATTGATTTGCATCTAAAACGGAAGGTATATTCGAAATCTTCCAAACATCAGTATCCCAAATCCATTCACCTTCACTTGGAGCGGGAGGGATTGCTAATGCTGGATCAAGAGGGCATAGCGCATCAATAGAGCTCAATAAGCCACTTGAATTAAGCAGGAAGCCCCATCCAAGTGAGGAGTCATTGGTAATCGTCCATCCATCAGAAGGTACTACTGCCACCAGCGGGAATTCAGGCAACCCACCATCAAACAAAACGTCGTTGAGTTGGATGGTATTGAGTTCAGAAGTACGCAGTACAACCGGGTCTAAACCACGCAAACAAATGCGATTTGGAGATTCTTCAAAACTTGCGGAGAGATTGCTATGGCCTTCAATCCATTGTAAGCGGGATTGAAGATTCAAGACTTGGCCAGCATCAGGGAAACTTACATTCAGGGCTTCTGTTGAGTCAACATTGAGCTCCATGCAGCGTTTCATTTCACCTTCATCATACAACATCTCCCAAAGGGTAGCTGGATGAACGGGGAGGTCTGGTTGAACAGAAATAGGATAACTGTGATATTCTCCTTGAGTTAAGGAAAGAAGCGCAAAATCCAAGGCAGTAGGGGCAAATTCCAAACTTTCCTCGGAGGAGGAAGCAGTCCACGTCATATTGAGAGCAACTGTTGATAGAGTTCGTGGAGGAAGAGTACTCCCGCAACCGAAATCATTGATGTGAAGTGTGTCTTCCCCATCGCATTCCCAAGTCAATACCCAATCGGCCAACTTTGAATCATATCGATCATAATCAAGAGCCCAATCTCGATTGATTGAAGAAGGATTTAACACGGTCACTGAAATTAAAGCAGTCCAACTGCCATCGGCTTCTTTGGCTGTATACTTCATATCAAGGTCATACACAATCGAAGTATCCCAATCGCCATCGACCTCAAAGGGTACTTGATTGGGTAAGGCGAATAAAACAGCAACGAGCATCACAATACCAATATTCTTCATGCTTTGAAGATCAAGGCCTTTTGGTTCGTTGAGAATCAAGGGCAGATTTGGATTTGTCCCCATAAATAATAACAGGGGTAAAATCAAAGTGAGAACAAAAATCCAGATGTTAAATCCAATAAACGCATCAAACATCCAGGCAAATGCCAAGATAAGAAGGAAGATGAAAATTTGATTACTACTGCTCCGTGCTTCGGTTGGCCCTGCTCGAGCCATCATAATTCGACCGCCAGGGAATGTAGGAATTGGAAGCAAAGAAATCCAACCAAAGAACGTCAGCAAGGCTCCTGCTTTGACAAAGGGATGAGACCAGATGAGGCGATTGAGGTAATCATCCACTTGCCATTGACCAATAACTTCGATTAAGAAAGGACCCTGTGCTACATTTTGAGCACTCGTAACAGCGACGTATTCTGGTGTGAGCCAAAGGCCGATGCCCCACAAAAGCATTCCAATCGAGACAAGCGTGGCGGGTACAGAAACTGCCACCCATCCCAGTACTTTGCGGTCATCCCATAGTCGAGCATCCATTCGAGGTAATGTTGGAATAAGAAAGAGCCCAAATGGCCAAACTAAAGAGGTTTGAGATAACAAGCCAAGGCTCCAGAGAGAAATTGTCGGTTCAGGGATTGGTGTGATGTGCCCAACGCGATGATTGAAATGTAAGGCGATTTTTTTCTGAATATGAGATGCGATAAACAGGCTGCCAAGGACTGGAAGGGTATAACCGACCACCGCATCCAAGAATGTAGAATCATGAAACCAGCCACCCGAAGGACGTGAGCCTTCCATCCAATATGCACCCGCAAGCGTGAGCGTTAATGCAGAAAAGGACCACAAAAAGAAGGTGATATTGAAGGAAGGGAATTGGCGTTCAGGGAGTGGGAATAATTGAACAATCCATTCTTCTCCTTGAGAAAGTTTTGCCGCCCATCCGAGTTTTTTTAGATAGGCGTTTGCTTCATCGAGACAAGCATCGATTTCTTTTCCTTCTTTAGGAGACACAACCCATGTTGGTAGCACTCCACCCGACATGTTTGAAGCAACATGAAAATAACGGCTTAAAACCGTAAAAAGCAAATCATGTTGTTTCCATTCCGTCCGATGGGTAGGCATAGATTCGAGTGAGGAATCGAGTTCCACTGAATCATCCGAATCGACCGACATGTCATCTCCTCAAACCTTTGTGGTTATGCTTCCCCTTTCAAGGAATCCCTCATATTATTCAAACCAGTCGAACAAAATCACTTGTTCTTGAAACGCTTGAGACGGAAGGTTTCTTCACGTTCCATCTCTTCGAGTCGAAGTTGAATAAAAACACGAGCATCCTCAAGTTCTGGAATCACTTTGAACTCCAAAGCATTGACACGACGTTTGGTTGCTTCAATTTCTTCAAGTAATCGTTTGAGGGTTGCTTCCATTTCTGAGGCTTTAACAATTTTTTCAATCAGAGTTCCAAAAGAGTCTCCTGCCTCATCGATATACGTCGATGAACCAATGTATCCAACACCTCGTTCTTCGAAAGTAGACTTCAAGTTGGTCCCACTGACACTGGGAACGACAACACCCATGATGTTTCGGCGTTCAACTTCAACTTCTGGATGACCAGTGCTTGCAATTGCTGCTGCACGAACTGCCAAACCACCTTCGATAGCGTTTGCCAAGTCAATACGTTGCTTTGCCAAACGGTAGGTCGCTGTCAAATCCCGCTTTGCTTCAATCATATCAGAAAGAAGAGAACGGAATTCGTAAAATAAACCGTCACGCTTCATCTTCAATAGTTTGTAACCGTTTTTGGTTTGCTTAATACGAGCCTTGAGTTTAATCAACTCACTGCGGGTTGGTTTGATGTCGAGTGCCATGTTCTTTCACCTCCTTTTCTATTCAAATCAAATGTTTCAAGAACGGTTGTCTGGATGGTACTTGTCAATCCACTTTTGGTCAAGACGGACAAGATACTTTGTGTCAATCGATGACAAAAGATTCCAGCAAAGATCGAGCGTTTCTTCGATTGAACGGTTTTCGTCACGGGTTTGGCGAAGGAACTTGTCTTCGAAAACACCGGAGAAAGTAAGCAGTTGCTTGTCTCGCTCATTCAATGCATCTTCACCGACAATGGCTACAAGACCACGGAGTTCACGGCCTTGTGCGTAACCAGCATACATTTGGTCAGAAACAGACTTGTGATCTTCACGGGTTGTATCTGCACCGATACAGGACCCCATCAAACGTGAGAGTGATGGAAGAACATTGATCGGTGGATAGATACCTTGTTGGTGCAATTCACGGGAAATAACGATTTGTCCTTCAGTAATATATCCAGACAAGTCAGGAATTGGGTGAGTGATATCATCACCAGGCATGGTAAGAATTGGGAATTGAGTAATCGAACCCTTCTTACCCTTCACAATTCCAGCACGTTCGTAGAGCATTGCCAAATCTGTATACATGTAACCTGGGTAACCACGTCGCCCTGGAACTTCTTCACGAGCAGCACCAATTTGACGCAGAGCGTCACAATAGTTGGTCATGTCAGTGTAGATAACTAGAACGTGGTAATCCTTCTCGAAAGCAAGGTATTCAGCAGCGGTCAAAGCCAAACGGGGCGTAATGATTCGCTCGACTGCAGGGTCGTCAGCAAGGTTGACGAACAAAACAGCGTTTTCAAGTGCACCAGTTCGCTCCAAATCGGAACGGAAGAAGTTGTATTCTTCAGCGGTAATACCCATTGCACAGAACACAACAATAAACTCTTCATCCGAGCCCTTAAGCTTGGCTTGACGAGCAATTTGTAGTGCAATATCATTGTGTGGAAGACCAGATGCTGAGAAAATTGGCAACTTTTGCCCACGGACAAGGGTTGTACAACAGTCGATAGCCGAAATTCCAGTTTGAATGAAATCGTGTGGACTTTGACGGCTGTATGGATTGATAGCAGCACCGATGATGTCTGCCTTCTCTTCAGCAACAATCTCTGGGCCGCCGTCACGAGGACGACCTGCACCATCGAGAATTCGACCGATGAGGTCAGTACTCACTGGAAGTTTGAAAACATCACCCATGAAGGTGACACCAGCTTCTCGGTCAATCTTTGCAGTTCCTTCGAAAACTTGGACAATCACGAGATCGTCTGAAGTGTCGAGAACTTGTCCGTTCTTGATGGTTCCATTGGAGAGTCGCAGAGTAACGATTTCACCAAAGGCAACAGGTTCAGTTTTATTCAAAAAGACCAGAGGTCCTTTCACGTCAGTAATGGTTCGGTATTCTTTTCCAGTCATGATATTCCTCTCCTCAGTTTTCCTCCACCGTATCGGCGATTTCCATGGTCATTTTCTTGACCATGCCTTCGATATTGTCAATATATCCCTTTTCGAAACGGCCTCGCATGAGGTCGGAACGAGATGGGACGTTCACTACGTCGTCAAGTAGAGCACCGCCAGCCATAGCGGACTTTGCGGATTCTTGGAACGTTAGAATTGCTTTTGCCATTTGGTATTGCAAGTGAATATCACAATACGCATCGACTTCGTGGAAACCATTCTGTTGTAAGAAGTATTCACGAATCATTCGAGCAACTTCAAGCGTCAATTGTTGGTCGGTAGGCAATGCATCGGAACCGACCAATTGGACGATTTCTTGCAATTCCGCTTCAACTTGTAAAAGACCACTGATTTGGGTTCGGACTTCTGGGAAATCCTGTGAGATGTTATCTCGGAACCATTGGTCAAGACTTTGTGGATACAAAGAATAAGAGTTCAACCAGTTAATGGCTGGGAAGTGACGTTGCCGTGCAAGACCTGCATCCAATCCCCAGAACACCTTGACAATACGAAGAGTTCCTTGAGAAACTGGTTCGGAAATGTCTCCACCAGGTGGAGATACAGCACCGATAACAGTGACTGAGCCATCGTCGCCGTTGAGTGTTTCAACACGACCTGCCCGTTCGTAAAATTCTGCAATACGAGATGACAAGTATGCAGGATATCCTTCTTCACCAGGCATTTCTTCAAGACGAGAGGAAATTTCACGCATTGCTTCAGCCCAACGAGAGGTTGAGTCAGCCATCAAAGCGACGTCATATCCCATATCACGGAAGTATTCCGCAATCGTAATTCCAGTATACACTGATGCTTCACGTGCAGCCACTGGCATGTTGGAAGTGTTCGCAATCATGACCGTTCGGTTCATCAAGGGCTTTCCGGTGTTTGGATCAATCAAGTGAGGGAATTCTTCCAGCACTTCAGTCATCTCATTTCCACGCTCACCACATCCGATGTAAACAACCAGTTGTGCATCGGAATACTTTGCAAGAGATTGTTGTGTAACCGTCTTACCGGAACCGAATGGTCCAGGAATTCCAGCTGCGCCACCCTTTGCAAGAGGGAACAAGAAATCAAGAATACGCATACCGGTAATCAGAGGAGTTTCAGGAGCATACTTCTGCCGGTTTGGACGAGGAGTTCGAACAGGCCACTTCTGCATCATCTGAATTTCCGTGCCATCTTCAAGCACACAAACAGTTTGTGTGACATTGAAGTCTCCGGATTCAATAGACTTCACGACACCGCTAACGGTTGGAAGTGCCATGACTTTGTGAACAATAGTCTCAGTTTCTTGGACGTGGCCAATAACTTGACCGCCGGACACTGAGTCGCCAACAGCGACTTGAGGTTCGAAGGTCCAAGTCTTCTCCATGTCGAATGCGTCTGCATCAACACCACGAGTAATGAAGACACCCATTTTTTCTTCCAAAGTAGGAAGAGGACGTTGGATACCGTCATAAATCTGGGTCAAGAGACCAGGACCCAAAGAAACGGAAAGCGTTTCTTGAGTGTTCAATACAGGTTCACCCGGACGCATACCAGAGGTATCCTCGTACACTTGGATGACAGCCTTATCGCCGTGCAGTTCAATTACTTCGCCCATTAAACCTTCATCGCCAACACGAACCACGTCATACATTGCAGCGTTCATGCCAGTTGCAGTTACAACAGGACCGGATATTCGATAAATTACTCCTTCATTTCTCATTTATATTTCCTCCATTTTTTTTGGAATTTCACTTCCACAGGTCGACTCCAATTGCCTTACGAATTGTATCTCGCAAAGTGGTGTCTTCTTCCGTTCCAATGCCAAGCACGGTCGGAGAGACGGATGCCGAGAGTTGGTCACGAAGACGCTCTGGCAGCGTAGTAAGGATTGTGGAGTCAACCACGACAATCCCTACGCTTTTGGTGCTGAGTAGTTTTTTGAAGGTAGAGATCGTTGCCTCTTCTCCTTCAGGGTTGTGCAGGTTATCTATACCTGCAAGTTGGAATCCAAGAGTGAATTCCGGAGTTCCTACGACTGCGATATCCATGCATAATCACCTCACAAAATATGTGCTTCAAGCACTTCAACGGTCAATCCAGCAAGGCGCCCACGAACGATTAGGCGCAAGTCATTCACTTCTTGGACCTTCATGGCCATGTAGTGAACAACGGGTAGTGCTGATACTGGATGAAGGAAGCTCATTCGCTTCATGATTGCATATTCACGTTCCTTGAACCAGGTAACTACCGGGTCAAGACTGTTCATTTCCTCTGATGAAGAAAGAGCAGTTTCAAACGCTGCGAAGTCGAACCGTCCTGCTGCGCGTAACAAATCCATAGCGGCGTCTTTTCCACCTGCCGCAATCGAAGAGAAAGCGCGGGTAGGGACTAAGCGGCCACCGGGGACAAGCATTGAAATGACGTCCTCTGATGAAATCCCGACTGCTTGAGCCTCGAGTATGTTCAAGAGATTACGATGATCTATTTCAGCAGCAAGAAGTTCCTTTAAGAAACGAACATCTGCTCCCTTACCGCTCAAGGAAGCCAAGGCTTTCTTGAAGTAATGTACATCGAGGGCATCTTCATAATCTGAAAGGCGGGAATCTTCAGGAACTGCATTGAGTGCTGGACCGAAAGATTTACGACGCATCTGAACGACTGCAGAACGTAAATCATCAGCATTTTCAATAATTTTCAACCATGGCGTGTTAATGTCATTCAATTCTGGAAGAATGGAATGAGATACTTTTTCAAGTTCAACATCATTTACTACAGCACGAAGAACAACTTTAGCATTATGATACTCAAACCGTGAAGTATAGGTTTCAACAATGCCACGAATTTTCCCGTTACACATCGAGAGCATGTGCTCAAGTTCATGTTCCAGGTTATGGGTTAAAGCAGCCTCAACCAAATCCCCACCAGTCAATTGCCCTGCGTAGAGGTCAATCTCGGTACGGTATCCCATTTCACTGACCGCTACGGTCAGTTGTTCGGGTGATTGATTGATCAATTGGCGTAGCCTGGACCGGTCCGCAAGTTTCTGCCGACGCGACTTAGCACGGGCAGCAACATAAGGTGTATTTCCAAGCATTACCATATTTATCCCTCAGTCAAAAAGTATTGAATTAATTTCAGCGAGTTTTCCGCCCCATGATGATTCAAGGAGTGTGTCAAAGCGCATGTCATAGGATACTGAACCATCTGGCGATTCAAGAACAAAGCCACCAAGCCCAACGATTGGATCTCCAATCGTCCGCTTACCAGCTATTTCGGAAAGTGATTTACGATCAAGTTCGACAGGTCGAATTGTGTAATCATTTCCACCAATCTTGTCAGCCTTTGCCATCAGAGACTTGAGCAAACTTGCTCTTCCTGAAAGTTTAGGGTTTCCAAGTTCATCACTGGTCGATTGGAAGGTCTCATCGAGAACCTTGCGTCGAGCAACGAGAATTTCTTTTTGGTTTGCTTGGCGAGCACTGGCTACAACTTCACGAGCAATTTGAGTTGCTTCACGTTCTGTACGAGCAGATGCTTCCGAGCGAATGGTATCGGCCTTTTCATTGGCTTCAGCAAGAATTGCCTTTGCCTCTTCATTAGCCGCTTTGACCATAGCCGAGGCTTCAGCCTCAGCAGATTTAGCGATATCTTTTGCGAGTGTTTCAAGCGTCATATATATTCCTCTTTGTGTTTTTTTTCACTTTACTGGGTTGCCCCAGAATGTTTGCTCTCTTCCTTAAAGGAAGAGAGGCAAAGCACCGAGAATCACGATGGATTCTGGCAAAGCAGTGAAAATAAGTGCGACACCGAACTTGCTTCCATCTTCTGCAAGCATACCGACAGCTGCGCTGCCAATGGCTGCTTGAGAGAGACCTGCACCAATTGCTGCAAGTCCTAGGGCAATTCCAGCACCGATAGCAGAGTATCCCGATCCATCAGATTGGGTAAGTTCTGTTTCAGCTGCGACACCTTGAGCAACCATGGTGATGGCTGCCAAAAGGATCAGTGTTCTTAGGCTCATTTTTAGGGTATTTACGTTCATATTTACTACCTCCGTTTTTTGTCCGTTGGACTATGATTTGCTCTCCACGTATGAATTCTCCACATGGAGATTACGGCCACCGAGCGGTGCAAAAGCACGGCCGGACCCGTCGTAGAACTTGCCCATCCATTCCACAAAGTGAAGGCGGGCAGCGTGAATAGTAGGGGAAAGAATTCCCAGAGCGAGTGCGAAGACTTGGATACCGATGAACAAAACAAAGCAAAGGAGACCGACAAGGATTCCCATGATTCCACCACTGGTAAATGAGTTCATCATCGGCTCAAAGCCCATAGTGATGGACACTTCTGCAATCTTAACACCTGCAACACCAACTGCCATAATTCGCAGATAAGAGAGTGTGTTCGCGAGAAGACCGAAGGTTTCGATAGGACCCATAATGAGGCCGCCTGCCCATCCGAACTTCTCGAAGACAGCCAAACCGATGATGAGGCTGACAATGCCAACAATGAGTAAGACGGTCCAGATTTGGAATTCAAACAGATCATTGTAGCCTGAAACCATGTTTCGGCATTGCATAAAACCGCCAACAAGAATAAGAATCCAAGAACCCTTTTCGAAGAATGCTGCTGCTGCACCGTGTGCCTTGAAGACATTGATAAGTCCAAGCATGAATCCAAGGAAGATGTGAACAGCACCCAAGTAAATGGAGAGGATTACGTATTCTTGTAATCCGTGACCTTCAGATGCTCGGTGGAACGGCATATGGAGGCCTCCGAGGTTCAAGAGGTCAGCCATTGCTCCTGGAACGTGGATATTAGCATAGGTCCATTCATAAAATCCGTTGAATGGAGAGTTGCTTCCCATTTGACCAGTATTATCCCATACAAAGCCAAAGCCTTCTGCGAATATAATGCCCCAAATGATACACCAAACGCCCATCCATCGGAGAATTGTGATTCCTTTTTGCGCCATTGGGTCAACGGCGAAGGCTTTGCTTCCAAGCCATGCGCCCAGGAGTAGAAGGACGATTCCATAGCCCCAATCGCCCAAAATCATTCCATAGATGAATGGGAAAGTCATCATCATGAGCATAGTTGGGTCGAAAGTTCCGTACCTAGGACGGCCAACCAAATCGACCATCAGTTCAAACGGTTCTGAAGTTGAGCCGTTGGTGAATTGGATCGGAGGTTCGATATCATGATGGCCATCGTCATGATTTGGAGTGTTGCGAATCCGAGTAAGTGTGATGTCCAATTCAGGCAAGTTGATTTTTCCATCGCCGTCGAGGTCAACAGCTGAAAGAAGCTTGCCCATTTCCCATGGAGGGAGGTTTGCGATGTTTGCATTCTTGAGAGCAGTTTGAAATTCATAGCCATCAATAAGGCCTGAGTCATCCAAATCAATTGCCTTGAAGAATTGGAAGATGGATTGATTGGTCTTGACCAAGTAATTCGAGAGCATAATGAGTTCTTCTAAATCTGTGGATTCAGGCTCATCATGGTGTTCATGATGATGCCCCCCGGCATAGGCCTCAATGCTGACGTGAGAAGCAATCTTGGACAATCGGCTTTCGACATAATCTGCTTGGTCGGCTGGAACCCAACCATCCAAAGCAAATGCTTGGTTGCTCACTGCAACCAGTGTAGGGGCGGTGTAGATTGCCATTTCCCGCACGAGATGTTCTTCAGCGGTGACAAGATTACGCCCGTTACGGAGAGTCCAAGCGTCAAGATCTTCTTGTGTACTCACAACTTTTGATTCTAAACGTTCGATTTCTGCGAGAAGAGCTTTTGCCTTCTCAGCAGGTGAACCTTCTCCAGATGGAATTTGAACAGGTTTGGAACCCAACTCTGCCATGCAGATTTGAACTTCAGCGGAATGTGCGGAACGGCATGCGACTGCGATAAGGCCACCTGCAGCATGCAACTCAATCTCTGAGAGTATGTCAGAAAAAATTTCTGAGGCTTTCGAGGTGCTTCGTGCTTCTCCGACAAACACTTCAATGCCCTCAAATCCACCCATCAATTCGAGCGGAAGGTCAAGAGGAGCCAAACGATTGAGAACATGGTACTGCTCTTTGGAGGTGACGATTGTGGATTGGGCGTCACGGATGGTATCGATGTATGCCAATGCTGCGACGACTTTCTCTTCGAAAGAGGCAACCATTTTGACCGCATCAGCATGTGGAACTGGACCATCTGTATTCGATGCTTGAACTGAAGAAGAAACTGCTTGGACCTTAACTAACAAGTTGCTAATGGCATTTGCCTCATCTGAATCCATTGATGCTCCAACGCCAATCCCGTCTTCAAAGCGACCGTATTCTTCTATGTGGACGCAGGAAAGTTCGCTGCAGAGGCGGAGAATCTCTTCCATCTTACCGACAGGAGCTGCTACTGTAAGACGGGACATCTCAGAAGTAGCAAACATGATATCGCCTCATTGTGAAGTAACTGCGTCAAGAAGGTTCTTGACTGCTTTTTCCTTTCGACTCGATGCAGATGATTCGATTTTTTCAACGATCAAAGCACCTTCTTTTTGAACATTATCTGCTTCTTTTCCTGCTTTGCTTCGAGCAGCATCGAGAGTTGTTTGAGTGTCACTCACTGAGTCTTCGGTAGCACTCGTCACAAGGGCTGAAGCTTCTCTTCGGGCGTCACCAGTAATTTTACTTGACTCAGTTTGAGCCGAGTTCAATCGCTTTTCAGCAGACTGCTCAGCTTCTTTGATTTTTCGGAGGACGTCTTTCATACCCAAGTAAACCACCAATGAATCGCTGAATCGGAAGGGGTTTATGAGGCTAATGGGCGGAAAGTATGGACTTCTTCAACGCAATGGCCGTTTATTCTTGCTTGGGTTTGGTTGCTCTAAATCGGCTAGACATCAAAAAAGGCCACAATAATCGGCCTTGAACGTCATGAAATCCCACTTCACACATCATGGCCCGATAGTACCCGTTTGTACCGTATTGAGTGTATGTATTTGCAAGACCCTTCCAAGGATGGTTTTTCTCCTTGGTCACAAAACGAGCAATCCATTGAACAACGGTTGCCATCCAGATTCGACCCCCAAGACCATGTAACCAATTGGCTTTACCTGCATCACAGATGATCAGCCGACCACCCGGCTTGAGGACACGGTAAATCTCACTCAATCCCTTCTTTTTGTCTTGAAAGTCGCGGAAAGAAAAGAGGCAGAACACCATATCGAAGGTGTCGTCCTCACAAGGAATTGATTCAGCAATAGCCTCGAGATAGTGTGCTGGTTGCTCACCACGAGAACTGCGAGCTGCGTCAACCCGCTTTTTCGCTACTTTCAACATCTCCGACGAAGGGTCAAGACAAGTCACATCGAGACCGATGAGATCTTCTGCGAATGAACCTGGCCCACAGCCAACTTCGAGAACCTTCATTCCATCGGCAGCATGATTTCGGACATTTCTTCGCCAACGCTTGTCTTGGCCAAACGTCATCAAACGATTGACACGGTCATAGTTAGGAATCGTCTCTTCAAGCTGTTGCTCCAGCTTCTCCCATGCATCAATATCGATGCCTGAAGGGTCGAAACCGCCAGTTGCTGCTCGGTCGCCCATGATGACTCGTTACCCCCGACCTCTTTGGAGATGTCGCCATAAAAGCACCATGAATTGCACCGGTGTTGAACCCGGCCAGTTCTGTGCCTCAAGCGATACGTTCGACTGTTTCTGGAGTGATTCCTTCTTCGGGAGTCACACGGAATACGAGTACTTTCAAATTTTCAGGTGCATTTCGGAACTTTGAAACAATCATTGAAGTTTCAAAATCTGTACCAATTGTTCGAACTTGGAAGGAGAGAACCATATCAGCGATTGAAGATAATTCTTGCTTGACAAGCGCGTCCAGACCATTGGTCGAAACCGAGATGAGTAAAAGTCCCCGATTCAATTGGGTATGCGCTTGAAGCATACGCACCATTGCAATAACACGTGCTGGATCTTCCCGTTGTAAGAAAAAATCAAGGCTGTCAATAACGGCTCTAAAATAGGGGCCAAGAGCCATGATTTCATTGGTTACTTCAGTCAAATAATCTTGTGTATTGTCATCGACAAACCGGGTTTGAGCGAGTCGTCGAATGTCATCGAGTCGGAAGCCTTCCAATCGGTAACGGCTAGCAAGGAGTTCACGCTCCAAAACAGTCGAGTTGTATTCTTCACCAATGGTTCGGACACTGATGTCGAGTGGCCAATCATACTTTTGGAAAATACGGATTATTTCTTGTTGACCTTCATTGGTCGAGATATAGAGAGTGTTATCTGATTCTTCAGCAGGTGAAGTGAATTGCTTTGCAAATAATTCACTTCCTGAACCCGTATCCGTAAAGGCAACCATGATGAACCCACGAGGGACCCCTCCATGCATTTCATTATCGAACTTTGGAACTCCAAAAGAACCTACTTTTCCAAAAAAATCTTCATCTTCTGAGTCGAAATCAATTTTACGCGCCATAATAGAAACCTCAGTTAATCAGAACTTGTCCTCGATCAATTAAGTCGGTACAGTAAAGGTCAAGATTAGAGAGAACTAACGGAGGAGTTTGATCTGGGACATTGAGAATGACCGAGAGAACTTCTCTTTGACGGAAGGTATTGATGAACGTGTGAAGGTATTCTGCAAGCATTCGCTCATCATTATATATTGCCAATGCATTGACGCTGTCCAAGAATACAAAGTTTCGAACTGAGGTGGTCATTCGGAGAATATACAATGTTCGAAGGAGGACTGATTCGAGCATTATTGGGCTATCGACAAAATGGATATTAGTGTGTTCAACATCAGTCCCGCCAAGAATCCCGGAAGAAACCAAATCAATAAATTGAATTCGCGAGATGTCTTCATCAGAAAGTCCGATGGCCTGGAATTCTTGAATCCGTTCAGCAGCTCCAACGCTCGCACAAATGTATACTCCTCCCATATCATGATCTCGCATCAAAGGAATCAAGGTACTCGCCGTCACGTTGAACGCGTTCGAGTTGCCAAACCGCACTTGTATTGCGCTACTTAGACTAATGTCGGCTGATAATTGTTCAGCAATTCGATCATCGAGAATAATGTTAGAATACATGTATCAGTTCCCTACCTTGTTGGTTTTATCGTGCTGAGCGCCCCATTTGAGCATAGGAGTGAGCATAACGCCTAATGGAGTTAATTCAATGGCATGCTTTGCTCGGCTGTGTGAAGTTCCACGCATTTTAACGACTTGTAAAAATCGAAGAAGGTGACCCATACGTTCAACGTCACCCATGACGATAATACCGTCCGCAATCGCTTCTTCAACTCCAAAAGAAGACCAATGTGCATTTTCAGTAGCTGATGTGATTTCGGAGATGAGGATGGTGGTGCAGCCAAGCGATGCCAATTTCTTCCCCAAAGTGAAGAGGAAATCTCGGATGAGTTGTTCAGATTTAATCTTGTAACATAAGGTTGTGACTGAATCAATTACTAAACGTGTGGCACCGATTTCATGAACAATATTGATGATTGCTTTAATCAGAGCGTGAACATCATCAAGATCGAACGATGCTTTGTCCAACCCGAGCCATGAATACAAAACGTCCATATCAAAAACATTGATTTTCCCGGAATCGACCATTTTCATGTCGAAAAAGGCATATTGTCGGATGTTTTCAAGTAATTTAATCGAAGGTTCTGTTGCAGTAAAGTGGGCACAGGATTCTGGTAATTTGGCTAAAGCACCTCGAACCAAGAATTCCATGGCAAGGGTAGTTTTTCCAGAACCACAGGTCCCAGCAGCAAGCACGGTTGAACCGTGAGGGATGCCTCCACGAAGGATTTCATCCAATCCATGAATACCCGTTACGCAACGGTCCCGGGTGTAAACTGAAGTTGACTGCATGGGAATCTGTACAGACCAGTGGCCATGGGTTCATGAAGCATCCGCTAAGAGAGAGGCGAATACGTTGAACTGGACTCCTCAGAAATAATCTCCGGGAGTCGAGGTTTGTTGGACACTCCAATTTAACCCAGTGCCGCCAGAATTACGATCGGCCCCGAGTGATTGGCCGAGTGAAGTAAACAAGCCGGAATCCCCCCCCCACCCTACACTCATGACATCATAAGGTCGAGCTTCATCAACCTGAGTATATCGTAGAGAGAGAGTTCCGCTACCATCTGCCAAGAGGTTTAGAGAGCCAACACCAAGGAAAGATTCCTGTGACAAATCGAGTACTTGTGAAGCGTTTCCAGAATCTTGAGAACTCGCATCACCCGTCAAAAGAATGGTCGAATGACCCGAGATTATACCTTCCTTGAACAATAGATTACTCGCACTCGAAGTAGAAGTATGATTCAATGACCAACCGCGCAGAGCAAGAGCGAAGTCATTTGGATTATAGATTTCAATCCATTCCGGGCCTGAAGACATTGGGCGGATCATTATTTCGGTCAAATAGAGGTCATTATTCTTATTGCCCCCTTTGTGAACTTCAAGTACAACTTGGAGAAGCTCCCCCCCCTGTGCAAATTGACGATTCGCATTCGAAGAGGAAGAAGCAGTTGCGCGCTCAGTCCCTCCAGAAAACAACTCCATGCCGACCCGGGAAGAGATGTTTGATTCGATGATTTCAATCGACAAAAATAAGGTGTATCCCACATCGAGGCCAAGACCTAACGCCATATTCTCTTCAGACACATTTCGCAGGGCCTCTATGCGTTGAAGATCGAGAATTCCATCCTTTACCAATCCAGTTTGTACTCGGCCACTATCCAGTTCTACTGCATCAAGAAGATGCCATTCCGAAGTTGAATTGGCATAATCTAACCCCTGCCCCCCCATCGGAACGAACCAACCGCCATCTGAGGTCAATCGGTCTAAACCCTGTACTGCAGACCGGTCAATCCGGTCAACATCCGGGTCATTGGAGCCCATTTGAAGTTGGGCGAGTGATAAAAAAGCAGTGAGGATCATTAAAAATAATGCAAATGCAGAAAGGAATTCAATCACAGCTGTAAGAGCATTTTCGTCTCTTTTCAGACAACAAAATCCACCCCCGCGCATGAACATCGGTGATATTCGACGATTCAAGAGGTTGCCGCATGGAGTTGATGCAAATCATCACATTAACGCTAATCTGCCCCCTTCGGGGGCGATGAGTCTTTGAAGCCCCGCTGTAAGGCACCTCTCAATGTCGCGCTATGCTCCAAGTGATTCGAGGCTAAAAAGCGGAAGTATTTCGTTGGTATTCCTCCTTTTATTTGCATCTTTTACCGGACTCCTGGCAGTGCCTAATGCTAAAGCCGTAGAATCGGGTGATTTGTCGATTCAAATGTCAAATTCCCCGCTAGAGGACTCGTGGAATTCAGCATGGGATCCGATTCGTTTCAATGCTTCAATCTCAAATCAAGGATTTCAATCCATAGCAGATCGCGCCCTATGGTGGTATGCGTGTGAAGGAGAGGTCGATACTTCAATTTGCAAATCTACATATGATGACCGTGGTAGTTTCCCCACCTCAACTATTCACCCAGGTACAACATTGAAACTCTTATCAGCTGATTTCTGGAACCCAGCAGGAAAAGAAGGGATTTTCACCATAGTATATGCTTTTGATTTACTAGACCAAGACGCTTCTGATGATTCCTACCAGTTTCACATCAACCTTACCCGCTCTTTTGTTGACCTCGCAGTTGATTCAACATACGACCCTACAAGCACCTTAACCGACCTTGCAACCTATAACGGGAAAAAAGTCCTCAATACAGGCACCGATTATACGATGCAGCTCAAAGGCTCAATCACTGCATGTGGTACATGCAACGTTGTTGCTCAACTTGGCTGGCAACTTTGGAGTGAAGATAAAACCACCCTTCTTTCTGAATCTTATATGAACGTGACAAATCTTCCGGCATGGGGTGGAGTTTCCCAATTTTCACAAACAATGCCAGTATTGACTCACTCCACTCAAGGAACCTTTAGCCTCACGTGGGGGCTATTCAACAGCAGCGGGACGCCTTATGCAGACTTGAATCCCTCGAATGACCTCTCCGAAATCATCGTCGTCTTCGACAACACCCTCGACCTCCAAGCAACTTCCATGGCCCCTGGACATGACTCGACTTCAAACGAGTACTATTATGGCGATGACATGGTCCATACAACCATTACGAACAAAGGGAATTTATCGGTTAATTACGTGATGATCATATTCAATGTGTATAATTCAATTGGAGAACTCTTTGAAGAAGAATCTTGCACATTAACCAACTTCAAGCCTGCTGAATCCCGTTCATGTATGTTCAACCTCACAAATGTTGGCACTAATCGAATATTATCAATTAACGTACCTACTTCATTCATAGAAGGGCCAGATGCAAAACCAGGTGATAACACTCTCTCAGAACAAACTGATATTCTCGCAGGCAACATCAATGCTGTCATCGTACAGAGCAATCCTCTCGGGATCTATACGACTGGAGAAAACATCGAAATGGAGGCGAGAAGTAGCAATACTGCTGCTGCACCCCTTAACTATTCATGGTGGGTCTCAGGCATCATATCTCTTGGATATGGGCAATCTCTTAACCTCTCAGGATCAATACTAGGGCTTGGCGACCACGTTATCACTCTACGAGTAACCGATGCCTTTGGAGAACTGGAATCGGTTCACAAAGAAATTACCCTGTTTAATTACATCTCACTCGATAATGAACCATTTTTTACCGGACAGGCAGTTACTCGATCATTAGCTTATCTCGAATATGAATCGATACTACCTGTGCTCGGAACACAATATGGCATAGGAGAAGGGAGACAACCGTTAATGCTGCTTTCATACAAGGTATTAGCAAGTGAAGATGACTCGGATAACACAGGCTTGGAACAGATGAATATACACCTCAATACTTCGGCCCTCTTACCGTCAAATATCCCACTTGAAAGTGTTGATGTACGCTTTTTACCATCTCTTGATGACTACATTTGGACCTACCTTAACGAGTATACCAAAAATTCAGATAACTCTTTTGACGTGACACTCAGTCAAAATGGCGTATTACTCATTATCGGCAACGCACCTGCCCCAAATGCAAGCAGCGGACCTCTTGAATTTACTCAACTTGAAGGTGGAAGTATGCAAATCCATTGGGACCCTACAGGGGACATCGAAAACCCCTACATTGGCTCTTGGGAAATATTTAAGTTGACAGTAGAAAATGGAGCTGGAACAATTTTCCCTCAACCTTATCCTGATTTCAACGCGTTCATATGGGAGCAATTGACTATGAATACACTCGTTGCCTCCGTCGCGAAGGATTCTACGACATGGATTGACCCTTCTCCGCTCCCTACCGGCATCTGTGCATCCTACGCCATCATGCCAGCTGACCGTGAAGGAAATCCCGACTTCCTCCATATTGAAATCTCAAGAGATGAAACAGATCAGAGCACGGCCATTTGCGGTGATGCATTGGCGCCTGATAAATCTGTTTCAAGTATCAAATATACGACCACGTTCACCAATGATACTGAGTGTTACAAGATTCAAAATGATTGGGCAATGTGCTATGATTTGAACATGACATGGGTTTGGCCAGATCAAGAAACGACGGGTAATGTCACATGGGATTTATATCGAACAGATCAGAACCCTGAAGGAATCGACTTGAGATTCCTGACGCCAGTGGAAGTGGGATTGACTGGGGCATCAGGGGACACGGGATATTACAACGTAAGCGGAATACAGGATGAAAACATTCGACCTTGGCGCACGTCCTATTATGTCCTAGCACCTGTTGATTCTGTTGGAAATCAACTCATGCAAGTAGACTATCCTGTGAATTCAATCCGTGTTGTGATTGCTGACCAATGGTGGGAATATAATCAACACTTGGTGCCAATCCCACCACCAGAACCGGAACCACCACTTGGAGTCGAATGGCTCGGTACACTCACTGATTATATGGAAGTTGATGAATTCAAAACCACTGGCGCTGTAGCTTTGATTACCCTGGTCATGAGTATGATTTCCCTACCAATCCTCTTCAAGAAAAGAAAACGATTGGCTCGGGTCATGAATGCACGTAATCGCCGGTCGAGTGCTCGTGAGACTGCAGATGAATTCGAAGATTTCTTTGATTAAGAATTGATGGCGCGGCAGGGGAGATTCGAACTCCCGAGGTGAAACACCACTGGATTAGCAATCCAGCGCAATGGCCAGGCTATGCGACTGCCGCAGTAACTCGGCGACCGTCGAGGCAGTCATGAACATGACGGTTGCCGCAGTTCACTAAACTGTGGTAAAAACGATGCACTCAGGCCAATGGTCCGAGAACTCCAAGCCATTCTGGAGGAATGACACAAACCGCCACAAGTGCAACGTGCATCCAACCAAGATAGTATATGGAACGGAAAAAGGAGCGGGCTGCCTTTGGCATACGACCGTTCACATCGAGTCCTTCAAGTGGATCGATATCCCAAACTGATTTTGAATACCACAGCGTCAAACCACCCGCAAGGAATGCCCATAAAAGCGGAAGCCCACTTTCTGGCCAAAAGCAAGGCACAGAGCCGAGCATCATAAGAAGAACACAATATATTTTGGATTGGAAGAGAGTATGTTCAGGACCTTTTACTTCATTCATCATTGGAATATTGACTTTCCCATATTCTCCCGAACGATACAGTGCTAATGCCCAAAAATGTGGAGGTGTCCACAAGAAAATCAACATGAACAGCATCCATGGAATAGGTGAACCCAAATCGAAAGGGTTGTTTGAATCAATCGTTGAAGCTGCTGCTGCCGCCCAGCCAATTAGCGGAGGAGTGGCGCCTGCAAGACCGCCAATCACAATATTTTGAGGTGTACGACGCTTCAGCCACATTGAATACACGAGGACATAGAAGGCTACAGAGAAGAAAGACCAAAAAGCGGCTTTCCAATGTACGAAAAAAAACAGAGAAGAACCTGATATCGCTATGACTAATCCAAAGAGCAAGGCACCTCGTGCAGATATATGCCCTTGCGGAACTGGCCGATTCATTGTTCGGCGCATATGAGGGTCAATATCTGCATCATACCACATGTTGATTGAATTTGAACCACCAGCAGAAAGAGTACCTGCTACCACAGTAAGGAGGATAGTTGAGAAAGTATCCATCCAAGAACGATCAACATCGAGTAATCCATGACGAGCGAGAAGGTCGTGGATGAGTATCGCGCAGACCGCAGTAACTTGAAGCAAGACGATGACACGAAGTTTCATCAATTGTGTGAACACCTTGAACCAACCAGGATGAGGTGCCAGGTCTTCTTGCAACTCTCCTACCATACTCATTCCTCCTCCAATGAGCCTTGTTCGGTGCCTAGGCGTAAAAAGAATGATGCTGAAACAGCGACAAGGAAACAACTAATTCCAAAAACCAAGTGAAGAAGGGAAACCCATTCTGGGAAATCGTCCATATCTGCTAGAACAATGTAGGAACCGCCGACAAGAACATTGAGAATCCATAAACCAGCAGTGAAGTCAGTAATACGTCCGAACAAGGGCGAAACATTGTGGGTTCGTGCATCACTTCGAAGGCGAGCAGAACCTGAAACCAATACCAATCCCACAAGAACAGCTCCAAAACGATGAATCATTTGAACCAAAACACCAGGACCATCGAGGGACGGAAGCAATGTTCCGTTGCACTTTGGCCAACCGTTTGGGAACCCAACAGAACAACCTTGGTTATACTGCCCACCAGCTGTTGATGAGACCCATGCTCCAAGAATCAGGAGGGTAAACACTGACCCAACCATAGCATCAACACGAAGTCTATTTGATGAAACAAATTCAGCATTCATAGAAAACAATTCATGTTCAGAACCTTCTGCCTTTCTCATTGCAAAATGCTGAAACAAAAAGGTCGAAGTAAATATACTGGCGAGGGAGAGGTGTAAAGCTACTGACCAATCAACATTATCCATCGAAACGGTCAACGCACCGACCAATGCTTGAACAATTAACAACACACCTGACAAAAGGGTCGAACGGAAGACTGTTTTTCCATACGTCTCCATCATTTTCCAAGCCAAAATAGCATTCAGAAGTATGGGTATGGCAATGATACCGACCAAGAGGCGATGAAACCATTCAGAAAAGATCTCAAAGGTTGTATATCGATGGTCAAGGCCGCGTGAATCTTCTTCATCAGGATTTTCTGCCCAATATTCACCTTGCTCATCGGGGGATATATCAAATCCCCATGTGCCAAAGCATTGAGGCCAATCAGGGCATGATTCTCCAGCATCATTGATACGAATTGTACCACCGGCGATGATGATGCACAACGCCATTACAAGAAGTACAAGCGGAAGGGCGGACGGTCGGCGCCACCATGCTTGCCCCATAGGTAGTGGTGAGTGCAGTTCCCTTTTGAACACATTCATACACCCAGCAACTGTGCCGAGAACTCATGCCCAGATATTGCCAATACTGATTTTGGTAATGATTATGGCTGGTTCCTTGCCTTCATCGACGTATGCCTCGGCTGATGAACCCATTTTCGCCACGACCCATGATGCGATCATATTCGATTCATCTTGTCTTAACTCTACATCATGCGTGGGTGAACGAGTCGAACATTTGGTCGAATACTATGGCGCAGATTGGTGTGAACCTTGCGAACTGATTGAAGAAGAAATAGAAGCCCTGAATCGTAGCGATACCTTCGTGATTCAACATCATCCCTCGGTTGTTGATACTTCATTCCTCAGTGCTTCGAAATTGCGATTTGAAAATGAGCATCGATTGCTGTTTTTGCCAAGTCTTGTCATCGATGGAGAAGAGTTGCTAACTGGATCAAGTCAAGCCCTCGAACTTTCAAATATTCTTAGCCAGCGCTCAACCTCTTTTAGTGGCCTTTCAAATATCAAACTGGTCAATGGAAGTCTTACTTGGAATGCATCACAAGGCGACCAAGTGAGTGTCTGGCGAACAGAGTCTATCGACCATCCAAATCGAAATCGAACACATCCAACTCTTGCAACCGGTATGATGCAATTCAATGCTTCAAATGGTTCAGGGAATATTTCGAATCTTATCGAAGATTTTAATGGAAGTTTAGTTGTGATGTTAGAACAAACAGGTGTGTACCGGCTTGTGGCCCCAATGAGTGCTGTCGTTGGTGTCGAATTGTATGATGGCACTGATACCGGACAAATCATGGGAACTCAAGGCATGTCCCCTGGCCAAAGAGCAAGTCTCTGGACCGGTATTCTCATCGCAGCTCTAGCACCTGCTCTCTACATGCGATGGAATCTTTCAAAAAAGGTCATTCCAGAAGAAGAATAAGTTTGATAATCCTATTTGACCCAAGGGTTAGGTTCAAGACCAGTAGGCAAGTCGCCCAAATGCGGGTGTACTCGCAGGTGTATCTTATGGTCAAGCCAGCACGACTCCACACACGATTTGAACGAGCACGGATTATTGGCGCACGCGCACTCCAAATTGGAATGGGCGCTCCGCTTTATGCAAATGAAGAAGTCCTCCGTGAGGCTTTTATGGATGAACTCATTTCACTCTATGGTCTTGAAGAAGCATCAGTCCGCTTCGTCCTCGACCCTCTTAAGATTGCTTTGTATGAGTATGAACACGAACTCATTCCAATCGATATCGACCCACACCTTGACTGAATCAATCATTTGTAGCAAAGCCGTAGAAATCGGCTTGTTCAACATCCGGTAGTGCTTCACGCTTCACCAGCATTGTTCGAACAGCCCAGAGATCAACAAACACTCGGTATTTGGTTGTAGCATCGAGATAATCTACGCCGCTTGAACCACCCGTCCCCATTCGACGGCCAATCATTCGTTCAACCATTCGAGCATGTGCAGAACGGAAGAGTATCATTGATTGCTCGAGTCCAACAAAGGCGTCAATAAGTTTTCGAGGCCAAGAAAGTAAAGGGAGGTCGCGATACGATTCGATAAACAGCAAACCGGCTCTCGAACGTGAAATAATTCCATCAGGGCGGAGGAATTCAGCAGCTTGTTCAGTACCGGCCTCAATTCGAGAACGGACCGGTGCTTCTTCACCGTGACCGATGGCAACAATATGTGCAATGACCTCTTCACCATGTGCGCGCATTGCTTGCACATGACCTTCGACAAAACCTTCAATGATTTTGGAATCACCTTCAGAGCCTGCGAGTGAACCGTTAATCGGTGTCCGAGCGAGCCAAGAAGAAAGGGCTTCACGGAGCGATGGCGCGTTTGATGTTGCTTCAAAATTGGCGAGAACCGACGCTGTAATTTTATCTTCATCGGCCAGTTTTTTCATGTGTAGAAGAGGATCCATACCTCCCATTCTTTGAGAATTATCAAGGCCGAGAAGAACTTCTAATTCACGCATTTGCCATGATTCAAATCCAGAAGAAGTACCGAGCTTATCTCGGAAAGCTAGGAAGCCTTGAGGCGTGAGTGTTTCCATAACTTTCCATTGATTCGAGAGGAGGCGGAAGATTTCAGTAACTCGATCTAAATGGTGGACCATCTGAGGTAGTTTTTCTTCTGGAACATGCTCTTGATTAAGCAATGCATGAGTTTCTTTTAATTCTCGTAGAATTAGTTTGAACCAGAGTTCAAACGCTTGATGGACGATAATAAAGTGTTGTTCATCGTTTGATGGAGCGGGGCTGTAACCTTGAGGACCATCTTGAAGCGTCAATAATTCATCCAACTGCAGGTAGCCGCCGTAAGTCATGCGATGGGTAGGTACTTCGGTCATGGTTTTGGATAGTGGTCAAGCCCTTGAACTCTTCACTCATTCTAAGAGCGATTTGTTTGGACTTGGTCTCAAGAAGGTGAGCCACTTGCGATTTTCAGACCGATGCCATAGGCAAGAATAGTGAGGAGAACTGAGGTTCCGAGTGCAGGCCAAAATTCCATTCCTTTTTGAAGGAAAAAAGGTAAAGCGAGAAAGAGCACGAGTGAAGGGATAACTAACCAAAAAATGTCCTTACTAAAGGTTGCAATCTGTTCAGTATCTCCCGTATCATTGTATAACCAAACCATTGCAAAGATGGAGATTAAGGGTAAAGAAGCAAGAAAAGCCCCAAAGACATCGTTCTTCTTTGCAATTTCACTCGCACCAACAATCAATCCACCAGAGAGAAGGAGACGAACAGCAAGTTGTAGCAATGCCATGAGATGTGTTTGAGCGGAGGGTTTGTCGTTGTTGTGGCGTAAACATAGGTTTTGCTCTGAAACTGAGAGGAGGTAAAAGTGCCAAAAAATCTTCACAGTAAGATTTTCCAATCATAACACTCATATCGCAAATACTGAACCCCTCGACATGGGCGTAGATTCAGATACACTGGCGGGGTGGCTCGCCAACTACGACCGAGACAACATTACCATTGGTGTTGTTGCCTCACATTCCTCTTTACAAATACTGCACGGTGCTCGTGTTGAAGGTTTTCGCACACTGGGAATTGCAGTGGGTGAAAACCGACGACGTTTCTACAAAGCCTTCCCAGGTGCTGAACCCGATGAGTGGTTGATGCTCGAAAATTATCGTGAAATGCTGGACCATGCTGAATGGTTCCGAGAGAGAAATGTAGTGATTATCCCTCACGGGTCTTTAGTTGAATATCTTGGTTCTTCAAATTACCGAGAACTCCAAGTTCCAACTTTTGGAAACCGTGGAATTCTCCATTGGGAAAGTAGCCGAGAACGGCAACGTCGGTGGCTGGAAGCCGGTGGCTGTACAATGCCGAAAGTTCTCGAAGACCCTCATGATATTGAAGGTCCAGTTATTGTGAAGTATGCGGGAGCAAAAGGTGGCAGAGGTTATTTCATCGCTCGAAATTACCGTGATTTCAGAAGAAATGTCGATATTGAAGAAGAATTTACAATTCAAGAATACGTCCTTGGATGCCGATATTACCTTCACTTTTTCTTTGACCCTACAGCTACTGATGGATTCCAAGTCCGTGGTAAAGGCTCGCATGCTGGAAAGAATCTTGGCCGACTGGAATTACTTTCAATGGACCGAAGAGACGAGTCAAATGTCGATGAATTCTACAAATTAGGATCGCTCCGTGACTTACGTGAAATGGGAGTTGAACCTTCTTTCGTCGTCACAGGCAACCAGCCGGTCGTCATCCGTGAATCTCTACTCCCAAGGGCTTTTGAGATGGCAGAAGGTACTGTGGCTGAATCTTTTGAATTGGAAGAAGGAAGCCGTGGAATGATCGGACCTTTCTGCCTCGAAACTATTGTCACCGATGCACTCGAATTCAAAGTGTTTGAAATAAGCGCACGAATTGTTGCAGGCTCAAACCCCTTCGTTGGAGGCTCACCATACTCTGACATTAACGAACAACGTATGTCGACAGGTCGTCGTATTGCTCGTTCAATTCGCAAGGCGTGTGAGGGGAATCATCTTGAAGACATTCTCTCTTGAAGAAGCAAGAGAATCACTTCACTACCATCGAATGGAAAGTCGATGACTACATTCACTTTACAGCGTTCAATCAAAACCGTGTGACGCCATCAGGCATCGTCATTGCTCAGTGATTCTAAATCAGGAGCACTAGGGACGTCAGAGGCGGAGAGGTATTCATCAAGTGAAACAGATCCATCGCCGTCTTTGTCGGCCTTCTTGTGAATGACTTCAGCTTCTTCGATAGACATTCCAGTAGCCTTTGCCAGTTCTTCAACCGAAAGTTGCGCACTACCATCAGCATCTGCGTCTGTAAACTTGTTCTTGAGTGATTCAAGTTCCAATTCAAGTTCACGTTTTACACTTGCTCGTTCTGATTTCGATGAAACACTAAAGGAACATACTTGCATGATCGGATCACCTTTGCTAAGTTCAGCAGTGTATTCGGTCATTTCCCCACCACTGTTCACCATAATCTGGAAACTCGTTGGATCTTTGGAACGGCGCTTGTTATGCTTTTTGTAATAATGCACATAGACGTGGTATTGTCCACCTGGGGCTGTTCCCTCTGGCCAAAAGACATTCTCGACAGGCTTGCGGGTTTCTGCTCGAACATTCGCATCCACATCAAGAATTCCGCCACAGGCTGAAGTTTTGTTTCCACCGTGAAGACGTTCACCAGATGGGCATACAATATGCAAATCAAGGTCGTTGTAATTGTTCCACATCAATGAAACTTGAACGTCTGAAGATTTAGCACCTTCTCGTTCCAAACGTGCTTGGAGTTCCTTAATAGCCTTCGAATTAGCATTCGTTGAGGACACTTGTTGCTGTTGGGCAGCTGAAATTTCTGCAAGACGTGCTTCTTCAGCAGCCAAAAAGTCAGCCTGTCGTTGATTTTCGCGTTCAGCTGAGAGGCGGGCCTCTTCTTCTTCTCGACGGCGGGCTTCATCTTCTTGTTCGCGGACTTTTTGCGCCGCTTCCGATGCCAAACGAGCCTCTTCAAGTGCTGTTTCTCGGGCATCTGCTAACATCTGCTGATGCTCAACCTCTTGACGAGCACGAGCTTGAGCGAGCTGTTCTTTGGCTTGGCGCTCAGTATTTTCAATGGCGAGGTGGCTTGCAATTGTCTCTTGGCGCCGACGACGAGTTGCTACAATTGCTAATTTACGATCAATTTCGTTCTTAGCAGTCCCGAAACCAGGAGCCCCAGAACCATATCGAAGGCCTTCTGGACTCATGCCTTGTCGGGCAGATACAGTCACGTCTTGTCGAGTAAGAATTCTCCATACTCCCAGGATAAAGCCCCCAGCGAGGAGAATTGTAATCACCCAAGTTACTATTTGCGCTGTCTCCGGAGTGGCCATTAGAACTCGCAAGAGGTGCTAGCCTTTGGTAGCATCGGTTGGAATAGACTCGGCTTCTTTAGATGATTTTTACCAAAAAAGCCGAGTATTATGCAAATGATGTAGACTGACTGATATTTTATATCATGTTAGGCGGTGGAGTGATTGTGCGTGAAATTCATCTTAGGTGGACTGCTGAGACAGTTGTGAGGTCAGAATACGCTCCTATTGCTAAAATTGCACATTCTTTAGAAGTGGTCGGACATCTTGACATAGGCGAAAAAGGTATTCGTCAGTTAATTCTCCCACACTTCTGTGAAGGTAAAGGTCCTCAAGATTTGAACCACGTCCCTTTTTTGACAGTTGAATCCGAACTTGATGGTGGTCAATCAGGATATCTCGTCGTTTGGAATTCACATCCACTTTCAATTGCAGCAATCCGTTTTTCTAACATCCACATCCTCCCGCCATATACCTATGGCGGAGAAGGAATAAATATCACCGTCCGAGGTGTACCGTCAGGGATTTCACAATTCTTGAAAACCTGTCGAGAATTACTCCCCCCCGATGTAGTCAAAGTTGTGGAAATGGAAGATAATAACAGCCTCATCGAGGGAATCCTCACCGAACGCCAAATTGAATGTGTCAAAGTAGCTGCTAGATCGGGATACTACGATCACCCCAAACAAATAAAATTACGAGAACTCTCTGAATTGATGAAAATTCCCCGTTCGACCCTACAAGAACATCTCAATCGAGCTGAATTAGCCATGATGAAATGGTCAAGTGAACAGATTGAGAGTGTATAAGGCGTGCAAAACCTTGAGAACAAGCGAGTTTTGGGCGAACCATGGACAAGGCAGCGCGTTTGGGCTCATTGCTTCCAAATGGACGAGGCGTTTGGATTCCAATTGACCACGGCGCATCTGATTATCCTCTTGATGGCCTTGTTGACACAGAGCATGTCATACGTTCTCTTGTTCGTGCTGGAGTTGATGCAATTGTTGCGCAAAAGGGGTTGGTGAGTCACTATAACCACCTTTGCCAAGACTCTTCAACCGATATGGTTGTTCATTTCTCAGTCTCAACACGACATGCAGGGCCTGACAGTTCGAACAAAGTCTTAGTCGGCAATGCCGATGAAGTGCTCCCTCGCGGTGGCCTTGGAGTATCTTGCCAAGTCAATATGGGGAGTCCAAATGAAGCTGTAATGATTGAACGTATGGGTCAAATGAGTCGAGCGGCCCTTCACCACAACTTGCCGATGTTCGGAATGGTATATGCTCGTGGCAAACACCTTTCGATCATCGAAGGCGATGATACAAACGCGAACGCACATGCGGTTCGACTCGCATTTGAGTTAGGCTGTGATGCAGCGAAGACGACATGGACCGGCAACAAAGAAAGTTTCAAAAAAATTACTTCCGCCGTGCCGATACCGGTACTGGTGGCTGGAGGTCCTTCTACTGGCGATTCGAAAGCAATGTTGACGATGGTACGGGATGCGCTTGATGCTGGCGCCTCGGGTGTATGCATGGGACGGCAAGTTTTTGAACATCCAAACGTTGAAGCAATTGCCAAAGCATTGATGATGCTGGTTCACCAAGATTCAACTGTCGAAGAAGCAATCGACATCTGCGGACTTTGAGGTATCAGCATGGAAGTTTGGATTGATGAGCGGCATTCTATAGAATTAGAAGACGTGTTAGTTGATGGTGCAGACCGTATCCTTTCCTCCAAATCCACTGACTCGCAGACGAACTTTTACAGTGATGGTAATCGTTTGATGTGCGGTCATCAACTCGTCGGTGGTTTGGTCACTCTGGAAGGTGATGCATCGCAAGACTATGCCCGTTCTTTGGTGGGAAGTGTCGAGTGGTTGGTTCTTGAATTCGCAGACTGGTCGATGATCCCGATTGAAAACCTCTTAGCAGCCTGTGAAGGTACTCCAACAAAAATCGCTGCCGTAATTTCAACTCCAGACCAAGCACAAGGAGCTGGTTTTGCATTACAAAGAGGTGTAGAGGCGTTAGTGGTAAAATCTTCAACTGCCATGACCGAAGCTGCCTTGATCGTCAAATCTCAACGCTTAGAGTCAAAACATTCTGAGTCGAATGACTCGATTCCTTTTTCGGGGAAAATCGGCATGGGAGAACTCACCATTACATCGGTAAAACCAGGCGGTACTGCTGAACGGTATTGTATCGATATGACTTGTTTACTCGATCATGGGGAAGGGCTTTTGCTCGGCTCGAGTGCCTCAAGTTTTCTCTTCGTTCATGGTGAAACGGTTGAATCGGAATTTGTACCTACGCGCCCTTTCCGCGTCAATGCCGGCCCCCCGCATGCTTACGTTCGCATGGCAAGCGGCAATACGAAATATCTCTCTGAACTTCATGCTGGTGATGAAATTCTCTTGACGAATACCGATGGATTACTTCGTAGTGCAACGATTGGTAGACTCAAAATTGAAACCCGCCCGATGATTTTGATAAAATGGGTTGATGAAAATGATAAAGAAGGAAGTATGTTCTTGCAACAAGCGGAGACAGTACGAGTCGTGGGCCTTGACAATAAAACCAAATCAATAACTGCATTGAAAGAAGGCGAAATTGTTCTTGGCTGGTGCGACATAGGGGCGAGGCACATTGGTGCTTCAATCTCAAGTACAGTTACTGAGAGATGATTCAATGGCGGTGTTAGGTTCTGGAAGCGCTAACGGCGGTTGCAGTTTACTTCATGCAGCAGGTCTTGGATATGGAGCAAGTATTGGCCTTGACTTGCCCTTAGCAGTTCGTTTACTTGACCGACCGAGCAAACGTGATCTCGATGATCCAGACGGATTACTTCCAGCAATTATTGATGCTTGGCTTGCAGGTGGATTCAAGCTTCCAAATGATATGGGAAAAGAAGATTTGCACTGGGCTGTCATAAGTCAAATCCCTCCGCGTCAAGGTTTGAAATCAAGTGCAGCAACCTCCATAGGGGCACTTAGGGCGCTTGCAGACGCAACGAAATCCGAAGTGACCGATGAGGAATATGTCGCAATGGCTGCACAAGCTCAACTCGATGCAGAAGTCTCAATCACTGGCTCTATTGATGATGCATGGGCTTGCCTTACCCCTGGATGGAAACTTATCGATCCACGAGCCAACAGTATAGCTGAAGGGATATTGTTTGAAGGTGACGGGCCCAATATGGAGCACTGGCTGGTCATGATTGTGTGTCGCAATGAACGAACGAAGCGCCCGAAACTTGAAGATTTCATTCCGCACCGTAGTGCCTTTCAAAATTCACTTGACGCATTACAAGAAATGAATGAATTAGTTGCCTTAACTTGGAATGGACGAGGTACTGTTGCAGTCATGAACGATGTTCAAGGTCGAAAGATTACTAACGATGCAATGCTCAATGGCGCACGAGCAGCGGGCATGAGTGGTTCTGGAAATGCCATCATTGTGATTGCACCGAGAGTCAGTACACCAAGTTGTGATCGGCTACGGAAATTGTTTGAATCCAACAAAGATGTGGTCAAAGTGATTGAAACATCCTTCTTAAGCATCGATAGAGAAGAAACTTCGTGAGACACACCTTCTTGAAGTGTGGGTGGTTCGTGAAACTGAATCCAATGCATATGCACCTCGGAGAACGTATCCGACTCACCCTTTTTGGGACAAGTCATGGACCTCGAGTGGGTGCAATACTCAAGGGTGTACCCGCTGGAATTGAACTTGATTATCCGGCCATTGAGGAAGCGATGGCTTCACGACGCCCCGGTGGGCGATACGCAAGTAAGCGTAAGGAGCCCGATCATGTGGAAATTCGAACTGGCGTAACCGATGGTTGTACGACTGGTGAAGATATTGAGATTTCAATCGCCAACACAGACGCCAAATCTCGCGATTACAGCTTCTTACCTGACCATCCACGCCCTGGTCACCAAGACATGGTGATGCATAAGCGAACCAACGGTGAGGCTGATCTTCGCGGCGGAGGGAGTTCGAGTGCTCGCTTAACCGCTGCTTTAGTGGCTGCTGCGGCCGTTCTTTCGCCTCTCCTCAACAAAGTCGGCATCGAATGCGAGGCCCATGTTGGAGCAATTGGGCAAGTCAAAGCACAATCTATGAAACTCTGCCCTCCAAGGTGGGAAAGTGAAGCCTGCCAAGAAATGAGATGTAGAGACCCTGTTGCCGCCCTGGCAATGGTTGAAACTGTGGAACAACACAGAATGTCGCGGAATTCGATTGGAAGCCGTGTCGACCTCTGTATCACTGGCGTACCTCTTGGATTAGGCGAACCTTGGTTTGATGGGCTTGAACCTGCTCTAGCACGTGCTATGATGGCGATTCCTGCAGCACGAGGCGTAACATTTGGACGAGGGTTCGATGTTGTAGAAATGTCTGGGTTCGAACATAATGATGCATGGGGTGGGACAGATGAACTTCCAAAACTGATGGGTGAGAAACCTGACGGTGTACTAGCCGGTCTTGCTACGGGTTCTCCGATCCATGTTTCAGTTGCGTTCAAACCACCATCGAGTATTGCTTTAGAACAACTCACGTTGAACCTTGCAACGGGTTCGATTGAACCATTGATTGTCGGTGGACGTCACGACCCTGTTCTTGGTCCACGTGCAGTTTCAGTTGTCGAAGCAATGGCCAAACTGGTCCTCTGTGACCTCGCCTTACGAGGAGGGTTTTTTGATGAATAATGCCATCACTGTTCACAAGTTCGGAGGGTCTTGTCTCCGAGATATTTCGGATTTAAATCGTATTGCTGAAGTGATCGAACATCTGGCCCGGTCAATCCATTCTCGTTGTTTCCGCCTTGTGGGGTACGACCGACCGCTTAATGCGTGCAAGTCAAGAACCGCGTTATGCAAGCCGTCTGGTAAGCGACCTTTCCCGTCAACATTTACGATTCGCACCAGGATTAATCGACAGTGATAATGCGGATTTGTTCAATGCTGTATTGAAAGGCATTGAACATTCACTGGAAGAATTGTCTCGAAGTCCAGATGACTGGAATGCTACAAATCGTTTACTTGCAGCAGGAGAACGTTTGTCGGCTTTGGTTGTAGCACACCATTTGCAAGAATTTGATATTCCAGCCCATCCTGTTGGAGCCGAGGATATCGGATTGAAGCTCAAAGGGATCAACAGGGCCCCTGTTGTCGATATTGATGCCTCAATGGAAGAGCTCGATCGGTCTGCCCTCTACGGCACTCCAGTCATTACTGGATGGTTTGGCGAAGGCTCGGATGGTGAACTGGCACTGCTTGGTCGTGGGGGAAGTGACCATACTGCAACTTCTATTGCCCATTTGATTAACGCTGACAAGGTCATTCTATGGAAAGACGTGGAAGGAGTCTTACCGTTGAATCCTCGATGGGGCATCCAATCAAAACCAATTCCTTACCTTGGATATGGTGAAGCTGAAGAACTTGCACGTTTGGATACACCAGTACTACATCCGGCAACAGTCGAACCACTCCGAAGCATTGGAATACCTCTCGAAATACGGGACTTGAGAGGAACTCACCACGAAAGAGCTGCATCAATAATCGGACCCGATTTACATCAAACTCGAAAAGTGAAAGCAATCGGATGTTTACCGAGTATTGCCCGAATCAGCGTTCATTCCCCATCACTTGAAATTCAAAGCGAGAAACTCGGCAGAGTGTTAATTGAATTTGCAAAACAAAGTATTCCTTGTTGGAATTTAGACTCAGTGCCAGGACACATCTCGTGGATTGTATCACAACATGACCTTACTGTTGCCACATCGATCGTACGTGGGCACTTTGTTGAAACTAAAATAGCGGAGTTTGGAGTGATGTTTTCATTAGTTGGGAACAAACTACCTGATGATTCGGAATCAATTTTGACGAATCAACTCAAGCAACTACTCGAAGTAGAAGTACTTTCGATTAACGAACATGCCATTCGAATCATCTCCAAAAATAAAGATGTTCATTCGATGCTTGAAATATTAGCAAAGCATTTGCAACTCGCCCTTCAGGCTTAGTTTCAATCGCCTGCACGCTTTTCACGGAAACTCTGTAAGTGAGTCGGTAGATTTAACGCAAATAAGCCACCAACGACGCAGAACACAAAGAAGGTCCCAAGTGCAACACCATAGACCGAAATCAGTTCGACTGATTCTTCCATACGAAGCGCTGTATCCTCTGAAAAGATTCCAACAATGAAAGGAAGAATCGTATTAGCAGAGAGAACAATGGTGGCTAGAATTATAGCAATAATCGGGTTGATGAGAAGGGAGCGATGGTATTTACCGACGATCTTTTGAGGATTCATGACATAAACTTCATTCGTTCGAATACTTGTATCAAGCATTGAATAACGAATGACACCATTGGTCAGTTCGAAATACATAATCAAAAGTACTGCATAGATCACTACCAGGGCTGAGAGTAAAAACGGTTTATCTTGAAGTTCGAACAAATCGTTTGAAAGAAGGATTTTTGAGGATGCAAAACGTAAGATTGCAAGAATAAACAGCAAATTACTGATGAGCGTGAAACGGCCATCACGTTGGAATGTCCCCCAGAACCCGGTACCAGTCGCTGCTGCGATGACAACTAATTGGAGTACTGTCGCAATTCCAAGACTTCCCGTGATCATATACCAGATTGTGCCTTCTGCAGGCGAAATCAAGTAGGTCATGAGCGATAAAGCAACAAGTATTCCATAGACTGCAAGTTGAAGATTTTGTACCATCTTTGCAGGCGGTAAAAACTTCGTCTTCGGGACCAAAGGGCCTCCAAGAAGACTTTCAATGAAGCTTGGAATTTCTACTTGAGGAATTGCATCGGTTGGAATTTCACTTCCAGTTCCGATTTGACCAGCAATCTTCTTTCGAGAAGGCGCTGCTGAACGAACGGTCTTACCATCATACAAGTGAGAGGTGTCGCTGGATGGTCGGGATACAGTCATTTTTTCACCTCAGAATCCTCTTGCGCCTGCAAGTGCTGTTGAGAGCAACATATCTGGCTCCCAATCCATAATATTAACACCAAGACCACGTAGTTCACTGATCAGAACATCGCGCTCTGTCTTCATAATTTCATACCCTGTTCGGTCGATGCGACGTGCATCGAATTCAAACTCAAGTGACGAAGGGGTGAGAACTGTGACATCGAAATCACGAGCACGGAAATCACGCAAAGCATTCACAATAGTAGGGTCATCTTCAAGATTTGACAAGAAGATAATTGGACTTCCTTTGTTGATGTGTGGCAAAATACGATTCACAACCACCTGAAGTGGAATGTTTCCTCGTGCCACAGCACCAGAAAGTTTGGTTAAGATAACGTAGAGTTGTTTCTTCCCTGTATCTCGATCAACACTGACAACCTCATCTCCGTAGACGACAACACCGACAGAGTCACGACGACCGAGGAAGAACTTTGCGAGAGAAGCTGCTGCACGTGTCGAGTAAACGAGTGCATTGCGAGACACTGGACCAGTCTCAGCAACTGAACGTGAATCTACAATAATGATGATGTCTGAAACAGCATCACGTTCTCGTTCATTGACCATGAGTTTGCCGGAACGGGCATAAGCAGACCAGTTAATAGCTCGGAACGAATCGCCTTCGAAATATTCACGAAGCGAATAAAACTCGGAACCGGGACCTGGTTGACGAATATTGACAGCACCTGTGAAAATCTTCGGAACACGGGATTTGACGAATGTATCTTGGAGGTCTTCCATTTTCGGGAACACAAGGAAATCATTGTAGACATGCAATTCTTTTTCCTTATGAAATAATCCGAAGGGGTCTTGAATCCTGACAGCCACAGGACCAACACTATAGAAACCTCGAAGAGGGCATTCGACGGTGTATTCGATGAATGTTTCACGGCGAGGACCAAGTTCCATCAAGATATAATTTGCACCATCTTTGATGCGCATAACTTCAGGGACTCGATCTCGAACTTCGAGAATTTTGGCAAGTGAGGAATGATTTTGCATCCTCAAGGTAATGTTGAGTTCACCGTCTTCAAAAATACGAGCACTGGACAGTTTGCGCATAGCACTCACACTGTTCAAAGCTGCACCTTCTTCTCCGGTCCATTCCTCTGCACGGCGACCAGTAGCGGCAACATCAGCGTGGCCACCAAACAAGGCCGCCCAAGTGAGGAATACGAAAATCACGACCGCAATCGTAACCAGTTGGGAGTTTCGCAAGGTCAAACCAAGCAAATACATGGCAACAGCCAAGCTTCCTAACATAGCAGATTTACGACTCCACATCACATTTCACCTCATCAAAATTAGTTCAGTTCTACAATCAAACGGTAGGGACTGGTACTTCTCGAAGAATCGCTTGAATCACTTCACCGGACTCGAGGCCCTTGATTTGGTGCTCAGGCTTGAGAATAATTCGGTGTGCCAGTGCAAGTTCTGCGATTGCTTTGATATCGTCAGGAGTGACGAAGTCACGACCACGGAGTGCTGCTGCAGCACGAGAGGTCTTGAGCAATGCTTGGGAACCACGAGGAGAAGCGCCGACCAAAACACGAGGATCTTCACGTGTTCGGGAAACAACTTCAACCATGTACATTCGTAGAGCAGGGTCAACGTAGACGAATTCACATGCTTGTTGCATGTTGATGACCATCTCAGGGTGAGTGATCACATCGACTTCGACAGCGTCTTTTCCACGAGCAATACGGCGGCGAAGAATTTCATCTTCGTCAGCACGGTCAGGGTATCCGACGGACATCTTGAACATGAAACGGTCAAGTTGAGCTTCAGGGAGTGGGTAAGTACCTTCTTGTTCGACAGGGTTTTGAGTTGCCATAACAATGAACGGTGCTGGGAGCTTGTGCGTAACGGTACCAATGGTAACTTGCTTCTCTTGCATAGCCTCAAGCAAAGCTGCTTGGGTCTTTGGAGGAGCACGGTTAATCTCGTCAGCAAGGAGAAGGTTACAGAACAATGGTCCTGGTTTGAACGTAAATTCACCTTTCTTTGCATCATAGATGTTGGTACCAGTGATGTCAGCAGGGAGCAAGTCAGGCGTAAATTGAACACGCTTGAAATCGCAACCAAGTGCATCAGCAAAAGTATTGGTCATCAATGTCTTAGCCAGACCGGGATAATCTTCGAACAGAAGGTTACCGTCGGAAAGAATGTTGATCAATACATTATCGATAACGTGTGCTTTACCGATAATTACTTTCTGGACTTCGGCGCTGATTGCACTTGCAATCGAACCGACGGCCTTCAACTTCTCTTTGTTTTCTGGGCTGGTCTGGTGCTTCGGCTGGGCCGGAGCGGCCGGTGCTACAGGTGCTGGGGCTGGGGCAGGCATTACTGGTGCTGCAGGCATAGGCGCTGGTGCTGCAGGCATTGGTGCTGCTGGCATTGGCGCTGCTGGTGCAGGCATTACAGGTGCTGCTGGGGCCACAGGCGCTGCTGGCATTGGCGCGGGCGGGGCTGCTGGGGGTGCGGGGGGTTGCATGTCTATTTTCCTCCAATTATCAATTTCCCCAACGACGGATTTGCGGGATAACTTCACGCAATTCTTCGTTGGAGTAGGAACGGGTTGAGCTAATGAGCTCGACCAGGCGCGGGTCTCTGACCATTTGCATGATCTCCGCAGGCGATTTGCGCATGAATTCATCACGCGTCAGGTCATTAAACTGCCGAACTTTCGAGAGTAACGCGTCGCGGGTTCGGGCTTGGTATTGAGAAGGATTTAGTTTTGAAGGGCGTTCCCTGAAGCGAGTCAAGTCAAACACATGCCGCCAGTTTTCTTTCTCTGGAACAACCATGATTGCAATCGCAAGCAAAGCAAAGAGATTGAGGATGATGAGCCACTTCAAGACGACATCGCTGGTGAGCAAAACAACGACTCCCATGGCTTCTGTGAAGGGAGAGATGAGAGGGCTTGACACGTGACGGCTCTCATCAAAGACAACATAAAACTCAGAAGGTGATCGAGTAATTGTGCTTGATAACTCGGGGTTGTCGAATTCCATCATATCATAAATCAAGGCAGAAAAGTATTGGCTGTTCCCATTCCAGTCGGTATTTCCTAGGCCTGAGGAGAGGCCATCTGGGTCTGTGTCCCAGCAGTTGTGGCCATTTTGGATATAGACTGGAGATGTGCATTGTAAGTATCCATTCTCTTCACCCAAGTCAGCGTCCCAGAGATGATTGGCGAGAACTGAGTGATCGGACACGAAGACGATTGAACCAGTGACGTCGATTTCACCATAGTCCTTGTTTTGAATCACATCAAGAACATCAGTCACTGGATAATCGATACGAATAATGAGCCCTGTCATTCCTTCACCCAATGTTGGGTTTTGGTCGCTATCGATGTTGTCAGGGAATTTTGCAACACGGGCTGAGGTCGACGCAGCCGCAAGGATGCTAATCTCCCGATCCGAATCAGATTGTTCATCAAGAACTTGAATGGCGGTTGGGCGATGAAAAAGAACTGGCATTCGACAATTGTCGACTTGAGCGTTCGATGCCATTTCTTTGGAACATGGGACCAATCTCTCCCCACCCATCTCGCTGATGTTTTGATTCACACTTGCTACGGACCAAAGGCGGCGGTAATCGGCCGGCTGGAGAGTGCCCAAGTCGTCTTCGACTTCGTAGAATCGCTGATCATCGTAGACTGGAGCGTCAAAATATTTCACTCCGAATTCTGAAGCGACCAGTTGTGCATTGGTCGAACTCGCGGCAAGGATGACTTTTCCGCCTTTCTTCGTAACGAAGTCATGGAGTGCAGATGCTTCAGCTGCATCGAAGGGCTTTTCTGGTCCAGCAATGATAAGCATGGTTCTGTGAGGGTCATTCCAATCATTGACCAACATCGGTGTCGACATGGTGTTGGCAATACTGAAATCTTTGTCTTCGAGAACATTACGCATTTCAGTCAGCTGTTGCATCGAATATTCGTCAGCAGCATTGTTGTAGGGCGAAAGGACCGTGTTCTTGTCCCAGCTCACAAGACTGATGACAAGAACTGAAAGCAGAAGCGAGGAAACAAACCCTACTTTAAGCCAAGTTTCGATACTAATTTTGGTTGATTCTTGGTCTGCTATATTTCTCCCTCCTTGTGCGCTTGCCGTACTCTTGAACAGTATAACAACCGTCGGAACCTCGCTCTACACTTAATGCTTTTTCATGCATGATTTGAAGCCACAGATTAATATGGGATGGAATTCGAAATCACCAACACATCTTCACAAATTATGATGCAGGACAAAAACCCTAAAAAATAACACAAAAACCAGTATTTAGCGTTTCAAATGAAGGCTTCGGCTCAGTGAGGCAAGGCTGAGTAGCATCAAAAGTTCAACACTCCCAACCCAAGGTAAAGTATTGGATTCTTGTGATAAACTCTCATCGTCATCGGTATCAGAATTCCCGACCTCTGATGAAGTTGAAGGAGAATCTTGCTCATCAGTCGCCATAACTTCGAGTTCAAAGGTGGTACTCCGTGAAGCATCATCACCCTCTGAAGTCAAAGATAAGGTAATTTCACAGACTCGATTTGGCTGACTTTCAGATGCTTCAAGTCGAAGCTTTACGAAGGAATCTTTTCCATTCTGTGCATCGGTGGGTTCAACCAATGTATTCGCAAGGTCATCAATACCTGGCATCGAAAGATGTGGACAACTACGGAATTGTACTGTCGCTTGTTTCACTGCATCTCGTGCGTTTCCATTATTGGTGAGTTTCGCCGAAAGTTCAACCCATGAACCCGAATATAGCGTTTCATCGGAAAGAGTAACCTCAGGGCGTAAATCAAAGATTCTCGGAACACCAAGGTCACCTTGGATTTCTTGTGTACTTGTCGATGTATCACCAACTTTCTCTTCTGCTGTTACCAATAAGGTAGAGGTGTTATCGGGGTTGTATTCACGGGCATCATCATCATCGATGGAGCTGAAAGTAATGGTAAAGGTCTCATTGCCATTCGCTGCAACGGAAAAAGAATCTGGACCGCTGAACGTAAAGGGAACCCATTGGTCAAATTCATAGGTAAGTTCGATTTCAAGAGGAGACATTCGATTATTTTCAACATAGGCGATTATTTCACCTTCTGCATCCCAATCAAGATCCATTTCTACGATGTATTTCGAATCCATGTCCGTTGCCCACCCGAGAGTCCAAACTGAGCCTTCAATCGGACTTTGAGCATGAACGGGAATACTACTCAACACTGAGCACCCAAGAAGAAGAGTCATCAGCACAACGATTGGAGATTTTTTCATGGTATCACTTCATTCTAGCATTTTTTGAACCGCTCTCTTGGTTAAGACACGAACCATAGATTTACGATATCGAGGTGGTAAAGAGGTATTGTTAACAGGTTGGACACTCTTTCGCACTGCAGCGGCAAGCGCTTTGACCGAAACCATTCCATCCCACCCTTCTTCAAGTACAGCTGCCACTTCTTCAGGGTGGCATCGAGGAATAGATTCCAGTGCAGTAGTAGCAATTTGAAGTGAGTTCACATCGCCAGGAATCCATGATGCTGCAACCCCTGCTTCAGGGAAATCCCATGAATCACGAACTCGTAATTTTTGATACGAACCCATACGGGCAGCGCCTTCTTTGGAAAGAGTAACTTTAAGCAAGAATTCTCCCTTTTTGAGAATATTTTTCGTCATACCGTCGAGTTGGTAGAACTCAGCAAGGGGGAGTGTTCGCAAACCGTTGGGCCCAATCAAATGTACTTCAGCCCCAAGTACCATCAATGTTGGAGCAATATCCCCTTGGTAGGTTGCAACACATAAGGTGTTTTGATTCGGAATCACACGGCAATCGGCACCCGTCCCACAGTCGGCTTTATGGCACCAATCTATAGAACGACGCCATAGTTCACCTTGGTTATACCAAAAGCATCGAGTATCGAGGCAAAGGTTTCCTCCGAGTGTAGCGTTACGTCGAACGAGGGAGGAAGCAACTTTGCTCGCAGCTTCAACAATCAACGGATGAATGCCGTTTTCAACTGTCAAATCTGCCAGTCGAGCCATGCAACCAATCTCATGAAGAGATAACGTGTCAACACCTTCGATTCGTGCCAGGGAAATAACATGCGGTTTTGGATTAAGGTGCCATTTGTAATTTGGGAGAAGGTCAGTACCTCCTGCAACCCAATCAAATTCTTCGCCTTTTCCAAGCAAGACTCCCGCAAGTGAACAGGCTTCCTCAACGGTTGTAGGGTTATGAAGTGTAAACGGTGGCATCAACATTAATTTTCACCTTCCATTTGTCGCTGTTCTTTCTTGAGCCAAGCACGGCCTGCAAGTCCAAGTTCAGCAAGTTGTTCAGGATCGGGTTCTGTGGCAGTACGCCAGCCTTCCACTTGATCTTCTAATGGAACAGTTGGGTCAAACCCGAACAAGACTCCGTTCACATAGGGGCTTGTATCTTCGGTTCGTTGACGTGCCAAATCTCGGATTTTATGTTCTTGTGCCCGAGCAACCAGTTTGGGTTGTAACGAACTGAACGTAAGTGTTGGTGAAGGCAAGTCGGTTGGATCGTCAAATTCAGAAGCTTTGAGCGCCTTTTCAATTCCTTTGAAGACAACGTCAGGAGTAAGTGGAAGAGTGCGTAATCGAATCCCAATCGCATCGTACACTGCATTGACTACTGCAGGGAGAATAGGGAGCAAAGGCCCTTCACCAGCCTCTTTGGCTCCGAATGGTCCCTCTGGATCGCACGACTCAACAATGATTGGTTCGACGTGTGGCATTTCATGAACAGAGGGGATTTTGTAATCAAGAAGATTAGCGTTTTGGAGATGCCCGGTTCGACCATACACCATCTTTTCTGAAAGTACTTGGCCAAGCCCCATGTGACAAGAGCCAATAATTTGACCTTTGACGGCCAAAGGATTGAGAGCTTTTCCACAATCGTGGGCTGCCCATACATTGGTACACTTAATCATTCCAGTTTCAACGTCGACATCAACTTCTGCGACATAGGCTGAAAACGAATAGGCCGGTGCTAAACCTGCTGCTGCTCCTTTGTGGACTCCACCCATTGGAGGTGAGCGATAAGCTCCACTTGCAATCAAAGCGCCTTTATCTTCTTGCGCTTTATGGAGGGCTTTGAGGTATGAAACTCCGATTGCCGGATCGTGTTTGTAGTAAATTCGGCGATCGTTCATGATGAGATTATTCGGATGATAGCCAAGAATCTCCCATGCAGCATTGAGCAATTGTTCACGGATTTCAAGTGCTGCCCGAATTGCAGCATTGGCGTTCATGAACGTAACGCGGCTGGAATATGAACCCAAATCGACTGGTGATGTATCGCTTTCATGGCTTCGAACGTGAATCATTTCAATGGGGAGTGCGAGGACTTCTGAAACAACTTGAGCGACTGCAGTGGTCGAACCTTGGCCGATATCTGCAGCACCGGTATGCACTGTCACCCCACCATCCATGTCGACTTGCATATGAACCGTAGCGTGAGGGAATCGGTTTGGGTCCCAATGAATTGGTAGGCCAGAACCTGAAATAAAGAATCCACATCCAATTCCAATTCCTTTACCGAGCGGCATTTGGCGGAATTTCTCATCCCAGTTCGAGCCTTTCCGAACCTTTTCGAGTGCTTCACGCATACCGTTTGAGGTGATTCGGAATCCACTGATGGTTCTGCTGTGGGGGGGAAGGAGGTTGGCCAAGCGCAAATCAATAGGGTCGACTTGCATAGTTTCAGCCATTTCATCCAATCCAACTTCAACAGCACAACGGGTGTTGACTGCACCGTGGCCACGCATGGCTCCCGAGGCAGGCTTGTTTGTCCAGACACGAGCGCCTGTATAGTGGAATGAGCCCAATTCATAGGGCGCTGTTGCCAAGACTCCATTGTAATATGAAGTGACGTGACCAAACGATGCAAAACCACCACCGTCGATGAGAGCGTCGATATCAAAGCCGGAAATTCGAGCATCTTTATCAGCCGTCATTTTGACTTCGATATGGCTCGGGTGGCGCCCTCGGTTAATCCAGTAGACTTCTTCACGGTCGAAGGTAATTCGAACAGGTCGGCCTGATTTCCGCGATAAAATCGCCGCACACATTTCGTGAGGGAACGGATCAGACTTACCACCAAAACCACCACCTACAAAGGTACGAATCACGTTGATTTGGTGCATAGGGACATCAAGCACTGTTGAAAGAGCTCGGTGGGTGTAATGGGGTACTTGCTGAGGAGTGTAAAGTTGTAATCGGCCGTTCGGATCCCAGTGCGCAACTACTGCGTGCGGTTCAGTGAAACCATGATGAACACCCGCCATACTCCATTTCCCATATGATTCAGCATGTGGCTTTTCGACCAAGGACCGGTCTCCAAATTCTTGAAACACTCGCTTTTGGACGTTAGTTCTTGCCAAATGGTACTTACCTCTCCAATGAATTGGTTCATCAGCATCTTCAAGTCCCTTTTTTGGATCAAAGACTGGCTCTAGGAGTTCCCATTCAATGTCGAAAAGGTTCAGTGCTTCCAAAGCAGTTGCCTCGTCGATAGCAGCCACACATGCGACCAGGTCTCCAACGTGGCGGACTTTCTCAACAGCCATAGCATGCTCGTCTTTTGTCACTGGAAGTACGCCAAAGCGTTGGGGGGCGTCAGCACCAGTTGAAACTGCAAGAACGCCGGGAAGTGCTTCAACACGTGAAGTGTCAATCGACTTTATTTTAGCATAATGGTGAGGGGAACGCAGAATTTTTCCAATCGCTTCATTGGGCAGTCGGACGTCATCCCCATACCATGCTTGACCTGTCACTTTAGCATTCGAATCGACCAAGGGCATTTCTCTACCAACACTGGTTCCAGTTCGAACACGGTCATGGATGTGAGATCCTGCAGGTTGCGGCTCTTTGCCTCCAACAGATTCGGGAATAAAATCTAAATCGCGGGGAGCCATTTGTGGTTTTGAGCCCCCTGAACCAGGGGGGGGAAACGCTTGTTTCCCTGCGACACGCTTGCCATCTTTACGAGTAGTTTGGCCGGGGCCACCTGGTTGTTGACGGTATCCTTCAGACATGAAAATCACCGTGCGTGGCCTGGAGGCATATTGGGTTCATCAGGCCCATCGGGATGTGGATCTGGGTGCGCATCGCTAGCCGGAGCAGCCGCTTCGACTTCACCGCGATGAATCGCTGCAGCACCTTGGATTGATTCAATAATTTGTTGGTAACCAGTACAACGGCAAAGGTTACCATCGATAGCACAAGCTATTTCTTGGTCTGTTGGGGTATCGTTTTCATTCAATAACGCTTGAGCGCTGATCAAAAATCCGGGTGTGCAAAAGCCGCATTGTGAGCCTCCATACTCGGCAAAGCAGGATTGAATTGGCGCCAAATGTGCACCGTCCGCTAACCCTTCAACTGTCGTGATGGCAGAACCTTCAACTTGACCGGCCAAGCAGAGGCATGAAAGTCGAGGAGCGCCGTCGACCATTACCGTACAACAACCGCATGTACCGAGGTCACACCCACGCTTTACGCCCAGTGTTCCGACCTTGTCGCGGAGCACATCAAGTAGAATTGCATTTGAGGGTATCAAAACTTCTACAGGTCTGCCATTCACTTCTGCAGACCAAATATTCTTGGCAGGAGAAGGTATCATTTCGATGTGTTCACTGCCTACCATAATCAGTCGCCAAAGGCGAGGTAGTGGCCCCTGCATATCAACCTAGGGTATGCTCTTGATTGAGAGAGCACGAACTCTTCCCGAGTTCAAACTTGGGCAGGTGCTCGTTTTTTCACAGAACCTGCATCATCTTTACCTGCAGGTGGATCAATCCAATCCTCATCTCCCGGCAATACAAGCCCTTCACCCAAACCAACTAAGCGACCAGCGAGAAGTCTTTGATGCCGGACTAATTCATCCCAATTATGCTGATCATCTTTCCACACCTTCCAGCGTCGAAGTTGACGTGATTTGACGACCAAGCGACCATACAGGCGCAAATGGAGTTTTCCTGATGCCGGCCACCAAAGAAACAGGAGAATGAATACCAAAGCAACGGGTAATTCAGTTAACATAGCCAACAACCAATGCAATTGCAAGAATTCGTTCACTGGGCTGGCCTCAGCAAGGAGCATCCAAGTCAGCCCACCTGATGCAACGAGCCACCAAAGTGGAAAGAAGACGACTGCTGTGATCACTTTGAGCGTACCAATGATCGATTGGTCTGCACCTCGTTTTTTCATGATTCGAATGGCAAGAGCATTACCACGGTAGGGGGGAAGGTTGCCAAAAATAGCGCTCCATGTGACCAGACCAAGCATCCAAACCGCAGACCAAGTCCATGAGATGAACAATTTCATCGATGACCATGTCGTAAGGCGCTCAGGTCGAGCATCGACGTCCAGTGGAGTCAGAGTTCGTTGCTCGAGTTGCTCGAAATGTTCCTCACAATCTTCGACTAACTTTGACGTCAAATCGGGATCTTTCTCGGCTAAATATTCCCAGCCCGCTCGAATGCGTCGCGCTCCTAACACTGATTCAGCATAAGTAGGTTTAACCAGTTTACCACCCGATTGGCGGATTTTCTCTGCATAGGCCAGACTTCGGCTCTTCCAAATAAGCGTTCGTTCCCTCCATGTGGTCTTTGAAAGGCTCGCTCGCTTCAATTCAATACCGATTGAATCGGTCACTAAATTGACCCAAGCCCTATCAAGCAGATCTTGTTTCTCTTCATCTTCAATGAGTTCAGGAATTGCTTCGAATTGCATCACGCGTTCGACGACCACTGCGGCTCGTTCACGGAACGTTTGTGATTCAGAATAGTGGAGTCCAATTGGAACCAATTGAGGCAATGGTTTACCACCTTCTTGGGCTTTTCGACGAGCTGCAAGAAGTATTCGAGCCGCACCTGAACGCGCTCGTTTTACAGATGATTCAGTATGGGTTGTTCCTTCTGGAAAAATAATCAAACGGCCACCGTCTGCAACAACGGAAGCCACATTATCCAATTGTTGCTTATTTCTGTCTTTCGAGCCATGTTGGTCATTACTGTCTTGTGAACGCTCGATTGGAACTGCTCCAGCACTGCGGATCATTCGGCCTAAAATTGGAATATTAAACAGTGTATGTTTGGCAATCATAGAGAGTTTACCTGGAAGTGAGGCGTGCATGAGCATCGGATCAATTAATCCACTCGGGTGCCAAGAAATGAAGATGATTCCACCCTCCGGCGGTATGTTTTCATCATCGACAATGTTGATCTCTCGAAACCAAATACTCACCAATGATCTGGAAAGTCTGCGGACTAAGCGATAAATCCGATTGATACGCGGATGGCCCTTTCCTGTCGGGTCTTTTGGCCAGCGCATGAACAGAGCTCACGGTTCTAACTTTTGAGTTCATCTCCGGAATAACTCGTCAAAGGCTCTTTCTAAGGTCCGTAATAACCGCGGTTTTCACTACGGTTCTGATGTTTCTTGAAGTGTCCCAATTAGCACAGCATTGGAATTGGTCTCAATTGTGCCTTCATTCCCTAATGTATTGAAGTCGATTCCTGCAAATGTTCCTTCTTCTTTCGTTGAAATAATATTCACGACAAAGAGAACAAGAATGAAGAGAACAATGAATGCCCCAATCCCCATAAACATTACATTTGAAGACATACCTGATGCATCAACTTTTGTTTCAAAGGCCGAGTCTGTATCCATCAGCATGATGTTTGCAGTGATCAAAGGAGAAGAGGTGTGACCGCCCGTATCGTTGGCTTTGATACCACGGAGTGAGACAGTGTGGTTTCCTTCAATGTCAATACCCGGAAGGTGTTCAAGTTGGTGAATGATATCAATCGCCGACAAGGTCCCACTGGTGTCTCCATCATCAAAACTGTGGATGTTTGACCAGTCGTCTCGTAAGTGATTACTACGCCATTGGATGGTATCAACATCACCAAGTGCCGAATACGACAAAGAATCTTCAGGGAACATATGGATACGATTGTCATTACCGTTTTCAGTCGTAAGTGAGACATCTAATGAGGTGTCAAATACATAATCTCGTTCTGCTGCTTCATAAACAGCATCAAGAGCTCGTACTTCGCCATGCCCATAGACGTTGTTTTGACGGTTTTTTGGAATGGCATCTTCAAGGCAAGGTTCGTTTGCAGCCATGTATATACACAAACGATATGTTGCCGTTTCTTGCATTATATTTTTGATATCGAAAGGTGAAAGGTCGGGATTCGCTTGGAACATCAGTGCAGCAACACCTGCAGCACCTGGAGTGGCCATTGAAGTTCCAGACATGTCGGTGTATTGGTCACCAGTGTTGAAGGCTACCGACATGACATTGCTACCGACATAAGCAATGTTTGGTTTGACTCGGCCTTCCTCAGTCGGGCCTTGACTTGAATAAACTGCAATGGCTGAATTCTTGTCCAATGCTCCGACAGTGATGGCATCTTCTGCCGAACCTGGTGTTCCAATTTGAGCGGAAACTGCGTTGTTTCCTGCCGCTATGAAGATTGCAATTCCTGCAGTCATCATCTCATTAGCATAACGGTTTACACTGTCATCATCAGATGAAGCCCACTCTGCAAGGCCTGGGCCTCCAAGGCTCATCGAAGCTGCTCGGATATTGAACTTGTAGCGGTTTTCAACGGTCCACTCCATTCCAGCCATCACAGTAGCGAAGGAACCTGAACCACCTGCATCGAGAACTTTAACACCAACTAAGAAGGCTTGAGGGGCCATTCCAACATGCTCATAATTCGGAGCGCCAGTACCTGCAGTAGTACCTGCACAATGGGAGCCATGTCCTTGGTCATCGTAAGGGAACACTTCAGTTCCATTGACTAAGGTTGGATTATTTACCGGGTCATAGAATGCGATGACTTTCGGATCATTGGTCGAATTGTCATCATCAAGATCGTCAAGACTTGCGTGAGCACCGTCGATTCCAGTATCGATAATAGCGACTGCAGACCCTGCACCGTCATAGCCAGTATCTGCCCACACGGTATCAACGCCGTGAAGAACTGCTGCATCACCGTTATTCACTGAAAGAATGCCATCCAATTCAAGCATGATAACGCCTGGTAAGGTCGCTGCATCAAGGATTGATTCGACAGGAACTCGGCCTGCTAAGGCATCAATTCCTTCCAAAGTCCACTGGTGTTGAAAATCAATTTCCCGTTCGAGTAAAGCGATTTCTTCAGCACCAGGCGTATGGTCGAAATCGATGATTAAAGGAAGAGTATTCGCTTCATCAAGGAAAAGTGGGCTGTCTTTGTGAACTTCGATCATATCTCCAATACCGTTACCGTTCCGGTCAACCGTTGTATTAACCCACCAGCCTATTTCTTCAACATCCTCTTGTTGAGCAGTAACCGGTACAGCCATAGCCAAAGTTGGAAGAACCATAATACTCAAACAGAGTAAAGTTATTGCTTTTCGTGATACAAACATCATTTCACCTAATCGACCCAATCGCCGCCGACTTTTGAACCCATTGAAATAAAGTGTAAAAAGTGGTGAACGGATTAATATGCTTCAATATTTGGCATTTCGAATGTATGAACGGGTCAATTGTTAAAGCCTGTTCCAAAATAGTAAGTTTGATTATTATGGCCGCTCCAAGACGTTCTGCACCACGAAGAATGAACATATCAGAACAAGGGTTGTTGCCAAAATCCACCCAACCAGCGCCTTCAAGTGCGATTTATGTCGATTCGAAGCCCATCGAACAGCCAATGATGATTCGGTCACCAGGTCAATCGATTTCAGATTCCAATCGTTCACTGATGAAATTTTCACAACTCATCATGATGTGTATCGCTTTAGCAGCGATTTGGGGTGGTTTGTATCAAATTGCATTTGCTGAAGGTGCTACAAATAATGATTTCTTAGTCTTGTTTTTAGGTGGGTTTTTATCTGCTGGTATTGCCATTGGGTGGATTTATGCTCAGAGTAAAAAAAACGATTTTGTCCTGTATGAAGTACAAGATTATATGCTCGGTATAGGATTCTTTTTCGCTACTATCGGGACCATTTGGGGTTCACGGTTTTTAATCGGCTTTGTCACAGGAGAAGGTTGGACTGAGCTCTTTGGTAACGCTGCAGAGTTCAACGCAAAGGGCTGGGACGACCCTGACACACAGGAATTCGTAGAATGGCATCCAAATGCAAAAGCAATCTATGTCCAAACAGCAGCCATGCTGGCGCTGATATTTGGTGAAATTCAGCTCTTAAAGCGCTTTAAAGGCGCCACTGGTTTTGGCCGTGCTGTCGCGGCATATGCACCAATATTAGTCTTGGTTGGAGCTGGAATGGGGCCGTGGATGACATGGACGGAAAATAAGATTTCATACGAAATGGGGCTCTCACTTATTTTGCTCTGTTTTGCTGCTATGGAAATGGCACTTCGTTCAAATAAAGCACTGAATTTTGTTGTTGTGGCGGTGGTGTCTGGACTCACTCCAATTCTCTTTGAAGTATTCAATACAGGTGCCGATACCGATGGTGCAGGTGGTGCAATGTCGCTGCTTATCTTCATCATCGCTATCCAAGGATACTACGCTTCACGGCAAGAACTTCGTTCAGAATTAATACAAAAGGCTTCGATTGTGCTCGTTGGAGAAATCGTACTCGCCATGTTTATTGCCCGTATTGAAGGGTTAAACCTTCACATTGGGCCACTCAAGTCATCTGAATTAGGCATTGACCACATCTTTGGACTAAGTGTCGCTCTTTGGATTGCCGTATTAGTGTTCTATTTCCCTGCAGTTCAACAACGTCGAGTACCATGGATGCCGATTGGGTTAGCGGCTGCCCTCATTATGTTGCCAAATGATGGAAGTGCTTTGCCTTGGATCATCACACTCTTGATGATACCCTACATGCTCTTTTTTGCAAAGGCAACACGGCGCTGGGTTGCCGATTTTACAGTGACTGCTTTGGCATTGTCTTACTTTTTGACCGATGTATTCGCAAATATAGGTGATATACCGCTCAAAGAAACATTTGGATTTAACGGTATGCAAGTCATCATCCCCCTTGCCTTATTTTGCATTTCCGAATTCGCTCGGAAAAAAGACAAAATATCGAATTGGACCCACCTCATGATACTTGGTTCGATTGTTCTTTCACGAACAATTCTACAAGCAGAAGATTGGTTCATGCCGTGGATCTTCATTGGCTACATGCTTTATCTCGCTCGGAATACATTCGAACAATTAACTACTGAAAGTCCATTGAAAGAGAAAATGCAAGCCACAATGGTGGCTTTAATTGCCAATGGATCAATGGTTCTTCTCGCTGCAGTTAACCGACTTAATTTACCTGAATTTTTGCAAAACTTGCCCTTACCTGAATATTTTAACTACCAAATTTTCATCCTCGGAGCATTAGGGTATTGGGTTCTTTACCCTGCTCGTAACATTGAATTGGACCTTGGATTATTATTTAACTGGACTAAGAGGTATGCAGTTAGCGTACCTGTTTACAATATTGAAACAGACTCTTGGGTCTTTCAAACTGGTCAAGAGTTGAAAGAAGATGTCGATTGGGTTAGGAAAAACAGTTGGAGTCAATTAACCCGATTATCCCTCCTTATTCCGTTTTTCATGATGAGTTTTAGCCTCATCACAATGGTAAATCCATGGGGTGCTGAATTCGACATACCGGGTACTGAATCATTGGTTGGTGGGCCGTGGATTTTGCTCCTGCTCGTACCTGTGGTTGCTCTGGTTCTTGAAATAAAGAACATGGACATCATCTCTTCAACAGTTCGTTCGGCAGGAGTGTGGGTCTTGTTTACAATCGCTCTCCCCATCAGTATTGCGTTCTATAGTATACGGGAAAGAATGCAGACTGATGTTGATTATAGCACTACTACGATCATTCCATTCGCGATTCTTCTCGACGTCATACTTCTGAGTGCTCCACTTTATGTCAACTGGCTCATTACTAAACGCGGTATCGATGATGACCATCTTTCCGTGAATGCAGATGCATGGGCAATGCTTGGACTGATAGGCTTAGCCTGCCTTGACAACTCCGGTGGATTATTGTTAATCTCTATGATTGGATTGGTCACTGTTCGATGTGTTCAACATCGCCACATCTGGCCACTGATGCTTTCACCGATTGCATTCTTCTTACTCAACGCTCATTGGCTTAAATCAGCAGGAATCTCGAGATTTATTATCGAAGCAATCGATTCTACAAACTATGATTTTGCTGAATTTGGATTCCTATCCCTCACCCGACTGGGTGGTATTTTCATCACTTTGCAAATGGCATATGTCCTCATCATGGATAATAAATTCGTCAAACAAAGTCAAACTGGACGAGAAGTATTGCCTTTCTATTTGGTTTGGGGTTGGGCCTTAATTGGTGTGCTTGCTGCAAGTTCAAGCGTCGGTTGGATTCCCGCAATCCTGTTTGCGTACCTCATTATTCATTCATGGACTTCCGGTAAAGTCAATTCACTTCCAATCCTCCATTTAGGATTGGCAATCAGCCTCCTCATCGGCATGGGGATTGAACAGATGTTCGACACCTTCACGCAAGCATTCTCTTGGAGTGTATTGCTTACTGCCTGTTCTGCACTTACGTTTGTAAGCTTAAACAGTAAAGATCTACTCTTCAAATATGTATCACATGAAACTGGGACCGAAATACCTCAACAAAAAAGACAGGAAGTCGTCAACACACTTTACATCCTCACCTATGTTGCATTTGTTCTAAGTTTCGATGCCTTACTTGGCCTTGGAACTCTGGCTGGAGCGATATTATTGACACGAGATATTGTCATTAAAGGCTATTCAAATGCCTTATTCTTTGCTCCTGCAATACATGCATTAGCACTCACAAATCTCATTATTCAACTGGAAATCGATTCGATTGATATCGGTATACCAATTGGAATATTCCTTATGATCGAAGGGCTGGCGATCTCTTGGCTTTCTTTACAAAATGATAAGATGTATGAACTTGAATTCTTTGAATGGGAACATGATAATCAATTCCTTGATTTCCTTGACCGTTTAGGAATGGCAGGGGTACTCAGTGCGCTTGCAGGAATATTCTTTGTGTTTGGTGAAATAGATCAATGGTCTTTGGCTTGGATTCTTACGACAGTGATTCTCATCGCTGTTGGTATTCAAGGCTATGCACCCGATTATGAGGCTCGCTGGAGACGTATGTTCGGAGGTTATGGTTCAATTCTGTCCTTTGTTGCTTTCAGTATGAACGTTGATAATGAAACGATGAAAGCACTTTCATTTGTCGGTGTCGGATTGATCGCATTAGGGTGGGGATTCCTGACCATGCAACGATTAGAAGATGATGAGGTCGTTTATGAAATGGGAGAACCCCAACCTCAAGAATCTATACCAAACATCCAAAAAGCATCTCTATTGGATAAGGCACAGAAAACGATTGAATACATACCAGAGCCCGTTACAAAAGAGTCGGCTGAAGTCCCTGAAGTGGTTGAAGAGGAATTCAAAGGAATTCCAGAACCCGTTACAAAAGAGGCGGCAGAAGTTCCTGAAGTTGTTGAACAGATGCTTCTTCCAATGCCTGACACGATTGAAACATCAAAAGGGTTTGAAATCCGCCTTCCACCTGGGAAATTAGAAGCGATTATCAAATCAATTGGCTCAACGCCGCACGAGGGATACAAAGCTGTGATCAGTTTCAATTCAAACGGCCAAATTGTGATTGATTGGGTTGCAGTTTGATTCAAACAAATCGACGTTCTACACCTTGAGAACCTGTAACGAGCAGTTCCTCGGGTAAAACAGGAGATGAAGGGTAAGCATTCCAATATGCTTCACGCATGTCTTGATTTGCATTCATGCATGCTACGACATCGCCTGGCCTTTCAGCGAGGGCTGCAGATTGGTTAAGATGCGCAATCATAGGCTCGATATTCGAAAGATTAACCAAACCCCAACCCGTTTGTGTGCAAGGAGCCACAGGTGAGATTGGCATTGTCCCTGATGTAGGGTCCCATCCGACATCTGGATACCATGCAGAACGATTGAGTGCTTCTCGAACATCAGCATTGGAAATGATGAAAGGATTACCATCTGCATCGGTTCCGTTCACTAACATGCCTTGACGGAGTTCAGGAGAGGCCCCAGCACCATCATCACTCGAACTCAAAACGTAGAGATTCTAAGACAAAAGAAAGAATTCCTGCTGTACGAGGTGTAGCAAAGGAAGTTCCTGAAGTTTCATGATACCCGTCAATATCGTCATGATTTGGCAGGTTTTGAGTCCAGTCTGCCGAAATATCAGGATATGAACCCGACATTATTTCTTTTTGATCATCGCCTTCTTCAGCATATCCTGCAATACCAATCGACCAAGGTGGACCAGCTGTTGAATCTTGGACCGCTGGAGAGGGACTATTATCAGCAGCTCCAGTATGCATCTTTCCTTGTTCAACAACCGCAATTTCAGTTCCTCGCTCGATCCCAGAGACTGGAACCGAACCCGGTGCTCCGAAGGATGTCGTAATGACGTCGACGAGAGGTTGATTGGCCGCAGCGACCACTGCCTCAGTACTGAATCCTTCGACAAAGAAAATCACTGCTTGGGGATTGGCATTCAAAACTGCTCCCGTAACTGCCGAGCCATGACCATCACTTGGATCATCTAAAATTAATATCTCGCTATCACCATCGGGTGAAGTACCAATGATCTTGGTTCCGGGGAAATAGACGATATCGGTTGCTGTCAACGTATTCCAGCATGATTCTTTATCAGCATCATACCGTTCTTGCCAATTCCCCTCAAAGGTCAACTCGCATACTTTGTTCACGCCAAGGCCATCCAAGAGCCAAGAAGGATATGTCTCATTGGTTCGGAAATGGTCGTGATAAACATTGATGCCAGTATCGACTGGGGCAACAACGGAAAAGGCTCGCCAGTCATCGCTTTCGGCCGTTTCCAGTGAAGACAGATAAGGTGGGGATTCATCTGTTAATGCAAGGGCAAAAAAGGAGAAAATAAGTAAAAAAGTGAGGAGACCAACAGCAATAAGAGATTTCGATTCCATCAAAGGGGCGGTGTCAAAAGGATCTTCTAAGGCATCGATAACCGTCTCATCCGCCATGGTTGTCCCTCCAGTGAGAACTTCATAACCCTACGCCCAATTCAAAAACCCCAACCGATTGGCGAAATCATGGGTGAAAGCGATGAACGCTTGGTTTGGATTGACCTTGAAATGACTGGACTGGATATTGGGAAAGAATCCATCATCGAAATTGCAACAGTGGTGACCGATGGGCAACTCAACATTCTTGCTACTGGTCCAAATCTTGCGGTTTCTGTATCAGAAAAACTCTTGGCTGGAATGGATGAATGGAATACTTCGCATCATACTGCAAGTGGATTAGTTGAACGTGTCCGTACAGTGAGCGTTTCTTGCGAACAAGCAGAAGCTGAAACACTGGCTTTCCTCAAAAAGTGGGTCCCTGAAGGTATTGCACCACTCTGTGGAAACAGTATCTGGAACGATAAAAAATTCATGGAAAAGGAAATGCCGCTCCTTGTAGACTATCTCCATTATCGGATGATTGATGTTTCAACGGTGAAGGAATTAGCCCGTCGTTGGTATCCCGAAGCGGGACGATATCAAAAGAAGGGGGCACACCTTGCACTCGATGATATTCTTGAATCGATCGAAGAACTCCGCTATTTTCGAGAGCGGATATTTGCTCAAAAGTAAATTAAGTACGCCAAATCGATGATTCTGAATCGATTCCCTTGAATGAAGCCATGATTTGAGCAACAACTGCAACAGCAATTTCTTCCGGTGACTCAGCACCGATGTTCAAACCAATCGGGCAAACCACCCCATCAAGAATGCTTTGCTCGATGCCTTGCCCGAGACATTTCTTCTCAAAGGTTTGCCATTTTGAACGACTACCAATCACGCCAATTCGAGGACCGCGCTGGCCATCTGGGATGGCTTTAGCATCGTGGAAGAGATGAAGCAATCCTAACAAACGCTCTTGATCTTCAGACCAGTCATGCCCTAACAGCAAAACATCTGAAAAACGATGGAGACTTTCGAGCGTTTCGGCTTGAAGAAAAACATCAACTGGAACTGAGGAGCGATATTGAGCATTCGGATACATGACCTCTGTGGAGAATTCAGTACGTGTATCATGAACAGAATACTGCCAGTCTAATGCATCCAAAGACTTTGCAATTGCTTGACCGCAGTGACCACCTCCCATCAATAAGACATGTGGCATTGGAATCATCACCTCGATTGACAGCGTAACTTGACCGCCGCAAAGGGAATCAAGCGGTGTCACTTCATAGCCCTTCGCACCTTTGTTCAAGCCATAACGTACAACTTCTCCAAACGGTCGGTGATGTGTTTGAAGACGCTCTTTACAACGTTGAAGAACTTTCAATTCTAATCCTGCACCGCCTACAGTCCCAACCCATTGCTCATCAGGAGTCATTGCCAAACGCGCACCGACTTTCCCAGGAACACTACCAGCAGTTTCGACGACACTGGCGAGTATGACGCGTTGGCCTACCTCGAGACGTGAGAGAGCCCAAGCCATCACCGCCGCAGTCATGTTTACCGGTTGAAGAGGTGACACATACCCTTTGCCCTACAGGTTTCAGCTCATTTCAAGCAGGGATGATTCGTGTTGCTTCAATAAAATTAAATCGTCAGGATGATCAATATTCAATCCAAGTAGAGGTCCGTCAACAACCACTTCCTCAAAGGAAACTAATTCCCGTAAAGGCGACTGAGCCGATGCTGCGAGAACAGATTGTATGGCCTCTGCATCCAAAAGTAAGGGGTGACCTCTTCGGCCATTTGAAGCAAGAGTCGAACTACTTTCTTCTAAAAGTAAAGACTTGACATGCTCAATCCTCCAACCTGGCCGATCAACTGGAGCAATGATGAGGCGTCGAGGCATTCGTCCTTTATCACCTGCTAGGGATAAAATTCCACATTGAATACTTCCAGTTCGCCCTTCTTCGGGATCCGAATTTACAAGAACGATCGAACCAAGGGTTGCTTGCATAATTTGAACTGAAAGTTCGCTTCGTGTAACAATTACAACTGGTGAGCAACCGGCTTTGACTAATTTTTGGTAGGCAAGACCAACCAAGGTGGTATCGCCAACAGCCACCAAAGATTTCGGCTCGCCAAGACGCTGACTCGCTCCCGCAGCGAGTATAACGGCAGGACAAGATTTGGCCATACTCCAAATTCGAGGCCCGAGGGCTTTGTTCTTTGCTCTCGAAAACGGTTCAAAATGTTCGGTGCATTGCACCTAACCATCAGAGGTTTTTGGTAATCTCGCGACCAATAATCATTCTCTGAACTTGTGAAGACCCTTCATAAATTTGCATGACCTTTGCCGCTCGCATGAGTCGAGCCACTGGATATTCCTCAGAATATCCATATCCGCCATAAACTTGCACTGCATCGGTTGAAACTTCCATAGCCGTGTCAGCTGCGAACCGTTTTGCATGAGCTGCTGATTCTGTGTTTGGAAGTCCTGCGTCTGAGTCAGCAGCAGATCTCCATGTCAACATTCGAGATGCTTCAATTTTTGTTTTCATATCAGCCAACATGAATTGGATGGCTTGGTGTCGATGGAGGGGTTTACCAAAAGTCGAACGTTCGCCCGAATATTGGAGGGCATGCTCGTAAGCAGCACGGGACAAGCCAGTGGCGTGGGCTGCAATGTTTGGACGGCTCATGTCAAAAGCCTTCATGGCGTTCATCCAGCCACCAGATTCGGAACCGCCAATTAATTGATTTGCTGGGACGCGAACATCATCGAACTGAATGGAACGGGTGTCTGAGCAGCGTTGTCCCATGTTAATTTCTTTCTTTCCAAGCGAGAAACCTTCAGCGTCTTTCTCAACGATGAAACCTGACATGCCTTTGTATCCAGCATCGACATCGGTCTTAGCGAGTACGAAGAAGAAATCGGCATATCCTGCGCCTGTAATCCACATTTTAGAACCGTTGATGATGTAGTCGTCACCGTCGCGAATTGCACTGGTTTTACATGCAGCAACATCAGAACCTGCACCAGGTTCAGTTACTGCATAGGACGCTAAAGCCCCGTCTTCTGCCACCATTCGAAGCCATTTCTGTTTCTGTTCTTCGGTAGCACCGGTAATGATTGGGGCACATGCAAGCGAAGTGGCATATGCAGCAGTTGCAAAACCAGGGTCTCCCCATGCAAGTTCTTCATTGACAAGGACTTCTTCAACTGAACCTAATCCTGGACCGCCATAATCTTCTGGAATGTGGAGATTGAGCAATCCTATTTCGTGAGCAGCTTGAATGGCTTCTTTTGGGTAAATCGATTCAGTATCCCAATGCTCAGCATTTGGGCGTATTTCATCGACTGCGAATTCGTGCGCAAGTTCTTTCAACATCTCTTGCATTTCGTCGAGTTGGAAGTTCACCATGAAGAAGGCGAAGAAGTCGCCCCTTATGTCTTCATTGTTTTCAGAAGGCTATCCAATTACGGTTGTATGCCTCAAGGGTAATTATGAACAAGAGATACATGAGAATCAATGTGTAGCCTTCCCACTTTTTGATCTCATATGAAGTTCGCATCAACAATAAAGCAGACATGCACCCAACGATGGTGAACGGGATAATGATGTAGACAATCAATTCGAATCCATCAGAGGTTATGGCAAGAGGATGGACTAAACCTGCCAAACCAATGGAAAGCAGTGGGTCTGTAATATTGGACCCAATAAGCGTACCTATCGCAACACCTTGGCTTTTCTTTGCCGCCATCAAAGCAATGGTTAACTCTGGTAAAGAGGTCCCAATTCCTGAAACAGTTGTTCCAACGATAGCGTGAGGGACATTCAATTTCATCGCAATTTGACTTGCGTATTCGACCAGATGGTGAGCTGCAAATAAGGCAAAGGCAAGACCTCCGATGACCATGATAGTGTAGGCTGCAGTACTCCAAGTAGAGCCACGAACTTCGACTTCTTCTTTGTTTTCATCCTCTTCCATTTGTATCACTTTACGATGCATTAAGAGCCATACAATGTAAATCACATACAAGAGAACAAGAATCCCAGATTCCCAACGTTGCAAGGTCCGTTCTGTGAGCAGGAAAAAGGTGAGGATCAAAACTGCTAACAGCATGATGAGGCCATCACGCTTCAACCATGATTCTCGAATTTTAAATCCTTTATTAACTACCACAATCCCCAATATCAGAGTGATTTGAACAAAGACCGAACCAAGGATTCCACCTATTGCGAAATCTGCCACTTCAGGCTTTGAAGCGACATCTGCAGCTGCCGTTGTTGACACCAATATTTCGGGTAGTGATGTTCCAATCGAGACAATTGTCAAGCCGATGACGACCTCTGGCAATCCTCCGCGGCGAGCTAATCCTTTGGCTCCTTCAATGAAAAAATCTGCGGAGAACACCAGCAAACCAAGTGCTAAACAAGCTATCAAGAAGGTAATGATAAGACTGTCAGTACCTGTCGAATTTGAAAGAAAACTAACACCTATTATTCCGAGGAATAAAGCTCCAGTCGTAATCATCGTTTGGAAATGAAGGAGTTGGGGGATTCCCATTACATTCTCCTCTGACCCCATGAGACGAACCAATACTCTTTACTTCTTCACGCTTGCCTTGCAATCCTCATCAAGAGAGTGTTTGGTAAAGAACATAACATAATGACTGAAGCAGTGAACATGCGGGGTAGAATTTTGGCTGAATTCTTTGGCACTGCACTGATGGTTGGCATTGGTTGTGGTAGTATAGCATTCGGTGCATCCCACGCAACAGTGTCTCTCTGTTTTGGAATCGCCGTCACTGCTGCAATCTTGATCTTCCAACCAATCAGTGGAGCACACATTAATCCTGCTGTCTCACTTGCCTTTTTTCGAACGGGACATCTCGAAAGGCAGGCATTACTTCCTTACATCATTGCTCAATTAAGTGGGGGGGCCGTTGCTGCTTTTCTACTCCAAGGTGCTGGACCAACAAAAAGAGCTGTTGACGTCTCAATTCCAACGGCAGGATTGATTGAAGTATTCATCACGTTTTCACTGATGGCGAGCATATATTGGATTGTTCTACGCTCACAAACTCATGTATCTATCGCTGTTTTTGTCGGTTTTGTCGTAGCCTTACTGGCCTTTATGTTTGGACCTTTGACGGGTGCATCAATGAATCCTGCTCGAACTTTCGGACCCAATATGTTCGCCGGGGAAGCTTCAAGCATCTTGTTCTATAGTTTTACTACTGCAGTTGGTGCTTTGATTGCTGCCGAGATATTTATCCGTATGAAACTTGGAAACGACAAGGCTGACTCTCAAGATTGAACGGTTAAGCGTAATACTTTGATCACATGCTCAAGTGAAGGTATAGTGAAATTTTCAAGCGGGGGAGAGAATGGAACGGGTGTATCTAAGGCACCAATGACAAGAGGTGCTGCTTCAAGAGAATAGAAACATGATTCCAATATTCGACTTTGAATACTGTGACCTAATCCACCGCACCATTGACCTTCTTGGAGTACAACCAGACGACCAGTTCTTTGAACGGAGTCAATGCATGTTTGTGCATCAAATGGAAGAAGTGTTCGCAAGTCAACGATTTCGACCTCAATATCTTCAGAAGCAAGGTGCTCCGCAGCTTGATGGGCAACATGAAGCATTGAACCCCAGGTAACTAACGTTACATCCCGTCCACCACGGACCACTGCAGCCTTACCGAGTTTGTATCTCTCTCCTTTAGCAATGGCTTGTTTGACTGTTTCCGTATCAACTACTTGGTTGATATTTTGACCCCAGCCAGTCATTCCTCCACGTAGACCATACAATCCAATGTGTTCTAAGAAGAGTACGGGATCATTTAATTCTGCACCTTCCATGAGAAGGTCATACGCATCTTGAGGCGTTCCTGCGGCAACAACAACCAATCCAGGGTCATTGGCAAACCAAGACTCAATCATGTTGGCATGGAACGGTCCGGAGCGTGTACGGCCACCTAAAGGTATACGAATGGTCATTGGACAATCAGCACCCCAGCGCCAACGAAGCATGGCTGCATTGTTGACTAAAGCGTTGAAGCCAAGTGCTGCAAATCCACCAAATTGTATCTCAACCATCGGACGCATACCGGAGAGGGCAGTTCCTACGCCTGTGTGAACAATCGCTGCTTCACACAACGGCATATCAAGAAGTTTTTCTGAATGGCCTGCATTTTTCAAGGCCATATTCATTCCAAAGGCGCCTGCAACTTCCATATCTTCACCGATGAAGATACAATCATCGCCGTGACGTGTTGCGATATCCACCATGGCTTGTTGAATAGAACGAGCATAGGTCCAGCCACCCTTTTCTGCATAGGTAAGCGTAGTTTCACCAATCTCAAGAGTTGATTCAATCACTTCAGTCTCTTGACTAAGCGACAAACGAGTAAAGCGCTCTTCATGCGATTCAGCATCGCTCAATAACGTGACGCCTTTCGTAACCGTTTCTGGTTCTGGCCATGCCATTTGCTCAAGTTCCATTCGAGCAGTTTCCACATCATGTTGTTCCTGTGCCTCCATTTCCAGTAATACTGATTCTTCAAGACCGAGGTCAAGAAGCAATTGGCGATGAGTTGGTATCGGATCTTTCGCTTCCCAATAGGCAAGCAAATCGCGGTCCACATATCCGGGAGGAGTTCCAGATTCATTTCCAAGATACAAATCATCATGATGATGAGCATGGCCACATCCACGCATTGTTTCGACATGGATGAGTGTTGGCCCACCTCCGTTCAAAGCAAATTCACGAGCACAAGCCGTACTTGCATACCATGCTGCTGGATCTGATCCATCGATGGTCCATGCTGGGAAACCCATGGCAGTGGCTTTATCCGCCCATACTTCAACACCCGATTGTTTGATTGGAGAAGTGTCTAAAGCGATTTGATTATTTTGAAGAATATAGGTGATTGGAAGGCCTCGTGCTCCAGCGAGATTCATGGCTTCCCAAAATTCTCCAGAAGATGATGCTCCTTCTCCAATACAAGCCACTTGGAACCGATTGAGATTTTGGTGCCACGCAGCAAAAGCAAGACCAGTCATCGTAACACTGGCAATCGGTAGTGGAGCAGTTGGAGGTAAAACTCCAACATGCCATGCTCCAACGTGGAGATCGCGACCACCTGCATCATCCCAACCTCCGTTTTGATTCGAACCTACTTTTCCTAAATTTGCAGCCATGACGTCCAATGGAGTATCACCCATGGCTAATCCAAGGCCAATATCTCGTATCATTGGAGCGACAAGGTCGCCATCGTAGCCCTTTCCAGGTCGAGCGTCACGAGGAGAATCAGGTTGACGGTCAAGAGCCGTAGCCACTGCAACAACACCTTCTTGCCAAGTTGAACGGAATCCTTTACCACCAAATGAAGAACCATCTGGAGTTTCAAGGCCTTCTGAAAAAATAGATTTTAATTCACCATCTAACATTCGTGTCCGAGTCATCATAGTTTGCCATTCAATACGTTGTTCCATGGTAATGGACATGTAGTGAGCCAAACGGCGGAATACTAAACGTAAATCCACTAAGAAGTGTTGACACCTGCGATCTAAAAACATCGTTAAACTTCGACGTGGTATGACTTCCACATCCACTTCCTCTTTCATTTTTGCATCGGTTTGGGCAATTAATCCTCGTTGAACTGCGTCGACAAAACGTTGACTGAATTTATGCCACGAAGGGCCTTCAAATTGTTGAGATTCATTCTCAATCATAACATCCCAAATATTCGCTATAAGGAAAAGGTGACCATCATGACGCTGAGCGATAAAACGTAAAGTTTCCCGACGCGCTGCTTCTGCAAGCAAGGGTTGAGAGAAAACCAATGGCTCTTTCGGAGTCCAATCAGTTCCATGGATAGCCGGTAAATCTCCTTGGCTCATGGTTTGGCCATAGGCCACCCCCATACAAACGCGACGGCTGAACGGTACGGGGCTTTCGATGAGAAAGTGTTTCATTCTTCTTCAGGAATTACATCTCTGAGCGCCTTCATTGAGGCGCGAGTGACCATCACAGTAGCCAATATGGAGGCCAATATTCCAAGTATGAGCATTGCATTACCCATCGGTGTTGAGCTCATACCTTCTATGCCTGATGAATTAAGAGCAAAACGCCCTAAAGCATGACCATAGTAGGCATATGCCAAAGAATAAACGATGCCTGAACAATTTGAAAGCATGTACACCCGAAGACTGACCGGTGTTGCAGACATCAGATAATTGAGCCACTCATCAGGAATAAGAGGAGACAACCGAACAAGAATAGAGATTTTCATCGCATCGACGGTTAAGGCATGCTCAATATTCCTTAGACGTGAATCGTTGACAATAGACCGCTGTATTGTTTCTCGAAACAGCCATCTACCGAGAACAAAAGCAAGAAAGCCCCCGAGTAAAGAGGCTATGAAATTAGCTGCAGCCGCAACCCAAAAGGGGAATATAGCTCCAGCTGCCACTTTAATCAGCGGAGTTGGAAGCATAATGACAACAGCAAGAGATAAGCCCAATGTGAATACAATTGGGCCCATCGGCCCTAAACCCTCAAACCAGAACAAAATCTTTTGAGCATCTTTGAACAAAAAAAACCCGCATACTGCACAGAATACGAGGAGACATAAACCAATCAGTGCACGCCAACGGTAAATTTTCGGTTGGCTTTTTTTAAGTTCATCGAGGTCTGATTTACGATCGATAAGCCTGAGTTCATTGGGCCGAGGAATTGGATATTTAGCCATACTTATTCCTCCTCTTCAGCCTCGGGTAAAGCCGCTAATACATCGCTCAGCATCTGTGCAGCATCTTCAATTTGTGTAATGAGTGTGAGATCAGATACAGCACCAGGACGACCTAAATTCCACATGAGGTCTGAAACAACTTCTGTAGTCAGCCGAGTCAATTCAAGTACTTGTGGATCGATCGGGACCATCGTTTCAAAACTATGTAAAGCAATAAGATCTGGTTGTTCATCGAGTATTGAATCCATCATCCCTTCGACTTCATCTGCGAGTCCTTGGGCTTGTGCTTCAAGAATCCCTCCCATCGAGGTGGAAATGCCTTGTTTCATTTCAGAAGCAGCGTTACCCCCTAATGGTGCACCTCGTTTGGCTTGACTTGGAGAAGATGGTCCTGAGTGGGTCTGCTGCTGTGCTCCATCTCCTTCAGAGAATTGATTTGGAGGTATGAGCTCACCATCAGCACTCGCTTGTTCGACTAATTTGTTGAGAGCTAAACGAAGCATAGAGGACATTGCTGATGAATCAAGTTCAGTCTTGACCTCCAAACCTTCTTCATTCATTTGAGAAAGTATTTCATCGATGAAATTTGTATTGATTTTTTCTGGCCCAACAAGTCCTTTCAACATCGGTAGAGCCCATGTACTGTCACCCATGGTCATTGAGACATCGAAACTTCCTCCACCACTCTGACCCGTAGCCACATCTGCTGGAGGTGGAACAAATTGCTTCCGAGTATGTTTGTGTAATTGGTCAATTAAGACCTTCATATCAACCGGTTTGGATATGACTTCAGCAACCCCAGACTGAGCCGCACTCACTCGGTATTCTTGTGAGACATTTCGTGCAAGAATGACAATACGGCACTTGAAAGCAAATTCAGGGTCTCCCATCAGACGCTGTGCTGCATCGATGGCATCACCGTTTTTCCATTCTCCATCAATCAAAACGACTTCGGGCATAATGACAAGAGCCGTGCCTTCAGCCTGTCGAAGAGTAGCAGCACGAGTAATGTCGAATCCTTCACGCTCAAGCGTATTGGCAAGAAGGGAACGGCGACCTTCATTTTCGTCTGCAACGATGACTTTGGCCATGAACTCCCTCCCTTCATCTACAGGGATGGCTGTTGAGACTTGAACCTCACCCCTGTTAAATGAGATGAATGCTTAATTCACGAGTTCGGAAAGTAAAGCCGTGTCAGCCACGAACAATCTCGTCTGGAGCGACTGATTTCCAAGCAATGATGCCACCCTCAAGGTTGTAAAGTGAAGAGCCATCATAACCTGCTCTTATCAAAAACATCGCAGCCATTTGCGAACGCATTCCGCTTCGGCACAGAACCACCACTTCCCTGTCTTTCGGGATGGAATCAGTCATAGAGAGTACTGCTTCATGATTGATTTGTAGGTCAGTGGAAGCAACATGTGCACGTTGATACTCACCTTCAGAACGAACATCGAGAAGAAAAGGCGTCCAGCCGGTTTTTCTGCGTTCGACAAAATCATTCATTGAAAGAGAATTGAACATTGTTTTGGACGCAGAAGTATCTCCTTCATCAATATCACCCATCCGTGTCACTCGCATGCACCATGCCTCATCGTCAAACATAGCCGTACTCAATGATAAATCAGAAATGATTTCACGTTCAGAGTTCTGTGAGAATCGAAGCGTTTCAAAGGTCATTAATTCAGCATCATAGATGAGAAGCCGACCACTGAGTACTTCACCGAGTCCAAGAATTATCTTGATGGCTTCATTGGCTTGCAAGGAACCAATCACTCCTGGTAAGACGCCAAGAACTCCACCTTGCTCACATGAAGGAACAGATTGAGGCGGTGGCGGTTCTGAAAATAAATCACGATAGCATGGCCCTTGTTTGTGATTAAAGACGCTCACTTGGCCTTCAAAACGATATATAGAACCATAAACCCAAGGCGTATTATTCAAAAAGCATGCATCATCAATGAGGTACCGTGTGGGGAGATTATCCGTTCCATCAATTACGACATCCCAGCCTTCACTCAATATTGATTCAACACGTTCTGGCGTCAAACGAATTCCAAAAGTGGAGATTTTCAACTCAGGATTTAATTCAAGGAGGCGGTTACGAGCAGATTCTACTTTTGGCTGACCGACAGCAGAAGTCGAATGAATGACTTGCCGTTGAAGATTCGAGAGATCGACAACATCATCATCAACAATTCCAATGTGGCCGATGCCAGCTGCTGCGAGATAGAGAAGGACTGGACTCCCAAGCCCTCCTGCCCCGATAACTAGAACGCTCGATTGACAAAGCAGTCGTTGTCCTTCAAGCCCAACTTGTGGCAAGGTGATGTGACGCGCATAACGTTGTACATCAATATCCACAAGCAATCCCAAACTGTCCAAGCAGGGCTCGGACATAAACTCATTGAGAGGTCAATGTTGATCTTCAAGCCACTTTTCAACATCCATAGCTGCTTGACAACCCATGCCAGCAGCAGTAATCGCTTGTTTGTAACGGGTATCGACAACATCTCCGGCTGCAAAAACACCTTCAACAGAAGTCATCGTATGTCTCTTGTGAAGAATGTAGCCTTCTTCATCGACCTCGACTTGCCCTTCAAGGAAACCTGTAATCGGTTTATGGCCAATGGCAATAAACGCGCCTGTGACATTGATGTTCTCGGTGGTTCCATCTCTTGGATCCTCAAGTACCGCACCTGTCAAGCCTTTTTCATCTGAAAGCCATTCCTTCACTTGCCGGAAAGTTTTGATTTCAATTTTCTCATGCTTAAGTGCTCGCTCATACATGATGGTTGAAGCACGGAAAGTATCTCGACGGTGAACAAGTGTTACTTTAGAAGCGAACCGTGTGAGGAAAGTTGCCTCTTCACAAGCAGAATCGCCACCACCAATGACCATCACTTCTTCATTCTTGAAAAATGCACCATCACAGGTTGCACAGGTCGAAATACCTCTCCCTTTCTGTGCTTCTTCACCAGGAGCATTCAACCAAATTGATTCTGCACCAGTTGAAACAATAATGGCTTGAGTGAGAAATGTCTCACCTTCGACAACTACTTTGTAAGGTTGTTCAGACAGGTCGACGGATTCGACATTTTGGTCACGAACTTCGAGTCCAAACCGTTCAGCTTGTTCTCTTAATTCTATCATCATCTCAGGACCTCCAATGCCCTTTGGATATCCTGGGAAGTTCTCTACGTCCGAAGTAAGCATTAACTGACCTCCAGACATATAGCCTGCAAACATAAGTGGTTCAAGCATTGCTCGAGCTGCATACAGTCCAGCAGTGTATCCTGCAGGCCCTGAACCGATGATGATGACATTGTGAACTTTCGACATGATTTGTATCTCCTACAACCTTGTTACGAGGATTCATCACTTGAACATTGACATCGAAGCATTAGAACTCATTCGACAGATTGTGATTCATCAGTCGAACCTTTCCGACCTTTGATTTGTTTAAACAGCCAACGAGAAAAAATCATGGAAAAAAGAAGAAAACCGATTGAAACGGGCAAAGGTGCTTCGGCGGAAGTGGAAAGGAAATAGGTGACTGCAAGAATACCAGCACCATAGAATGCACGGAAAATTGAGAAAAGAATGAAGGAGCGAAACAAGGGGTTTGCACGCAATTGCTGAAACTTTGATGCTTGCATGTTGAAACCTCAATGAGTGATTCATTGGAGCATGGATGCGATTGCAGCGACTGCAGCCCGAGCATGCGCCTCAAGTCGAGGTTCGATATGTTCGGGTTCAGCGCCCGGTCCAATGATTCCTAAACCGATTGGCTTTTCATGAACAAGTTGTAATTCAATGATGGTTTTGATGACGGCTTGGCCCATTGCCAAACCATGCTGTGTCTGGCCTTTTTCGATGATACCAAGACATGCTGCTCCATCGACCTCATCATCAGATAACTGACGGTCCAGAGCAAGAGGCACTTCCATTGCGCCAGGAACCCATACCACATCGGTAATCTCGAGGCCATGCGCTGTTGCTTCTTCGCGAGCCCATGCAAGCATACGTTCGATTTCAGCACGGTGGAAAGATCCACATATGAGGGCAATATTTGGCATATGATTAACTCCTTTTTTCTTTAAGAACACGTTCCACTGTTGCTACAATAGTTTGTGTTGTGGAATCGATTTCCAGATTGACTGCATCGCCAACTTCTTTGTCGACAAGTGTGGTTAAGCGGAGTGTTTCGGGAATGATGTGAAGTGAAAAAGTGCCTTCATGAACTTTTCCGATGGTTAACGAAATTCCATCAACTGCAATGTAACCCTTCTCCATCACATATTTCCTCATATTGACTGGAACGAGGACTGAGTAATCAATACCTTCTCCTCGTTCTTTTTTGGAATGCAGAATACCTGTGGCCATGATGTGACCTGAAAGTAAATGACCACCGATCTCATCTCCAAATTTTAAAGAACGTTCAACATTAACATACTGACCGACTGTAAGCTGGCCAAGCGTGGTTCGAGTAAGGGTTTCTGAGATGACATCAAAATCGACAACTGTATCTTGAATAGTAACCGCTGTAAGGCATACGCCATCAATCGAGACACTTGCGCCTGTTTCCAGAGATGATGTGTCTGGTAATTCGATTCGAAGGGTATGAATGGCCTGTTTCTCTTCAATGCCAAGCACTGTACCCGCTCCTTGAATAATACCGGTAAACATCAAGCATCATCTTCCTCATTGGATTGAGTGGAGAGTTGAAGAATTCGAGCGATAATCTTACGCGTACCGTCCAAATCATCTGAGAGTCCTTCAACACGCGTCACCTGGATGTGGCCAAATCCGATTTGATCTAATTTTGAACGGATTCTGTCCTCTGCGTGTTCTTGATCATATCCCAAAGCAATTATATCGGGTTTGACATGAGGCAATATGTCGAAAATTGGCACATCAGGTGAATTTCCAATAATGGCTTGGTCAACTGGTTTCAACCCTTCAACCATTCTGCGACGAAGTTCTTGGCCAGTAACTGGTTCGTGCTTGCGCATACGTACTGTGTCATCGTGAGCAACGACAACGGTGAGATGATCTCCAAGTGATTTAGCCTGCTCCATGTAGTGCAAATGACCTGCATGAAGTAAGTCAAAAACTCCGACTGCCATGACCCGTTTCATCTGCTCACCTGTTGATGTGAAAGTATAGTCCCTCAAGGTTTTACCGGCATGCCGATGTTCCAATCTTTATGAATTCAAGGCTTCAATTAACTGGGCTCCTTCAATGAAGGGAATGCCTCGCTCTTGCGCCCAAAGGCGTGCATCAGCCACTGAGAGTGCGTCATCGCCATCACTTTGCAGCATCTCTGCTCCGATGACTACTGGCGTCAGACCCGCAAGGCGTGAAAGCCCAACGGCCAATTCAGTATGACCTTGTCTTCGTGAAAGGCCACCTTCTGTTTCACGGCAGATAGGGATATGGCCAGGAGTACGGAATTCTTTACCCAAAGCAGATTGCGCCTCATCTCCGGAAATGCCTGCTTCAGTCAACTCAGCCGATAATTCCGCAAATCGACGAGTTGTAAGCGCTCGGTCATGGTCAGTGATACCGGTATAGGTCTCTCGATGATTCATCGACAAGGTGAAAGCAGAACGTGAGTCATATTGCAGGTCATTGGTAACAAGGTGAGTGAGCACTGGAAATTGTTCACTAAGAGATTTTTGAGTATGAAGGTCTTGGAGAAACGGTAGAGAAAATAATTCTCCAATTTCATGGCCGATGGCAAGGAACAAGAGGCCTCCACAATCCATCCTCAATTGACGCATTGTGGCAGGGACTGCACTTTGGGCTGGAAACAATAAATCTGTTTCCCCTTCCCTTTTTTCTGAATCAAATAAACACACAGGCATTCCGTTCCGGAAAGCGGCTACTGCGGCTTCGACTTGCTCGTCCATGGTTCACCCTCCGCGGCAGGAGTTCATCAATGGTCGTATGCAATTGATTAACGAGAAGAGGTCCAAAAAAGACAATTGCAGCGGACAGCCAACGGAAAGGGGTTATCATAGGAAGACCCTTGGGTCGTTCCTGCGGAGTTGTGAATTATGCCAATTAAACTCGGACCTGCAGGCGTTCCTTTGTCTTGTAAAGGACGTACTATCGTTGAAGGAATGGACGATATTATCTCTCTCGGATTAGAAACAATGGAAGTCCAAACCGTACGTATGGTCGCTCCTCAACACTTTGAACAGTATTGGCAAGCAGGTGTTCTTGCGAACAAAACTGAGTTCGAGATGAATATTCACGGACCTTACTATTCTGAACTTCTTGGCAACCGTGTTGAACGTGGACGTTCAATGACCAAAATCGAAACAACTCTACAGGCTGCTCGAACCATCAATGCACGCCACATCACCCTTCACGCCGGACACTATGGAGGCATGAGCCCCGGAAGTGCTGCAAATGAACAGGTCGCCAATGTTTTCGCTGGTATCGTCGATCGTGTCCATGAAATTTGGCATGATGATGAAGATGAATTCCCAGTATTCCCTTGGATTAAAGATGGAACTCCATCGAAAATCGGCGTTGAGACATCAGGCCGCCAAGAATTGTGGGGTAGCTTGGAAGAAGTTTTGGAAGTTGTCAATCACGTTGAAGGAACAATCCCTGTACTCAACATCGCCCACATTCACGCTCGTGGTCATGGTAAAATGCGGACTTCAGAAGACTATGGAGAATTGTTTGATGAAGTTCGTGAAACAATTGGAACAAAGGAATTCTACTGTCACTTCTCTGGCGTAGAACACCGATCCGGTAACGCCATGCATTACACACAAATCAAGAAGTCTGATTTGAACTTTGAGCCACTTGCTGAGTTCATTGTTGAAGACGGCGGATGGCTTGATATCACTCTCATTTCGGATTCCCCGCTCTTGGAACACGACGCTATGTATATGCTACAGAGCATCGAAAAGTCGCGTCACCGCCAACTCGAACGCAAAGCACGTGAGGACCGTCGTCGGGCACTTGCTGCTCAAACCGGAACTACGCCAGCAGCATTGGCTGCTCGTGAGGAAGAAATTGCCAAGCTCGCTGAAGAAGCAAACGATGATTCAGAACAACAACCTGCTGAGGAAAAGCCAGTTGCAGAGAAAGTACCTGCAAAGAAGGCGGCAAAGAAAGCACCTGCAAAGAAGGCGGCAAAGAAAGAAGATGACAATGTATTCGACCTCGATACTGATGATGATGATGACTTGTTCTGAAGTTTGCTGACTCTCATCCCCATTCAAAAACGCATCCTTGCACCCCCGATGAGTGGCAATTAACATAAGTAAAGTGAGCGGCGTTCAGCTTGGTATCTATGGCACACATTGCGATTTTGGGTTTAGGAAATTGGGGAACTGCAATTGCTCGCATGTGGTTAGCAGATAACCATCATGTCAAAGGTTGGACTGTAGAACAGGAAGTTTACGAATCCATCACCATGAATTCAGTCAACACAAAATATCTCCCAGATCATCCAGTGGAAGGTCTTGAAGCGACCATGCATCTCGAAGAAGCATTGGATGGTGTAGAGATTATCGTATTGGCAGTGCCATCTTCCGTTATTCTTGGAGTGGTCGACAAAATCATCCCTCACCTTCGCCCAGGCCATGTATTGCTTGATTTAGCTAAAGGTTTGGCTGATGGAAATAAGTTGATTTCAGAAGCGATTCAACAAAAATTAAACGATGCTGGGAAAAGTAACACACTTGCCGTAGTTACAGGGCCGACAATTGCTCCAGAAGCTGCAAGTGGAGTTATGACAACGGCTCTAGTTGCAAGTGAAGATGTCTCAGTAGCACAACATTTGGCGACAACTTTGACCACACAAACATTCATTCTACATCCTGCAGCAGATCCTGCTGGAGCAGAATTATGGGGGGCATTCAAGAATGTCGTTGCTCTTGCCTGCGGATTAGTTGATGGATTGAAACAAATTGGCACTCTTGGAGGAGACAACCTCAAAGCTGCTATTTTCATGGCTGGATTCAAAGAAGGCTGTATCTTACTTCCTCAACTTGGAGCAAAAGCAGAAGTTGCTTTTGGCCCGGCTGGCCTTGGTGATTTGTATGTCACAGCAACTTCCCCCCATGGGCGAAACCGTTCGATGGGTGAAAAATTAGGTACTGGCCTCACCATTGAGCAGGCACTTGAGGAGATGCATATGGTTGCTGAAGGCGTTCGAGCGGCTCGTATGTTTGGCGAAAGAGCTGTAGATTTAGGAATTGAAATCCCATTCACAAAGGCCCTTAATACTTTACTGGACGGCTTCATTGATGCAGAAGAATGCTGCAGAAGAATGGTTGCACTTCACTGAGCCCTCCCATTTTATCCTCAAATCAATCGGTGCTGTTTTGAGGGGAATCGCTCTGCGTCATTCATGGCGGAAGAATTAACTGAACTGGAAGCGCGTCTCTTTGAGTGGATTCGTCAATCAGATTTCGAGACCGTCGCTTGGTCAACCCCTAAAGCTGCCAAGTCCTTTAAAGTTAAAGAAGAGGAAGTCTACCAAGCAGTTGCGGCATTAACACGTAAGGTTCCTAACCGGATTCAAGTGTTTTACAAACAAGGATCACTGCATATTGCTGCTGAGTAAATCTTGGCGTTGAGAGCTTTACTTTTCCTTTGGTGTAAGAATAAGATTCAACCAGGTTGGACGTCGAACATCTCCTTCATCATTCACAAACGAACGAACCATCATTGAGAGTAAATCGATGATGACAACGACAACAAAGATCAAAATAAGGAGTGCGAATACTTTCTCATATTGAAGAAATTTGAGATAGGTACTGATGTAATAACCAATACCTCCAGCACCAACTATTCCAATGACTGTGCCATGTCGAACATTGTATTCAAACATAAACATCAATTGGCTCAAGAGATGATTGCTGTTTTCGGGAATCACAACATTCAGTAAAATACTGCTTCGAGAAAGACCCATGGCACGACTGGCTTCCAAAGAATCATTGGCCATTCCTTCAAAGGTTTCATATTGCAATTTACCAAGATAGCCGACCGTGTAGAAGGTCATTGCTAAAACACCTGAAAGAGGTCCAAAGCCGATGACAATAACAAATAAAATCGCCCAAATGAGACTTGGAAGACTTCGGGTTGCTGAGAGTAAAATTCGAACTGGAATAGCAACATAGAGAGGCACAAGATTACGTGCTGCAAGAGATGAAAAGAATAAGGCACCAATAAAACCAAGAATAGTAGCGACAAAAGCAATTTTGATGGTTTCCATCATACCAATATAGCCAACAGAACAAAAAAACTCGATATCAGATTCGCACACTGGATACGAACGTGCTTCAAGAACACTCCAATTTGGAGGCCACATACTTTCAGAGAAAAAGACAGAGAGGTTTTCAAATCCACCCTCAAGTCGACCCCAGTCACCTTCGATTAAACCATTCAGCGTATTCCAAGCCAAGAAGAGCAAGATGAATATGATTGCAAAAAGGCGATACTTCACTCTTCTTCACCACCATGAGAACGGTTATTCCACTGTTCGAGTGATAAGTCTTCGAGTGTGTCGTCTTTGATATTCCAAATTCGAGTGGCGAATAATTGAGCGTTATCATCATGGTGTTCAACCATAATGACGGCCGTTCCATTCTCGACTAATGTCTGTACTGCTTTGAATACAATTTCAACATTCGAATGATCAAGTTCACCTAGAAATTCATCCGCCAGCATCAATTGTGGTCTCTGAGCCAAAGTTCTAGCAGTGGCGACACGACGTTGTTGACCACCGGATAATCGTCGGACTGGTTCATTTGATTTGTCTGCGATTCCCAGCATACGCAATGCTTCCATTGTTCGTTGAGAACGCTCCTTCCACATGTTGAGGGAAAACCCAATTCTCGTCCGGGCACCAAGTGAAACATTGTGTGCTACTGTTGCATGGCGGACTAATCCCAAACGCTGAGGGATATATCCTAAGCCACCTCGCTTCTCGACCTTTAATTCAAAAGAACCTGAAAGGGGTCGTACAAGTCCTGAGATCGTACGGATTAGCGTAGTTTTCCCAATCCCAGAGGGGCCAAGAATCGCAATGATCTCGCCAGGAAATACTTCCACGTTGATGTTGGTAATCAACGGTTCATCATAGCCGACACTCAGGTTCTTGAGAGTAAGTATCGAGTCTGCCATAGATTCCCCTCACGCTGTCCTGCTGCCTTTACTTTTTGAAACGGATGGATAGAAAGAGAAAACAATGGAGTTTCGTTTGTTTTATTCCTATGGAAAGTCAGTGAAATGGCCCCGAAAGGGTGAGGACGAGGGCCATTTCACCGACAATGTATTTTCAAAGGTGTCTTCAGCGATCATTCCGCAATTTCGAATTTGGTATCGAAGTAAGCAGAGATTCCTGGAATCGCACTGATGAGGCTACTGTAGCTTCCAAGATGATCTTGGGTGTTTGCTTCAACTAATCCTGGTGTGTTGAGAACATTCTGAAGAATTTGATCTCCACACTGGTTTTGCGGGGAAGTGCTGTCGACCATGTGCGAACCCGTATTGTAGCATCCAGTGAAGGTTTGTCCCTGCATAGTGTAATTTTCCAAATACATTTCATTATTCAATGAGAGCAATGCGTTGAGAATCGCAGTACGTGTTTGAACATCAAGTTGAGCTGGATTATACATCACAGGGTGTGATGGAGCTGCACCATACGAAGGAAGCAAGATGTAATCCGATTCGGGCAAACACCAATCGAGGTTGTCAGAAGCGTTGTCATTACCGCAGTACGAAGCTACGGTCGAATCCTTTGCAAAGGCTACATCGCCAACACCCTCAGTAAGGCACTTGACTGCTCCAGAGTAGGAGTAGTAAGGAGTTCCTGAATCAGGAATACTTGCATTTTCGTTAAAGAAAGCATGGATGGTGTCTCGAAGAGATTCAATATCATCCTGAGGTCCAACGACTGGAGCATAGCCTTGGGAAATCAAGTGACCCATTGGCAGCAACATTCCTGCTGATTTGAGCCATCCAGTGTGACAGGAAGTCTTTCCAGCCATCAATGCAAATGGATCGGTTGTTGAATCATTATCAAGATAAGCCTCAGCGATATCGGACCCATTCAAAACGACTGCATGAGCGTTGTAATAGGTTCGTCCATCGGACTTCTGGTCTGCAGCCATCGAGGCAAGGCCGTATTCTTTCCAGCCAACCCAAGCGGCTCCTCCATCCATAAAGGCGATATCGACGTTGCCAAAGCGAAGAGCTTCAATAATGGCACCTTCAGATGCGACAGGATACAAAGTAACAGTAACACCAGTTTGTTCAGCGATGTAATCAGCAAGAATTTGCGGGTTTTCATCAGCATTGGTATAATCGTCCTTCAATTCAAAAGCAATTCGAATGTTCGAAACAGTAGGAGCTACTGTCTCATTAATCGAAAATTTCGTGCTGTAATATGCAGAGATTCCTGGGACATCTTCAATGAGGTTTCCATATGAACCTAGGTGATCAAGAGCATTGGTTGCAGAGATTGCAGGTGTGTTAAGAACATCTGAAAGAATTGAAGCCCCTTCTGTTGAATCTTTCATTGCGACCAAAGCATTTTGAACTTTCGTAATTGTTTCTGAAGTCATAAAGTCTGGATTATACATCACTGGGTGTGATGGAGCATTCCCATATGAAGGAAGCAAGATATAATCGGATTCAGGGAGACACCAATCGAGGTTGTCAGTAGCGTTGTCGTTACCGCAGTATGAAGCTACGGTCGAATCCTTAGCAAAGGCGACATCGCCAACGCCTTCGGTAAGACACTTGACTGCTCCTGAGTAGGAGTAGTAAGGAGTTCCTGAATCAGGAATACTTGAGTCTTCACTGAAGAAGTTGGTAATGGTATCTCGGAGTGATTCAACATCACCTGAATCACCAATCACATTGGCGTATCCATTTCCAATAAGGAAGCCCATTGGGAGTAACATCCCAGCGGATTTGAGCCAGCCAGTATGGCACGAGGTCTTACCTGCGAGAAGGGAAAACGGATCAGTTGTTGAATCGTTGTCGAGGTATGCTGCTGCCATTTCAGAGTCTTTCAAGACAACTGCATGAGCGCTGTAATATGCTCTTCCATCAGATTTCTGATCTGCTGCGAGAGCTTCTAGGCCGTATTGTTGCCAACCGACCCAAGCAGCACCGCCATCCATGAAAGCCATGTCTGCGTTACCGAAACGAAGCGCTTCAAGAGCTGCGCCTTCGGAGTCAATTGGGTAAAGTGTAACATCCATGTTGAGTTCTTCGCTCAAGTAGGAGGCTAATCGTTGAGGATTCTCATCGACATTCGTGTAATCGTCTTTCACACTGTATGCGATGACAAAATCTTCTAAATCAGGAGTTTCTTTTTCATCTTCACTTCCTATACAACCTGCAAGAGAGGCAGTGGCGATTAAAAATACGAGCAATGTGGTTTTTAGTGTTCTTGTTTTCATGCTGTGACCTACCGGTTTAGGGTGCCCTAAATGCCACTGTATATGAAGTTTAGGTTGCCCTAAATCTCTTTTTAGAATGGCTCCTCTTGTTTTCTAAAAGGGCCACTGCTCATGCCGAAAGCCAATCCAAGACCAATTCGTTAGCAAAACGGTCATTCGAAAGTCCAGGGTGGCCAATCGGACGGACGATGACTAAAACTTCGAGTTCTCCTCCCCAAATACCCGTCCCCACACAAAGTACTTCACCAACTTTTACTCCTTCTTCATTCGTACCAATTGAAAGACTTCGTAACTCATACAAACGGACACTCACCACTTGATCAACAGAGGCTTCAGATGAAGAATAGTGATGTGTGCTCTCCACAGGCATGGGTTCAAGATTCATTTCATCGACATCAAGGCGGAATGCCGACAACTCTTGGTCAAGCAATTCCACTGCTTGGTTCAAACGACCTTGTTCCATATTGAACAGTGATGCAAGCCAAAATGCCGACGATTCAGCACCGTATGGCCCATATTGATATGGCAAGCGTAGCGACAAAGATTGAATGATCTCCAAATCAGTATCTCCAAATTCAGGTAACATCAGCCAAGTATATTGCTCTCCTGCTGGGTAAAGCGGAGCATTTGGGTTTTCTGTAAAGAAGGGTTGGCCCCATTCAGAAGGCGAGGGAGGAGTTGATACCGGCGTGAAGCCACCAGCAACAACCATGACTACTAAACCAATACTGACCAAGAGACGTGGTCTTTTGAATTCTGTCCAGGCCAATCGACCAGCTGGACTGAGCAAAGAAAGAAACAGCATCACTGGACCTATGAGGAGTATGCCACCTGGGACGAGCCACATCAAGACAAGTGTGGCGATGAGTGCTCCAAAGCCCATA